>CAKUGT010000006.1 GCA_934654795.1 uncultured Collinsella sp.
AGGTCACGCCGCCCGCCGTGCCGGTGACCTCGCGCAGCTCGTAGCTGTGCGTGCCGGGCGCGGTGTAGGTGACCGGGCTGAGCGCGACCGTTCCGTCGGCGGCGTTCCTGCCCGTCGCCGCGACGCTCTCGCTGCCGTCGGCGGCAATCTCGATCAGCTGGAACTCGAACTCGCCCTCGGCCAGGTCGCGGCCCTTGAGCTTCTTGCTCACCTTGATCTGGTCGGTGACGGAGCTCGGCGTCGGGTCCACGCCGTAGGTGTTGGTGAACTCGAATGCGCCCTTGCCCTGGGGCGTGCCCTCGGCGGGCAGGACCTCCGCGGCGATCGTGCCCGCGGCGGTATTCTCGACGACCTTGACCGTGAAGGTCCTAGACGTCACCGCGTCGTTGACCACGCCGTCGACCGAGCCGGACTCGCTCACCCGGTAGGCGAACGTCTTGGAGCGCAGGCCGTCGCCGTCGATCGCGGCATCGCCGAGGTCACTCGGCCGCTTGAACGTGACGTGGCCCAGCTCGACGTTGCCGGCGGCGTCGTTGGTCGCCTCGGTCACCGTCTTGCCGGAGGCGTCGACCGGTGCGGGCGCGCCGTCCAGCGGTGCAATCTTGAAGGTGTACTTGCCCGCGATGTCAGCCTGCGTCATGCCGAGTCCGGCCTGGCCGAGCGCCAGCGTCTTGGTGCCCGCGAGGTCGACCGTCGCCTCGTTGGTGCCGTAGCCGTTCACGAACGACAGTGTGCCGTCGCAGCCCTTGGGATAGGTCACGGCAACATCCAGCCCACCCTTGCCGTTATCGGTCACCTTGACGGTGATGTCGAAGCTCGAGGCGGTCGCCGTCACGCCGGCGGGCAGCGCCGCCGTGTCCTCGGAAACGGTATAGGGGATGGTCCAGGAGCCGTCGGCGGCCCTGGTGGCGGTACCGTCCGCCACCATCTGCTCGAGCGAGCCGATGGTGTAGGCGATGGGCGAGAACGTGAGCTCCGCGGCCTCGCCGTCGTCGGAGGCCCGGTTGGATGCGGTCGCGACCGCGTTGCCGTGCGCATCGCGGACGGAGAACGAGAACTCGCCCGCCGCCGCGGCGCGACCCGTCAGCGTCTTGGTGGCGCTGATGGCCACACCGCCCTCGCCCCCGAGCGTGCCGGTGGCATCGTAGGAGTTCTGGAACGCGACCGTCACGGGCGCGGGCGGCACCGTGGCGTCGTCTGCCGTCGAGACCTCGCTGTGGGCGACCTCGACGCCGTCCCTGGCGACCGTGGTCGTGACCGTGAGCCTGCCCGTCGCGGCATCGTAGGCGGGCGCGATGGTCACCGTGCGCGGCTCGGTGTCGTTGGCGTAGCCGTAGCCGCCGGTCTTGGTCTCGGTGACGGTGAAGCTGTAGGTCTTGCCCGCGTCGGCGTCGGTGAACTTCACGTCGCCCTTTGCGGCGCCGCCGATGAGGTCGATGAAGTCGGCCCGTCCGTCACCGGCCGCGGTCACCGTGTAGGCGTCCTTGCCGGTCTCAAGGCCGAGCCTGGCGGCCGTCTCGTCGTCGGCGGTCACGGTGAAGGCGAACTGTCCTGCCTCCATCGCGCGGCCGGTGAGCGTCTTGGACAGGCGCACGCCCGCGCGGGCCGAGTAGTCCAGCCCGGTCGTGTAGGTGTTGACGAAGTCGCCGCCGCTCGCCTGCGCGATCGCGGGCGTCGAGGCCGTGAGGTTGCCGGAGCCGTCGTCGGTCACGGTCACCGTCATCGTGGCGGCATGGCCGTCGTAGGCCACGCCAGCGATGGCCGTGCCGTCAGCGGGCCTGACCTCGCGCACCGTGTAGGTGAAGGTCTTGGCGCGCACGCGCTTGCCGCCGACCTCCGCGAACCCGGCGTCCTTGATGTCGTCGAGCGTATAGCGGATGGGGCCGAAGTCGAAGGCGACCTTTTCGCCCGCCTTGGTCCCGGCGGCCGTCACGCTGACGGTCTTGGAGCCGTCAACGGAGCCCTCGGGCATGGGCGCGCTGTCCTCGCCCGTGAGCGTGAACTGGAAGCTGTCGCCCTCCGCCCAGTCGCGGCCCTTGAGCGTCTTGGTGAAGAGCCCCGCGGTGGAGACGTCCCTGCCCTCGGTGGCCGTACCGTACGTGTTGGTGAACGCGACGGTCGCGCCGGCCTCGGTCACGGTGCCCTCGGCCTTGGAGCCGTCGGCCCCGTCAACCGTAGTCGTGTAGCCCTCGGCGGCGTCCTCGGTCACGGTGTAGTTTGCGCCCACGGGCAGGCCGGTGATGGTCTTCTCCCCGCCGTGCTTGAGCTTGAAGGTCGCCTTGCCGTCCGCGAACTCCACGGCGTCCCCACCCTTGCCGAAGGTGCCGGAGACGAGCTCGCCGTCCCCGTCGGCCAGCGCGACCGTGAAGCCGAACTCGCGCTGGCTGTCGCCGCCGACGACCGTCTTCTTGACGGTGAGACTGCCGTTCTTAGCGGTGTTGGTAAAGACCGCCGCCTCGACCGTACGCTCGGCAGCATTACCGGCATCGTCGGTCAGCTGCGCAATCTTAGTCTTGGCAGACAGCTTGCCGGCGCCGTCGTCAGTCACCGTGACGGTGGCATGATAGGTGGCCTTCGAGAAGGTGAGCGCCGTCTCGTCACCCGCCTGCTCGGCAATCATATAGGTATAGGTGCCGGGCTTGGCGTACTCGATGGTTCCGAAGTTGCCAACCTGGGCGTCCCTGTTCAGCGTGATCGTCGACACGCCATCCTTGGCGCCCTTGGGCATGGGTGCCTCGCCCTCGGCGGTCAGCGTCATGGTAAAGGCATCCGACGTCGTCCAGTTGCGTCCGGAGATCTTCTTTTGGACCTTAAAGGCGTTCTCCACCTTCGTGGACTCCACGCTATAGATGTTGGTGAATCCGACCTGCGTCGCCTGTCCGACGGTACCCGCCTGGGTGTTCGTCTTGTCGGCAACCGCAAAGCCGTCCTCGCTCGTCATGAGGCTGCCCTTGGAGTCGAGCTCCTGCACCTCGTAGTGCGCGCCCACGGGCACGGTAACCGTCACGGAGCCACCGGCCTTAAGCGCGATGGTGTCACCGCTCTTGATCTGTCCGCTTACATAGGTGCCGTTGGTTCCGCTGGGACGACCGGTGTACGCAAAGGTGCCGGTCAGAGGCGTTGTGCCATCGGCCTGGTAGAGCAGCACCTTAAAGGTGAATTCCTTGTTGGGTGCGGTGATGCCTTCGGCGGCCGTGACCGTCTTGCTCAGCGTCAGGCGGCCGTCAGAGACCTCATCGGTGGTGGTGTTGGTCTTGACGGCAGGGTTGTTGCCGACCTTCACCGACGCCTGGTTGGAGATGTCATCCGAAGCGCCGCCGCTCTTAAATGCATCCTCGGTCACACGGACCTTAAACTGGACCGTGCCCTCCTCGCCGGCGGGAACATCCGTCAGCGTCCAGGTGAGGTTGCCGTCTTTGTCCTTGGAGCCAGCGTTCGCATGGTCGCCCGCGAACTCCACGAACTCGGTCCCCGCGGGAACGGTATCGGTAATCGTCACCGTTGCCGGCGCGTTCTCGGTGTTCTTGTAGCCGATGGTATAGGTGAGCTCATCGCCCAGCGCCACACCCGACCCCGTCGAATCCTGAGCATCGCTCTCGGACTTCTTGGGCACGTAGTTGGTCGTGGTGCCGGTATAGCTCTTTTTGCCGACCGTAACGGTGGCGGTGTTCTTGATGGTGCCGACAGCGCCCTGGACATCCTTCACAGCGTCCTCGGTAATCTTGACGCGCACGCGCACCGAACCGTGGCTGCCCGCAGGCTGCTTGCCCAGGCTCCACGTGAGCAACTGGCCGTCCGCGGCGCCCTTATCGGCGTTCTCGCCCTCAAAGGCCTCGAACACAACGCCGGCAGGCAGCTTGTCGGTCACGGTCAAGTTGGCAGTGCCACTATCATCGGCCTCGTTGTTAACCCAGTTGATGGTGTAGACATAGGAGTCACCCACGGAGAGCAGCTGCCCGTCGATATCCACGCTGGGCTCCGCGACCGTGCCGATCGTCTTGACCTTATCGCGTGTGTTGTGGAAGACGATCTTGCCGTCCTCGGTACCATCGCGATAGGTCACCTTGGACGTAAGGTTACCGTTGTTGTCGTCGGTCACCTCGAGCAGCACACGGCACGTCGCGGACGTATCCACGGGACGAACGCCATCTGGCAGGTTGGCCAAGCGCTCCTTTGCCACCAGGTTAAAGCTGTAGGTAGTGGTGTGGTCGGCATTGTGGCGCTTGTCGGCAAAGCCATTTGCCACTTCGTCGGCAAGATTGACCGTCTTCTCTTCAGGTGTGCTGGTATCGCCGCCGAGCTTAAAGGTGACCGTACCAAAGTTGACCGTTGCGGTATCGCTCTCGCTCGCCTGGGTCGTGCCCTCATCAATCGGTTTAAGCGAGCCGTCGGCTTTCTCCGCATACAGGTCAAACGCATACTGACCCGCCTTGATCTTGTCGCCGGAGTCCATTACCTTCTCGGCAGTAAGACCGTCGAATGTTCCGGACGCGGCATAGCTGTTGGTGAAGGATACCCGAGCCTCGACAGGACCGTCCACGGAGTTCTTTTCATCCTTAGAAAGCTCAGTCCCATCGGCAGCAAAGTGCTTGACGGTAGTCACAGTATAGAGCGAGCCCGAGCCATCGGTGCGCTTGTTAACCGCAATCGCAACCGTCCAATAGGTGGAATCGTATTTATAGCCGTCCTTGTTGCCCTTATTCTCGACAACCTTGTAGGTGAACGTCTTATCCACGTCGTTCGTTGTAAAGGTCAGGCCGCCCAAAATACCGGTATGAGATGCACCGTCGGCCTGGGGCTCATCGTTGGTAACGGCAAGCTCGCCCTTATCCTTGTCCGCGCGCAGCAGTGCCTTGAGCTTTGCGGTTGAGGCATCGCCTACGCCCGTCACCGTAAAGCCAAACATGCCGGCATGCAGATCCTTGCCCTTGAGCGTCTTGACGATCTCCAGGCCGCCCTGGAGCTCGTAGCTCGTCGAAGTTTGGTAGCTGTTGGTGAAGACGAAGCCGCTCGCACCGGTCGTACCATCGGGGCGCGCGACGAGCTTACCGCCCTCATCGGTTACGGTAACCGTCACGGTATAGACGTGCTGGTCATACTTCCACTCGCCAAGGCCGCTGTTCGGAGCCACCTCGTTAATGGCGAATGTATACGTGCCCGGCTTGTTGAAGGTAAGCGTCGAGAAGTCAATCTTATCGTGCGCGCCGTCGGCAAGCTTGTCCCTCGTTTGCCTCTGCTCGGCATAGCCGTTGTCCGCACTCATCGAAGATCCGGTGATGAGCTTGCCGTCGATGGCAGCCCGGGTAACATCGTCAGCCGCGGTCATGGTAAAGGTGAACTTGTCCTCAGCATCGCGGCCGGCAACCACCTTGGTCACGGACGGAGTGTAGGTCGCCGCATCGGTGACCGTATAGGTGTTCTTGAATTTGACCGTCGCGGCACCGGTGGACGTCGCATCCGACGGATAGATCCACTGGCCCTCGAGCTCGTCCTTGCCATCAACCGTCTTGCTTACCGATGTCGTGACCTTGAGCGTGCCGTCGCCGTTGTCCGCCACGACAGCCTTAACCGTATGGACCGTCTTGTCGTACGTATAGCCCGTCGCCTTGTCGTCAATCTCGGCCACGGTATAGGTAAACGTCTTGCCGGCGTCATTCTGAGTGAAGGTCAGCCCGCCCTCGGGTACCAAGCTCACGGTCTTGGGGGTATTGGCCTCGACGTTTGCGGTCTCAAAGACCTTGCCGTCCATGGTAATACCGACCTTCTTGGCAGATGTCTCGTCGGCAGGCTTGACGATATAGCGGAACGTGCTCTTGGGCGAGCCGAACACCGTCGCGTCCTTGGGATACGTCAGCGTCTTCTCAATCTGCAGGCCGCCAGCGGTGCCATAGTCGAGGCTTGCCGTATAACGGTTCACAAACGAGACGGAAGGCGTCATGGTTCCGGCATTGCTGGCATCATACTGCTGCACGTATGTGTTCTTGTCTTCCTTGAGCTCGGCAATTTTATCGTCCGTCAACGCGCTCGCATCGGCACCATCGCCCAGCAGCGCCGTCACACCTGCGCCCTTGAGCACGGTCGTCACGGTATAGAGCTTGGCGGGGTCGATGTCGCGCGCAAGGACTTTAACGAGCACGATGGCGTCGCCGGTGTAGCCGGTGTCATAGGTGTAGCCGGCAGCCGCAGGCTGGTTCTCGCGGATGCGATAGGCAAACGTATGTCCCAGATCCCGCTCCGTGAGCTCGCGGGCAAAGAGCTTCTCTGCCCCGCGCGTGCCTACCACGGTGCCGGACACACCGGCGCCCGCCGCCTTATTGGAAAGGTTGGCCTCGGCGCCATCGACCGTGGTCTGGATGCCGTTGTACCAAAGGCCCGTCACGCTAAAGGTAAACTGGCCGTCAGTCGAGGTACGGCCCATGAGGGTCTTGCTCACCGTCACGCCGCCAAAGGCGCCCGTCGCATGGTATGCGTTGGTAAAGGCAGCCTTGTCGGTTATGGCCTTGTCCGCGTCGGAGGCTCCGGTGTTGGCATAGGTCACGCTCGCGTGCAGCTTGCCCGTGTGGCCGCCCGACCCGTCAAGATCGGTCACCACAACGGTCGCGCGGGCGGTGTGCTTGTCCATAGACATGCCCGCCTGACCGTCCTGCGCGGTGTCTTCGGTGATATTGAAGCTAAAGGTGCCCGCGCGCTTGAACGTCACGGCCGGAGCGGCTTCGGTGCCAAAGGCAAACGATGCCACGCGTCCCGACTCGGGCGCGGTGACGGTAGCCTGGCTGGCGTTAATAGCGACAGCCCCGTCCGCCACTGCCTGCGCAGTGGTCTTGTCCAGACCAGTCACGCTGGCGTCGTCCGTAGCGGCGGCAAGGTTAAAGGTGTAGCTCTCGCCCAGGCTCCAGTCGCGACCGCTCACGGTCTTTTGGCCCTGCAGGGTCGCACTCGTGGGCTCCACACTATATTTATTGGTAAAGGAAGGCGTGACGTTCGTTTTCAGCTGCTCTACCGAGCCGTTTGCCGCGGTCTTGTAGTACTCGATCGAGGTTTCGATGCCGGCACCCTTTTTGGCGTTGCGCACCACAGCGTAATAGACCGACCCGTCGTAGGTCATGCCCACAACATTGCCGGAGTCCTCAGTGAGCTTGTACACGTAGGCGCGTCCCGCATCCGGCTTGGCGGTATAGGAGATCGCCGGCCACTCCACCGTACCGTCTTTGGCGTTGTTGCCCACGGTCGCGGTGTTGTTCTTGGCGCCCTGAGGCATGGGGGCCGTCACGCTCGTGTCGACCGTATCGGGACTAAACACTGCACTAGCATCCGCATATCCGCCAACGCCCTCGAGCTTAAAGCTAAAGGCGTTCTGGGCAAGCGGGAACGTTCCGGCGTTGTCGGTCAGTTTCTTTTGGGCATGGATGATGATGTCCTTCTCATGCTCATCGTAGCGATTGGTGAAGGTAGCTACCTTATCGGTAACCTCCTTCTTAGTCTCGGCGCCCACGTCATCACGCACCTGCATCACCTTCACGCTCGTAACGACCAGAGCGCCGGCACCGTTATCCACCACCACAACCTCAGCGGTATAGGAGGCGGCAGAATAGCTTATGCCGTCCGCCCCGGCATCGGAACCGGGGATAACCTCCGAGATGGTATAGGTGTACGTGCCAGGCTTGGTATAGGTGATGTCGCCAAACGTTGCCTTCTTATAGGTGATGTCGCCAACCGTTTCCGTCCGGGTGAACTCGACCGTCGACACCTTGCTCTTGGCACCGTAGGGCATGGGGACGCCGTCCTCGGCTGTAAGCTGCGCGGTAAAGGTATCGCCATCGGCCCATTCGCGACCCTCGAGCACCTTCTTGGCGCTCAGGCCACTCTGGGCATCGAGCGTTACCGAGCTGGCGCTGTAGTTGTTGGTGAACTCGAGCTTGTTGCTCGCGGGAATGTTTCCGCCCACGAGCGCCGCGATCGTGCCCTCGATGGTGTTGCCGGTTCCGGACTGCTCCTCGCCGCCGGCCCTGCGGCTCACGAGCCTAAAGCCAGCCGGAAGCACCGACTCATCGGCAGAGCCGGTCACGGTGTTAACGATGCTCGCCAGCACGTTGCCGTTGGACTCCTCGCCCTTGGTGGTGAGCTCGCTCACGCTATACTTGTCATCCTTCTTAAGGTCGTATACGCGGATGGTCTCGCCGGCCTTAATGGAATGGGTGCCGCCGTTCTTGAGTGTAAAGGAGTTGCCCACGGCCTCGCCGTTCGCATCGAACACATGCGCCTCGTAGCCCTTCTGGGACTCCGGCAGGGTGAACTTAAATGTAAAGGTCAGGTCTTCGCCCTTCGCATCCTTGGTAGGCGCGGTGAGGCCATCGTCTGCCGTCACGGTCTTGGTCACTTGCAGACGCGCCACGCGACGGTCGGTATACTGCACGGCCGTCGCCGTGGTAAAGAGATGATTGAGCTGGAGCGTGCCCAGATCGGTGCCATTGGTGACATCATCATCTTGATAGAGGGCCATGCGGTTGATACCCGTGTCGGCAAAGATCGTCGCCAGCTGGCCGTCGCGGACGCCCTTGTCCTCGACATAACGCAGAACGGTCTTGGTGCCTTGCGTCTTCTCCTCGTAGCGCATGTGCATGAGGCCGTCCGCAAGAGTTGGCGTCACTCCCTTGGCAGTGCTCGTCTGGGCCCACGCCAGGTTACCCTTGTCATCTGTATTAGTCGCGCTCTGCAGCTTGCCCTTAATGTGCGTAAGCGTGTTATCGATCGAGTCGGGAGAGCCAAACTGTGCCAGCGAGGCAATGAGCGAGCCCGGGCCGCTCATGCTGCGCACGCCGTCGTTCTTCTCGCCGGCATCTACGTACACACCCGAATCGTCCACGATCACCTTGGTGATGGTGGAATTTATCTCGTAGCCATCCGGGCTCATCGATTCGCGCAGGTAGTACGTACCCTTGATAAGGGGCTTATGCTTTGTCGAATCGAGCGGGAAGCATGCGGCGCCCTCAATGTCATACGGATAGGTCATGCCGTTTGCCTGCACGGTGTCATACGGCTCGGCACCCGATTTAATGGCATAGGTTTTAGGGCTATCGCCGGTAACGTCTTTGGCTTGGTACAGCTCAAACGTCGCACTGTTCACGGGCTTGCCCAAGTCATCGACCTTCTGCACAAACAGACGGTTCTGAACGTTCGTAAGGTGGATCACGGTTGAGAACTGCCTGTTTATCGACTGGTATTGAACCATGGAGGTGTTCTCCGTGGTTGCCTCTGCCAGAGACGACGCCGTGGTGTGATACGCCGCCACGGTATATTCGGACTGAGACTTATCCTGTAACATGGCGGCGTACTTCTCGATATCGCCGGGCAGCGACCTGACCGTCACCTCGTAATCGCCCTTGGTGTTGACGGCAAAGACACTCGTGTCGGCCGATTGGGCAGCCTCGACGGCACCGGCAATGCCGTGTTTGGAGCACAGTTTGTAGCCATCGAGCGGATTGCCCGTGACCGCCGTCCATGCGTCTTCGCTTGTGTGGTCCTCGCCCGCACCGGTGAGCTTGAGCACGACGGCAAAGGTCGTACCCGAGCTAATGGCGTGGCCCTTATTGTCTACCGTCTCTTTGGACAGGGAGATGGTCTCCTTGGCGGCCAGATAGCCACCGTTGAGCCACATACGACTACCCGTCCATTGTTTGCCGTCGGCTGTGGTGACCGTTGTTTCCGGGGCAACAACCACGCCGCCCGTGCCACTCGCCGCGGCCTGCTTGTACTGCAGATGCAACTCGCCTGGCGTTGCGGTGGTCGACGAGGTCAGACTCGAGCGATATCCCTCGGGCAGGCCTTCCTCTTTGAGTACAAAGTAGTCGTGCCCATCGGCATGCTGGTTATCAAACGAGAGCACGGAACCGTCCGACTTCATCCGAAGCACCAGCTGGCCATTGGCGCCCGTCGTGCCCTGAGCGATGGCCTCACCCTGCTCATTCCAGTCGGCATCCGACTGATACAAAGCGAAGGTTGCGCCCTGGACAGCCTCGCCGTTCTGGTTGACCTTCTCGACCTCGGACGACGGCAGGGTGGTGAGGTTGAACTTGAGTGACATGTTCGATGCGCCCGCGCCGCGCTCCAGATAAAAGAAGCTCAGCGTGTGCTTGGTGCTGTCACGGAAGGTGCTGCCGGAGAAGTTGGTGGTATCTGCACCGGCGGCGTCGAACTTTGCCTTGATGGTGGTTTTTTCGATTTCCTGCTCGTCTCCATCCGCACCGTCAATATGACCGACTTTCACTTCGCCGGTAGCAAAGTTGATATCAAGCGTTGCCTTCTCGTGAATACCACCCAGATCGCCCACGAGTACGTCGTCGATGTAGACCCAGACGTCATCATCGCCCGAAAACTTAAAGATCATATCCTCGTTTTTGGTGGTCTTACCACCGTTAGGCTGGACAAACTCCGTAGTCATGGACATGCCAAAGTGATGGTTGAGATCCGTGCTTCCATCAACGATCTTTTTAGGGGAGAGGTTGTTGCCGTTCTCATCAAAAACCTTGCTTGCAGAGTCAAAGGGGAAGAACTGACCCAGATTGGTTTCACTACTCGTATCGCCCTTATATACGCCCGCTTTATCGTAGACGTCAAAGGAATTGGTCGTGGAGTTATACACAGCGTAGTTGCCGTTAGAGCCGTACGAGTCGTAGACGTAGTAACCATCCTTGAGCTGGAAGAGGCCCTGCACATTGTTGTAAACGTCCTTGCCGCTCTGCTGGCCATTTTCCTGGCTGGCGCTGTTAAAGAGGTAATCGAGCGACTCATCGGTGTAGTTAACGCCCTGGTAGGTGCCATTTTTGATCTCCGGATAGCCCTTTACCAGTGTGTTCTTCACAAATGGAAGGCGCCCAAAGCCACCGGTGGTGCTCTTGCCCGTCCACTTGTTAATGCCCGTGCCGGCGCCACCATTGAACTTGAGCTGATGGTCTTTATTGATACCGGTGTTGTTATTCTTGTTGTCGTTGTTTATGTTCTTCGAGCTATCGTTATCGCCATCGACAACCCAGTAGTCGAACAGGTTAACCGTGGTGCCGGTAGGATTCACCGTCTGCACGGTATGGTCGCTCACGGCAGCCGACGCACTCGTCGCGCCAAACATGAGCGCGCACGCCGCCAGCGGGACGGTCAAAACCCTCAGAGCACGCTTGGCAGTATTGGTTTTTGTGCCAAAAGGCTCCAGTATTTCTCGAACTCTCGCACACAAGCGATTCATGAAGGCCCTCCCCAATCCATGAGGACGGCAAGCAGTGGCTCGCTATATGTGTGTCGTCGTCCCCATCGATGCAAATATACGCCCCCCCCGCGCAGAAACGCAAGGCGGGTCATCGCTATATACTTAAAAGTGTAGCAATTTGAGTGACCCGAAATTCCCCATCAGGTTGCAACTCAGGCCCAAAATCGAACCATTCGCGCCACACAAGGTAGCTAAAACAGCCCGTCCCAAAATGACTGGTCGAAGTTGCGGTGGAATAGTTCTTGTTTGGCTGCTCAGGCCGCAAAAACAGGAACTATTCCACCGCAACTTATCGAGGGATGCGTTTTAGATGCGGGCGAAGTCGTAGGCTTGGGCGGCGGCTTCGCCGGCGCAGATGAGATTGACTGTGGCTTCCCGCGGATCGAGCGCCTGGTCGAGGGGCATAGGCTTTCGGCAGACGGGAAGCACCAAGTCGATACCCTGCTCGTACACCGCATCCAGGTTGTCGGCACGACCGCCCACGACAGCGACCACCGGCTTGCCATATCGCTTGGCGCGGCGGGCCACACCCACCGGCGCTTTGCCGGCGGCGGATTGCTCGTCCATATTGCCCTCGCCCGTTATGACCAGGTCGACATCGCGCACGCGCTCGTCAAACCCAATCAGATCGAGCACCGTCTCCACGCCCGAACGCAGCCCCGCGCCGAGCGCCAGCAGCGCGGCACCCAGGCCGCCGGCGGCACCGGCACCGGGCACGCCGAGCACCGAGCCAAATGTCCGTGCGCCTTCGGACACGCGCAACAACCCTTGAGCCCGCGCCTCGGCAATCGCCGCATCGAGCAGGCGGCCGTAGCCGACCATCCAACTGTCGTACTTGCGCAGCACCTCGGCGTCACCCGTCGGCAGGCCCTTCTGCCCGCCGAACACCGTCAGCGCCCCACGGCGCCCCACAAGCGGATTCTCGACATCGGAAAGCACGACGATGCGCACGCCATCCAACGCCCGCACCGCCGGCACCAGATCAACACCGGCCACTTGCTCAAGGCCCGCGAGCCCCGGCGCGATATCGCAGCCACGGTCGTCGACAAGACGCGCGCCCAACGCCTGTAGCATGCCAGCGCCGCCGTCGTTGGTGGCACTGCCGCCCAGTCCTATATATAGAGTCTTCGTCCCCGCGCGAACCGCGCGGAGTATGAGCTCGCCCACGCCATAGGTTGTAGCAGCCAGCGCCGACGACTCCGTGCAAGGCGAGTACCCGATGCCCGCGGCTTCGGCCATCTCGATGACCGCGGACTCGCGCTCGACATCAACCAGCATCCGGGCAGGCACACGCTTGCCCAAGGGACCTGCCACCTCGCAGGTCACAAGCTCGCCACCGCAGGCGGCAACGGCATCGAGCGTTCCCTCACCACCATCTGCCAGCGGCAATGTGCGCACCTCGGCATCGGGCCAAACGCGTCGTACGCCTTCGGCAACCGCCGCCTCTGCCTGCGCACTCGAAACACTACCCTTAAAGGAGTCGATCGCCAGCAGCACACGGCGGGGCCGGCGGCACGCAGGACCAAAGTTGAGCGCCTCAACGGCAATATCTTTGGCACACGCGAACGCCTCGGCATGAGCGGCATGTGCCTCAAGATCGACCCCACAACCGCAGCCAGTACCATCGGTGCCACGCAGCCCACTAAAATAGCTGCTCAACACCTCACGACACTCGTCTGCCAGCACGCCGGCGGTCACATTAAACCGATGATTCAGGCGCGAGTCGGCATTCAAATCGTATAGGGATCCCAACGCGCCCGCCTTGGCGTCGCTCGCGCCATACACGCAGCGCCCCACGCGCGCGTTGACCATAAGGCCCGCGCACATGCAGCAGGGCTCGAGCGTCACATAGACGGTGCAGTCGGAAAGGCGCCAACGGCCGAGCGTCCGAGCGGCGGCACACAACGCCGCAAACTCAGCATGCGCCGAAGGGTCTTGATCGAGCTCGCGACGATTGTGCGTCCGCGCGACGATCTCGCCCGCGCACACCACCACGGCACCAATGGGCACCTCGCCCACCGCCGCGGCAGCGCGCGCCTCAGCCAGCGCCTCGCGCATGAACTTCTCGTCGATTTCGGTGATCGTCATCGTTCGCCTTCCCTGTTGCAAATTCAAAACGATGCTATCATTACGACTCACGGAGAGATGGCAGAGCGGTTGAATGCGGCGGTCTTGAAAACCGTTGAGCGCGAGAGCGTTCCGGGGGTTCGAATCCCCCTCTCTCCGCCACTCTTAGTGATGCACCGGCGTCATGGTCCGCTCAAACAGCGCATCGACCACGTCGGCAATCTCGGGTCGACTCTCAAGATCGTGACCCGATTCCCACCACTTTGTGAACAGTCGAATAATGCCGCCGGCGATAAACTCCGATGTCGTCTCGAGCGACACAGGGGCCAAGGCGCCCTCGTCAAGCGTGCTCATCACGCGCTCGCGAATGGAATGGGCAATGCGGTCGCAAATCATGCTGGTCAGCATGCCCGACATACTGCTCTCCAGGATGTTATCCATGAGCTGCTCATGCGCCAGAATCATGTCCATGGCGTCGGCAAACACCTCATGGCGAAGCACGCGCACGTCGTCGGCCGACGCTGCACTCCCCTTACCGGTCCGCTTTTGCGGCAGCCCCGACATAAGCTCATCGACATAAAAGGCAAAGTAATCGTTCTTATCGCGAAAGTGCTTGTAGAACGTCGTGCGACGAATCATGGCACGTTCGCACAGCATGGCAACCGTAAGGTCCTCAAAACGATGTTCTTCGAGGAGCTCGGTAAAGGCGTCGAACAAGGCACGATAGGTTTTCTTAATGCGCAGGTCCATCTGCATCGCATCCTCAGGGCAAAGACAGCGCTCGGTAATCTGTCGCATATCTTACACCTGTACCCCGCCCTCGCTGAGCGGTCGACCTTACCGAAAACATAACGCTTACCGGAAAGTTCGGCACGGCAAAACGTTGCGGGTATACTAGTAGCGTTATACCAACGGCAGCTGGCGGATGCCGCCGCGGCCATTCGAAACGGAGACATCATGATTACCGTCATCATCGGCATCGTTGTTGTCATTGCGATTGTCTGCGCCATCGCCGGCATCTACAACAACATGGTCACCAAGCGCAACCGCATCGACAACGCGTGGCAGAACATCGACACGCAGCTGCAGCGCCGCAACGACCTGATCCCCAACCTGGTCGAGACCGTCAAGGGCTACGCCAAGCACGAGCAGGAGACACTCTCCGCCGTGATCAGCGCGCGTAACACCGCCGTCAAGGCCACCACGCCCGAGGCCAAGATGGAAGCCGACAACGTGCTGACCGGTGCGCTGCGCCAGCTCTTTGCCGTGGCCGAAGCCTATCCCGATCTTAAGGCAAACACCAACTTTACGCAGCTGCAGGCATCGCTCGAGGATACCGAGAACAAGATTAGCTATGCACGCCAGAGCTACAACGATTGCGTGCTCAGCTACAACAACGCCATTCAGACGTTCCCGGCTGTCATCTTTGCCGGCATCTTCCAGTTTAAGGAGCGCCAGGGCTTCGAGGCCGCCGAAGCAGCCCGCCAGGCACCGACCGTCAAGTTCTAGTAGTTTGACAGCGCATCCTTAATCGGCCAAATGCATAAACCGCCCCGTCGAACGCATACTTCGACGGGGCGGTTTCCTTTTTCGCGAAGGTCCCCCTCTAAGCGCCGTGCATTTTTAGGAGTATTCAACATAACCAAGAGCTTCGGGCGCTACGATAAATGCCAAAGACCGCGAATATCCCTGCAAATCACCCGCTGTCAGCCCATAACCCCGCCCATCATTCGTAGAAAACATCGAGAAATCCCGATTTTTTGCCCGAGGTCGGTATGCAGGGGCCTTCGATTGCAGAATACTCGCAAAAATGCACGTCGCCATCACCCCCACATGGCGCGAACCAAAACAAAAGCGCGGCCTAAAAGGCCGCGCACCATCTTTAATTCAGATCTATATTGCCCGTAACGGCAGCGCCGAGGTAACGCAGGCCCGAGGGCAACCTTCCTTTCCGGCGCACTCCGCAGGACGAAAGAACCTCCGCCGCACGAAGTGCGCAGCGGAGGTTCTTTCATGTCCGAGGACGCGCCGGAAAGGAAGGTTGCCCTCGGGCCGAACAGCTATGGCAGCTTACGCCACGGTGTAAACCCAGTTGTGCTTATCCTCGACAGCACCAGACTGGATACCAGTCAGGGTCTCGCGGAGCTTCTTCATCACAGGGCCGATCTCGGTGTAGCCAGCCGGGAAGGTCACGGTCTCATCGGCACCATAAACCTTATTGTCGATCTCGCCCACCGGGGAGATGACGGCGGCGGTGCCGCACAGGCCGCACTCCACAAAGGTGCCGGCCTTGACCTCGGCCCACTCGACGGGGCGCTGGTCGACGGTTATGCCCAAGTCCTGAGCAACCTGAACGAGCGAGCGACGGGTGATGGAGGGCAGGATGGAGTCAGTGTGCGACTGCGGAACGACGAGGGTGCCATCCTCCTTCACGAACAGGACGTTGGCGCCACCGGTCTCCTCGACATAGGTGCGGGACTCGGAGTCGAGATACAGGTTCTCGGCATAGCCCTCGCGATGGGCCTCCATCGTGGGCTTGAGGGACATGGCGTAGTTCAGGCCGGCCTTGATGTTGCCGGTGCCGTGCGGTGCGGCGCGGTCATACTCGGAAACGCGCAGCTTGACGGGCTTGAGACCACCCTTAAAGTACGGACCGACCGGGGTCACGAGAATGCGGAACGTGTACTCAGGAGCGGGAGCCACGCCAATCACGTCACCGGAGCCGATCATAAACGGACGCACGTACAGGGTCGCGCCGGAACCGAAGGGCGGAACCCAGGCGGCGTTGGCAGAAACGACCTGCTTGACGGCCTCAACGAACTTGTCCTTGGGGAACGGGGGCATCTCGAGGCGCTGCGCAGAGTTGTACATACGCTCGGCGTTCATGTCGGGACGGAAGCAGACGATGCTACCGTCCTCGGCGGTGTAGGCCTTCAGGCCCTCAAAGACCTCCTGGCAGTAATGGAAGATGCCACCGCACTCGGAGACATGCAGGGTGTGGTCGGTGGTCAGGCCGCCCTCGTCCCACTCGCCATCCTTCCAATGAGCCTCGTAACTGTAATCGGTCTTCATGTAGCCAAAGCCGAGGCTACCCCAATCGATATCCTTCTTCTCGACAGTCATATGTCGCTCCTTACATACACAGTTGCATACTCGCGAACCCGCACGCAAGGACCGAGGCCGACCGCGTCGCAACGTCGCACGCCCGGAGCGTAGAGCCGGACGGGACACGCGAACGGCATCAAAGCCGATGGCACGTCGATTCGCATGCACGAGATTGTACTCCCCGTACGCGTCTGATAAAACGCTTTTCTTTAACTAAGTAAAGTATTTTCATTTGACCGAAGCAAAAAGGCCCGCCACCGTAAGCGGTGACGGGCCTCAACTGCACGGTTTGCGCGCTGGCTCGATCTACGCGTTCTTTTTGCCCAGCTTTGCCTTAACCAGACCGACCACGGTCGGGATGATCGACACGGCGACGATGCCGATAATCAGCAGCTCAAAGTGCTCCTGCACAAAGGGAATGCCGCCAAAGAAGTAGCCCAGCAGCGTAAAGAGCGTCGACCAGGTAATGCCGCCCAGCACGTTAAAAATGACAAAGTTGCGCCAGTGCATGCCGCCCATGCCGGCGATAAAGGGCACAAAGGTGCGGATAAACGGAAAGAAGCGGCCCAGGAAGATGGCCAGGTGGCCCCACTTATCCAAGAAGTCCTCGGACTTTTTGATGCGCTCGGGCGTCATGGCCTTGACCTTGCCCGAGGCAATGATCTTTTTGCCAAAGAAATGGCCGATCATAAAGTTGCACTGATCGCCCAGGATGGCTGCGGCCCATGCGGTGGCCAAAAGCGCCACGATATTAAAGCCGCCGTTGTGGGCAAAGAAGCCCGAGGCAAACAGCAGCGAATCGCCGGGAAGGAACGGGAAGAACACCACGCCCGTCTCGATAAAGATAATCAGGAACACGCAGCCATAGGCCATAAGCGGGCCGGCGGCGATCCAGCTGGCGATCGCGGTACGCGGATCCTTAAGCAGCTCGGCGATAAAATTGATGAAACCCATGAAGTAAAACCTCTCAGTTGTGGGCGCGGATACGTCCAAGTTGACCAGTATACGGTTGCGGCGCGACCATGCACACGACCGCACAAAAGCATGACTCCATTACCAGCAAGTTTGCATAACTGACACCTGTCACGCAAAGCCGTGAAAGATTGCTCTTCCTAATCCCTAGCGAATCGCTATACTTTATTGAATCGCATTGCCATGGCGCTAAGGGAGGGCGGCCGGTGAGCTTTATCAATACCATTCGCGAGGACATCAAGACCGTCCAGGCGCAGGACCCCGCTGCGCAAAACGGCCTGGTCATTTTCCTTTCGTACCCCGGTCTTCACGCCAAGTGGAATCACGTGCCCGAGCACTGGCTCTGGGAGCATGGTCATCGCTCGCTCGCCCGTGTGCTCTCACAAATCACCCGCCACATCACCGGCGTCGAGATTCATCCCGCCGCGCAAATTGGCAAGCACTTCTTTATCGACCACGCCATGGGCGTCGTCATCGGCGAGACCACCATTGTGGGCGACAACTGCGTGCTCTACCAGGGCGTCACGCTCGGCGGTACCGGTAACGAGACCGGCAAGCGCCACCCCACCCTGGGCAATAACGTCACCGTGGGCACGGGCGCCAAGGTGCTCGGCAACATCCGCATCGGCAACAACGTCAAAATCGGCGGCAACTCGGTCGTCGTCAAGGACGTACCCGATAACTGCACCGTCGTGGGCGTGCCCGGGCGCATCATCAAGCGCAACGGCTGCCGCGTGTTCGAAGAAAGCTTCGACGCCAAGCAGCACCGCGAGTATATGCCCGACGATGCCGCCGAGCAGAGTGCCCTCAACCGCCAGGGCATCACCGAGAATGCCCGCCGCGTCAAGGAACTCGAGCGAGAGGTGGCCGAGCTCAAAGCCCTCGTCGCCAAGCTCGTGGACGAGCGCTAGGAACGCAAGCGGCACAAAACGACATCGCACCGACGCAAAAGGCGCGCCAGGGAGTCCATCCCCGGCGCGCCTTATTTGTGATGTGACAAAGGGACTGTCCCTTTGTCACATTATGCGAACTGGCTCAGATAGAGGTCGGCGTAGGCGCCCTCGGCAGCCAACAGCTCCTTGTGCGTTCCCTGCTCGATAATGTTGCCGTGATCCATGACCAGGATGAGGTCGGCATCCACGATCGTCGACAGGCGATGCGCGATCACAAAGCTCGTGCGCCCATGCATGAGCGCGTCCATGGCGCGGCCGATGGCAAGCTCGGTGCGCGTGTCCACGCTTGAGGTTGCCTCGTCCAAGATGAGAATCGCCGGGTTGTTGAGCAGCACGCGCGCGATGGTCAGCAGCTGGCGCTGGCCCTGGCTAATGCTCTCGACATCGTTGGCCACCCGCGTGTCATAACCCTGCGGCATGGTGCGCACAAAGAAGTCGACCTGCGCGGCGCGGGCGGCAGCCACGATCTCGTCGCGCGTTGCCTCGGGACAGCCATAGGCGATGTTTTCGGCAATCGTGCCGTCGAACAGCCAGGCGTCCTGCAGCACCATGCCAAACTGCTGACGGAGCTCACCGCGGTTCATGAGGCGCGTATCCACACCGTCGAGCGTAATGCGGCCGCCGTCAATCTCGTAGAAGCGCATGAGCAGGTTGATGAGCGTGGTCTTACCCGCACCCGTGGTTCCCACCACCGCAATCTTCTGACCCGGTTCGGCGGTAAACGACACGTCGCGCATGAGCGGCTTTTCGGGCGTGTAGCCAAAGCGCACATGCTCAAAAGTGACACGGCCCTCCACGCGACCCGACAGCTTGGCGGCCTCGTCCGGCAGTGGATCGGCCTCCATCTCGGGCTCATCGAGCAGGTCGAACACGCGCTCCGCACTCGCTAGCGCGCTCTGCAGCGAGTTGAAAGTGAACGACAGCTGCGTCATGGGTTCGGACGCCTCGTAGATAAACTGGAAGAACGCCTGGAACACGCCGACGGTCATGCGGCCGGCAACCAGCATGCTGCAGCCCACGAGCGCAATCACGATCTGCGCCAGGCGACCGATAAAGCGGACCGCGGGTCCGACGGCGTTGATCATAAAGTCGGCCTTGGCGCTCACGCGGGCCAGCTCGCCCGAGGCTTCGTGCACTTCGGCAGAGCTCTGGTGCTCGCGATTGAACGCGCGAATCACCAAACGGCCCGAATAGCCTTCCTCGACCGCGCTCGTGATTTTGGACACCCACTCCTGACGCTCGCCCGTCACATCATGCGTACGGCGCGAAACCACCTTGGTCACCAGCAGCGATACCGCCGTAAAACCCAAAAAGATCAACGTGAGCCTAACGCTATAGACGAACATCATGATGATGGCGCCCGTCACGGTACCGATCGATACCAGCAGCTGCAGCAATCCGCGCTGCATGCTCTCGGACATCTTGTCCAAGTCGTTGGTCGCACGGCTGACCACTTCGCCGGGGCGATGCGCGTCAAAGTAGGCGAGCGGCAGGCGGCTGAGCTTTTGCGCGATGCGGTTGCGCAGACGCAGGTTGAGTCGCTCGGCCACACTCGACATCAAAAAGCTCTGCAACGCATAGAACGACCCGGCGGCCGTCCAGATCAAGAAGTAGACAAAGATGGTCTTGCCGCATTGATCCCAGGTGATGCTGAAGGTGGTTCTGTTGGCAAACGCCACCTGTATATGGCCCCACAGCTCGTCGATAACATGAGCGCTATATGCCGGCGCGGCGGTGTTAAAGATGACGTAGAACACGATGCTCGCAAACACGATGTAGAAGCGCCAATGGTCGCCGGCGGCCTCGCCCCACAAGCGGCGCACCGTCGCCCAGGTATCGCGGGGTTTCTCGTCCTCATCCTCGTCGTCCACATCGCGCATGCGCTCTGCTTCCGCGCGGGCACGCTCGTCCTCGGCACGCTCGTTTTCCTCGTACAGCGCTTGGCGGCGAGCCTCACGCTCGGCCGCGGCCCTGGCGGCATCATCCAGCTCGGTCGACGCGGCAGCCTGCTCGACCGCTTCGACCGCGTCCACAACGACGGCATCGATAGCGTCGCTGCGTTTCTTGAGCTCCCCGGTCATGCTACTCACCTCCCTTCATTTGCGATTCCGCGATGGCGCGGTACACCTCGCAGGTTTCTATAAGTTCCTCGTGCGTGCCCAAGCCCACGACCTCGCCATCCTTGAGCACGACAATCTGGTCGGCGTGCAGAATCGTCGAGATGCGCTGCGCGATGATGAGCACCGCGGCGTCGCGCGTCTCGTCCTGCAGCGCATGGCGCAGGGCCGCATCGGTCTTAAAGTCCAGGGCCGAAAAACTGTCGTCGAAGATATACAGGTCGGCGCGCTTCATGAGCGCGCGAGCAATGGCCAGGCGCTGGCGCTGACCACCCGAGAAGTTCGTACCGCCCTGGGCAACCGGGGTATCGAGCCCCTGCGGTTGATCGAGCACAAAGGTGCTCTGGGCAACCTGCAGCGCATGAAGCATGTCCGCCTCGGTCGCGTCCTCGTTGCCAAAGCGCAGATTGCTTGCCACGGTGCCCGAGAACAGCCACGCCTTCTGCGGCACATAGGCAATGCGCCCGCGAATCTCGTCTTGCGAAAGGTCGCGCAGGTCAACACCGTCCAGGTGGATGGCGCCCTTCGTGGCATCGTGAAAACGCAGCAAGAGCTTTGCCACCGTCGACTTACCCGAACCGGTCGAGCCCACGATCGCGGTGGTCTGCCCGCGACGACAGGCAAAGTTCAGGTCGCACAGGGTGTCCTCGTCGGCATCGTCAAAGCGAAACGACATGTGATCGAACACGGCGACCGCATCGGCCCCGTCCTTTGAGTCGAACGCGGCCGCATCGAGCGTACGCTGGCCATCGACGATGCTCGGCTTAATCTCCAGCACCTGCTGTGCGCGGTTCAGACATGCGGCGGCACGCGGAAGCGTCAGCACCACCATCTGGGCCATCATCACAAAGAACAGGATCAGAAGCGCGTACTCCAGCACCGCCGAGATGCTCGCGATCTGCATGGCGTGGGCGCCCACGCGGTTGCCGCCCACCCACAGTACCGCCACCTCGGCGATATTCATCAGAAAGAAGGTGGAGCTGTCGAGGCCCACAAACAGATGGTTGACTTTTATGGCGTTGGCGGCGTAGTCGCTAAACACCTCGTCCAGGCGCTGTTCCTCATGACGCTCCTTGTTAAACGCACGGATGACGCGCACGCCCACGATGTTTTCGCGCAGCACCACGTTCATGCGGTCGATAAAGCTCTGCAAGCGCATAAAAATCGGAGCCGCGTTGGCAACCGTAAAGACCGCCGCAACCAGCACGATCGCAACCACGACGCCCAGAAGCATGCCCATGGCCGGATCGATGAGCCAGGCGAAGATGATGCCTGCCACCGCCAGGAACGGCACCGGCAGCACCAGCTGAATGGTCTGCAGAATCGCCTGCTGAATCACGTTGATGTCGTTGAGCGAGCGCGTGATCATCGAACCCGTGCCAAAGCGCTCAAAGTCACTGGCAGACAGCTCGAGCGACTTGTCGTAGACGGCATTGCGGATATCGCAGGCCACGTTGGCGGCCAGGCGCGCCGAAAGATAGCAGCCCAACACCGCGCCGCCGCTGGCCATGCCGGTCGCGATAAGCATGTAGAGACCGTTGCGCAAAATGTAGTCGACATCGCCCGTGGTGATACCGGTGTTGACCATGTTCGCCAACATCGTGGGTACCAGCAGTGTGCCAACGTTGTCGATTAGCAGCACCAACAACGTCACCGCGACAAGCCTGCGATACGGCTTCATAAACCTCATTAAGAGTCGCACGACTCCCCCTCACCTTGATTCTCGGCCTGGCTCTCGGCAGCGATATGCTGCTTAAAGGCATCGCACTCATCGCCGAGCGCATGGGAAAATTTTCCGATTAGGCGCATGATTTCGCGTTGCTCACACGGCTCAAGCGCGCCAAAGGCTCGCTGCTCGGCCTTGAGTGCCGGCAGCGCATAACGCTCGGCAAACCGCATGCCCGCTTCGGTCAAACGCACAACCTTGTTCTTACGGCTGCCTTCGGCAAACTCCAACGTTGCAAAGTCCCGCGCCGTCAAGGTTTTAATGGCCGAGTTGATGGTCTGCTTGCTGTAGAACCATTCGCTCGTCAGGCGGCTTACGGCAATACTGCCGCCCGCCGTGCTGGTATCGACGAGCATCCAGTAAGCGCAGTCCGAAAGACCGCAGGCGCGCGAGAACTCCGAATAGATATGGTCGAGTCCATTGAGCAACCGGTCGAAGTCGACCAGCGTAACCGCACTATTCATCTATCCCACCATTCGATTGTCCGATTTTTGACCAATTTTGTGTCTCTAGATTAGTCCGAGTTTTGACTATCGTCAACAGGCTCTCCGCAAATGCTTGCACTTTTATGGCCTATCGGCAGAAAAAGACCGCCGGCGCGGGGGCGGCGCCAGCGGTCACGTGAAAATCGGGTTTTATTGCCTGTTAGGCGGCGACGGCCTCATAGACCGTAGCGCCCGAGAAGCTGTCATGCAGGCTCTTGCCGGCAATCCACGGCAGCTCGACGACCTCGCAGACCGTGTTGACCAGCTCGGAGCAGTCAGTAAAGTGGCCCTTGTCGTTGAGGGCCTCGCAATCCTGAACACGCCAATAGCCATCGGTGTGCGTGATGTAGTACTCGTGATCGTCAATCGTCACAAAAGCGCGCGTCTTGGAACGCAGCAGCTTCAGAAATCCTTCGAAGTCGGTCTCGACGACATCTCCAGCCTGGAACATGATGTTACCTCCTGGCCCGGCGCCACCACGGCGCATTGATAAACGTTGGTACTCCTTTAGTAAAACCTTTATCAATTGATATGCGCACATGATTTAGGCAAGTGGTAAAAAACCGCAGGGTAGACGGGATAAAACGTTTAATCATCTCACGTGCTTCTCACATTTTGCCAGCAGTTTTATGCAAACCTATTTTTCCAATTGGTAGCTAGCGTTATTTGAGGTTTCGTGCACGATTACAGTTTTAGCTCGGCGGGTAAGAACGGGGCATCTGCAACGCCACTACAAGGAGACACCATGGAGACTATCGAAGCGCTCATCCACCGCCGCAGCTGCCGCAAATACAGCGATCGTCCCGTCGAGGCCGAAAAGCTCGCCCGTATTATCGAAGCCGGCCAATATGCACCGAGCGGCATGGGCCGCCAGCCGGTGACGTTTGTCGCCGTCACCGACCCCGCGACCGTCGAGCGTCTCTCACAGCTCAACGCCCAGGTCATGGGCAGCAACGGCGACCCCTTCTATGGCGCCATGACCGTTGTGGTGGTGCTGGTCGACCGCAGCGTGCCCACGCATCTGGAAGACGGCTCGCTCGCCATGGGCAACTTGCTCAACGCCGCCTATGCACTGGGTGTCGATTCGTGCTGGATTCATCGCGCACACGAGGTCTTTGACTCGCCCGAGGGCCTGGAGCTGCTGGCCAGCTGGGGCCTGCCCGCCGACGGCAGTCTGCGCGGTGTCGGTCACTGCATTCTGGGCTATGCCGAAGACACGCTACCCGAGCCCAAACCCCGCCGCGACAACGTGGTGTATGTAAAGTAATTAGTTCCGCCGTTCCAACGAACGGCGGACCCGCTCGCAACTTATCTTGCCGGTGGAGTTGTCGTCGTTTCGTTCGTGTGGGTCGTTTCGGCATCGTCGCCCTGTTCGCCCTCGTCCTTTTGCGCATCAGCGATGGTGGAGGCCGCAGCAACGATGCCTCGTTGGGGCGCGACACCCGTCTGAGTCTGTGCGCCCTCGACGACCTCTGTACCTGCATGCGCGAGCTCGGGCGACTTGAACATTGCGTCCAGGTTGGCACCGCCGCCGGCGTAGCCAAGCGCTGCGAGCGCGATGACAATCACTGCAACGACGACCGCGATCGGAACATAACGATGCCAGCCAGCAGGGTTGAGCCCACTGCGACGAGCTGCCCCGCGGCTAATGTAGCCAAGCGTTCCGTCGTGCTTGAGCTTGGAGCCCACCACGCGCTTACGACCCCACAGCGACGACTCGGCCTGCATGGCCAAGCGGGCGCTTGCCGAAGGATAACCATATTTTGTACGCTTAAATGAGCCATCGAAGCCAGAGGCATGCTTGCCCCACGTCACCGATGTCGTGCGTCGGCTGACCGGCGCGGCACTCCGCCTTCTGCGGCTCGGTTTTGTAGTCTCAGCCATACGCCCCCGCACGCCGTAACCAAATCGAAACAATAACGCTTTGGACTGTAGCACACGCGTCGCGCGCGGTCACGGGCGCCTCGCTCAACGGTCATCGTCCTTCAGCAAGCGCCACAGCGTTGTTCGGCTTATGTCCAGCACCTCCGCCGCACGGGTTCGGTTGCCGTGGAGATGATCTACAACCAGATGTGCGATATCTCGCTCGGTATCGGCCAGCGGTCGCAGGATATACAGGTCGCTTTCGAGTGTCGGGGCGCCAAAGGTTGCGGTCTTAATCACGTCCTCTTGGGCGAGCACTTCCTCCGCCACAGCGCGGTCCACCGTGCCCGCCCCCACCAATATATACAGTCGTTCCGAGACCTCGCGGAGCTGCAGATAATTGCGCGGCCAGCGGTAAGCATCGAGCGCCTTCGTCGCCGCGGCAGACAGCGTGGGCGCTGCCGTTCCAAATGCATCAGCGAGATATTCCAAATAGCGCGCAACCTTCGTCGACGCGGCTCCCTGCTCGGCGATTGTCGGCGCCACGCTCACCGCACAGGCGAAGCGCTCGGTCACAAAGGCGGCTTGATCACTTTCGCTGCCACCCGGCATGTCATTCGCCGTCAGCACCACATGGCAGCGCGTCGCCAACGCGGTGTCGGCCATCGTGGAAACGAGCTCGCGAAGGCGCTGGGGGCCAACCGCATTCCAGCCCGCAATGCAAAGGGTCAGCCCCGTTTGGAACAGCGGCGATTCGGCGCTTTTGAGCACGTGGCGCCAACCGCGATCGGTAAGCTCATCGAGCGCAACGGCAACAAAGGGCTGGTCGACAAAAGGACCGTCCAGATAGAGACGCATGGCAATCTCGACCTGACCCGCTCCCAGCTCGCCCTCGAGCATGAGGGGCACACCGCGCGCATAGCTCTCGGCGACCGGCGCAGCCACCGAGGCCGCCCCCTCAACGATGCCGTACGCGCTCGATTCGTAGCGGGCCTCAACTTCGTCGGCGTTGAGCCACTCGATGCCCGCATGTGCCGCGGCGCCACGCACCTCGCGGACCACGACGACCCAAAGGCCCCCGCCCTCTTTGTCGGTGGGGCGAACGGTCAGGCTCAGGCGCGTACCCGCACGTCCCATAACCAGACGCGCGCCGTCTCCTATACGGTCGAGGCGTTCGGCAACAAAAGCCGCCACACCCCGCTCAAGCGCCGCGTCATTCATGGTCGAAATCGCGACGTCCCCACGCGCATCAATTGCCAATGCCGAGGCCCCGGCAGCGGCCAGGGCCTCGGTCAAGATGTTCAGCTTGGCATCGCTGTCCATGGTTCGCCCCGTCTCCAGCCACGACCCTTATCTGCGGCTTGGCATCTCAAGTGTTTCAAAATTGAACGATATTGCTCACCAAACACTATAGGGCAGAAGCCGCCGTCCTGCGAGTATAGGTGTTGCCCCGCATCGCCATCCTGGCGGGGCGATAAGAGCTCTTCGGGACCTATAAACCTGCGGACAAGCCATACCCGCAAGAGCTCCTATCGCTCCACCGCAGGCATGCGCGCACCAGCACGCAGCACGCAAATCAGTTGCCTCTTTACCAGATTCCCAGCACGTGCTGCATTCCCAAGCTCATGCACGCAATGCCAATCCAGCAGCAAAAGCCCAACGCGATGGGCTTGCCGCCCTTTTTGACCAGCTCGACGATATCGGTATTAAAGCCAATAGCCGCCATGGCCATCACGATAAAAAACTTCGACAGCTCCTTGATGGGCGCCGTGATGGACACGGGAAGCTGAAGCACCGTGGTGATTACGCTCGCCAGCACAAAGAACAGCACAAACATGGGAAACGCGCGTTTCAACGAGAACGTGCTTTTGGCGTCGCCCCCGGCCTTGCGCGCCAGATGCATCTGCCAGCACGCAAGAACCAACGTGATGGGGATAATGGCCAACGTCCTGGTGAGCTTGACCACCGTGGCGCTCTCGAGCACGTTGGCGCCGGGATGCATGCTGTCCCAAGCGCTCGCCGCAGCCGTTACGGACGAGGTGTCGTTGATGGCGGTGCCGGCAAACAGCCCAAAGCCCTCGTTGGTCAGGCCGAGTATGCCACCGAGCGTCGGAAACACGAGCGCCGCGATAACGTTAAACAGGAAGATAACCGAAATGGCCTGGGCAATCTCGCGATCGTCGGCATCGATGACGGGTGCGGTCGCGGCGATGGCCGAACCGCCGCAAATCGACGAACCCACGCCCACAAGCGTCGCAATCTTGCCCGGCACGTTCATGACGCGGCAGAGCACGAAGGCGATGACAAGAGAGGTCGAGATCGTCGCCACGATAATCGGCAGCGACTGGGCGCCCTTGGACAGAATCTGGGAGAGGTTCATGCCAAAGCCAAGCAGGATAACTGCGTACTGCAAGACTTTTTTGGACGTATAGGTGACACCGGAGGCGAGCTGTTCGCGATGATTCTTGGGAAAGACGAGCGCCAGGACCATGCCGAAGAGGATGGCAAATACCGGCCCGCCGACCACCTCAATCTGTTTGCCGAGCAACGTCGCGGGGATAGCGATGATCAGGCAGAACAAGACGCCTTTCCAGCGCTCGCGTACGAAATTTGCCAGTTGCATATGGGATTCCTTCTTTCTATTTCACGTTTGCGACGGCTTATGATACGGCAACATCGAGCACAGTCTCGCGCAAACAAAGACTAAGATGCCGCAATAGTTCTCGGGCGACAGTCGAATTACTCACTGCGGAGAGCTGATTCGCGGCATAATAAACAACTGACATATGAGTTTGATAGAACGGTTGCGAGGCACTATGGAAGAATCGATGCACGTCGGCGAGCAAGAAACAAGCCTACAAGACCAGTCCTACCACACCATTCGACGCAAAATCGTCTACCTTGACTACAAGCCGGGCGAAAAGCTAGGCGTCAAGCAACTTTGCGACGACCTGGATATGGGGCGCACCCCTGTGCGCGAGGCACTGGTGCGTCTGGCGCAAGAGGGCCTGGTGCGCACCGTGCCCCAGAGCGGTACCTACGTCTCACCCATCAATCTCACCCTTGCCGAGAGTGCCTGTTACATCCGCGAGCATCTGGAAAAGCAGGTGATCGTGGAGTGCTGCGCCCGTGCCACCTCGGCAGGCATCGAGCAGCTCGACCGCGCCATCGCGCTGCAGGAAAAGGCCATGGCCGAAGAGGATCGCATCGGCTTCTTTTTGAGCGACAACCTCATGCATCACATGATTTTTAGCATCGCATGCCGCAGCACCGTGTGGTCGTGGCTCGAGGAGACCAATGCCGACCTGGAGCGCTTCCGCTGGCTGCGCGCCGCCACGCAGGTTCTCGACAATCAGGACATCGTGAACGAGCACAAGCAGATTCGCCGCGCCATCGCCGGTCGCGACCCCATCGAAGCGAGCTTTTTGGTCAGCAAGCACCTGCACATGATGTTCCGCAACCAAACCGAAGTTCTGGACCAGTTCCCCGAGTACTTCGAGACCAGCAAGCTCCGCTAACCTGCCAAAAAGGGACAGGTTTATTTTGGCAGGTTTTATCTGGGCAAATGCAACAAGGCCCGGCTCCGTCTGATGCGGAGCCGGGCCTTGGTCGTTAGAACAACGGGGCTCGATTATTCAACCGTAACGCTTTTCGCCAGGTTACGAGGCTGGTCGACGTCGCATCCGCGCAGGATGGCGACCTCGCGGGCGAGCAGCTGCAGCGGGACGCTCGCGGTGATGGGGCTGAACACGTCGCGGACTGCCGGCACGCGGATGATGCAGTCGGCAATCTTGTTGATCTCCTCGTCGCCCTCGGTGGCAACGACGATGACCTTGGCGCCACGCGCTTTGCACTCCATAAGGTTCGACACGGTCTTGTCGTAAGTGGCGCTCTTGGTGGCCACGGCGATGACGGGGAAGCCCGGGTCGATCAGGGCAATAGGGCCGTGCTTCATCTCGCCGGCGGCATAGGCCTCGGCGTGCAGGTAGCTGACCTCTTTGAGCTTGAGCGCACCCTCGTAGGAAATAGCGGCACCCATGCCACGACCCACGAACAGCGCCGACTGCGCGTCCTTGCACAGCAGGGCGGCCTCATGCACGGCCTCGGTCTGGGTATCCAAAATCCACTGAATCTGCTCGGCCGTATCGGAAAGCTCGCGGAACAGCATGCGCGCCTGCTTGGTGGTCAGACGGTACTTGACCTGCGCCAACAGCAAAGCCAGCAGCGTAAGGCTCACGACCTGGCCGATGAAGCTCTTGGTCGAGGCGACCGCGATCTCCTTGTTGGCCTTGGTGTAGATGACGCCGTCGCTCTCACGCGCCACGGGGCTGCCCACCACGTTGGTGATGCCGAAGACCTTGGCGCCCTTGATGCGCGCGTCGCGAATGGCGGCAAGGGTGTCGGCCGTCTCGCCCGACTGGGACACGGCCACGACAAGCGTCGTCGGCGTGATGATGGGATTGCGATAGCGGAACTCGCTGGCCGCCTCAACCTCGGTGGGGATGCGAGCCCAGCCCTCAATAAGGTTCTTGGCGATGAGGCCAGCGTGATAGCTGGTGCCGCAAGCGATCACGTAGACGCGGTCGATGTCGTTGAGTTCCTCGAGGGACAGGCCCAGCTCGTCGATATCGAGCTCGCCGGCGGGGGTCATACGGCCCACCAGCGTATCGCGCACGACGCGCGGCTGCTCGTGGATTTCCTTGAGCATAAAGTCGGGATAACCGCCCTTTTCTGCCATGTCCAGGTCCCAGTCGATGTGGGTGACCTTGGGCTCGATGACGTTGCCGGCCTCGTCGGTGTACTCGACGCCCGCGGGCGTGAGCTTGGCAAACTGACCGTCCTCGAGCACCACGACATCGCGGGTGGCGTCGATGAGCGCGATGACATCGGAAGCAACATAGGAGCCGGTTTCGCCCACGCCGACTACGATCGGGGAATCCTTGCGGGCCACGGCGATCACGCCAGGCTCGTCGGCGGAAACGGCGGCCAGACCATAGGCACCGACCACATGGGTGCAAGCCTCGCGCACGGATGCCATCAGGTCGTGCGTCTCGGCATAAGCCTCTTCGATCAGATGCGCGAAGACCTCGGTATCGGTCTCGCTCTTAAAGTGGTGGCCGCGACCCTCCAGCTCTTCGCGCAGCTCGGCGAAGTTCTCGATGATGCCGTTGTGGACGATGGCGATACGACCGTCGCAGCTGGTGTGGGGGTGAGCGTTAACGACGGAGGGCTTGCCGTGGGTGGCCCAACGGGTGTGGCCGATACCGCAGGTAGCGTCGCTGTCGATGTTGGAAAGCTCGCTCTCCAAGCCCGCGACCTTGCCCACGCGGCGGATGACGTCGAGGTGCGCTGCGGCGCCCTCGCCCACCTCGAGCGCGACGCCCGAGGAGTCATAGCCGCGATACTCCATACGCTTGAGGCCCGTGACCAGGATGTTCTTTGCAATATCAGAGCCGGTGTAGCCGACGATTCCGCACATAGGATAAATCCCTTCGTTCGCGTGACTGCAAGACGTCCACGCACAGGGGGCGCTGAGACGTATAACGTTCGAGTATTGTACTCACGCAAACGCAAGCTGATATACCAGAAGTGGTATCTCAACTTAGATACCACCCGATGCACACACGTCCAGCCGGTCCAAACCACCACAATGGGGACTGTCCCCTTCTTGGTGGTTTTGGACGGGCTGGCCGTCGCTCCGCCGAAATATCTCAATCTGTAACATCTGGGCCGCAAAAAGCCGGTTAGTTGTTACAGATCGAGACGTTTGGACCCGATACCAGCGCTTCGTCTCAATCTGTAACAGGTAGAGCCGGTTTTGCCGTCCAGATGTTACAGATCGAGACAGTTGAAGGCCCGGGCAGCAAAACCACCGCGAAGGGGACTGTCCCCTTCGCGGCGGCCCAGCAGGCAGCAGCGTTTCCCCAGATAAAACCTGCCAAAATAAACCTGTCCCTTTTTGGTAGGTTTTCGTTTAGGTGGTTTGTTTGGGAAAGGTTGTTGCGAGCGCTGCGACAGCGAGGCCGGCCACCACGTAGAAAGCCGTGGCTGCGGAGCTCGCGCGGACCTCGGCGTTATCTGCCAAGAGCTCTCCTTGTGCCTCGGGCGCAACGTTCATGGATTCCAGGCGCGCCGTAAATGCCGCGTCGCTTTCAAAGGTGTAGACAACCTCTTCGAGCGCCGTCTTGCCTTGCGTGTCGACCATACCGCTCGCCTCGATACGCGCATCGAGGCCGGTGTTGACGGCGATAAGCAAGACCGAACCCATGGCAGCGGAGCCCAGCGCGAGGCCGAGATTTCGCGCGGCGCCCTGAATGCCGCCCGACTGCTGGGCGTCACTCGGCGGCACAGCAGAAGCAACGATGTTGTTGGCCTGCGAGTTCACCAAACCAACGCCCACGCCGCCAAAGAGTGTACCGACCACCATGATGGGCGTAAGCTCGGACGCTCGCACGCCAAACGCCATGCTCACGCAGGCGGCGGCCATAAAGACATAGCCCACACGGACCACAGACCAGGGCTTGAGCTGCGGGAACTTGCGTGGCACAAACATCGCGAGCACCAGCATGGGCACGCCCGAGATAATGCCCAGGAGTGCGGTCTGCATACCGCCGAGGCCAATCACAAGCTGATAGTACGAAGTGCCCACCAAGCCCTGAGCGCCCATGTAAAAGAACGGCAGGGCAATGGCCACAACGCCGGCTCGAACGGTGGCGTTGCGCACAAAGCTCGATGGCAAAATCGCTATACCGTGCGTCCGCTCCATCCAACGCTCGACCGGAATCAAAACCACCAGCAACAGTATGCCGACGCCAACGATAGGAAGCGCAGGAGAGATACCCGCGATTGTAAAGGGCGCCTGCGGCAAAGGGGCAAACACGCCCCAAGTCGAGATGCGCGAGAGGCCACACATAACGGCGAACAATCCCAGAGAGGCAATAACTGCACCCGGTGTGTCAAACTTGCCCGCATGCAGGCCGCCGCCCGTCGGCAGCTTCGCGCTCGCAACGAGCAGGGCCACAAAATAGGCCGCAAGCACGCCAAAGGTCACGCGAAAGCCCGCAACATCGACCAGAATGCCCAGAGCGATGGGAATGATCGTCGCAAGCGCTGCGGACGCAGCGATAACACCGTACGCCTGCTTGCGCTCCTCCCCCTCGTACAGCATGGACACCATGCCGAGTACCGAAGGGATAATGAGGCTTGCGCCCAGGCCGACCATAAGACGGCCACCCCAAATAAGCAGCTCGATGCTCGGCGAAAACGCACACAGCAGCTCGCCCACCACGGCAAGCACCAATCCGGCGCGGAAATTACGGCACCACCCGATAACCATGCCGAGCAAACCGCTCGCAAGCATAAAGGTTCCTGCCATAAGCGAATAAACCGTGCTCGCCATCTGAACGTCGGAGAGCGGGCACCCAAACACACACATCATCTCGGCCATGGCAACCGAAAACGCGCCGTTGTCTGCCGAGGTGCCCACCTGAGCGCATGCCAGCACGATCAACGGCGCCAGACGCGCCAAACGAGAAGGCGCCGTGGACTCCATCCCCGACCTCGAAACCGCGCGATCCATGCACATCACCATCCGCTTTTTTCATTCCGTATATGCGGCAAGGATTTAAAACCAACCCTTCCCCTACTCATCATAAAAAATGCGTATCATGACAGGTGCCACGCTCTTTTCCAGATATACGGCAAATCGAGCTTTCCCGCGATACCAGGAGCCTTCATGAGCATCAATCAACGTCAAGCCAAACTGTTAAAGATCCTGCTCGACCAGGCAGGATACATCCCAACGGTCGACGTTTCCGATGCCCTTGCCTGCTCAGAGCGCACCGTCCGCAACGACATGCGGGCCGCCAACGCCTTTCTCGACGAGATGGGCATCCAGGCGGCCATCGTCTCCAAGCGCGGCAACGGCATCCGTATCGATGGTGACAGCACGCAGCGCGGCCAAATCTCGGACATCATCAAGGAGCGCTCGCTCTCCATGGACGCCGGCCTCGACCGCTTCTACCGTGGCATGCTGCTGCTCACCTGCGACTACCGGCACCAATACACCACCGAATCGCTCGCGCGGGCCATTCTCACCAACAAGCAACAGGCCCAAGACGACCTACGCACGTGGAACGAGCTCATGACGCCTTTTGGAGCCCAGATCGTACGCGGCCGTCGCATCACCGTCGAGGGCCCCGAGGAATACATCCGCTTCTTTGTCGTCTACTATCTCTTTGAGCTCGCGTCGACCGCCATGAAGCGCCGCATCGAGCCGCAGCTCTTTGGCGGCAACGAACAGTTCTTCAATGACCTCATCGCATATGTCGAGCGCGAGAGCCATACGCTCTACACCGACAATGCCCGCCACCAACTTGCCGTCTACCTGCAGATTATGGCCCTGCGCATTCTTAAGGGCAAAGAGGTCGGCGGCTACACCTCGGCGATTCCCGTTGTGTACGACGACGTCGCCAACCGCATTGAACAGCACTTTGGCATCGAGGTCTCCGACAACGAGCGCGGCATCATCCGTGACCTCTTTACGGTCTCAACACGTCGCTGGACACCGGAATTCCAGCGCACCTATCAACCCACGCCCGAGGCGGCACGCCTCACCGAGGAGTTATTCTGCGCCCTCGGCGAACGCTTTGGCACACGACCACCGCTCCATCTGGAAAAGCCATGCGCCGCGCTCATCGAAGCAGGGCAAACCCACATGCGCTACGAGCGCGCCATCTCACTGCCGCAGGAAAACACCTGGACGGTGCGGTACGACAACATGGCATCGTTCATGCGCCTGTCCGAGGTGCTGCGCGACGCCCCCAGCCTGTCCGGGCTGAATCTATACCAGACCGATGTGACGCGCTTGGCAATGCTTTTGCTCTCGTATATGGACGGTCTGTCCTCGCACGACCAGTGGCGTGTCGGACTCGTGGTCAACTGCGGCATTGAGCAGGTCTTCTATGCACGTGATCGACTCGAGCGACTCATTCCCTGCATGCGGGTCGCGCGCGTGTTGACCGAAACCGAGGTCGCCGAGATTGAATCGGAACCCAAGCATGGCAGCCTCGACTTTCTGGTGTCGTTTGACCCCATCAAAACGTCGTTGCCGCTCTGCGTGCTGAGCAACGCCATCGACGATGCCGACCGCAGCCGTATCGAGCTGTTGCTAATGAAGCTCGGGTGCCCGCACGGACTTGATGACGCCCCGCTTGCCGGCGGCCTTCCCGAGCGCGAGCTCGATATTTCGCACGCGCGCATGCTCACGCGAACCCTTCACGCAGCGCTCGTCGAAGACGGCCTCTGGCGCGGCACGCTCTCCGGCTTCTCAAGCGTCTTCGAGATGCTCTCCTTTACACGAGGACCGTGGCTCTTGCTGACCGTTTGCTCCCAAGATGTCGCCCAAACTGGAGCCGTGCATTACCGCGTGGAAACGCGCGTCGGCTTTACCGGCGACCGCTTGCAACATATCCTGGTGCTCTGCGTCGCCCCGAGCGACGAGCGCATCCTTACTCCAGCTACGCAGCGCTTCCGAGAGCTCGCATCCGATGCCGGCCTTGGGCGATAAGCCGCCCGGACGCCCGTCGTGCAGGCTCGAGCAAGCCGTCGCAAGCGCTTGAACGCAAAGGACCCGTGGCCGCCCCTGCAGCCACGGGTCCTTCTCTATCGTCTTCGGCCTAGGCCGCAGCTAAGCTAATTACGAGCCCAGACGGTCTCGCCCTCTTTGACCGTCTCGAGAACGCGCAGGTTGCGCACCTCATCGAGCTCAATCTTGAGCGGGTTCTTCTCAACGATGCAGAAGTCGGCAAGCTTGCCGGCCTCGAGCGTACCCTTGCGGTCGAGCTCGCCGTACTGGAAAGCGCCGTTGACCGTGATGGCCTTCAGGCCCTCGTACACGCTGATCTTCTGATCCTCATCCAGCTGAGCGCCGCCCTTGGTGACGCGCTTGGCGGCGCACCACACGGCCTCAAAGAAATTGGGGCGCAGCACCGGCGTGTCGGTGTGGAAGGTAAACGGCAGGCCGCACTCCAGAGCATCATGGCAGGCAGACACGCGACCGCCGCGCACGGGACCGAAGTTCTTAAGGTGTACGTCGGCCCAGTACCAGATATGGCTTGCGAAAATCGACGGGATCATGTTGATCTCAGCCATCTGCTCGTACTGATCGCGACGGGCAGTCTGGCAGTGGATCATGACCGGGTGCAGGCTCGCCTTGTCGGGATTGGGCGAATCCTCCAATGCGCGCTTGTACACACGCAGATACTGGTCGGCAGCAGCATCGCCGTTGGTATGGGCGAGCAGCTGATGGTTGCCATCGATAGCCTTACGCATAAAATCATACGCAGCCTTGTCGGTCATGGTGCCATAGCCGCAATAGCCCTCTCCCTCATCGCCGGGGGTATAAGGCTCGGTCATCCACGCTGTACGGCCCTGGGGCGAACCGTCAAAGAACATCTTGAGGCCGCCGATACGGAAGTGACCGGTGTAGTCCTGAGAGACAAACGACTCGTGATCGGCCAAGATCTTGTCGACATCCTCGCCGTACATGGGGTAGCTCACGACGTCCATCTTGAGCAAGCCCTTGTTCGCAAGGCCGCAGAACAGCGCAGCGAAGTCGGCGGTGGTGGCGCCCTCCTGGCAGGTGGTGATGCCGTTTTCCAGATAGATGTCCTGCATCTCGCCGATCATGACATCCATGTCCATCTTCTGACGCGGCTGCGTCACGGCAAAAAGCGGCCACATGGCGCCCGGCTCCTCGCAATAACCGTCCGGCGTGCCATCGGCCTCGCGGCCATAGCGGGAACCCTCGGGATCGGGGGTCTCGGCGGTAATGTTAGCGAGCTCGAGCAGCTTGGTGTTGGCAACGATCATATGGCTCGAGGCGTGAACAGCGATGACCGGAATGGTCTCGCTCACGCGGTCGAGCACGTGGCGGTTGGGATGCTCGTGTTCGGCAAGAGAATTCTGGTCGTAGGAGACGCCCATGATCACGCCGTCCTCGCCAATGCCGCGCTGCTCGGCAAAAGCGGCCAGACGATCGACGATCTCATCGAAATCCGCCGCACCGTTAAGGTCGGCAGCCACGATGTACTGCGTGCAGCCCGAGATGTGGCTGTGGGGATCGATCAGGCCGGGCATGAGGCAGGCACCGTCAAGGTCAATCTCCTCGGCATCCCCGGCCTGAGCGCGAGCCTCCTCGAGCGAGCCGGTGAACGCGATGGTACCGTCGTCTGCAACCAGCAGGGCCTCAAAAGTATCGCCCTCGCCCGTCATGGGAACAAAGTCGCCATTGAAGTACAGCTTCTTCATGGCCTACTCCTCCTCTTTGGAGAACTTCTTGATGGCAGGGGTGGTGGCCAGGCCAAGCACGATGATGGCGGCACCCACGTAGTAAGCGAAACGAGTGGAGTTGAAGCGAGACTGGGCGTTGATCTCAACCAGAGCGTCACGCTCTTCATCGCTCATGTCGATGTCCTGGATGGAAGCGCGGAAATTCTCGTCGGAGACAAGGTCGATGTTGCGCTCGGAAATAGCGGCAACGGTGGTCTCGGAAATGCGAGAATCGTTGGCGGCTGCATCCTTCACGGAGTTGGTGATACCAAAGAGCAGCACGGCGCCCAGCAGGGCAATGCCGATGGCCTGGCCAACATTGCGCATGGTGGTCTGAATGCCACCGGACTGGGAAGCGTCGCGCTCGTTCACGGCAAGGGCAACAACGTTGTTGGCCTGGGCGGAAACAATACCAGCACCCGAGCCGGCGACAACGCAGCCGATGAGGATTCCAGGCATAGAGGCGGCATCGAGGGTGACCGAGAACGCCATGATGATCAGGGCCGCGGCAAGGGTGAGGTAGCCGACCTGGATGACGCGACGCGGGTTAGCCTTCGGCATGAACTTGGGGATACCGATGGAGAAGGCGAAGGTCGGAACGCCAACGACGATGGAAAGCACGCCAACGATAGCCGGAGACCAGCCGGCAACGAGCTGCAGGTAGGGCGCCATCAGAATAGACTGAACGCCCATGAAGAAGAACGTGATGGCAGAGGCGGCGAGACCAGCGAGAACCTGCGGGGTCTTGAGGAAGGACTGGGGAAGCAGGGCAAAGCCGTTCTTCTCCTCGACCTTCTTCTCGACGTTAATCATGACGATAAGGATGATCACGCCCAAGATGGCCATGGGCAGGCAGGGCGAGATGCCGGCAATGGTGAAGGGGCAGGCCGGGAAGGGCTCGACGAGACCCCAGGCGGAGATGCGGGACACGCCGACCAGGAACAGGAACAGGCCGGTTGCGGCGAGGGCGACGCCGGCGCCATCGAACTTGAGCTTCTCGTCGGACTGCTCGATCTCGGGCAGCTTAAAGGAAAGCAGGAACACGAGCACAAAGTAGGCAGCGAGGACGAAGAACGTCACGCGCATGCCGGCGGCCATGAGCACAATGGAGAGCAGCAGCGGTAGCAGGGCGGAAAGGCCAGAAGCGGCGCCGATGCAGCCAAATGCAAGCACGCGGTTCTTACCGTGATAGATCTTGGGGACAAGACCCAGGACCGAGGGGATCATGAACGAGGCGCCGAAGCCCACGAGGGTGCGGCCGCCCCAAATGAAGATGGCCATATTGGGGGACATAGCGAGCACAACCTCGCCGGCGGCGCACAGCAGAGCGCCCATGCGGAAGTTCTTCTTCCAGCCAATAATGGTGCCCATCATGCCACCGGCAATCATGAAGGCGCCGGCCATGAGGGAATAGACCATGTTGGCAAGCTGGATGTCGGCGGTGGTGGCGCCGAGGTCCTGCGTCAGGGCGGTTGCGGCGAGCGAAAGGGCGCCGTTATCGCCCGAAGTGCCCATCTGGGCCAGGATCAGAACGAGAACGGGGAGAAGCATGAACTTCTCGGCACCCTTCTCCTCTGCCACAGCTTTAGCTTTAGCCATGTGTTGGTTCCTTTCTTTTCCGTTTCACGCGGGCATTGAACCCCTTTGAGCCCGCGCGTCTTGTCGAGGCAAATATAGGGCGGGGCGCAATAAGGGCAGCATCAGAGCCATTGCCGTAGATGCGGCAATTCTGCCGATTGGCCTAAAGGGCGCCGGCTTTTCTCGCGCAAAGCAAAACGGCCGGCCCCTTTGTTCGGGCCGACCGCTTGAAAGAGAGTTTTTAATTGTTGAGATGTTTTAGGCAGTCACAGTGGCTTCCGCAGCATCGACACCCGCGGTGGTTGCACCAATAACGACGTAGCCACTCACGCAGCCGGCAATGGCGCACATGACGCCCTTAAAGATCATCATGCCCGTGCGCGAAAGCGGCAGCGGGAGCACAAAGGCGCACAGCCAGGCAAGGGGCGTGGCGACCGCAAGGGCGATGATGCCGACGACAACCGACAGGGGAATCGACTTTTTGGGCAGTTTGGCCAGCCAGCCATAGCCTTCGGAATTACCGAGGTAAACACCCTTGTTGAAGTCCATTTTGGTCAGCGGCACCACACACCAGGTCAGGATGAGGCCGAGCAGAGCGCCCGTCAGCGCAATCTCCTCGATCACCTTGCCGGCAGCAAAGGTAATGCTGGCATCTCCCGCGTGCATGCCCATAAAGATGAGCGCGTTAACGACGCCATTGACGATGCCGTAGCCGACGATGCATTTGTTCTTAAGATAGCTCTGGTAGTCCTTTGCGGCGGCCATATGCCCTCCCCGTTTTCGCAGTGTCATTTGAGTGGGGCACAGTGTATCCTCGCGCGTCGCGCACGCTGACCAGAAGGATTGCCGCATTAACGGCAACGCTCGGCCCTAAAACCACCACGAAGGGGACCGTCCCCTTCGTGGTGGTTTGGGCGGGCTGGCCGTCGCTCCGCCGAAATATCTCAATCTGTAACATCTGGGCCGCAAAAAGGCGGTTAGTTGTTACAGATCGAGACGTTTGCGTTCGGCCCCAGCGCTTCGTCTCAATCTGTAACAGATAGAGCCGATTTTGCCGTCCAGATGTTACAGATCGAGACAATTGAAGGCCTGGGCAGCAAAAACCACCACGAAGGTGCCTGTCCCCATTGTGGTGGTTTTGACACCCCAAGGGCAGACGATGCTACAATCTGGCTTGTACTTGAAACGCATCAAAGGGGCCGCTATGGCAAAGGTTAAAATCAGCGACGTCGCACGCGAGGCCGGGGTTTCGTTGGGCACGGTTTCCAACGCGCTCAACCATCCCGAAAAGCTGCGCCCCGATACCCTCAAGCTCATCAACGAGACCATCAATCGCTTGGGCTACCTGCCCAACCAAAGCGCTCGCCAGCTGGCCGGCGGCACCACCAAGTCCTTTGGCCTGGTCCTCCCCCGCCTCGACCACGGCTTTTCGCTTCAGATTGCCAGCGGCGCCCACAACGAGGCCCGCAAGCACGGCTATGACCTGCTCATCGCCAACGCCGATAACGACGACATTCTCGAAGACCATTACCTGCGCTACTTTATGGGCACGCAGATGTCCGGCGTCATGGTTCAGCCCATGGCATCCCCCGACTGGCACCCGGCCATGACCAAGATGCCCGTGCCCATCGTCCATCTGGACATCCACTGTTCCGAGCCCGGTTACTACGTGGCCGCCGACAACGAGGCCCAGGGCCGCATCATTGCCGAGCTCGCCATTGCCCGCGGCGCACACCATATTGTCGTTGTGGGCCGAGCGGCATTTATGCAGCTCACCCTACGCGTGCTTGGCATTCACAAGGCCCTTGCCCTGCGCCCCGATATCAAGATCGAAGTCATCGATGCCGGTGAATGGAACACCGCTGCCGACGGCTACGGTATCGGCGCCCAAATCGCCGAGCGCCCCGCTGACGAGCGCCCCGATTTTGTCATCGGCCTGACCGACGTACTGGCGTCGGGCGTTATCTCGGCGTTAATCGACAAGGGCATCTCCGTCCCCGAGCAGGTCCGCGTGGCGGGCTGCGACGGCAATCCGCTCGCCTGGAGCGGGTCGGTCCCACTGACCACAGTAGCGCCTCCGGGCTACGAGATTGGCCGCAAGGGCGTTCAGTTGCTGATGGAGCAGATCGAGAACAAGCCCGCCGCCAAGACCAAACGCGTCCGCATCGGCTCTGCCGCGCGCACCGTCACCGCGGTCACGGCCATCGAGGACATCAACCGCCAAGAGCTCGTGCGGCCGTTCTTGCTCGAGCGTGCCAGCACTCAGGCAAGCAGCCAGGCCGAAGCCACCGCCATCAACCTGGGCGCCTACCTGTAGCATCTTTCCCCAACAATCCAATCCATCGCCGAACAAAAAAGAGCCCGACAAGCAAACACTTGTTGGGCTCTTCCCTATCGTTTCAGCCGAAGTTAGAACGGCAGAACACAGCTAGCGGCAGACAACGTCCACTGGCACGTTCAGGATCTTGGCGACCTTGAGGATCGTGTCGGTCTGGCTGCCCAGGCAGGCGGCCATGTGATGAGTCGGGCCTGTCTCGTTCCAGCGGTCCATGAACTCACGGGCGCCGATCGAGAACTTCATGCGCATGTTGGTGTCGCCGAAGGTAAAGATCGGGCCGTCGACGTTCTCACCCTCGGCAACCACGAACTTAAAGTTGCCGTCGCCGTCCTGCGTGATGCCCAGGAAGGTGATGGTGCCGTGACCGGGATAGAACTGGGTGAGGTAGCCGCCGCCGGTCTTTCCGTGGAACACGGGGACGACCTTGAGCGTCGGCTTCTTGGCGGTCGAGATGTCGGCATCGCCAGAGCCGGAGTGGCCGATGATGACGATGTCCTCGGGGAAGTCGATGGAGTACATCTCGGAAAGCTGGCCGGTGCCAGAGATGGTCTTGAGGATGCTCATGGCAATGGCGACCTTCATATCGCCCTCGACCGCGCAGCTCGTGCCCTGCTTGATGAGCATGGAGAACGCCGGGATGAGCATGGAGTCGAGCACGCCGGCCTGACCCTTGGCATAGCCGTCGTAGTGGCTGGCGACCAGACCGATCTCCTCGTCCTTGACCCACTGCTCAAAGGCGACGACATACTTGGCCATCTCCTGGATGGGCTCGTCGGTGACCTTGGCGCCGCCCTCGACGTCAAAGGTGTCGAGAATCTCGGCAGCCTTGGCGTCCACGGCAGCCTGGTCGTCGATGTTGTCGGCGATGGCCCACATCTTCTCCCAGTCAAACTGCTTGGTGTAGAGGCCCAGACGGTTGTAGAGGTTGGTCTCGTCGATGTAGAGGTCCATCATGCCCGGGTACGGACGGCCGATCTGGGCGATGTTGGTGCGGCGCAGGCGACGACGCACCTGGGCGGCACGGCACCACTGCTCGAGCTGCTCGGCCACAGCCGGGTCGCCACCCTCGACAACGCCGGTCACGACGGCATGACGCTTGCCGGCGCGGTTAAGGTCGGCCACGACCTCGCCGGGGGCGCCGCAGGCGTACAGATCGCCCAGCCACGTGGGGATGTCGGTGTTGGCGTAGTCGGGCTGGGCCTTCTTCTGCACGTTGACCACGACGACGGGCACGTCCAGGTCGCGCACGACCGGCAGCACGTTGTAGCTCGTGGCATAGGTGAGCATCTGCAGGATAACCAGATCGACGTCCTCGGCGCGGAACTTGTCGCCGGCGACCTGGGCCTGCTCCTTGGTGGTCACCATGCCGCCGTCGATAAGCTCGACAGTCGTGGGCAGCGTGGCCTTAAAGTCCTCGTACTGCTGCTCAAAATTGGGAACGAGCTGCGGGAACTGCGGAAGATAGGCACCGAGGGCGATCGAGAAAACGCCAACCTTGGCTTTGGTGTTAACGAGCATGATTTCCTCCCATGAGAAAAGTTGATGTTTGCAAGCAAGCGGGCGCGGCTGTTATCAGATCAGCAGCGATATGACGGCGGTTTCCACGAGCTCCCCAGCAACCGGAACCGCCGTTTTTCCTACCTACTAGTCAACAAATGCCTCGTTGATCTTGATGCCGAAGTCACGGCAGGTGTCCTTGAGGCCCTTGTCGCTAATCTTGTTGAGGAAGTCATCCGAACCACCGTTGGCAGCACGCGCGGCCAGGTAGATCTCGGCGGCCTTCTCGACGGTGTGAGCCAGGCCAAAGGTCGTGTCAAAGTCGGGACCGGCGGCGAACAGACCGTGATGAGCCCAGACGATGGTGTCGTAGGTCTTCATGAGCTCGGAGCTTGCCTCGGCGATGGCCGGGCCACCCGGGACCATCCAGGGCACAACGCCCACACCGGTCGGGAAGACGACGACGCACTCGGTCATCATCTGCCACAGGATGCGGGTGAAAGCACGGTCCTCCAGCGGCACCACGAAGGACATCTCGATGATGCCGGGGGTGTGAGCGTGGTAAATCACCCGGTCGGCGCCATCGGTACGGGCGGCGGCGACACAGTGGTTCATATAGTGGCTCTCGAACTCACTGGTCGGACGGGCGCCGTTGGCAAGGCCCCACACAATGCGGAAGGCGTCGCCGGTCTCGTTGATCTCGACGATGCCGATGTTGGCGTGCGGATCCTCAAGAACATTGCGCATGTACTTGCCCGAGCCGGTGCTCACAAAGTACTGGCCGGCAAGATTCTCGCCGCGCACGCCCATCTTGACCCACTCGCGAGGCTCCTCGAAGAACGGCTTGGCCTCGGCGACCTCCTCGTCGGTCATACGGTAGGTGAGGTTGCCGCCGTTGCGCTCATGCCAGCCCTGCTTAAAGCCGTCATCGCACAAGCGGCAGAAGCCCTTGATAAACGCCAGATCTTCCATTGCCATTGTTTGTCTCCTCTCCGGGACCCGCAGGTCCAATTGAAAAACTTAGGTAAGCCGATTGACGACGGCGCGGAGCATGGTTCGTGTAGGGCCTCCGCGCCGCATGTCATCGGAGAGAGCCGCTCGCGCCCGGCAGGAGTCGCTTGCCGCACGCGGGGCTGGGGGTAGGTGAAGGGTGAATTGGGGCAGGCCCCGCTCTCGTTTAGGCCTGGGCGCCCTTGGGGTCGATGCGCTTAACATCGAAGGAACGGGCAACGCAGGCGCGGGCAGCGGCCAAGTCGGTAAAATCGCCGCCGGCGATCATCTGCACGATAAAGTTGCCGATGCAGGTGCCCTCGATGGGGCCGGCGAACACGGGAAGCCCGCAGGTGTCGGCCGTCATCTGGTTGAGGTAGTAATCCTGGCAGCCGCCGCCCACGATGTTGATGCTCGTGTAGTCGTGGCCCGAAAGCTCGCGCAGGCCCTCGATGGCCTTGGCATACGAGCGGGACAGGCTGCAGTAGTTGGTGCGCATGATCTCGCCCACGGTCTGCGGAACCGGCTCGCCGCCCTCGGCGCAGGCCTGCTTAATCTCCTGGATCATGGAATCGGGGGCCAGGAAACGGTCGTCATCGACATCGACATACGCCTCGAAGGGCTCGGCCTCGCGGCAGAGCGTGCGGAGCTCGTCAAAGCCAACCTTATGATCCATGAGAGCCTTATGCGAGGTCTTGCCCTCGACGTAGTCGACGCCGTTGATCTCGCGGCGGACGGACTGGTTCATCCACAAGCCCATGATGTTCTTGAGGAAACGGTAACGCTTGAGGTAGCCGCCCTCGTTGGTAAAGTTCTGCTTGCGAGCGAGCTCGTTGGTGATGGCGTGCTGGTTCTCAACGCCCAGCAGGCTCCATGTGCCGCTCGAGATATAGACGGCATTGTCGTCCTTGGCGGGTACGGCCAGGAAGGCAGAGCCGGTGTCGTGCGTGGCGGGCAGCACAACGGTCGCGGAGTAGCCGATCTTCTCGGAGATGTCGGCCGTGAGCTCACCGAGCACAGCGCCGGGCATGGTCGGCTCCAGGAAGATGCCCCGGGGAATACCAAAGCGCGAAAGGATCTCGGTGTCCCACGTGCACTTCTCGGCATCGAGCATGCCGGTGGTACTCGCGTTGGTGTACTCGTTGGCCTTAATGCCGGTCAGGCGCCAGTTAAGATAGTCCGGAATCATCAGGAAGGTGCGAGCTGCCTCGAGCTGCTCGGGATGCTCGTTCTTAAGGGCGAGCAGCTGATAGAGCGTGTTGAAAGGCTGACGCTGAATGCCGGTACGGGCATAGACCTCAGCCGGGTCCATAATTTGATCGGCAACTTCGTAGATGCCGTCAGTGCGGGCATCGCGGTAGGCGACCGTATCGCCGACGATCTTGTTGCGCTCGTCGAGCAGCACGAAATCAACGCCCCAGGTATCGATACCGATGGTGGCCGGAGCCTGTCCGGTCTGATCCTTGACGGCGCGCAAGCCTGCGACAACATGGTCGAACAGAGCCTCAACGTCCCAGCAGTCGTGGCCGTCTACGCGCTTTTGCTCGTTATCGAAGCGGTAGACCTCCTGATAGGACATCTTACCGTCCTCGACCCAGCCAGCAAGAACGCGACCGCTCGAGGCACCGATATCGACCGCTGCGTAATGCTTGGACTCGATGCGACTCTCCATGTGCTCTCCCATTTTGAAGCGGTTCATTTACAGTTTTCATTATTATTTGAACCGTTTCAATTTCAATATGAGTCAATTTCAGTCCGGCGAGCGGTTGTTTCTAATCGGTAAACGGTATTTTTTGGGTTGAAGTCTCTTTCAAATACAAAGATGCGGCCACCCGCGCTGAGCAGCTGGCCGCATCTTTAAAATGTTATTGAAATGGCTCGGGTGCAAACGCTAGCGCACGGCCTTGACCGCCGCCGTCAGATCGAATAGCGTATCGAGCACGGCCTCGCAGCCGTCCACCACGTCCTGCGGCAGCGGCACGATATCGGGGACAGCAAAGACGTGGCAGCCAGCCGTAATGCCCGAGACGCAGCCGTTGCGCGAATCCTCGACCACGGCACATTCCTCGGGAGCAAAGCCCGCGCGCTCGCAGGCGAGCAGATACATCTCGGGGTCGGGCTTGCCGTGCACGACGTCCTCGCCACACGTTACCGTTTCAAACTTGTCAAAGAGGCCGACCATCTTAAGGTTGCGCTCGGCCGTAACATGGCGCGATGACGTCGCAAGGCCTACGTGATAGCCCGCAGCCAGCAGCTCGTCTATGCACTCGGCGGCGCCGGCCTTAAGCTCCAGGTCGGTCTTGACCATCTCGTCGCGAATCTCCTTGTGGCGATGATAAATCGCCTCAGCGGTTTCTCTGCTGCCGCAATGCGCCTCAAGGATGTCCATGACATCGGGCAGCGTGCGACCGATAAACTGATGAATCAGCGTGTCATCAATCGCGACACCCAGCTCAGCAGCGGGCGCTTTCCATGCCTTGATGCCCAGACGCTCGGTGTCGACCAGCGTTCCGTCCATATCAAAAATAACAGCCTTGATCATATCGGTCCCCCATCGACTCTCGCTGTCGCATTGCCGCAACTCTACCGCATTTGGCAACTTGTATATAACGTATATACCATATTGCACTTTCGTTACATAGATAGAAGTCTTATGACAAGCAGCCCAGTAGGATTATAGTTTTCGATCGAGTACTCAACGATAAGGATCGTTTCATGATTTTAGACACCACGGCACCCGCAGAGGAGCTTCAAGACAAGCTATCGGCGCTCGAACAGCTGCTTTTGGCATACGGGCGCGTGGCTATCGGGTTTTCCGGCGGCGTTGACAGCAGCTTTTTGGCCGCCGTATGCGCCCGCATCATGCCTACCAATACCCTCCTCGTCCATCTCACCACGCCGCTCATCGGCACGCCCGAACAGGCTTCGTTTGAGCGGTCCGTTGACGGACAAACCGATGAGGGTCCGCATTTTATGCTCCCCGTGCTCAATCTTTCGGTCGATCAGCTGCAGCTCCCCCAGGTAGCCTGCAACGATGCCGACCGCTGCTACCACTGCAAGCGCGCCGGCTTCACCGCCATCGTCAACCACGCCAAGTCGCTGGGCTTTCCCACCGTCATCGATGGCAGCAATGCAAGCGATCGAGGCGATTACCGCCCCGGCATGCGTGCGGCAGAAGAACTCGGCGTGCGTTCACCCCTTATGGAGGTCGGCTTTACCAAGGGCGAAGAGCGCGAGCTGCTGCGCGCATGGGGCTATCCCGTTTGGAACCTGCCGGCGGGGGCCTGCCTTGCCACGCGCGTCCCCACGGGCGAGAAGCTTACGCGCGAGAAGGTCTCCCTGATTCGCGCCTGCGAGGATTACCTGCACAATCTTGACCTGGCTCAGGTCCGCGCACGCCTGGTCGGCGGCTGCATGCATATCGAAGCCGCTCCCGCAGATGTCGCAAAGATTGCCGCCCTCGGCGGTACCGCCGTCGACGACAAGGGCAAGACCCCGCTGCCTGCCGCTATCGAGTCCGCGCTGCGCGACCTAGGCTGCGGCCACATCTCCCCCGAGGTCACCCCCTACATCCACGGCAACATGAATCAGTAACCTGCCAAAAAGGGACAGGTTTATTTTGGCAGGTTTTATCTGGGGAAACGCAGACAGGGCCGCGACGTCTATAGCGTCGCGGCCCCTTTCCTTGGAGAAGGATCGATTAATGAAACGGAGAGCCCGTTCTAGCCCTCGAGTCCGGCGTTGATGAGCTCGGCAATCTCGACGGGATCGGTGCTCGCGCGCACCTTGTCACGGAAGCCGGCGTCCATCAGCATCACGGCAGCCTTGGAAAGCAGGCGCAGATGCGTGGTTCCAGCTTCGCCGGCGGGCACGTACAGCGCAAGCGCGACATCGACGGGCACGCCGTCAAAGCTCGGCCACTCGACAGGCTCGGCCAGCTTGAGCACGGCAACGCCCGGCGTATGGATCGCGTCGCTCTTGGCATGCGGAACGGCAAAACCGGCGACAAGGCCCGTCTCGGCCTCGTTCTCGCGAGCAATGAAGGCCGCCTCTACAGCAGCAGCATCGTCGGCAAAGCCGAGCTCGATGGCCTGCTCGGACAAATAATGCAGGGCGTCCTCGCGCGAGGCGGCGGCATACCCGATCGTCACTTGGTTGGCAGATACAAATCCCATGGAAACCTTCCTTACAACACGGACCTGACCGTGGCTTCGATGCCGTCGGCGTCCAAACCGTACTTGTGCAGCAGATCAACCGCAGGGCCGGACTCGCCGTACACATCGCGCACGCCGACGCGACGCATCGGCACTGGATGCTGCTCCGCGAGCACCGAGGCAACGGCCTCGCCCAATCCGCCGACAATCGAATGCTCCTCGGCGGTGACCACACGACCGGTCTTCTTGGCGCTGGCAACCACCAGGCGCTCATCAAGCGGCTTGATCGTGTGCATGTTGATGACCTCGGCGTCGACACCATCGGCAGCGAGCGCCTCGGCGGCCTCGAGCGCCTCGGCGACCATGAGGCCGCATGCGACGATAGTCACATCGGAACCCTCGCGCACGACCACGCCGCGACCAATCTTGAACTCATAGTCCTCGTGGTCGTTGATAACCGGCGTAGCCAGACGGCCAAAACGCATGTAGACCGGGCCCTCAAACTCATAGGCGGCGCGCACGCAGGCGCGAGCCTCGATGTCATCGGCAGGAACGATCACCGTCATACCCGGGATCGTGCGCATGAGCGCGATATCCTCGCAACACTGATGCGTGGCGCCGTCCTCGCCCACCGAAATGCCGGCATGGGTGGCGCCAATCTTGACGTTGAGATGCGGGTAGCCAATGGAATTGCGGACCTGCTCGTAGGCGCGACCGGCGGCAAACATCGCAAAGGTGCTCGCAAAAGCAACGTGGCCCGTGGTCGCGATGCCGGCGGCAAGACCCATCAGGTTGCTCTCGGCGATACCGGCATCGTAAAAGCGCTCAGGGTGGGCAGCCTTAAACTTACCCGTCTGCGTAGCGGCAGCCAGGTCGGCATCGAGCACTACAAAGTCATCGTGCTCATTGCCCAGCTCGACAAGTGCCTCGCCATAGCTAACGCGCGTGGCGACTTTCTTGACCTCTGCCATTAGAGCTCCTCTCCTGCTGCCGCGAGCTCGGCCATGGCCTGCTCAAACTGCTCGTCATTGGGCGCCTTGCCATGCCAGCCAACCTGGTTCTCCATAAAGGAGACGCCTTTGCCCTTCACCGTCTCGGCGATGATAGCGACGGGCGCGCCATCCACCTCGCGAGCTTCGGCAAAGGCGGCGGCAATCTGCGCCATGTCGTTACCGTCGGCAAGCTCGATCACATGCCACTTAAAGGCGCGAAACTTGTCCGCGAGCGGCATGGCCGAGTTGACTTCATCGATCGTGCCGTCAATCTGCAAGCCGTTGTGGTCGACGACGGCAACAAGATTGTCGAGCGCATGGTTGCCGGCGAACATGGCCGCCTCCCACACCTGGCCTTCCTCGCACTCACCGTCGCCCAGCAACGTGTAGACACGGTAGCTGTCGCCCCAGTGCTTAGCGGCAAGCGCCATTCCAACTGCAGCAGAGATGCCCTGACCGAGCGAGCCGGTGGACATATCGATGCCCGGGGCGTCGTTCATATTGGGATGGCCCTGCAGGCGGCTACCAATATGGCGGAGCGTCTCGAGCTCTTCGACGGGAAAATAGCCGCGATGTGCCAGTACCGAATACAGGCCCGGCGCCGCGTGACCCTTGGAGAGCACAAAGCGGTCGCGATCGGCCTTGTGAGGGTCGGCAGGATCGATATTCATTTCCTCAAAGTACAGATAAGTCATGATGTCGGCAGCACCGAGCGATCCACCCGGATGTCCCGACTTGGCCGCGTGAACCGCAGTCACGACACCCTTCCTGACCTCATTGGCGACCTTCGCCAGCTCCTGGTTGGTCATACGAATTCCTCTCTTGAGAACAACCCCGGCACCGGATGACGCGATGCCGGGGCAACCCACTCGTTAGGCCTGAGCGACGACCTTCTGCCAGTCAGCCTCAAAAGAGGCGAGGCCCTGGTCGGTCAGCGGGTGATGCAGGCACTTCTTGAGAGCGGCCATGGGCACGGTCGCAATGTCGGCACCAAGAAGAGCCGCCTGGGTCACGTGGTTGGGCGTGCGGACCGAAGCGGTGATGATCTCGACGGTGTCGTCGACGTTCTTGCCGGTCCAGTCATAGTTCTTGATGCAGGTCACGACATTGTCGAGCTGCGAGATGCCGTCCTCGGCGATGTCGTCAAAGCGGCCGACAAACGGGCTGATGTAGCGGGCGCCGGCATTGGCGGCCATAAGGGCCTGCGTCGGCGAGAAGACGAGCGTCATGTTGACACGCACGCCCGCATCGGCCAGCGCGCGGCAGGCGGCGAGGCCGGCCTCGCAGACGGGGAGCTTGACCACAATGTTGGGGGCGAGGGCGGCAAGGCGCTTGCCCTCCTCGATCATGCCCTCGGCCGTGGTGGCGGTAGACTCGGCAGACACGGGCAGACCCTCGCAGAGCTCGGCAATCTTGAGCATATGGGGCTCAAAGTCGGCGAGCTTACCGCCGGTCTTGGCGTACAGGGACGGATTGGTGGTAACACCGGCCAGGCAGCCCCAGCTCTTGGCCTCGGCAATCTCGTCAAGGTTGGCGGTATCGATAAAGAACTTCATGGTGCAAACTCCTTCTAAGGAATCCAAAACTCAAAAAATAGGACAAAGGGAATGTCCCTTTTGTCCTATGTGCCGGGCCCGCAGCTGGGACATGCCCCGGGCCCGGCGTCGTGTAGGGAAAGCTACCTAGTCCTCGAGAGCCTTCTCGATGCGGCTCGTGACGCCCTTGAGGTTAAGACCGACGACGTACTGCTTGATCGGGCGCTTGATGTGCTCGATCACAAAGCGCTTGCCGTCGATGTCCTGGGCAGCGAGGTTGCGGTAGAGCTTCTCGACCTGCTCCTTGACCTCGGGGTCGTTGAAGGCGTAGTGACCGGAGACATCCAGAATCTTCAGGCTGAGCTCGTCGTCTGCCAGGATGTCATCAACCTGCAGGTTAACGTCATCGCCGGTCATCCACTTGCGCCAGCGCTCGGTCTTGATAGCCTTGACCAGCAGCGTGTGATACAGGTCGGAGGGATCGTCGCACAGGCCGTTGTCGACCAGGATCTGCTCGGTAGCGCAGAGCTTGAGGTAAGCGCGGGTCTCCTCGGTGCCGTACTGAGGGGCGACATTGGAGGCCGTCACGTGAGCCGGGATGTGCTCGAGCAGCGTCGCGTCATCCAGATAGTCGGCGTTGTGCTCCTTCAGGCCCACACCGTAGCGCTTGGCCATGTCGGCGAGCTCGCGGGCATTCTTAAAGTTGTAATGACCGACCTGCTCGGTCCAGCGGGTGAGCGTACCGGTCTGGCCGACGATAAAGGTGGGCATGGGGCAGCCGCGCTTCTCGAGCTCGGGCTGCAGCTGAGAAATGAACTCCTCGTACTTGTCGGTGGAGGTCAGGCCGCCATTGGTCTCCTCGGTACCGACCTCATAGGCAACCTCGGGCAGGTTATGCTCGCGACGGTACTGCTCAAGGTAGTCGATAAGATCGATCGTGCGGCGAAGCACCACGTCGAGCGGAATAACCTTGCCGATCTGATAGGGGTCCTTGGTGGGGTCGACCATCAGCAGGTCAAAACCTGCCTCCATGTCGGCGACAAAGGACTTGCGGGCGAGCTCCATGGCCTCGTCCTCGGGCAGGTGGGCGTTACGCTCCTCGTCGCGCTGCCACGGACCGCCGTGATCGCGGCACAGGTAGTACGGACCGGTGTAACCCACCTCGTCGGCAACCTTCTTGATGTCGGCGGCAAAGCGCGTCTGGTCCCAACCGTTGACGTAGCCGGCGCCCATCTCGTCCATATCGACCTGGTTGCGGCTGGCGATAAACATGGGCGGGAAATCCTCGTCCTTGGCAAGCTCGAACACGGCCTGAATCAGGTTGGGGCTCATGGGGCCAATGCCGACCATGGTTGCGTGATCGCCGCTAACCTGCAGCTTGAGCATGCCCTGAACGGCCTGGCGGATGGTGAGGTTGGACATTTTGTTCTCCTTCTCCAGAGGATTTTTGACAAAAGTTCCCTGGGACCCAGATGTGGGCCCTATCAGTACGGATGGATTTTGTTGTGTAGGGGCGGTTGTGCGGAGTCAAATCCATCCCTCCGCACAACCGGAGTCCTTAAAGGTTTACTTGGCCTGCTTATCGAGCGTGGGCTTCATGGCAATCAGGATTGCAGCGGCGACCAAGGAGCCAATCACGATGTCCAGGCAGAACAGCGCGACGTTGTTGGTGGCGAGGGCGACGATAAAGCCACCATGCGGAACGTAGCAGTCGATGCCCTGGAAGGCGGCAAGCGCCGCGCCCACGGCAGAGCCGATGCAGATGCCGGGCAGGGTGTGGCCAAGATCCTTGACCGCGAAGGGAATAGCGCCCTCGGTAATGCCGATGCAGCCCATGAACAGCGCGGAGATGCCCATCTGACGGTCAGCGTCATCGAACTTGTTCTTGGCGATGAGCGCAGCGAGGCCACAGGCGATCGGGGGAACGGCGACGGCGACGCGGAACATACCATTAGGACCGTAGATTCCGGAGGCCATGATGGCCATGGTGAAGGTCGAGGCGGTCTTGTTGATGGGGCCACCCATATCGAAGGCGGTCATAACGCCAATGACCAGACCCAGGACAACCGCGGAGCCGCCTTGCAGACTGCCGAGCACGCCGGTAAGCCAGTCCATCACAAAGCCAAGCGGCGTGGCCAGGATGTAGATATAGGCCATACCCAGGACAAGCGAGGTCAGAATCGGGATGATCAGGATGGGCATGATGGTCTGGATGGTGTTGTTGACCTTCCAGGTCTTCATCCAGCGGACAAAGTAGCCGCAGATAACCGCCATGATCATGGCGCCCAAGAAGCCGGTCGAAACGCTGTTGCCGTTAGGGGTAACGACTGCGTTGTTGACCAGGTAGCCCAGGACAAAACCGGGGGCGAGCGCGGGCTTGCCGGCCATCGAGTAGGAGATATATGCCGCAAGCACCGGGATCATCATGGAGATGCCGGCCATGCCGATGGTGTTAAGACTCACCATCAGCGGATTCGTAACCTCCATGCCGTTGGCGCCGGCGGTACCGGATGCCAGCGAGAAGGCGAGAAACACGCCGCCGATAACGACGATGGGGATAAAATAGGAAACGCCGGTATTGAATGCATTGAGCAGCGTCTTACCAGGATCGGCAAAGATAGACTGCTTGGACGCCGGTGTCGGGGCCTGCGGGGCAGCGGAGACGGCCTTCTTCTCTGCCTTGGCCTCGGCCTTGGGCGCGTCAACGGCGCCACCCGTCGCCTTGATGATCTCAACGGCCTGGTCGATGATCTTCACCGGATCGGCGATTACATCCGAGGTGCCGACCTTCAGGAACTTGCCCTCGGCCATCTTCTGCTCAAAACGATCCTCGTTCTCGACGCCCACGTCGACGGACTCGAGCACCAGGTCGGCGGAATCCACGTCTTCCTGCGTCAGCTCGTTCTCGATACCCAGGCCACCCTGAGCCTCGACTTTGCACTCGATGCCACGGGCGGCGCATTCATCCTGAATCGCCTTCTGGGCCATATACGTGTGGGCAATACCCACGGTACAGGCGGCAACGCCTACGATCTTCATTGCTTCCCTCTTTTCATAGAGTTGCGTGCGCAAGACACCGTTTGCGGAGGCCTCCGGAGCATCCCCTGCCGTTTGGACTTGCTGTCTTTTCGACAAGACCAATATAGGTGCTCGTTTTTCTTAATGCCAGCTTATTTCGGTAAACGCGCAGGTCAGAGCGTTGGTTATGCTATTTGGTTATGCGTTTAACCAAAAATGAATCCTGCGATTTTACCCTCGATTTCAAAAGTCAAGAAGTATTTGATTTTCTCGGTAGACGGCAGATGCGCATGCCGGTCACAAATTTCGACCCCACCCGTATACCGCATTTGTTGCATACTCATATGAAAGGAAAAGGTCGCTCACCGAAGCGCATCCCTCACCAAGACTCAAAGTCATCATGTTGGAAAATGCTCATCTGTCGGAAGGAGTCGCTGTGGCAAAACAGCGCGTTACGATCGCAGACGTCGCTCGAGAGGCGGGAACCTCGACGGCAAGCGTCTCGTATTACCTCAACGACAAACGAGAAAAGCTTAGCGAGAAGACGCAGGCAAAGATTGCGCGCGTCATCAAGGAACTCGGATACGTTCCCAACGCCCAAGCGCAAACGCTCACCGGCAAGCAGACCCACGTCATCGCCATCATCATTTTGGATAACACCAACAAGTGGGCGGGCCTCGTCCTCAACGGCATGGAACAAGTCATGCTCCCCGCGGGCTACCAGACGGTCGTTTGCACGAGCAACTTTAACCCCGAGACCGAGCTCATGTATGTCGACAAAATGCTCTCGCTGGGCGTCGATGGTTTTATCATCCAGCCCACGGCAAATTTCAAGGCAGTCCACGACCGCATCAAGCGCGCCGGCAAGCCCGTCGTCTTTTTTGACGCGGCCATCTACAGCCCAGGCACCAGCTGGATCAAAACCAACCTCTACGACGGCGTGTACAATGCCACGCAGGCGCTTCTCGATGCCGGCTACGAGGACTTTTTCTCCATTGCCGCTAACATGACCGAAATGCGCACCCGCATGGAGCGTTTTCAGGGGTATGCCGAGGCACTGGCAGCGAACGGACAGCTCTACAAAGCGATTCCCATCGACCACAACAAGCCGTCGGTCGGTGAGCTTACCGAGTACTTTAAATACAAGTTCAACCCCGCCAAGCGAACCCTTATCTTCGTGCAAAATCAGTGGGCACTTCCCCGTGTCTACAAGGCTCTCCAGCCCATGGCCCATCTACTTCCGCAGCAAATCGGTCTTTTGGGACTCAACTGCGAAGACTGGACCAACCTCACCACGCCGACCGTCTCCACGATCATCGAGCCCGTCGACCAGGAAGGCAGAGAGGCGGCCGAGATGCTCCTCGCGCTACTCGATGGCAGCAGCACGCCCGGTGAGCAGCGCATTCTCGAATGTAAACTCAATTGGCTCGGTTCCACCTCGATCTAGCCATACGTCAAATATGAGGCAAATGAATCCGTAGCGTTTGTCCCAAATCTTAAGTATTTGTTCGACAGAACGGCCTCTGTCGGCTCCTGCTAGACTGATAGATTCCCAACCGTCCATCTAGGAGCCTCCATGTCGCGCAAGCCCGCTTACAAGCAAGTACTTTCCATCGGCACCGCCGTGGTGCTGGGGTTTGCGCTGTTCACAGGGTCGCTCGACGGGGCGCCCAAGCTGTTGTCGCCGCAAAGCGATGAGCAGGCGGCAGCCCTGGCCGAAAAACAAAACGAGAGCCCCAGCCGCACCGACGACGAAGCAGACCTGGTTGCCCGGCTCGAATCAGGAACAGCGAGCTCCTCGGACTCTCAAAATAGCCAAGACTCTGGCGATGGCTCCGAGTCCACCGCGACCAACACCAACGGCAACGTTACCTCCGCGGATAGTGCCGCCACCCCCATCGACGAGGTCGAAAACCCCGACCTCGACCGCGCACGCGGCGTATACCTCAGCAGCATTCCCGACTATGCGGGCAACCCCTATGTCGCCTTGCGCGCCGATAGCACGCACCCGTTGGGCACGCCGTCGTTCACGCTCGACGAGTACGAACGAGCCGCCGAAGAAGGTTGCTTTAAGAAATTCTCCAAGCTCGATAGCCTGGGTCGCACCCGCAAGGCGCTCGCCTGCGTTGGGCCCGAATCGCTCGGCCAAGGTAAGCGCGGCGATATCTCGCGTATCCATCCCGCTGGATGGCGTCAGCAGCGCTACGACTTTATTCCGGGCCAGAGCCTCTACAACCGCTGCCACCTTATCGCCTGGTCGCTCTGCGGCGAAAACGCCAACCGTAAGAATCTCCTCACCGGCACGCGCTATCTCAACGAGACGGGCATGCTACCGTTTGAAGAGCAGATTCTCAACTATATTCGCGATACGGGCAACCATGTGCTCTACCGCGTCACGCCCATGTATAACGAAGAGGAACTTGTCTGCCGTGGCGTGCGCCTCGAGGCGCAATCGGTCGAGGACCACGGCAAGACCCTCTGCTTCCACGTATATTGCTACAACCTGCAGCCGCACGTGCAGATCGACTACGCCACCGGCCGCAATCAGGCCTCGGGGGACTAGGGCCGACCAAGCTGCCCCAAAACCTAACGTGATCCGTTTTTCTCCGCCCCCCTAGGGATCAAAAAGGGCCGCCCTGGATTGCCCAGAGCGGCCCTTGCATCGGCACGTATGTTACAGGCAACGCCACACGCTACTTAGCGCGACCCTCCTCATAGCGCTCGACCAGCTTGGCCTGAACGTCATAGGGAACCTGCTCATAGCCAGCGGGCTTCATGGTAAAGTCGCCTGTGCCGCGCGTGATGGAGCGCAGGCGCGTCGAGTAATCCGTCAGCTCGGCCAGCGGCGCCTGGGCAATTACCACGGTGTCTCCGCGCTCATCGGTCTCCATGCCCGTCACGCGACCGCGCGAGGCAGAGATGTCGCCCATCACGGCGCCGGCGTAGCTCTCGGGAATGGTCACCGTGATTTCCTCGATGGGCTCCAGCACCACCGGGTCGGCATCGGCGCACGCCTTGCGCAGACCGATGCGAGCCGCCGCGCGGAACGCCATCTCGTTGGAGTCGACGCTGTGATACGAACCGTCGTACACCGCGACACGGATGCCCGTGAGCGGATAGCCGGCGATAATGCCGTCCTTCATGGTCTCCTGGACGCCCTTATCCACGGCGGGGATCAGCGAGCGCGGAATGCGGCCGCCCACGACCTCGTCCACAAACTCGTAGCCGTCGCTCGTGCCGTCGGGCCCAATGAGCGGCTCCACGCGCAGCCAGCAGTCGCCGTACTGACCGGCGCCACCGGTCTGCTTCTTGTGACGGCCTTGAGCGCTCGCCGTGCGGCGAATGGTCTCGCGATATGGAATGCGGATCGGCACACTCTTGGCCGCGACCTTGGTGCGGTCCTCCAGGCGGTTGAGCAGCACCGACACCTGTGCCTCGCCCACGGCAGAGATGATGGTCTGGCCCGTCTCCTCGTCGCGGTCGATGCTCATGGTCGGATCGGCCTTGCAGGCCTTCTCGATAAACGTGTAGAGCTTCTCCTCGTCACCGCGGTTCTCGGCCTCGATAGCGATGCGGTACTGCGAGTTGGGGAACTTGAACGCAGCCGCCTCGACCTTACCGGTAATGGAAAGCGTGTCGCCCGTCTCGGCAGCCAGCTTGGGCGCCACGATGATGTCGCCGGCATAGGCGTGACCAACCTCGGTCATATCGCGACCGCACATCACATACAGGTGTGCCAGGCGATCGCTCTTGCGGGTACGGGCGTTGACCAGCTCAAGGCCCGGCTCAAGCGTGCCCGTCAACACCTTGATAAAGCTAATACGACCCTGCTGCGGATCAGCCAGCGTCTTAAACACAAACGCCACCGGGCGGTCGTCATCGCTCGAGATCTTGAGCGAATCGCCATCGATGAGCGGCATCTCGCCGTAGTCCGTCGGCGCCGGGAAGTACGTGGCGATGTCGTCCATCAGCGAGTTGACGCCCTGCTCCTTAATGCAATCGCCCGCAAAGACCGGCACAAAGATGCGCTCGGCGATCGCCTTGGACAACAAGCCCTCAAGCTCCTCCTGCGTCAGCGTCTCCTCGCCTTCGAGGTATTTCATCATCAGCTCGTCGTCAGCCTCGGCCACCAGCTCGCACAGATGGTCGTGGGCCTCCTCGGCCTGGGCACGATACTCCTCGGGGATCTCCGACTCAACGGCCTCGGCGCCGTTGCAGTGGCGCGCCTTCATGCGCACCAGGTCGATGATGCCGTCAAAGTCCTCGCCCTCGCCCCAGGGAAGGGTCACGGCGCCCAGACGCGTGCCGAAGCGCTCCTGCAGCAGCTCCATGGTGGTCGCAAAACTGGCCTCGGGACGCGACAGGCGATTCACGAACACCGCGCGCGCCAGGCGCAGGTCCTCGGCGGCATACCAGAGCTTGACGGTCGTGGGCTGTGGGCCGGCCTCGGCGTCGACCACAAACAGAGCCGTCTCGCAGACACTCATCGCGGCAAAGGCGTCGCCGATAAAATCGGGATAGCACGGGGCATCGAGCACGTTGATGCGGGCGCCCTTCCAGTCAATCGGCGCGATGGTCGTCGAGATGGAGAATGCGCGCTTGACCTCTTCGGGGTCATAGTCAAGCGTGGGCTTGGTGCCGTCGTGGCCGCCCAGACGGGCGGTCTTGCCGGAAAGGTGGAGCATGGCCTCGGCGAGTGAAGTCTTGCCCACCCCGCCTTGGCCTACGAGCACCACGTTCCTTACGTTGCCGGTCTTGGGAGCACCCATGATGACCTCCTTGCAGGGTCGCGCGCGATGCGCGACGCCAACGGGGAGAGTTCGCGGTCGGTGCCGTCCCGGGAGCAGCATTGTCGGCAGCCGAGCCGACTCACCCTCCAAATGTCCTATGCCACCACCCTACCCTTGCAGCCGCCTGTCCATGCATACCTTTCGGCACGCGTATGGATACGGGCGGCGAGAGGAGAAAGCGGGCATGGAAGGCAATTGTTGGGCCCCACCGATGCGAATAAAAACCGCCGCAGACCAAAAGACCTGCGGCGGTTTCGCCTCAATTAACACCTGAGTCTATCCCTCGATACGACTCAAGAACTCGCGCGTACGCTGCTCGCGCGGATGGTCGATCACCTGCTCGGCAGGGCCCTCCTCGACAATGCGGCCGCCATCCATAAAGACCACGCGGTCGGCAACGTCGCGGGCGAACTGCATCGCGTGCGTCACGATCACCATCGTCATATTCTGCGCCGCGAGGTCCTTGATGACACGCAGCACCTCGGCCGTCAGCTCGGGATCGAGCGCCGAGGTCGGCTCGTCAAAGAACAAGATTTCCGGATCGAGCGCAAGGGCGCGGGCGATACTCACGCGCTGCTGCTGACCGCCCGAAAGCTCGCAGGGCACTTTGTTCTCATTGCCCGTAAGCCCCATCTGCGCAATCAGCTCGTGTGCACGGGCCTCCGCTTGCTCGCGCGGGCGCTTGAGCACGCGGATCGGCGCGTCGGTGATGTTTTTCATCACGGTATAGTGCGGGAACAGATTGTAGTTCTGGAACACCAGGCCAAACCGCGAGCGTGCCTGCTTGGGCACATCGCCCTTCGCATAGACCGCGCCTGAGCCCGCGTCCGTCGCGACCGCAAGATCGCCAAACGAGAGCGAGCCGCCGTCGAGCGTCTCGAGCAGCGTGGCACAGCGCAGCAGCGTGGACTTACCGCCACCCGAAGGCCCGATAATCGCCACGACCTCGCCACGCTTCACCTCGAGCGAGATATCCTTGAGCACCTCATTGCCGCCAAACGCCTTACGGGCGCTTTCGATTTTCATCACTGAATTAGTCATGGTAATAGTCCAGCTTCTTTTCGGCAGCGCCCAGCAGCATCTCGACTACGAAGTTAAAGACCCAGTAGATCAGCGCTGCAATCGCAAACGGCACCATGCTCACCTGCGAGGCGACCAGTGCCTTGGCCGTCGAGAACATCTCGCCCACGCCGATGGCAAACGCCAGCGACGTGTCCTTGACCAGCGTGATGATCTCGTTGCCCATCGCCGGCAAAATGCGCTTGGCGACCTGCGGCATCACGATATACAAAAACGTCTGCATGCGCGAATAGCCCAGTACCTCGGCGGCCTCGTATTGACCGCGCGGAATGGATTGCAGGCCCGAGCGATAGATCTCGGCAAAGTAGCCGGCATAGTTGATGATGAACGCCACGACGCACGCCGTCCACTTGGAATCAGGCGTGAGCGAAATGCCAAACACGTAGTACGGGGCAAAGTAGATGGCAAACATCTGCAGCATGAGCGGCGTGCCGCGCATGACCGAGATATAGATGCGCGCAATCCAGCGAAGCGGCGCGATTTTGCTCATGCGCATAAACGCCACAGGGATTCCCAGCGGAATCGACCCGAGCAGCGTCAGCACAAACAGCTGCAAGCTGACCAGGAAACCCTGGCCAAGCATCTGCATCATGACTTGGATAGACAACCTACCCTCTCTTTCACAGCAACAGAACAGCAAACCCAATGCTAAAGCGGGTTTTCCAGGTGCCCGGGTTTGCCGTGAAAGAGGAGCGCCGCGTACTAAATGTACGCAAGCGACGGTTTGAACGGCAAAATCGGGTGCCTGGGAAAGCCGCTATTTGAGAACCCAGTTGTCGAAGGAAAGACCGTAATCTGCGTATTTATCGCAGAGGTCCTTGACCGTGCCGTCCTCGTAGAGCGCCTTGAGCGACTCGGTTACAGCATCGGCCGACTTGGTGTCGCCCTTCTTAAAGCCGACGGCGTAGTGCTCGCTGGACAGCGGCTCATCAAGCTGCGTGTAAGCATCGGGCTTGGCGGCAAGCTGATACTGGGCAATCGAAAGGTCGCACGCCACGGCATCGACCGCACCGCTCTCGAGCTGCATAAAGGCCGTGTTGTACTCGCCAATGGTATCGAGCGTGGCAAACGTCGCCGCCAGATCCTTCTGGTCACCCTCGAGCACGTCCTGCGCAGCGGAATCAGTCTGGGTAATCACTGTCTTGCCGGCAAGATCGTCCCAGCTCTTGATACCCGCGTCCTTCTTGACCACGAGCACCTGCTCGTTGAGCATGTACGGATCGGAGAACGTGTAGTCGTCCTCGCGGCCCTCCATAGTAAAGCCGTTCCAGATGCAGTTGATGGCACCCGAGTTGAGCAGCGTGTCCTTGGCATCCCAGTCGATAGCCTCATACTCAACGTCCCAGCCCTGCTTGTCGGCAACGGCCTTGGCAAGATCGAGGTCAAAACCGGTGTACTCGCCATCGTCGCCTACAAAGCCATACGGAGGATAGGACTTGTCAAAGCCCACGACGAGCTTCTTGGACTCCGCAGCGCCCTTCACGTCCTTGGCTGCGGCAGAACCGGCAGCGGAGCCCTTGCCGGCACCACCGCCGCAGCCGACAAGACCAAGGCCAAGCACCGTGGCAAGCGAGCCGGCTAGACCAACAAACTGACGACGAGACATATCGGTATTCATGGTATTCCCCCTCGATAGCACTTTAGTTAGGTAAAGTGAGTCATGTAACGTTCAGAATCATACACTTTACCTTGATGGAGCACAAGGTTGGGGCTCCCGGTTGGGCGGCACCCGGCGCGGAGTTTAATTTGCTGCCCTACAGTCCTGCTCACGACGGAGAGCACATTAAGTGCTCTCCTGTTCGTGCGGAACTCGCGACAAATTTAACTCCGCGCCGGGTGCCGCCCAACCGGGAGACAACGTGCTCGGGGCCTTAAATAGGCGTCCTCTCCAAACGAGCTCGTTAAATGCACGGTACAATTGCTTCGGACTTTTCTTTTTCTTTAATAGTGGGGTTATTGATGGCAGAATCTCGTGCGGAGCGTAAGGCTCGTCGTGCTTTGATCGAGGCGGCTGAGGGGTCGGAGGAGAAAAAATCTTCTAAGAAATCCAAGTCGTCTCAGGATGCGAAGGGCAAGGCTAAGGCCAAGCGCCCCAGTTCTCGTCGGAGCGAGGACAAGGCATCTCAGACTCGCTCCAAGCGCTCGCATAAAGATCCGGTTTCGTCTGCGCGTAAGGCTGTGGATCCCAAGTCTCCCTGTTCAATCATGAAAGCTTGTGGTGGGTGCACGGCGCTCAATCGTCCTTATAAGAAGCAGTTGGCGGCCAAGCAGGCTGCTATGGAGGAGCTGTTTGCTGAGCTCTGTGAGCGCGAGGGTGTTGCCGTTGATCCCATTCGTGGTATGGGTGTCACCCTGGGCGACCCGGGCAAGTATCCTGCGCCGCGTGGTTTTCGTCATAAGGCCGCCACACCGTTTGCTCCTGGTAAGGAGGGTGCTGTCCGCTGTGGCTTCTTTGAGCGCGGCACGCACAAAATCGTCGCCGTTCCCAAATGCCCCGTTGAGGCGCCGGGCGCTCGTCAGATTCTCAACGGCATCGCTCGCGAGGCCGAACGTCTGCACATTCCCGCCTTTAACGAAGACAAGCATCTGGGGCTGCTTCGCTATGCCGTCGTTCGCTGCGGCTGGCGTACCGACCAGGTCATGGTTACGCTCGTGACCGCTCAGCGCGACCTGCCGCATGCGCAGGAGTTCTTTGAAGCCGTCGCGGCGCTTGATCCGCATATCGTCACCGTCGCTCAGAACATCAACGGACGCCCTGGAAATGCCATCTTGGGCGAGGAGACCCGTATCGTCTATGGCGCCGAATGCATGCGCGACCAGCTACTCGGTTGCGAATTCGACATCTCCCCTACCGCGTTCTATCAGACCAACCCGCAGCAGACCGAACTGCTCTATCAACTCGCCATTGACGGTATGGATCTGCAGCAGGGTGACGTACTCATGGATGCCTATTGCGGTAGCGGAACTATCGGCCTGTGCGCAGCTAAAGATGCCCAGGACAAAGGTGTCGGCATTATGCTGCTCGGTGTTGAGCGCAACCCCGCCGGCATTGCCGACGCACGTCGCAATGCCGAGCTCAACGGACTCACCCGCAGTGCTTGGTTTATGGCCGACGACGCCACCGATTACATCCTGGACGCTGCCGACAACAACGAGCGGATCGACGTCCTTTCCATCGACCCGCCGCGCGCCGGCTCCACCCCCGAGTTCCTCGAAGCCGCCTGCGCACTCAAGCCGCGCCGCATCACCTATATCAGCTGTAACCCCGTGACCCAAGAGCGCGACCTGCACCAGCTCCTCGACGGAGGCTATCGCCTGCTCAAGATCACGCCCGTCGACATGTTCCCCCATACCGACCACACCGAAACCGTAGCGGTCCTCGAACGCCGCTAATCCACCGGCACAAGAAAGGGGGCGGCCCGTCTGGACCGCCCCCTTCACTTGGTTTATGAACGCCGTTACATGCCCTTGCGCAGGTCGCAGACGCCGGCTGCCGCCATCTCGCGAAGCAGCGTCTCGCGATCGCGCGTCACAATCAAATCCAACGGGAAGTGAATCTCGTCGAGCATCTTGCGGGCATGGTCGAGCTTGCCAATTGCCATGCCAATGTGGGCATCGGTCGACACGCCAATGCCAACGCCCAGCTCGGCGCAGCGCTCGGCGATCTTGCGGCATACGGCCCAATGCTCAGTGTCGGCACCGTGCTCAAGGCTATGGTTGTTGATCTCGATAATCTTGTGCTTGGCCTTGGCCGCCAACAGCACCTCATCGACATCGAACGGCACGCCCGAACGCCCCGTATGCCCAAGCATGAACACCTTGGGGTGCTCCACGGCATTGATGTACATCTCGGTCGTCTGGGCGAGCGTCGCGCCTTCGGCAAACTGCGGGTTATGCACGCTTGCCACCAAATAATCCAAATTACGCGTCACCAAATCGAACAGCGAATGCTCACGACTATACGAATCGCCGGCGATATTGAGCGAAACGGGAATGTCCTCGCCAAACAAGCTTCCGTCCAGCGAAACGATATCGGCCTCGGCGCCGCGGAGCACCAGCACGCCGCTCCAAATGCGCGGCCAGATATCCTGGTTAATAAAGAACTGGAAACTGCGCAGGTCATTGGGGCAAGGCGTAACCATCGAGCTTAAATGATCGGCGGAACCGAGCACCTGAAGGCCACGCTCCGCCGCCCAATAGATGTTCTCCTCAATGGTTGAGTACGCATGCGCGGAGAACATCGTATGAGTATGGATATCACAGGAAAGCAGGTAGGGCATCAGGTCTCCTTGTCCAGCATGGCCGTCGCGTATATTCATTGTACGCATAGCTTTCGGCAGTCGTAAAACTGCTTCATCCCAATCACACAACGGCATAGACAACGGGGTCTGGCTCAACACCAAACCCCGTTTCACGTAAAACATTGTAAGCAGAGCGCTTTACTTTTAACGATACTCGTCCGCCAACTGTTTCCAAGCGGGTAGCGAATTGATAATCGTTTCGTAACTCACGCAATAGCCCAGGCGGAACCAACCAGGCATGCCAAAGCTGTCCGAGGGCACCGCAAGCAGCTCATACTTCTTCGCGCGCTCACAGAAAGCGTTCGCATCGGGCTCCAGCGCCTTCACCCACAGGTAGAATGCACCATCCGGCTCAACATAGGTGTAGCCGTACTCCGCCAGTGCATCGGTAAGCGCGGTGCGGTTGCGCGCATAGGCCTCAACGTCACTCGGTTCATCGATGCAATCGATAATCACGCGCTGGAAGAGCGCCGGCGCACACACGAAGCCCAGCGTACGAGCGGCACCGGCAACGGCGGGCATTAGACGAACTGCCTGAGGATTCGTATCGGGAACCAGAATCCACCCCACGCGCTCGCCCGGTAGCGAAAGCGACTTGGAATACGAGTAGCACACGATGGTGTGCTCGTAGATCGAAGGCACCCAAGGCACCTCGGTGCCATAGACAATCTCGCGATACGGCTCATCCGAGATAAGCATAATCGGATTCTCGGGATCGCGCTTGGCGTTGACCTCGCGTAAAACATTGGCCAGTCGCGTCAGTGTATCGCGCGTATACACGGCACCGGTCGGGTTGTTGGGTGAGTCGATAATGACGGCAGCCGTCTTATCGGTAATCGCCTTGAGCACGTTATCCACGCTCAACTGGAACGTATCTTCATCGGCGAGTGCCTCGACACACGTACAGCCGGCTTTCTCAATCCACACGCGATACTCCGGGAAGTACGGGGCGATAACAATGACCTCGTCACCCGGGTTCGTAACGGCATTGAGCGTGCAGGTGAGCGAAGCCGCCGCGCCCACGGTCATAAAGACATCCTTGCCCTCATAGCTCGTACCGAAGCGACGGTTGAGCGACTCAGCCACGGCGGTACGGCACTGCGGCAGGCCCGGTGCGGGCGTATATCCGTGCAGCTGCTCGCTCGGCAGTTCAAGCGCCTTTTTGATGGACTCCGCGACGGCAGCGGGAGCAGGAACACTCGGGTTGCCCAGCGAGAAATCGAACACGTTTTCCGCACCGATTTGCGCCTTGCGCTCAAGGCCATAGCTAAAAATCTCACGGATGATGGAGCTTTCCGCACCGCGAGCATACATAGTTTCGTTGATCATCTGTTCCCCTTTCGCATAGGCGCTATTGTACGCTTTAGTCGAGCAAAGTGCCGCAGCAATGTTGATTGGGGACAGACTTAAATGCGTGAAAACGCTCATTTAAGTCTGTCCCCAATCAACAGATGGCCCCATATCGCTCAAAAGAAAAAGCCTCCGCAGGTTTCCCCGCGGAGGCTTTCGTGACAAAGATTACTCGTCGACGTCAGTATTGCCGTCGGCCTTCTTTTCGTCAGCGCTCTCGGCATCGTCAGCATCCTCGGATGCGACGTCGGCATCCTCCTGCATGGCCGCCTGCGCAAAGGCCGCGGCATCAGCCGCCAGCTCCTCCTCGCTCATGCGAGGCGCACGCTTCTTGGCCGGCATACCGGCCGCCTTGGCATTGCGCTCCTCCTTGGCCGCCAGGATATCGCCCTCGCGCTCAAGGTAGGCATCCCACTCATTGTCGAGCAGGGCGTTCACGGCGTCGCCTTCGACGGTCTCGCGCTCAAGCAGCACCTTCGCCATCAGATCGAGCTGATCGCGACGGGCATCCAAAATCTCGACCGCACGGCGATGGGCCTCACGCATAATGCGCTGAACCTCGATATCGATGCGGCGCGCCGTCTCCTCGGAGTAATCCTGGTGATCGGCATAGTCGCGGCCCAGGAACACCTGATGCTGCGCCTCGCCAAAGACCTGCGTGCCCAGCTCCTCGCTCATGCCCAGGCGCGTGACCATCTCGCGCGCCATCTTGGTCGCGCGCTCCAGATCGTTACTCGCGCCCGACGTGATGTCATCGCACATGAGCTCCTCGGCGACGCGGCCGCCCAAGAACACGGCAAGCTCGTCGAGCATCTCGTTCTTGGTCTTGAGGAAGTGATCCTCCTGCGGAAGCTGCAACGTGTAGCCCAGAGCCTGGCCGCGGCTGACAATCGAGATCTTGTGGACCGGATCGGAGTGCTCCAGGATGTGGCCCACCAGGGCGTGGCCGCTCTCATGGTAGGCAATCGTGGTGCGCTCGGCTTCGGTCATCACGCGACCCTTGCGTTGCGGTCCGGCAATCACGCGCTCCATCGACTCCTCGACCTCGTCCATCGAGATCACAGAACGATGACGGCGAGCGGCCAGCAGCGCAGACTCGTTGAGCAGGTTTGCCAAATCGGCACCAGTAAAGCCAACGGTCATCTGGGCGAGCTTCTCAAACTTAACGTCCTCGTCCATCGGCTTGTTCTCGGCATGCACGCGCAAGATCTGCTCGCGGCCCTTCACATCCGGACGGTCAACCGTGACTTGGCGGTCAAAACGACCGGGGCGCAGCAATGCCGGGTCCAGAATGTCAGGACGGTTGGTCGCAGCGATCAGGATGACCGACTCGCTCTCCTCAAAGCCGTCCATCTCGACCAGCAGCTGGTTGAGCGTCTGCTCGCGCTCGTCGTGGCCGCCGCCCAAACCGGCTCCGCGCTGACGTCCCACGGCATCGATCTCGTCAATAAAGATGATCGACGGAGCCTGAGACTTGGCCTCCTTAAAAAGGTCGCGCACGCGGCTGGCGCCGACACCCACGAACATCTCGACAAAGTCAGAGCCCGAGATGCTAAAGAACGGCACGCCCGCCTCGCCGGCAACGGCCTTGGCCAGCAGCGTCTTACCGGTACCCGGAGGGCCCACCAGCAAAACGCCACGCGGAATCTTGGCACCCAGTTTGCGATAGCGGTCCGGATCGCTCAGGAAGTCGCGAATCTCCTCGAGCTCCTCGACGGCCTCGTCCACGCCGGCAACGTCCTCGAACTTGACCTTGGGACGCGTTGCCTCGCTGGTCTTGGCGTTGGTCTTGCCAAACTGCATGTTCCTGTTGTTGGCGCCCATCATCTGGCGCATAAAGTAGAACATGATGGCGATCAGGGCGATCGTCGGAAGCACGCTCATCGCCAAGTCGCCCCAAAAATCGGGGTCATTGGTGTTGACGATGTACTTGGTATCGGGGTGCTCCGCCATAAGTTCGGCAAGCGAATCGGAGCCGACATAGGTCGAGGAGAAGCTCTTGAGCTCGCTCGTATCGCCCTTGTCCTTGCTCGCCTTCCAGTAATGACCGGTCACGCTGCCGTCCACGACCGTGTAGGTCAGGTCGTCGACGCGATCCTGCTTGATGGCGTTGACCATCTCGCTCGTCGCGAGCTTTACGGTATTGCTGGAATTGGCAAAGCCGGAGCCCATGTTAAAGAAGGCATAGCCCAGAAGCGCGCAAGCCAAAATAAAATACAGCCAGCCCGTACGCGTGGGCTTTTTGCCTCCGGGCATCCCCGGGATCTTAGGGTCCCGGGGAGTCTGGGAATTGTTATCGTTACGGTCGTCGGGCATCTTACGAATAAACCTCCGGTTTCAAAATGCCCAGATACGGAAGGTTACGATAGCGCTCGGCATAGTCGAGGCCGTAGCCCACCACGAAGGCATCGGGGCAATGGGTTCCAACATACTTGGGCGTGACGGCCGAGGTACGGTCCTCAACGTCCTTCCACAGGAAGGCGGCGACCTCCAGAGAAGCGGGCTTGCGGCTCTCGAGGTTCTTCATCAGATACTTGAGCGTCAGGCCCGAGTCCAGAATGTCCTCGACGATCAGCACGTCGCGACCGCGGATGTCGATATCCAGGTCCTTAATGATACGCACGATACCGGAGGACTTCACTCCGTCGCCGTAGCTCGAAACAGCCATGAAATCGATGTTGGTCGGCAGCTCGATCTTGCGCATCAGGTCGCCCATAAAGACCACGGCGCCGCGCAGGACCGCAATCAGTACCAGATCCTTACCCGCGTAGTCGCGCGTAATCTGCTCGCCTAGGCGAGAGACGATACCGTCGATATCCTCCTGCGTAAACAGAACCTTCTCGATATCCGGATGTTGAGAAGCCATGACAACCCTTTCTTGTGCTTATCGCCCACACACCGCCGTATGGACGCGAACTACACATTCTAGCAGCGCACGGGGTATATTTACCAGCCCGTGCGCCATCAGTGCGGGAATACCGTCAACGTCGCACAGAATAGTAGGCGCAAGGCACTATTCCGCATCGACTACGCGGAGCAGATAGGCCACGCGCGTCGCCGCCGTGCACTTAAAACGTTCGTCCGCGCGAACGCCCGCGACCCATACTACGGCACCTCCCGGAGCCGTTCTTACCACGGGTACGCCAGAGCGGGCTGAAACAGGAATGCGCGCCTCGTTCAACAGGTCTGACACTTTCTTGCTTCGACCGTTCATCCCCAACGGGCACATCACGTCTCCCGGCACAGGGCTATCCACCCACAGGCGCGCCAATCGCGCCTCGGCGGGAATCTCCCCGCGCGAGCCGGCTAACATCCGCTCGCTATCGCGGTCGGCGAACCCCAGGGCCGCCGCATCCACCAAGGCCGCAACCTCTCCGGCAGCAGCAAGCTCGCGGGCACGGTGCACGATATCGCGCCCCGGCTCCACAGCCATCGGCTCTGCTGTCAGCATACGCCCCGCCCCCAGCGGCAGACGACCGGGAACGGAGATCCAGTCGGCCACTAAGCCCTCGCGTGCCGCCGGGGCCTTGAACGCCAGCATGCCAAACTCCACACGGGCATCAATTCCCGCAGGAAGCGTTACCGAGCCCGAGCCCGCAGCGACACAGGAGAGCACGCGCTCCACGTGCCGCATCTCCGGTCGCGCGTCGGGATCGATGCGCTTAATCGCCAACCGCACGATACGCCGTGCAATCACAACCTCAGCGGCGGCAAGACGGCGCGCATCGAGCACCAGTGCGCCCGCCGCTTCCTTGCGCAGGCAGCTTCGAAACGACTGTGCCGAAAGCTGGGAAAGAAAGGCGTCTTCGTCGCCCAGAATTTCGCAAGCGGCGCCAATCGTCTTACAGACGTTCGTGTTGCGCTGCGCCACCACCGGCATCACCCGATGGCGCACATAGTTACGCAGGTACGAAACGTCCTCGTTGCTTTCATCTTCCCGCCATGGCTGACCGTGCACCTGCAGATAGCTCACGAGCTCATCATGCGTGAGGTCGAGCAAGGGGCGCACCACAATGTTCCGACGGCGTGGAATGCTTGATAGACCCGCGGGACCCGACCCTTTAATGGCATTCATCAAAAATGTTTCCGCGCGGTCCGACGAGGTATGCGCGGTACAGATACGAGCCGCCGTCCGCGGTGCGCCCGATTCGGCACAAAGTTCGCGAACATATCTCCGTGCCGCGGCATAGCGCACCTCGCGGGCCGCAGCCTCGATATTGCCCGATTCGTCATCAAAATAGGCATGCTCAACGCACAGCGGCAAGCCGTATTGCACGCAAAGCTCACGCACAAAGGCCTCGTCACCGTCAGACGCCTTGCCTCGCAGATGATGGTTCACATGCAGCACGTGCAAACGCTCGCGTGCAATGGAAGCGATGCCGCGCCCGTCCTGGATATCCAGCTTTGATGTGCAAGCCATAAGGAGCAGCGCCGTCGAGTCCGCACCGCCTGATACCATGAGCACTACGGGGGCAGCGGTCTGCTGCGTTGCCAGAACGTTCTTATCCGTCCTCGGCGCGGCATGATGTCCATAGTGCTGAGATACCGTTGGCATTCGCTTCCTCCTCTATTCGTCCGCACCCATTGTATCCTTTGGAATCTTATGTCTCGCCTGCACCTTCATATCCTCGGCAGCGGCTCAAAAGGCAACTGCGCGCTCATCGAGGGACCGCAAGGTCTCATCATGATCGATAACGGCCTGTCCCGCCGCGAAACACTTAAACGCATGGCGGAGCTTGGCCTCTCGGCAGACGACGTCGCCGCTCTTGTAATCACCCATGAGCATGGAGACCATATCAAGGGGCTCGATGTATGGTGCAAACACTGGCATGGCCCCCTCTTTGCCAGTAGGGACACCCTTTCATGCAAAGAAAACCTCGCGCACCTGCCCGTGGAGGAATTTGACCCCGGCGACACGCTCCCCATTGTCGGCATCCAGGTACAAACCTACTCAACATCGCACGATGTCATCAATCCTGTCGGCTATCGATTCAATGCTCTCGATGATTCCATTGGGTTTGCCACCGACACCGGAGAGTTGTCGAGCAAGGCCATAGGCATCCTCAAAGACTGTCGAGTTCTCGCGCTCGAAAGCAACCACGATGTAACTATGTTGCGCGAAGGACCGTACCCACGCTTTCTTCAGGAGCGCATCCTGTCCACAAAGGGGCATCTCTCCAACAACCAAGCCGCCGAAGCCGCGCGAGAACTTGTTACCGATCGCACAGAACAGCTCATCGCCATGCACATCAGCCAGGACAATAATCGTCCAAGCCTTACCGTCAAAAGCTATGCCAACGCGCTTGATGCAAGTCTCGATGATGAACTCGGCAGCTCAGCCACCTGTCTTCAAGGGCCACGGAAGCTCTCGATACGCCCTGCAAGTCAGTATCAACCGACAACTATTCAATAGCCCCTCAAGACAACAAAAGGGGGCTGGGAATCACTTCCCAGCCCCCTTAACTCATACTCTCGATTGAAGCAGAGCCATCGTTAGTCGATAGAAATCTTCGTGACGTTCTTCTTCTCGACAATCTTGGGAACCGTAACGGTCAGGATGCCGTCAGCATACTTAGCCGAAAGGCCCTCGCTCGAAGCGTCCTTCAGATACACGCCGCGCGTCGCGCTGTACGAGCCGAACTCCTTCTGGAGGAAGTTCTTGCCCTCGTTTTCGGCGCTCTCCTCGACGTTCACACTGATCGACAGGCGACCCTCATTGAGCTCGACGTCGATGTCATCCTTGGCGACACCGGTCAGATACGCCTTGACCTCGTAGCCATCGCCCTTGTCCTCAACGTCAACGGGGAACGCCTTGGAGGCAATCGAGCTATTCGCCAGGTCGGTCATGTCATCAAACAAATCGAACAGCGAACTTGCAGAAGGACGGACGCCAAAAACCGAACGATAAGGAACCATGCTTGCCATGTTTACCACTCCTTGTAAGGACTGCCGAGCCATCTTCTAGGTGACTGGGACTTCTTTTGACGCTCTTATATATGCCCACACAGTGCTTATATATACATCGACTATAAAGTTTTTTGAGTCCAGTACTATAAGCATATCTAAGTGTGTATGACTCAGGTTTTAGTAAGGTTAAGGTTCTTTGAACCAGAGCTTAAATAACGAGTATGTTCGCAGCTACAAATAACAAGGGGCTTACAATGAGCGCGTACACGTTGTTGGTAACGAGCTAAAGGGCATCATGGACGACCAAAACCAGAACAAAATATTTATGCCGACGCAGGGGGAAGATACTTCCACGCAGCCGCCACGGTTCCATCGCCCCCACATCTCGCAAGAGCCCATTAATGATCCGGAGCCCGAGTATGTGACGAGAAATCGATATCAAACACTCGAGGATGCCCAAACGGGACGTAAACATATGGGCGTCGCCTCGGGAGACCCTGTATATCTGAAAGACGCACCATTATCTAAAAACAGCGCAGCTAGTGATGAGCCACTGAAAGCATCAGCCGCTCATCAACAAAGAGGTCCTCGACCAAAGCAAACCTTAACGCATTCGGCTCGTTATCTCGAGACGCCAAAACAAGGAAAATCAATCTTCGTTTCGTCAAGTAAACGACGCAAGCAACATCGACTAGCAATCCTGCTTTTGATCATTGCGGCCATAACAGTTGCCCTTGTTATTCGTTTTATTTTCTTTAAATAAAAGCTCAATACCAAAAAGAATTAAATCGTCTGGCGTAAATGAGTCATTTATGCCCCGCAAACGCAAAAAAGGGGGAGGCCGCGAGGCCTCCCCCTTCTTCAATCTCGATGACGGCTCGGTGCCGTCCACCGGTCAGCGGCG
>CAKUGT010000007.1 GCA_934654795.1 uncultured Collinsella sp.
GATGGTGTCGACGCCAATGGTATATGGATACGCCATCGGCGTCTTCAATTCAGAAGATATCAGTGCGGAGTGTTCTGGAAACTAAGCCCGGCCCCTGCCTGCGGTGACTCGGCTGCGAGCGGCCTGCGATGGGGCCGTTGCTGGTTGGGGCCGCTGGGCTGATGTGGGGGCACGTGGCCGTTGCAGGCCCTGGTCCCGGCGGCGGCCCCGGCGCTTCGCGCCTGCCGCCTTGGGGGACTGCGGAGCGCGGCCGGCAGCTGCGGCGCGTTGCGCTTGCTGCCTGCGGGGACTTTGGGGCCGTGCGGCAGCTGCGGCGCGTTGCGCCTGCTGCCTTGGGTGACTTTGGGGTCGATTGGGGTTGTCTGCACAATTCGCGGTATTATGTTGCGGAGTTTTGAAAGGAGCCGCTGGTGGTCACGACGACGTTTGCTTCGCCTTTGGGCGAAATCCTGCTTGCCGCTGATGGCCGCGGTTTGACGGGGCTTTGGTTTGAGGGGCAGGAGCACTTTGGTTCCACGCTTCTCCGGGAAGACCCCGAACATGTTGAAGGCGCCGACGCGGTTTCCGGTACCGGTGGCATGTCGTCGGTGAGTCCGGCAAATGGTGTGGCCTCTTCGGTGCTTGAGCGTTCATGGGCTTGGCTGAATGCTTATTTTGCGGGGCAGGAGCCTCGGTTTACGCCGCCGTTGCATTTGATTGGTACGGCGTTTCAGCGCGAGGTTTGGTTTGAGCTGCTTTCTATCCCGCGTGGCGAGGTCGCTACGTATGGCGAGATCGCCCAGCGTGTTGCGGCTCGACATCATGTGCCGGGAAACGAGGCCCCCGTTGTATCTCCTCGCGCGGTGGGGGCTGCGGTTGCGCGTAATCCCATTTCGATAATCGTGCCGTGCCATCGCGTGGTCGCGGCCGACGGATCGCTCAACGGATATGCCGGCGGTCTCGACCGCAAGGAATGGCTGCTCCGGCTTGAGGGCGCGTACGAGGAATAGCGCCAGGGCACTTTGCATGACGAAGGCGCCGCGAAGGGACGAGTCGCTGTCCTTTCGCGCCCGGCATGCGTCAAAGCGCTCGACACGTGCGCCTTAAGTTTGGCTAAGCCACATCCTGCGTATTTAAAAACGCGCAGGTTGAGCAGCTAAGGCTGCGCTAAGGCGGTTGACGGTACGCTATCATCGGCAGTATCGAAACCTGTAGAGCCATGCGCCAAAGGAGCAACTATGAAGCTGATGCTTGCCGAGGACGAACCTGGTCTCTCCCGCGCCCTCACCGCGATTCTTCAACATAGCGACTACGAGGTTGACACCGCCCTCGATGGCTTGACGGCGCTCGAGAATCTACTCACCAACGATTACGACGCCGCAATCCTGGACATCATGATGCCCGGCATGGACGGCATCGAGGTGCTCAAGCGTACACGCGCCGCCGGAAAGCGACTGCCCATCATCATGCTCACGGCAAAAAGCGAGGTGTCCGATAAGGTCGAGGGCCTGGATGCCGGTGCCAACGATTACCTGACCAAGCCGTTTGCCGCCAAGGAACTGCTTGCGCGTATTCGTGCCATGACGCGTGCCGCGACGGCAATTGACGCCACGACGCTCAGCGTGGGTAACGTGCGCCTCGACACGGCGGCTTGCACGCTTGTGGGACCCTTGGGCGAGGAGCACCTGGCCAATCGCGAGTTTCAGCTTATGGAACTCTTTATGCGCAACGCCGGCACGCGCATGCCCACTGAACGTCTGATGCTCGAGGTTTGGGGTGAGGACGCGCCCGAAGGCGCCAACGTGGTGTGGGTCTATATCTCGTACCTGCGCAAAAAGCTGACGGCGCTTGGTGCCAACGTTGCCATTCGCGCGTCGCGTAACCAGGGCTATTCGCTCGAGGTTGTCGAGGAAGGCGAATAAGCGTGAGCGCGAGCGCGTGGTGCAAGCGCATGACGGAGTGGTTTCACGCCGCCTCGAGTAGTAAGGGGCGGGCTAATTCTGTTGACGCATTGGGCCGCCGTCTGCGTCGCAAGTTTATCCTCGTTGCCATGGGCGCCGTGACCGTGGTGCTCACGCTCATCATCGCCGGCATCAACATCGTCAATTATTCGCATGTCTGCAAGATGGCTGATGCGCGTCTGGACTATATCCTGGCAGGCAAGGGCAGCATCGATTGGGAAGACGAGTCCAGGACCGATTCCGGCAATGGCGGGGATACGAGCACCGGCATGGTTGCGGATGGCGATCGAGCGGGCGCTCGCGTGGGACATTTTGAAGGCATGACGGCGGAGTCTCCCTTCGACACGCGCTACTTTACGGTGACGCTTGTCGAAGGGCAGGTGGTCGATGTCAATACCGCCCGCATTGCCGCGGTGGGCGCCAAGCGTGCCGCCCGTATTGCCATGGGGCTGGATTCCAAGGGCCTGACCTCTGGGTTTTCTGGTAACTACCGCTATACGACCACAGCTCAAGGCGAAAAGACCACCTATGTGTTCGTGGACTGTTCGCGCGAGCTTGCAAGTTTCCATTCGTTTTTGAATGCGAGTGTGGCAATCAGCTGTATTGGCTGGCTGGCGGTGCTGGCAATTGTAACGGTCGCGTCGGGTGCCGTGATTCGACCGATGGTCGAGAGCTACAGCAAGCAAAAGCGATTTATTACCGATGCAAGCCACGAGATCAAGACGCCGCTCGCTGTGATCGATGCCGCCAACGAGGTACAGGAGATTGAGAGCGGCGAGAGTGAGTGGACGCAGAGCATTCACGAGCAGGTGGCGCGACTGACGGCACTTACGGAGCGTCTGGTATTTTTGGCGCGCATGGACGAGGGCTCGGCGGGCTTTACCATGGCGTCGATCGATCTCTCGGTGGCAGTTGACAAGGCAGCCGCGCCGTTTGAATCGGTGGCGGTCTCGCGCGGCAAGCGCCTGTCGATGTCGGTCGCGACCGGCGTGCGCGCTCATGCCGATGCTGCGGCGGTGACGCAGGTGGTTGAGTTGCTGCTGGACAACGCCACGCGCTATGCGAGCGAGGGCAGCGTGATCGAGTTGAGTCTGCGCGCCGTTTCGCGCGGTGCGGGCAAAGGCTCGGCAGAGCTTATCGTATCGAACGCTGTAGACGAGCTGCCCGAAGGCGACCTGGACCGATTGTTCGACCGCTTCTATCGTGCGGACGTGTCGCGCAGCTCCAAGACAGGCGGCTCGGGCGTGGGACTGTCCGTCGTGCGCGCCATCGCCGAAGCACATGGCGGGAGCGCTTCTGTCTGCGGCAGCGGCAACCAAATCACCTTCACCGTCCGCCTCTAAAACCTGCCAAAAAGGGACAGGTTTATTTTGGCAGGTTTTATCTGGGGAAACGTCGATGGAGGAGGCTGTGGGCGGAAACCGTGTCCCGGTTTGACGCCTCGGAATGGGATGAACTTTCCCCTTGGAGGGCCTAGCGGAAACCGTGTCCCGGAATACAGCCTCAGAGTGGCATGCCGTTTCCGGTTGAGACCACCTGCTTGGACATCTTTCTACGCTCGCTTTTGCAGAGCGTAGATCGATTTGTCCATGTTGAACAGATAAGCCACAACGCAGACGATGAAGAACATCGGCAGATTACCGAAACCGAAGACCTCGCAGCCAATGAGGATCGGCGCGAGTAGCGTGTTGGTGGCGCTGCCAAAGACGGCGGCGTATCCCAGCGCGGCGCAGAGCTCGACGGGCATGCCGAGAATCCCGGCGAGCACGACACCCAGGCTGGCGCCGATGGAGAACAGCGGCGTTACCTCGCCACCCTGATATCCTGCGGCAAGCGTGGCAATGGTGAGTGTGAATTTGAGCGCCCAGTCCCAAGGCATGATGGCGACCTTGCCGTCACCGTTGAGCGCCGCCGATATCAGGTTGGTGCCAAGGCCGCAGTATCGCCCCTGCCACAGCACGAACAGAATCGCCGACAGCGCAAGGCCCATAACGGCAACGCGAATGTAAGGGTTGGGGAGCAGCCACGCTGCAAGGGTCTTAGCATGGGCAAGGCACCAGGCAAAAGCTCCACCTACCATACCGAACGCGATACCCAACAGCGCCAGCCGTCCAAGACCGGGGAGGTCGAGCGCATACGAGGCGGTAATGGCGACCTCGAACTTCTCGAGTCCCAGAGCGCCGGAGGTCATGCTTGCGGCAAGTGAAGCCGTAAGCGCGGGAAACAGCGCGCGGTATTCCATGCGTCCGGCGACCAGCACCTCGACAGCAAAGACCGTAGCGGCGAGCGGCGTTCGAAAGAGTCCGGCAAAGCCAGCGGCCATGCCGATAAGCAAAAACGTGTTGCCGGGGTCGCGGAAAGGCAGGCGTCGGCCGATCCAATGTGAGACGGTGGCGCCGATCTGCACGGCCACACCTTCGCGTCCCGCGCTGCCGCCAAAGAGATGCGTGACCCACGTGCTCAGCATAATGAGCGGCACCAAACGTGGGGAGATGGCGTCCTCGCGTCCGTGGCCTACGTCGAACACCAGACTCATGCCGCGGTCGGTGCCCTTGCCCCACGTGCGGTAGGCAAACACGATGGCAAGGCCCGCAAGAGCGAGGAAGGGGAGCAGCAACGCGACATGTGCGTCTCGGAAGGCGCCAATCGTCAGAAGCACGCGACCAAAGAGGGCGCAGATGGCTCCAACGATGATGCCAATAGGGATTCCGACGGCACCCATAAGCACGAGGCCACTATAGGTGTTGACCAGGCGTTTAATCCTGCTCGATGCGCTGCTTTCCGACATTTTGCTTTCCGACACTTGCTCTCTTGATAGAAAAAGAGCTGGAGTTGCGCATCGTTGAGAGGCTTTCCAGCTTTAGCAAAACAAACTTATAAGATGCGACGGGCCGCGTCAAGATAATTACCGGACGGCCTAGGAGGCGGCTGGTTGGCTGGCTTAAAACCTAGCGCGTGAAATGACGCCCCACGCTATTCAGCGCGCTTGATAGGATGACGAACCACGGTCTTAAGTTTCTCCGGTGCGCATTTGCGTGGATCGGAGAGATAGATTTCGTGATGTAAACGGGTGTCTGAGAAGTCGGGAACATAGCCCAGCTCGGTCGTGTATTCATGCATAGCGTCTACGGTCGCCGGTTCGTTGTCGTAGGGCCCGGTGTGCATACATTGAACGCAGAGACCCTCGTCAACTTTAAGCAGTTCGACGGCGGAAAAGTCCAGTTTCTTTTTGGTCGTGGCTTCCGCGACTGCCCAGTCAAAGTCATCTCGGGTGACGAAATCGGGCAGGCGGATGCACGAGATAAAGTTGAAATTGTCCTTGCGTACATAATCGATGTCGTCGCTCGGGGACTCTTGCCACCAGAAACCCTCGAGCGGCGGTACCACAAAGTCGAAATAGCCCTCGATACTCCTTGAGCCTTTCTTCGACATCTTGACGGTATAGGCGATGCCGTAAAGTAGCGGCAGGGCGTTTTGATACTCGCCGCCTTCGGTATTTGGGTCACCCTTTCCGCGAACGGCAACGTAGCTCATAGGCGGGACAGTTACGATACTCGGCTTGCTTGCAGGTTTGTAGAGCTCCTTGCATTCCTTCTTGAAGTCGAACGCCATGTTGGCCGCCTTTCTGCGTATTGGCCTGCTTAGATAGTTGAATCATATCATAGAAACGAACAGCTGTTCGAATGATTTGGCTGACAGATTGAGATGCGTGCGTTGTGCTTGGCGGTCGGCCTGACTCCGTCGATGATTTCTCGGCCTCCCCGGCGCCTCATCTATAGCTGCCGTTTCCCCATATAAAACCTGCCAAAATAAACCTGTCCCTTTTTGGTCGGTGGGAAATGGGTAATACTAAAGAGTTATCCGACCAGATGGGAATTAATCGATGGCTTATATCGAATTCAAAGACGTCATCAAAGCATACGGCGAAGGCGACGCCCGCATCCACGCGCTCGACGGCGCGAGCTTTACGGTCGAGCGCGGCGAGCTTGCCATCATTCTGGGTGCTTCGGGCGCCGGCAAGACCACGGCCCTCAACATTCTGGGCGGCATGGACACGGCGACCTCCGGCACCGTGACGGTGGACGGGCGCGACGTGAGCTCCGCCAACGAGGCGCAGCTCGTGGAGTACCGCCGCGCCGACGTCGGCTTTGTCTTCCAGTTCTACAATCTGGTTCCTAACCTGACGGCGCTTGAGAACGTCGAACTCGCGGCGCAGATCTGCCCCGATTCGCTCGATGCCGAGCAAACGCTTCGTCAGGTTGGCCTGGGCGAGCGCTTGGGCAACTTTCCGGCGCAGCTTTCGGGCGGCGAGCAGCAGCGCGTATCCATCGCCCGCGCGCTGGCCAAGAATCCCAAGCTGCTTTTGTGCGACGAGCCCACGGGCGCGCTCGACTATAAAACCGGCAAGCAGATCTTGCAGCTGCTACAGGACACCTGTCGCAAGCAGGGCATTACGGTCATTATCATCACCCACAACTCTGCGCTGGCGCCCATGGCCGATCGCCTGATTCGCTTTAAGAGCGGCCGCGTGGAGAGCGAGACGGTCCAGCAAAATCCCGTGCCTATCGAGACGATCGAGTGGTAGCGCCCATGGACCAGGACCGCCAAAACAGCCAGCGCCGCGACGCGCAGAACACGGAGCGCAAGCAGGATTTTACGACCTACCGCACCGCCCAAAGCTCAAACGATATGGTGCCGACGGTGTTTCGCCGTGGCATCTACCGCACAATCCGAGGCAGTCTTAAGCGCTTCTTATCCATCGTGGTCATCACCGCGCTCGGTGTGAGCGTGATGTGCGGCCTCAAAGCGGGGTGCGAGGACTTGTGCGATTCGGTCGACGCTTACTTTGACCAGCAGAATGTTTATGACATCAACGTGCAGTCGACCTATGGTCTGACCGATGACGATCTTGCTGCGATCCAAGAGGTCGATGGCGTCGAGACGGCCGAGGGCATCTATACCGAGACCGCCTATACCGCCGTGGGTACGACGCGCGAGCGTGTCGTCGTACAGAGCCTCTCCAAAGAGAATATTGACCAACCGGTGCTAGTACGCGGCGAGCTGCCCGAGACTTCGGGCGAAGTGGCAGTGACCTCACGTTTTTTGAAGGCTTCGGGCAAGAAAATCGGCGATACGGTGAGCTTTGCCGCCAACGATGCGAGCTCGTCGAACCAAAGCGCCAAGGACCAGTTTGCCGATGGGGACTACACCATCACGGCCGAGGTTCTCGATCCCACTGATGTGAGCTCCGACTCGACAGTCAACGCCTTTCGCGCTGCTTCGACTGCGGACTACAAGTTCTACGTGAGCGAGGATGCCGCGACATCTTCTTCCTACTCCGCTGTCCACGTGGTCGTCGAGGGAGCCAAGAGCCTCAACTCCTATTCGGATGCCTACTCGGCAAAGATCAATGAGGTCAAGGGCAATATCGAGAAGATCCGCGAGGAGCGTGAGAAGGCGCGCACCCAGGAGCTGACGGTCGACACACCGGCAAGCTTGGACGCGGCTGAGCGTCAGGCGAATATGGTCTTTGGGATCGAGCAGGACAACATCAATCGCATGGCCGAGGGCAGCGACGAGCGTGCACAGGCGCAAGCCGACCTGGACCAGCGTCGTGCCGCCACCGACCAGCAGTTTGCCGATGCCCGCGCCGAGCTCTCTGACCTGGGCGAATGCACCTGGTACATCCAGGACCGCGGCAATATCGCAAGCTACTCGAGCGTCGAGAGCGATAGTTCTTCGATCGAGGCCATCGCCACGGTGTTCCCGTTCATCTTCTTTATCGTCGCCGTGCTTATCAGCCTCACCACCGCCACCCGCATGGTCGAGGAGGAGCGCACGCTTATTGGCCTGTACAAGGCGCTCGGCTATTCACGCGGGCGTATCCTGTCCAAATATGTGGACTACTCGCTGTGGGCGTGTCTGATCGGTGGCGTGCTCGGCAATATCATCGGATTTGTGGGTCTGCCGCTGTTCTTGTTTACGGTGTTCGACGACATGTACTCGCTGCCCCAGATGTTGCTTTCGTACGACATCGTGTCCTCAATCGTCTCGGTGGCGCTGTTTGCCGTGGGCGTGGTGGGCGCCACGATTATCGCCTGCCGCCACGAGATGGCCGAGACCCCAGCCTCGCTCATGCGCCCCAAGGCCCCGCGCGCCGGCTCGCGCATTCTGCTCGAGCGCATCGGCTTTATCTGGCACCGCATGAGCTTTTTGAACAAGGTCGCTGCACGCAACTTATTCCGCTACAAAAAGCGCGCCTTTATGACCATCTTTGGCATTGCGGGCTGCACGGCGCTTGTGATTTGCGGTATGGGCATCCGTGATACGTCGGTCGCGTTGTCGCCCAAGCAGTACGGGCATATCACGCGCTATGACCTGCTGGCGGTTGCCAATCCCGATGATTTTTCGCAGACGTGCGCGGCACTGGATGAGCGCAGTGCAGCCAATGATTCCAACGTGACCGTGACCTCGACCCTGCCGATTATGACCGACAACGTCACCTTTACGTTTGGCGGTAAGAGCGAGACTGTGCAGCTGATCGTGGTGCCCGATGACCGCACGGGTGACTTGGGCGATTACGTGCGCCTGGAGGATGAGTCCAAAGAACCGCTCGCCCTGCGTGACGGGGATGTGTATTTGAGCAAGAGCTCTCAGCTGGTGCTGGGGATCAAGCCGGGTGACACGGCTCACGTCCAGGATTCGTCGCTCAATGTTGCCAAGGTCAAAGTCAGCGACATTTCGCTTAACTATCTGGGCAACACGCTTTACATGACGCAGGGCACCTATGAGCGCGCGTTCGGTCGAAGTGCGCGCCTCAACGGCATCCTTGCGCTGCTTAAGGGTTCGTCGGCCGATCAGATTGCGTTTACCAACCGTCTTAAGAGCGATGGTTGGATTACGCTGTCGAGTACCGCCGAGCATTGGGAAAACTATGAGGCAAACTTTACGATTATCAATTCGGTCGTGGTACTTGTGACCTTTATGGCAGCGTGTCTATCGTTTGTGGTGGTGTTTACGTTGTCCAATACCAACATCTCGGAGCGCGAGCGCGAGCTGGCGACTATCAAGGTGCTGGGCTTCCGTCGTGGCGAGGTGCACCATTACGTCAACAAGGAGACGTTGATTCTTACGGCGATCGGAGCCGCGCTGGGCGTACCACTGGGCGGTGCGCTGGCCGAGAGCTTTACCTACATCTTGCAGATGCCGTCATTGTACTTTGACGTTGAGGTCGAGCCGCTGAGCTACGTGCTTGCCGTGGTGCTTTCCTTCGGCTTTACGATCATCGTCAACCTCGCTACCAATCGCACCCTCAATAAGATCGACATGGTCGGCGCCCTCAAGAGCGCCGAGTAACCTGCCAAAAAGGGATGTTAATTTTTGGCAGGTTTTATCTGGGCAAACGCCGAGCAACCTACGGGCTACCCGGCGTTTATTGCTTCGACAGCTTTTGCTCGCAGGCGTGGATGAGGTCGTCGTAGTGGGCGATTTTGTAGTTGAGACGATCGAGACCGGCCTGCATTTCGGCAATACGCTCGGTGACCTGGTCGCGCTGTTCTTCGAGAATGGCTTTGCGCGCCGCCATGGTGTCATCGCCTTGCTCTAGGAGCTGCATGTACTCGATGAGCGCTTCAATCGACACGCTTGCGCAGCGCATGCACTTGACGAACTTGATGCGCGCGCAGTCTTGTTCATCGTAGTCGCGAATGCCATTTTCGTTGCGGTGTACACGGGGCAGCAAGCCAATGCGCTCGTAATAGCGCAGCGTATCGGCCGAAATGCCATACTCCTTTGAAACCTCGGCGATCCTCATGCCCACTCCTTAGTACGGAAACCTGCCAAAAGGGGACAGGTTAATTTTGGCAGGTTTTATCTGGGTAAACGATGACAGCTGAACCCGCCGAAGCATCAATTTAAGTTTAAAGCCTAGAGTCGACTCCAAGTCAAAGCCCATCTTCATTAGTTACGATGCTTCCATTGTTTGCGGCACCAGTGCATGAGTGCTCCTACGACGGGGATGGTGACGAGGATTACCCATGCGGGATGGGGCTGTCCCAGGCAGAGCCAAATGTAGAGGAACCAGGCAATAGCAGCCGCCGGGTAGACACTGCCGATGAGCTTAGACAGGCGGCGTCGGTCGATAAAGTTGCCAATTGCGTAGTAGACGGGAATCAAAAAGACGAGAAAGAGTCCCATACCCCACGTGCCGTAAGCAATGCCAAGCGCCAGATAGGCGAGGGCGACAATCGCGGGGAAGGGAAACTTGTTCCACGCGCGTCCAAGCTTGGTGTGGAAGTGCTTGCCATGATGGTCGAGCTTGTCGTGTGCTTCCTTCCAGCTGGAAAACGTCTCGCCGTCGATGGTGACGGTGCCGTCGTCATTGGTACGCACGCTATGTCCATCGTCCTCAAGCGTATCGATATGCACGCCGTCCGGTCCCACATGCACCTCTTCGCCCTTGCGCTCGTTGGTCACATGGATGCCGCTCCAACCAACATGGACTTCCTCGCCTTTATTGGGATCAATGACGTGGATACCGCGTGCGAGGGAAATATCGACAAGTGGTTTGTCGCCGCAATCGGCGTGCTCGGCAGAATCCTCAGCCTCGTCAGCCACATCCGCCGTCTCGGTGTCGGCGCTACCGCCCTCCAGGTCGTCGGCATCGTTGGCCGCCTCCCCGTATAGCAGCTCGTCCAACGACACGCCATACAGCGCGGCGAGCGCAATGAGGTTATCGGTATCGGGTGAGGACTCGCTGCGCTCCCATTTACTAACAGCCTGGCGGCTTACGCCCAGTTGGGCAGCAAGCGCCTCCTGAGAAAGCCCGGCAGCCTTGCGGCGATCAACGAGCCGCTGTGCCATCGCAAGATCCATGGTGGTTCCTTTCGTGTGGTGACCGTAATCGAATGAGCCGAGTATGCCGAGAACAACCGGTAACGACCACCATTTCTAGTTAGAATCTGCCCCAACCCTACCGCAACTACCGGTAGCAACCATCATGACCAGCAATTATGTGACAAATGTCAGTGCGCGCAACAGCTAAGAGCCCGGGTCAAAAGTTGCGGTGGAATAGTTCCTAGATTCAGCCATTTGCGGGCTAAGAGGGAACTATTTCACCGCAACTTAATTTCAGACCAGGCACCCGCAGCAAGAAGACGAATAGCCTCGGCGAGTATGTAAACGAAGGGCCCTCCGACCCCGCCCGACGATTTCGATTGGCGACCTTTGACGGAGTCAAGGGAGGAGCCAAATCGAAATACGTCGGGCGGGGCCGGAGGGCCCGATGGGATGGATTTCGGCCGAGGCTATTCGTCGCCGAAGCTGATGCCCAACGCCTTGGCCTCGCGCACCAGGTCGCTCTGGGGATCGACATACTTGAGCTTGCCGGCGACATCCTCGAGCGGCATGTGGCACATCTTGCCGTCACGCAGAGCAATCATGTAGCCAAACTCGCCGCGTAGGCAGCCGAGCGCTGCCTCGACGCCGCACTGGGTCGCAAAGATGCGGTCCTGGGCGTCGGGCTGACCGCCGCGCTGCGTGTGGCCGGGGATGGCGACGCGGGTCTCGCGACCGGTCTTGGCCTCGATCTCCTTGGCGATGTCGTACACGATTGACGGGCTCGTACGCTCGGCGAGCTTCTTCTTGTACTCCTTCTTGGACAGCGCCGCGTCCTCCTTGGAGATAGCGCCCTCGGCGACGGCCACGATGGTAAAGCGGCTGCCGGTCTCCATACGATGCTCGATGGTCTTGATGACGTTGTCCATGTCGTAGGGGATCTCGGGAATCAAGATGACATCCGCGCCGCCCGCGACGCCGGCGTACAGCGGGATCCAGCCAACCTTGTGGCCCATGATCTCGATAACGAACACGCGGCCGTGACTCGAGGCGGTGGTGTGAATGTCGTCGATGCACTTGGTGGCGACGTCGATGGCGCTCGTAAAGCCAAACGTCAGCTCGGTGCCCCAGGTGTCGTTATCGATGGTCTTGGGCAGGGCGATAACGTTGAGGCCCTCTTCGCGCAGGCGGTTGGCGGTCTTGGTGGAGCCGTTGCCGCCCAGCATAAACAGGCAGTCGAGCTGCAGCTTGTGATAGGTGTGGACCATCGCCGGCACCTTCTCGACACCATCGGCCTCGGGGGTATCCAGACGCTTGAACGGCGTGCGGCTCGTGCCCAGGATGGTGCCGCCGCGGGTGAGGATTCCGCTAAAATCGGCGGGCGTCATGACGCGGAACCTGCTGTAGATAAGGCCCTGGTAGCCGTCCTCAAAACCATAGATCTCGATAGGTTCTTCGCTATTGGTCATAAGCGTTTTGACGATGCCGCGCATGGTGGCATTGAGCGCTTGGCAGTCGCCGCCACTGGTAAGAAGACCGATCCTAAGCATGATGAATCCTTCCGGGCAAGTTATAACATGCGCATAAGTTTACCCCCGCACACTGTTGATACGGGGGTAAAACGTGTTAGCTCAAATGTATAGAAATGTAAGCAACGTCAGGCGAGCGTAAGGCGGGCGGATGCGCCTCCTTACAGTGCGAAGGCGTCGACATCGCCCCAATGGCGGCGCAGCGTAATGGCTGCGGCGGGCTCGGTGTTGTCGAAGACGACCGACCACTGCGTGTTGCTCGTGATGTCTTCCGGATTGGGTTCTTGCGCCGCAGCGCGTAGAGCTTTCCAGGCGGTCGCTTCATCTTGGGTGCCAGCGCGGGCGTCGAGGACATCGGCGATGGCGATGGCACGTTCCTTGCCATGACCCAGCTCGCCGTTCTTTTGGTTGGGGAGCACCTCGTCCTCGTAGCAGGCATAGAAGTTTGTGACTTGCCGCACGGGCGTTGCCTTGAAAGCGCGGTCCGGATCGCGCGGATCCCACTCCACCACGCGCGCATCACCGGCGGCGTCGTTGATAAAGAAGTGGTAATCGCGCCCGGCCATGGCATGCATGTCGTAGGCAGAAAGTAGGTCGACGGCCTCCTGCGTGGTGGCCGCGCGGTCGAGCACCAGGCGGATGGCGAGCGAAGTATTGATAACAGGGCGCTGCGTGTCCTGGTCGCAAGGTTTGGAATCCAAGGTGAGCACGGCGATGGAAACACCGCGCTCGTTAACGCCGTCGAGCTGGGCGAACGGCCCCATCAGCGCGGCGGCGCGTCCGGCGACAGAGCCCAGCGGGGCGTTGTTGCCCAGGTTATTGAGAGCCGCAAAGCCGATGGAGGCATAGCCGTCGCACGGGTGGTTGCGCACCAGCAGCGCCGAGGTGTCGTCCTTAAAGTCGTAATTGCGACCGGTGCGCACGCGGCCTTCGGCATCCACGGCAACAAAGGCGCTGCAGGCAAATTGGGGCGCCTGGACATGCACGGGAAGACCAGGCATCGCCTGCGCCAGCACGGCATCGATGTAGCCCTGATCGTCGCGCACGCCCGCGGCAATGATGGCATCGAGGTCGTAGTCGTAGGCGATATCGACGGCGTACAGGTCATAGCCATCTGCATAGTCGGTCAAGCGCTTGAGCGAAGCGGCGGTTTTTATTTGCTTACGATAGGTGACGCCGGCGACAGCGGCGAGGCCGGCTACGGCTCCGACGGCACCGCAAACGATGGCGGCGGCAACGTTGCGTGGTTTCATGGCAGCTCCTCTCAAAGCAATGCTATGGGCATTATCGCAAATGACATGCAGGGCACTCGATGCAATCCGGTGAACGGCGCGGCTCGTTTGAGCGCTAGAGCAGCGCAAGTGCAACGATGCAGATTCCGAGCGTCAGAACGGCGACGTCGGCCCGGCCAAAGCGATAGCTGCGGATGCAGGTTCTGCTGGCAGCCGGATGAGTTCCGTATTCGCGGTTGACCATAGCGAGCGCGAGCGTGTCGGAGCGACGCAGCGCGCTGCTAAACAAGGGCGTTATGACGGGGATAAAGGAACGCGCGCGCTGTAGGGGAGAGGGGCTGTCAAAACGCGCCAAGCGTGCTTCCTGAGCGGCCTTGATGCGGTCGAATTCCTCAATAAGCACGGGGACAAAACGGAGCGTAAGCTGGATAGCGATGGTGGCATCATCGGTGCGCAGACCAAAGCGGGCTAGGGGCCTCATGAGCGTCGCGGCCCCATCGGCAAGCGCGGTGGGGGAAGTGGTCGCCATGAGGGTCGAGGTCCCCAGCATAATCAGGGCAAAACGCAGGACGCAGAGGACGCCAAAGCATAGGCCTCCCGAGGTGACCTGCACAGGTCCTGCCTGCAACAGCAAAGTACCCGAAGCAGTAAAGAGCGTGTTGAAGACCAGGACAAACCCCATGAGCCAGCGAAAGGGCTTAAGAGCGCGGAGCGCCTGGCGCACGGAGCTGCCGCTTGCGACGAGTGAGGCAAGGGCGACGACAACGACGACGGCAAGCGCAAGGGGTCGCTGGGCAATAAAGCCGGCAATCATAAAGAGCAGGCAGAACATGAGTTTGACTGCGGGGTGTAGTGCGTGGGCGAGCGTGGACCCATGACGAAAGACGCCAAATGAGACCACCTTGGGCGTCGCCGGGACATGTCCGGAATCCGTCGGGCGTGCAGTCGACGAGACAACGGGCGCTGCCTCGGCACCCTCCGAGTTAAGCGGCAACAGCGAGCCATCCTGCAGCAGATAGGCTTCGTCGCAAATACCGAGTGCCCGGGGATCATGTGTGACGATGACGATGCCTCGGCCGTTGCGAGCGAGTTGCCCTATATGCTCAAGCAACAACAGACATGCGTGAGGATCGAGCCCCGCGGTTGGTTCGTCGAGCAGCAGATACGGTGCCTCGAGTGCAAGCATGTCGGCGATGGCGATACGGCGCTGCTCGCCCCCGGAATGGGCAAAGGGGCTCGTGTTACAGATGATGGCGGGGTCGAGCCCTACGGTCAGAAGCGAGGCGTTGACGCGCTGCTCAACTTCAGTCTCGTCCAATCCAAGGTTGCGAGGCCCAAATGCAACTTCATCAAAGACGTTGGCGGCAAAAAACTGCTGCTCGGGACGTTGTTGTACCAGTGTCACGGCCATGCGGTGCGCACGAAGTTCATCTGCCGTGGGACACGCGCCAAGTGCGACCCCGTCCGCCTCGACAGACCCTGCCTGCTCGTCAAGTGCTCCGGCAAGGACGCGCAGCAGCGTCGACTTGCCAGAGCCGGAGGCGCCGCCAATGCCAATCACACGGCCGGGCATAACCTCAAGCGATACGTCATGTAAGGCGCAGGCGTCCGCCCTGGGATAGCGAACGGTTATGTTTGAGCAGATTAGCGACACAGTTCCTCCAAGCCGCAGCGGATGAGCAGGTCGCGCTGGCCGGCAAGATTCTGCGCGGCGCCCAGGTATGCGATGGCACCCGCCTCAAAGACGGCGACTCGATCGGCGCGGGCGACCTCGTCGAGCAGCTGCGTGATCTGAACCACGGCGACACCGCGACGGCAAAGATGGTCGATGCGATCGTTGACGGTCATGCGGGTTGCCTCGTCGAGCATGGCGGTCGTCTCGTCAAAAATCATGAGCGAGGGGGAGAGCACGACCAATCCCGCCGCGGCAACGCGCTGCTTTTGACCGCCCGAGAGCGTGGAGACATCGCGGGCCTCGAGCTCTGCGATGCCAAGATCAGCGAGTGCCTGCGAGACCACCGTGCGCATCTCGTCGCGGGGAACGCCGCGGTTTTCGAGCCCAAAGGCAACATCGTCTCGTACGAGCGGGGCGACAATCTGGTTGTCGGGATCCTGAAAAGCAAGGCCCACGGTGCCTTGAACGCGCACGGCGTGCTCGCTCGCGCCCTCAAGCAGGCCTGCGAGCTCAAGGGCGCAGGCGCTCTTGCCGCTGCCGTTGGCACCGACAAAGGCGATACGTTCCCCCGGCACAATGCTGGCGGCAAATGCAGAACAGTCGACGGCGGGACGCGCATTATCGGCCTGCTCAATACCGGCGAGCGCACCTTCTGCCACCGCGCCCGTAATGCCGCCAGTGACGCAGGCGGCAACGCCCAGAACGCCCAGGTTAATAAAAACTGCCGGCGTCTGCAGCGCCATGGCGGCAACTCCTAACTGGCCCACATTGTGTAACACAGCGGCAAGCATGCTTACCGGCACCAAGCCAACACCCGGTACGGCGGCAAGGGCGACCATGCCCACAAAGGCAAGAGCCGTGCCACCCAGGCTATAGGCGAGCATCATGGGCGAACCAAACAAAAAGCCCGATGCCAAAACCTTGACGAGCGCAACGGCGCCGGCGCTTTTAACGTCGAGCGTATAGAGTGCGACGACCACGGCCACGTTGGCGAGACCCAGCTTAATGCCGGGCACCGCGACGGGCAGCGGAATCATCGTCTCTAGATAGGACAGCACCAGCGCGCAGGCGCACAGCAGCGAAACGCGAGCCAGGCGACGGGTATGCTCGATGTCGACCGCGGTCATAGGCTAGCGCCCAACCACGTCATAGGTGCTCTCGGCACCCTCATCAACGATGTCGACGGTCAGCTTGTGCGGAAGGCAGACGATTTGCTGCCCGGCGGCATCGATCCAACCCTGATGCACGCAGTCCTGGTTGGGACAGTCTGCCTCCTCGACGTGCACCCGTCCGTCCTTAATCTCGATAACGTTGGTCCCCAGGTCGGTCGTGACGGTCTTGGTCGCGTCTTGGCCTAAGGGGAGTTCATAGACGTTTTGCACCCCATCGCGGATGACGACCGTTGCCGTGTCGGCGTCCGTGTTCACTCCTATCAGGCGTGTGGTGACCAGGCCGGCACACGCGAGGGCCGCTATCACCACAACCAGGATTACGTTGAGCTTTTTGCTGCCGCGCCTATCGCGCGTGTCGTTGCGCTTGGACATCTCGGCTCCTAGTCCTGCAAAATCTTGAACGCCGTGCCTTTGCTCTTGGTGGCGTGATCGTCCATATCGACCAGAACGCCGCCCTCAAAGCGCTCGTCGCTTTCGATGAGCTCCATGGCGCGGTCGTGACCGAGCAAAAACAGGATGGTGGAATACGCATCGCCCAGCACGGACTTCTTGGTCATAATCGAGGCGCTCTTGAGGTCGGTGGCGGCGGGGTAGCCCGTTTTGGGGTCGAGGATGTGGTAGTAGAACGTGCCGTCCTGCTCAAAGCCGCGCTCATAGAGGCCGCTCGTCACAAGGGAGCGGTTGCGCGTCTTGATGGTGGCGAGCACGTCGTCCTGCGCGCCGTTGGGGTCTTGCACGCCCACGTTCCAGGCGTCGCCGTCAAAGCTCTTGCCCATCACGTAGACGTTGCCGCCCAGGCTGATGGAAGCATCTCTGACGCCGCTCTTCTTAAAGAGTGCCACGAGGTCGTCGGTGATGTAGCCCTTGGCGATACCACCCAAGTCGAGCTTGGCCTCGGGGTCGGAGAGGGTGACGGTGGTACCGTCGACCGTGATGGTGCGATAGTCGACATGGGGCAGTGCCGCCTGGATGTCCTCATCTGCGGGCTTGACCTCGTTGTCAAAATCCCAGAGGCTCGAGACGGCGCCGATGGTGATGTCAAAGAGCCCGTCGGACTCCTCGGCGTAGCGGATGGCTGCCTCGATGACCTCGGCGGTCTCGTGTGCGACTTCCACGGGCTTGCCGCCTGCATTGTTGATGTTCCAGATATCCGAGCCCTCCACGGTGCGCGAGAACTTGTTCTCAAAGTAGGTGCAGCGGTCGGCGACCTCGTCCATGACCTTTTTACTGCATAGGGCGCTGATATTCACGACAGTGTCGAAGACAAAGAGCGTCGTGCTCTGCACCTTGGGCGAGCTGTCGGAGCCCGCGGAGCCCGCTTTGGACGCGTTTACAGAGCCCGAGTCGCCCTGCGTGCCCGAGCAGCCGGTAAGTGCACCGGCGCAAGAGACGAGGGCCCCGCCTGCGAGGGCGATAAACGTGCGGCGGTCGATGGTGTGGGGGGTCTGGATCATGGTGAGCTTTCTGGTCGGTGGCGTTACGGATGAGCCTGCGCCTGCACGACTCGGTGTTGACGGAGTGCCGGGCTGCGGGTGCGCGTGCCCTACATGAGCAGGTAACAGAGCGCGGCGAGGATGGCAGCCTTGACGAGCGTGAGCGCAACCTCGGTCCCGCGAATGGCGGGCCCTGCGGGCGGGCGCTTGCGGGCGTTGCCCTGCGCGAGCTCGCTGGCATCGTCGGTTGCCTGATCGCGCTTAAAGCCGTCGAGCCGGGCGAGCGTCACGTTGGCCATGGGGCAGCCATCGGCGCAGCGCCCGCAGGCGATGCACTCGCCCGATCGCAGGTCGGCGCGCTCGGGGTGGATGCGCACCGGGCAGCTGTCCTGGCAGCGGTTGCAACCGCGCGCACAGCTTTCGCGGCGGCGGTTGAAAAGCGAGACCGGCAACACTGGCAGCAGCGAGAATATGGCGCCGAAGGGGCAGAGGAACTGGCAGAAGAAACGCTCGACAAAGGCCATCCCAACCATGACCGCGCCAAGCGCGGCAAAGGCCGTGGGCGCGATGCCCTCGAGCGAGCGCGCAGTGATGCCGGCGAAGGCGACCCAGGGGCTCGCGCCCGAGACCTGGGGCCAGATACCCATCACGCAGAGGGCGCAGATGCCCACGAGGACGGCGTACTTGACGAGCTGGAGCGCGTGCTGCACGCCCGCGGGGAGCCGGTGCGCGCCCTTGCCCTCAAGGCGGAGTGTCCGGCGCAGCGGGGTTGCAAGCGCGTAGACGATATCGCCGAGCGTACCGAAGGCGCAGGCAAAGCCGCAGAAGAAACGGCCGAACACGCAGGTGAAGGCCAAGAGGGCCAAAAGCAGGGATAAAAAGCCGGTGAGCTCGATGGGTGCATGGCTCCCGAGCTGCGTGAAGATGTACTTGACGCCGTTGAAGGCGGCGTTCCAGGCGGCCGGGAAGCAGATGAGAAAGCCGAACTGTACGCACCAGCGCACACCGCGATGGAGGTACTGTCGGCGCAGGCGCTCCTGCATCTTGTTCTTGGGGTGCGCGATGACGTTTGCGCCGTTGCGCAGGCTCTCAAGGGTTCCCGCGGGGCGCTTTGCGCCGCGGGTCTTGGTGGATGCAGTCCTGGCCATTACTGCGTACCTCCGGCGTTGCTCTGCTCAAGCGCCGCGTTGACGGCGTTTAGGATGCCGGCACTCGAGAACGTGGCACCCGAGACGGTGTCGACGTTGGTTCCCTGGGCATCGCAGATGGTCTGCGTGAGGCCCTCGGCCTGCGCAAAGTAGGCGGGGGTCTCGCCGGTGTGGTCCGTGACCTCGACGCTTTCGATGTATCCGTTCTCGATGGTCACGCGGCAGGTGACAGTGCCGCCGTAGCCCTGGGCGCTGCCCTCGAAGGTGCCGTCGGTGTCGTAGGCGCCGCGCGTCTGCGAGCGCTCGGCCTGGACAGCCTCCGCCTGGGTGCGGGCGTCGGCCTCTGCCGCCTGGGCGGCCCAGCTGCTGTAGCCCGCCACGATGGCGACGACAGCCGCGGCGTTGACGGCTTTGAGATAGAAATTGCGGTTGCGCCAGAGGTGGCGCCCAAGGAGGGCAAACGGGTTACGCATGGGCGCCAGCCTCCTCGGTGGCCCCGTTTGCGGCGGTCGGGTTGGCCGTAGGCTCATCGGGGGCGTTTGTCTTGTCAGAAGCGTCTGCCTTGTCGCCTTTGCTGTCGTTCGCGTCCTTATAAGTCGCGGCCGAGCGCGCGAGGGCGTCGGTGTAGGCGTTGGCGATGGCGCGGCTGGAGTAGGTGGCGCGCGCCACCACGTCGATCTTGCCAGCCTCGGTGCCCGCGAGCAGCTGCTCGGGGATGCCGGTGTAGACGGTACCGCGGAAGGTGCGGCCGTCGATGGCTTTATCGAGGTAGGGCTCGTTATCCTCGTCAAAGGGATCAAGCGCGTCGGAGAGGCTCTCGTCAGGCTTGCCGCCTACACCCTCGATATCGTGGATACCGGTAACCTTGCCGTCCTTAACGGTGACGGTGAGCTTGACGTAGTAGGGGCTGAAGGCTTCGTCGTCCTCCTCGTTTTTGCAGAGGGCGTAGCCTGTAAAGTCGCCGTCGGCGTAGTGGACCTCGTCTGGCGTGTCGGGCGAGGGGTCCGGGTTGGGCGCGGGGTCCGGGTTGGGCGCGGGGTCGGGGCCGGGCGCGGGCTCGGGGTCCTTTGTGCCGGCTGCGGCCTGCTTAAGGCAGCCCTGGATGGCGCCCAGGATGCCCTCGCTCGAATACGTGGCTCCTGTCACAGTGTCGACATTGACGCTTTGCTTTTGCATGACGAGCCCGGGGAGTGCGTTCCAGGCGCGGCTCCAATACTCGGGCGTGTCGCCCGTGTTCACGAGTTCTATGTTGGCGATCTTGCCGTTCGCGATGGTCACGCGCACGCTGACGGGCGTGTCCTCGCTGTATCCCCAGGCGGAGTCGGTGTAGACGCCGTCTGCGTAGCCGCCGGCGGGCGTGAAGGGGTCGATGGTGTGGTGGGGCTTATTGGAGGAGCCGCCGGCCGCAGGGGCGGGGGCAACAGCCTCGGCAAGCCCGCCCGATGCCTTGACCAGTGCGTTTTTGATGGCCATGAGCAGGCCTTTTGATGAATACGTGGCACCCGAGATAGTGTCGACCGACGTCGACTGAGCGCTAATCACCGACTGGGTGATCGCCCGGGCACGCCCAAAGTAGGCTGGGTCGTCTGCAGACGACACTATGTCGATTGCCACGATCTTGCCGCCCGCGATGGTCACGCGCACGGTGATACTGCCCCTAAAGCCGGTACCTGTGCCTTCATAGGTGCCGTCCTTGAGGTTTGCGGCGTCCATACCATAGGCCGAGGGGTCGAGCGATTCGGTTGCCGGCGTTGCCGTCTCCTTCTGGACGTTGGAGGTGTCGACGGTCTTGAGGTCGGCGCCTGCGGCCTCTTGCGCGGGCGCGGCGGCGACCGTCTTGGCCACGAGCGGGGTGTACTGGGACACCACGAGGGCCACGGTTGCGCCCACGGCGATCGAGGGCACGATGAAGCCTGCCGTGGCGAGGCCGTGGCCGAGCGCCTTGGCTTTTGAGTGCTTGGGTTGGTAGTTGTCCATTTGTGGGTGGTCTCCCGTGGTCGAGTATGAGAAAAGGCCCGCAGCCCTGGTTGGGGCTGCGGGCGCTTGCGTTGCGAGCGCGTGGCGCGCGTTTTAGGCGCTAGTGCTGCATGCGGCGGCGGATGGCGACGCCGGCGGCCGCGATGGCGGCACCGATACCGGCGAAGATGCCGACCGTGGCGATCTGGGTATCACCGGTGCCGGGGAGGCCGCTTGCGTCCTTCTTGGATGCATTGGCCTTCTTGGTATCGGTGGTCGTCGTCGTGGTCGTCGTGGTGCTCGAGGTATTGCCCTTGGAGCTCTGGCTAGGCTTGGCGAGCGCCTCGCGGGCGGTCTTGAGCGTAGTCGTTGCGGCCTCGACGTCGGCTGCGGAGGCGTCGTCCTTCGAAAGGACGGTCTGGGCCGCGGCCAACGCGGATTGGTATGCCTTCCAGGAGTCGGCGGTGTAGTCGGACTCGTTCAGCGCATCGGCACGGCCAATCTCGACCTTAAGGTCGGTCTTCTGGTCGGTCGTTGCGGCCTTGACGAGCGCGGCCTGAGCGTTCTGGAGCGTCGAGAGGGCGTTGGCAACCTCGTCGTCGGAAGCCGCGGGGCTTTCGTTAACGCCCTGGGCAGCGCTCAGCGCGTCCTGGAACGCAGCCCAAGATGCGGCGGTGTAGGTGCCCTGGTCGTTGCTCAACTTGGCAGCGGCCTCAATTGCGGCGTTGAGCGCCGTCTTGTCGGCCGACTTGGTGTAGGTGAAGCGCAGGTTGGTGGTGTAGCCGGTGGCCTCGACCTCAATCTGGTAGTCGCCGTTGGCATTGAACACCGGCGATTTATCCTGATTGGCGGCCGCCAGGTTAAGCGAGCCGTCGGCGTTGAAGATCTTTACCGCACCGCGGCCCTGCGCGCTGTACACGGTACCGTTGACGGTGACCTTGGAGATGTTCGCGAGGTAGTTGGCAAGATCATCGTCCGTGTCATCGTTGGCGGCGATGAGCTTAAGGTTTGCGGCGTCAAAGCTGGCAACGAGCTTGGAGGTGGTTGCCGTAAAGCTCGTGCTGATATCGGCAAACTTGCCCTTCTTGTCGATGGCGGTCAGCGTGTGGCTGCCGGGCTTAAGAGCCGAGGCGTCAAACGTGACGGACACGGAGCTGCGCGCGTTGCTGGCGAGCGGCTCGACATCCTGACCGTCAATCTGGTAGGCGGCGTCAAAGCCTTCAGGCAAGGTGACATCGGCATTGACGGTGGCGTTGGCACCGTCAAGCGAGGCATCTTTGGCCTTGATGGCGGCGTCGGCATCCTTGACGGGGACATACTGATCCATGGCCACGGTGTAGGTGCCCGTGGAGGTGTAGAACGTCACGCTCTTGATGGTTTTGCCCATCATGGACTTGTAGTACTGCGAGCTCAGCGGGCTGCCGTGAGACTCGTTGACCAGACCGCAGCTCCAAGCAATCTCCTTGCCCTTCCAGATGTTCTCGACGGCGCGCATGCCATAGCCCTCGATGGTGCCGTCCGCATCGGCGGCGTTGACCACGGCACCGTATACGGTCGCCTGGTTGCCGTCGGCGTCGACCATCTGCTCGCGCAGGTTCTTAAAGTCAATCTCGTAGTCGCCGTACTTGCTGGAGGTCTTAAAGTCGGCTGTGACGTTTGCAAGTTCGGTGGTTTCCTTGCCCTCGACAGCGCCAAAGCTCAGGTTGCCCTCGGAATCAGAGGTGAGCTCCTTGTAATTGGTCGGAACCTCGCCGGCGGGCAGCACGTAGTAAGAGTAGCTCGCAGACTCGAACAGGGCGTTCTTGCCCGTGTAGGTTGTCGTGGACTCCTTGCCCTTGATCGAGGTGGTGATCGTAACGGAGCTGTCGTCGGTCGCGCGGGTGAACTTGGACCAATCGATGTCGCCTTCGCCCACCTTGACGGCAAACGTGACGCCCGAGATATCCGTACCGTTGGAATTGACGTGGTAGGAGCCGCTCGCCAAGCTGGAGCGCGTCTTCTGCCGCGTAGCCGAGGTCACAATGTCGGTGCCGGCGTTGTTGCTCTCGGCGGCATAGAAATCGGCGTAGGGGATGTTCATGAGCACGTAGTCACCGGCCTGGGGATACAGGCTCACGAGTGCGTCGAGCGCGCCCTGCAGGTGGGTGATCTGCTCGGCGGCCTCGGCTTCGCCCAGGTTTTTCTTGGCGAGCAGGTCCTTGGTCTCGGCAGTTTCGGTCTCGATGGACGAGGCGGTCCAGGAGTCCTTGGTGTACTTGGACTTATCGAGGGACGTCGCCTTGTCGTAGAGCTCCTGCAGCTGGGCCTTGGTGGCGTCGGTCACCGGCTCCTTGGCGCCCACGATGTTGTCGTCAGTCGCCTGGAAGGTGTAGGTGTAATCGTTGTAACCCAAAGCGTGGACGGTAAGCTTCCAGTAGCCGGTGCCGTTGGTGTCCTCGGGCAGCTGGCAGCGCTCGGATTTAGTGAGGCCCAGCTGAATGCCCATGGACTTGTGCATCCAGTTGTCGGCCGCGAACTTGGTGCCGTAGGTGGCAAGGGCGTTGGTGTAGGTCGCATCGTCGCCGTAATAGGTCCAGGTGACGCTTTGCATATTGGCGCCCAGGTCGCCATAGTTGCCGTTGAGATCTACGCGCAGGAACTCGCCGTAGGAGCCGCTCGCGTCCTTAACCGTGGGTTTAATGTCCGTGGCGGTCTTGAGCTCCTGACCCTTGATACCCGAGTCGGTGCCGGTGGTGGCGGCCGAGAAGCTGAAGGTTCCGTTATTGTTGGTCACGGTCTTAATGCCGTTGGTGTTGGCATCGACGTCCGCAACCAGGCCGGAGTAAGCCTGGAGGTTATTTTCGGTGTAGCCGCCGGCGAGCGTCTCGCCATTGGCGACAAAGCTGTGGCTCGCCTTAAAAGCCTCGAGGTCGCTGGTCTTGATTTTGACGGGAACGTACTTGAGTCCCGTGACCTCGTAGTCTTTGAGCGTGTAGCTTGCACCGTCGCAGGTCATGGCGCCGCGGTTCCACGTTACGGTCTTGCCGTCGGTCGTGGTGAACGACTTGCCGTCGGCGGCCCAGGTGGCCAGGTCAAACGTCGCGCCCTCGTTGGTGTAGATGGTAGCCATGCACTGGTAGCTGCCGCGGTGCAGGCCGTGGTTGGCGGTTGCACGGGTCACCACGTCAAAAGCGCCCTTGTCGGCCTCATTGCGGGAATCGAGCTCGCTCGACGAAGCGGAGGACCCTGCCGCCTGCACTTTTTCACCAGCCCAATACTCGGCCCACGTCAGGCCGGCGTAGCCATAGGTGTACTCGTCGGTCGCAGGGGTCGACGGATTCTGCTCGTCATAGGCAGTCTGCAGGGCATTATCGACGGCAGCCTTGATGGCGTTGGACGAGATCGTGGCGGTCGAAACAGCATCGATTGAGGTAGTGTTGCCGGCAGTCTCGATTTGCTCGACGATGCCCTTATAGGACGTGCCTTTTTTGCTAAAACCGTTAACGGCCTTGTCCATGCGGTCCCAGTCATCGTCGCCCAAGCTACTGTAGTCGGCGACTTCGACCTTGGCAATTTTGCCAGACTTGACGGTTACGCTGACGTTGACGTCATACTTTCCATCAGCTGCGTTCCATTCGTCGCCAGCTTTATTGAGCGGGTCCTTCGAGTCGGCCGTGGCCGTGCCCTCATACGTACCATCTGCGATTTTGGTCAAATCGTAGCTGGTCGAGGAGGATGCGGCGTCGTCAGAGACGGCACTCAGGCTATACTCGGAGCTGAGGGACTTCGTTTCCTCACTGGTGGCGGAGATCGGCGCGTTGTTGGTAGCTTCGGAGCCGGTCTCCGTTGTTGCTGCTGCGGCAAAAGCGCTGGTAGGCATCATCGAGACGGTCATCGCAGCGATGAGCGCACCTCGACAGGCATTGCTGCCCACAGTGTTGAGCTTGCGCAGCACAGCGTTATCGTTGTGCATAGAACCTCTTTTCCATCGGTTGATCGTGGGGTGCCGTTCTCCTTTCTGCTGGCACCCAAATGGACATGCATCATGCGTGCTCCACATGATATGTAAGCCACCTATAACTTTCTTGAATGGGCTAAAAAGTTATAGGCAGCAAACAAAAAAACCAGAAATTACCACGGGCTAACTTATCAATTTGATTGTCGTTTAGATGTAACGGGAGGCGTCGTGTGGTCCGCTTGTACACAGACGTGCCGCAAACGCGACTGTCGGGTATTCGATTTGTCGGATGGACCGGTAATTGGGGGTATGCTGGAGAGGACCAGCAACCCAGCGAAAGGGGAGAGCATGACGGATCAGGAAACGCCCGAGCGCGCGCACGTGACGGCCGACGATATCGAGGCGGCCAACGACCTTATCGACTTTATCGAGGCATGCCCCAGCATGTTCCATACGGCGGCGACCATTATGGCCGAGCTCGACGAGGCGGGCTTTACCTACCTGCCCGAGAACGCGGCGTGGGATATCGAGCCGGGCGGTCGCTACTACACGCAGCGCAATACCTCGAGTGTCATCGCCTTTAAGGTGGGCGAGGACCTGGCCGCAACGTGGGGCGAGGACGGCGTTGCCGGCGACTATCATTTTCAGCTCACGGCATCGCATAGCGATTCGCCGACGTTTAAGGTCAAGGCCGTGCCCGAGCTCGACGGTGCGGGCGAGACGCTGCGCCTGAACACCGAGGCCTATGGCGGCATGATCGACTACACCTGGTTCGACCGTCCGCTGGCGCTGGCCGGCCGCGTGCTGGTGCGCGAGGGTGACCGTATTGAGAGCCGCCTGCTCACTACCGAGCGCGAGGTCGCCATCATCCCGAGCCTCGCCATTCACATGAACCGTGGCGTCAACGAGAGCTTTGCGCCCAATCGCGCCGTCGACCTGTGCCCGCTCATCAGCGTCGGCGAGCTTAAGCAGGGCGACTTTGACGCCCTGATTGCCGACGAGCTCGATGTGGAGCCCGAGCAGATCCTGGGCCGCGACCTGTTCTTGGTCAATCGTCAGGATGCACGTATTTGGGGCTGGGCCGACGAGTTCATCTCGACGCCCAAGCTCGACGACCTGGCCTGCGCCTACACCTCGCTGCAGGCGTTTTTGGGTGCCGAGAACGCGCATGATGTCTCCGTCTTCTGCTGCTTCGATAACGAGGAAGTCGGCTCCGAGACCAAGCAGGGTGCCATGTCGACGTTTTTGGCCGATGCGCTGCGCCGCATTAACGGGTCGCTTGGCTTCGACGACGAGTCGTACCATCGTGCATTGGCCGCCTCGATGCTTGTGAGCTGCGACAATGCACATGCCGTGCATCCTAACCATGCCGAGAAATGCGATGCCCGCAACCAGGTGGTGCTCAACGGCGGCATCGTCATCAAGGAGGCTGCTAACCAGCACTACTGCACCGATGCCTTTAGCCGCGCAGTGTTTCAGGCCATTTGCGATGACGCCGACGTGCCCACGCAGGCCTTCGCCAACAAGAGCGATATGGCCGGCGGTTCTACCCTGGGCAATCTGTCCAATATGCAGGCGAGCATGCACGCCGTGGACGTGGGCCTGCCGCAGCTGGCCATGCACTCAAGCTACGAGACGGGCGGCGTTCGCGACGTGATGTACGCCATCCGCGCCCTCACCGCCTTCTACGAGCGCAACCTAACCATCAACGGCGCCGAAAGTGTGGAGCTCTAAAACCTGCCAAAAAGGGATGTTAATTTTGGCAGGTTTTATCTGGGCAGATGCAAAGGGTGAAACCGAACAAGATCGGTGATACGTGGCCGCCGAGGTGCAGTATGCCTCGGCGGCTTTTTGTGTACAGAGTACGGCTAATACTTATAAGTGCTTTACATGCTTTACGTATCTACCATAGTATTTTATGATAGTTTTGAAGTACTAAGGAGGGGTTATGACCACAACCGCCGCTCAGATCAACGTACGTCTCGATGCCGATCTTAAAAGAAGTGGGGACGCCGCTCTCTCCAAGGCCGGTATGACGCCGAGCCAAGCGGTGCGAGCGCTCTGGCAGCTTGCAGCGTCGCTGGCCGATCGCCCCGGTGCGCTCGAGGATATCCTGCTGCCCAGTCGTGCCCGGGCGGAACAGCGCGAGCGCGAAAAGGCCGCCAAACGTAAGCTCGAGCTCATGGATCAGGGGTCGAAGCTGTTCGCTGCCGCTTGCCGTGAGTCGGGAATCGATATGGTCAAGGCTCAGCCATCGGACGACGAAGAGCTCAAACGGAATGCCTATGCGGATCGCTATGGCGAGGAGATGAGCTGGCTCTATGAGTGAGACTCCAAAGCGCATCTTGGTTGACACCAACGTGTGGCTCGATTACTTCATTCCCTCACGACGTGGTCGTTCGGTGGCGATTGAGTTTTTACGCGATGCATGCACGGCGCAGGTGGATTTGCTGTATGCGGCGACATCGTCCAAAGACCTGTTCTATTTGATTTCAAGCGAACATAAGGCATGGTATCGGCGAGAGCACGGTTCGCTTTCCCAGAATGCCGCTGCGGCAGCGACATCGCTTGCATGGGATTGTCTTAGCGTGTTGTCGCAGCTTGCCACGCCAGTGCCCTGTGACCTGAGCGACATATGGATGGCGAGCAGGCAGCGTGAGCTCCATAGCGATTACGAAGACGATTTAATCATTGCGGCAGCGATACGCGCTCAAGCAGATCTACTGGTCACCAACGATGTCAAGCTCTGTTCGCATGCGCCCGTCGCAGCAATGAGTGTAGAAGACGCAAAAAATTACTTAGCAACGCTCTAGCAATTTGAAGATCCCGCAGGTCGAATAAAAGTCAGCGAATGCCCCCAGGCAGGGCCGCGCCAGCCAGTCCCTACAGGTCGAATAAAAGTCAGCGAGAGCCCGCCGTTTGAGCCAAGGTGCCGTGAAATGAAAAGGCGCTGACCTTCTGGTCGCGCCTTTGAAATTGAACGGCAGATTGGCCAAACGGCGGGCTCGCAGCGTCGACCGGTCCGCCGTTCGTTAGAACGGCGGAACCCTAATGCTCAATCCAGCAGCGCAGGGTCTCGCCAGCTTGCAAGTGGCGTAGGTTCTCCGCGGCAATGTCGACCACATTTTTGAGCGTAGCCTCCAAGTGGAACCAGCCCGAGACATGCGGCGTGATGAGCATGTTGGGCGCATCCCACAGTGGGCTTGTCTCAGGCAGCGGCTCGGGGTCGGTGACGTCGACCGCAGCACCGGCAAGGTGCCCGGACTCGAGTGCCGCAACCAAGTCGTCGGCGACCACAAGATCGCCGCGGCCGCCGTTGGCAAAGAAGGCGCCCGGTTTCATCGCGGCGAAGAACTCGGCGTTCGCCAGGCCGCGGGTCTCGGGTGTGCTGGGCATAAAGGATGCGACGATGTCAGCCTCGGCCAGGCGCTCGGGGAGGGCGTCCATGCCGTCCATGTCCTCAAACACGATGGGGTAGACGAGCGGATGACGCTTGATACCGCGGACGTGCGCGCCCATGCTGCGGCAGAGCGTGGCAAAGTGGCCGCCGATATCGCCCGCGCCCAGCACCAGCACGTTGGCGTTTTTGAGCGAGGTGACCGGACCTAAATCCTCCCAGCGATGCTTGCGCTGCAAGTCGTGATAGCCGGGCAGGCGCTTGATCATGGAAAGGACCATGGCAAACATGTGCTCGCTCACGGCCTGGCCATAGGCACCCACCGAGCAGGAAAGCTTAGCGTCGGCTGGCACGGTGCCGGCGGCCAAGTAATCGTCATAGCCGGCGGTCTGTAATTGCAACAGCTGGAGATGCTCGCATGCCGTGAGCATGCCAGGGTCGATGTTGCCCAAGATCACGTCCGCATCGGCGACCTGCTTGCGCGTGGCGGCGTCGGAGCTCGTGTAGATAAAGTCCTCGCCCGGAGCGCTCGACTCAAGAATTGCGCGATGGCGGTCATTGACGGGCAGCAAAACCAGAATGTTCACAAACAGTCCTCTCCGCTTGACCTACCAAAAAGGGACAGGTTTATTTTGGCAGGTTTTATCAGGCAAAACGTTCAAATAAAAACGCCGGATGCAAGACGGGCGTGCCCGTCAGCATCCGGCGCATCTACAGCTACCAGCTGAGCAGTTCGTAGCCGTCCTCGGTCACCACGAGCTGTACCTCGCACTGGGCCGAATCGCTACCGTCCTTGGTGCGCACGCACCAGCCATCGCCCTTGCTGATCTTAATGTCGGGCGCTCCGGCGTTGACCATGGGCTCGATGGTAAAGACCATGCCCGGGGCCATGATGGTGTCCACATCGGGTGCCTCGGTGGTAAAGCCCACAAATGGGTCCTCGTGGAACTCCTTGCCAATGCCGTGTCCGCCGTACTCGCGCACCACACTAAAGCCGGCGTCCTCGACGGTCTTTTGCACTGCCTCGGCCATAACGGACAACGGCAGCCATGGCTTGACGGCCGCCAGACCCGCCTCCACGCTGGCGCGGGTGACGTCGACCAGGCGCTGGCGCTCGGCCGAGACCTCGCCGATGCAGAACATGCGGCTCGAATCACTAAAGTAACCGTCCAAGATCGTGGAGCAGTCTACGTTGATGATGTCGCCCTCGTGCAGCACATCCGCATCGCAGGGGATACCGTGGCAGACGACGTCGTTGATCGAGGTGCACACGCTCTTGGGATAGCCCTCGTAGTTAAGGTCGGCCGGCGTGCCACCGTGCTCGACGGTGTAGTCGTAGATCATCTGGTCGATCTGGTTGGTGGTCATGCCTGCGGCGATATGCTCGCCCACATAATCGAGCACGCCCACGTTGATGGCTGCCGAGCGCTTGATGCCCTCGATATCGGCGGGAGTCTTGTAGAGCGTGCGAGGCAGAACCTCCCAGCCCTCTTCCCACAAGCGTTCGAGGCGCTCATCAAAGGCGCTATGGCATTTCTTGTATTTCTTGCCGCTGCCGCACCAGCAAGCGTCGTTGCGGCCGGGCACGGGTCCTTTGTCATACATGGCTAACTTCCTTTCATTCGCAGCTAGTATAGCCCGCCCACGCGTCCATAAAAGTTGCGGTGATATAGTTCCGATTTAAGCGGTTTAACAGCACAAATAGGAACTATATCACCGAAACTGATGGGGCGGGATGACGGCACTAGCTGCTGCGTGGTTTTGCTAGTAGCTCACCTGGCAGGGGATGCCGAGGGCTTGGACGCGCGCGGCAATGGCGTCGAGCACCTCAGGCGCCGCATTGGCAAGGCCGGCGACCGGTGTCTCGCGCGCCACCGTGTAGATGGTCGCTTCTTGTGGGCGAATGCGCTCAAGCGCCGCGAGCCAGGGGGCAACGTACTCCTCGCCGGTGTTGTCGATGAGCTTGCCCTGATACTCGCCGGTCAAAAAGATCGTCTGGATAATAACGTGACCGTCAAAGCTTGCGAACGTCTCGATCTGGTGCTCGACGTCGTAGGGGCCAACAGGCTGGTCGAGCAGCTGGATAAACGCCGGGTCGACGGTATCGAGCTTAAGAATGTTGTCGTCGACCATCATGAGCGCGTCGTGCACCTCGGGGCGGTCGGCGCGCGTGCCGTTGGAGAGCACGGCGATCTTGGAGTTTGGGGCAAGCTCGTCGCGCAGCGCGACGGCACCGGCAATGGCCTGCGGAAACTCCGGTGCGGCGGTGGGCTCGCCGTTGCCTGCGAAGGTGATCACATCGGGGAGGTCGCCCTCGGCTGCCATCTCGTGCAGCTTTGCCTCGAGCGCGTCGAGTACCACGGCAGCTGTGTTGTACGGCTCATGGCAGGGGCGCTCGGCGTTGAGGCCGTTTTCGCAGTATATGCAGTCGAACGTGCAGATTTTGCCGCTGGCCGGCATCATGTTGACGCCGAGCGAGAGACCAAGGCGACGGCTGCGAACGGGCCCAAAGATGGGGCTGGCATTCAAAAACGTAGACATAGGCATATGCTCCTCAAGACAATTGTGCCTAAGCATAGCATCGGCTCCAAAGCAAGGTGCGGGCTCTTGCTTTACAAGTTTCGTTTTTTCACGTCGCTCATGATGCCATGCCATGAAAAGCCTCGGGTCGGGTACAGTTAATCTGTTAACAAGGCGTAAGGCAATGCGGGTCTATCCAACCGTACTGACGTGCAACTGGATGGGCATTGACGATGGGAACACAGTATGGATTTTACGGTCGAGAATGCGGGCACCACGATCGCCTGTCGCGAATATGCCGGCCCGGATGTGTCGCCTGATGCTCCTGCCTTGGTGTGCGTGCACGGCGCCTGCGTCGACGGCGTCTTTTTTGACGCCATCGCCCGCGAGCTCGCCTGTAACTACCGCGTCATTGCCTACGACCGACGCGGTTGCGGCGAGAGCGGCGACGCTGTAGACGGACGCTACGACCTCGCCGCCCAGGCCGCCGACCTGCAGGCCGTTATCGAGCATATTGGCGCTCCGGCAAACGTGCTCGCGCACAGTGCCGGTACGCTGGTGACCCTGGAGCTTCTCCGTGCAAACCCCGCCATAATCTCGCGTGCGATTCTGCATGAACCCGCCGTGACGGATGAGGGTGCCGGCCTGGGCGCGGCCCCGGTTTTGCTCGAGATGATCGCCGCGGGAAAGGTCTCCAGGGCATTACGGGCCTTCCTGGGCGCCATCGGCGATTCGGACCCCGAGGCCCCCAAGTTAACCGAAGCGGAAGCCAAGCATGCCCTGCGCAACGGCCGCAGTTTCATGGCAAACGAATACGGGATTACTATGACCTGCGTTCCCGATTGGGATAGCGTTCGCGCGTCAAAAACGGTGGCCGCCGTGCTCCTGGGCGAGCTCTCGATTGGCACGCCCCGCGAGGCTGGTACGCGAGCGGCTGCCGAATATCTCGATTGCCCCCTCGTAACGGTTCCTGGCGCGCACAACGGCCTGCGCGATCGCCCGGCAGCGGCTGCCCGGGCTGTCCGTGGCATCCTGGGGCTCTAACACCCGCAATGGCCAAAGCAGGCTTCACCCGCAAACGTTTCGGCCGTGTTAACAAATGTGCTCAAAACCTCACGTCTGCGACTTCAATCGTGCCGCCTGTCAACTCATAAAAATGTAACAGCATTCACGTACTTACCTGCATCGACAAGGTGTTACCCTTGTAGCATTTGGAACCCACCGCTACCATGCGAAACTATCGAAAGGGCCCCATATGCTCAATAATCACGAGGTCAATCTAACCGACGAGGAGGCTGCCGCCGAGGTCGCCCGCGTCGCGAAGACCTACCCCGTGGTGCGTTTGCTGTCGGCCGATCAGATTAAGAGCGAGCCTAACTGCCTGCTCGCCGGCGATCGCTGCCCTTGTCTGCGTCAGTCGAGTCTTGAGGCCTTGGCAGATTCGGGTGAGGTGTCGGAGCAGCTGCTCAATGATGGTATTGAGTACCGCGCCCGCCTGCGCCCTCTGAAGGTCGAGGGCGAGCCTCACGTCCTGCTGATGGTGCGTCCGATCGATGAGCAAGAGGCCGCGGAAGAGGACCTTGTCTACACCGACGTGCTGACGAGCGTGCGCAATCGCCGATATTACGAGGAAAAGCTCCGTAGCGCCCGCATGAAGGCCGGCGTGGCGGTGATCGACCTTGATGATTTTAGGGTCTTCAACGATACGTGTGGTCGTCATGCCGGCGACCTTGCACTCGGTGCTGTGGCGACAGCCATACGCAGCGGAATTCGTTCGACTGACGAGCTTGTGCGCTATGGCTGCGACAAGTTTGTGGTCGTCATGCCCAATATTCCCTCCGATGACTTCACCCGTCGCCTACATCAGGTATCCGATGCCGTTCGTTCCACGATTGTTCCGGGCCATGAGTACGTGAGCTTGACGGCATGTGTTGGTGGCGTTCGCATTCATGGCGAGACGGTCGATGAGGGCGTTGGCCGTGCTGTCCAATTATTGGGCCGCGCTAAGGCAAAAGCCGGTACGGTCGTGACCGATGCCGATTCCATCGAGGCCTTCCAAAGCGAAAAGCCTTTGGTGCTTATTGTCGATGACTCCGAGATGAACCGAGCCATTCTCAACGAGATGCTCAAGGACGAGTATTGCATCCTCGAGGCCGACAACGGTCGTACAGCGCTCGACATGGTCGACCGCTATGGCGATGAGTTGTCGCTCGTGATGCTGGACATTGTCATGCCGGGCATAAGCGGCTTTGAGGTGCTAGCCGATCTGTCGCGCCGATCGGGCATCGACAATCTGCCTGTCATCATGATTTCGAGCGAAGATTCCGATGATATGGTTCTGCGCGCGTACGAGCTGGGCGCCTCGGACTATATCAACCGCCCGTTTGACTCCCGTGTCGTGCGCCGCCGCGTAAGCAACACCATCCGCCTGTACGCCAAACAGTGCCGCCTGACGAGCCTGCTGTCCCAGCAGTACAACGAGCGCGTCAAGAACAGTCGCATGCTCATCGACATCATGGCCGGCGTCATGGAGCTTCGCAACGGCGAGAGCGGCAGGCACGTTACGAACATCGAGAAGCTGACCGAGCTGCTGCTTGGCTGTCTGGTCCAGCGTAGCGGCACGGTCTCCCTCGACAATGAGGAACGCTCTACGATCGCCCTGGCTTCGGCGCTGCACGATATCGGCAAGATGTCGATTGACGATGCGATTCTCAACAAGCCCGGACGCCTTACGTCCGAGGAGTTCGAGATTATGAAGACGCATACCACGATCGGCGCCGACATGCTGCTTGAGCTGGGTAGCCATCACGCCGGCAATGCGCTTATGGAATATGCGTACCAGATTGCGCGTTGGCACCACGAGCGCTGGGACGGCAAGGGTTATCCCGATGGCCTTAAGGGCGACGAGATTCCCATTGCCGCACAGGTGGTTTCGGTGGCCGACGTGTACGATGCGCTGACGAGCGTGCGCGTGTACAAAGACGCTATCCCGCACAAGGAGGCGATCCAGATGATCCTGGACGGTAAGTGCGGTACCTTTAACCCGCTGCTGCTCGATTGCCTGCTCGAGGTGCAAGACCAAATTGCCGAGACGTTGGCACGCCCCGCCGACGTCGTCGCGTTTCCCACGATTTAGTTTGACCAAAGGAGTTTTAATCCATGATTTCCATGCGTGAGGCGTATGAGAAGATCGGCGCTAATTATGATGACGCGTGCGCTCGGCTGATGGGCGAGGAAATGCTTGCCCGCTTTGCCCTCAAGTTTTTGGATGACGAGAGCATGGACAAGCTGGAGGCCGCCATGGCGGCAGGAGACGCCGAAGGTGCGTTTATGGCAGCGCACACGCTCAAGGGCGTGAGCCAGAACCTGGGATTCGATAATCTGTACGAGCCGGCGGTCGTGGTGACCGAAGCGCTGCGCGGCGCCGATGCCGTTGACGGCGCTCGCGAGGGAATGCACGCGCTGCAGCAGCAATATGCGGCCACGATGTCGGCCCTGCGCGAGGTGGCCGAGTAAGAGGCTGCGAGCCTTGGGCTGCCCCAAGTCCGTTGATGTAGACACAAAAGGGCGCCCCGCCGGACCATGTGGCCGGCGGGGCGCCCTTATCTGTTGTGCGGTTCGCGAGCTAACGGGCCTGCTTAACCTTTGCCGCTGCCTCGACAAACGACTTCCACAGGTTAAAGTCGGTCTCGAGCGTCTTCCACGTGTACTCGGGATGCCATTGCACGCCCAAGCAGAATGGCTGGCCTTCGACCTCGATGCACTCGGGAACGCCGTCGGTTGCCTTGGCGACCAAACGCGTGCTCTTACCCAGACGATCGACGCAGCAGTGGTGTGCGGAGTTGGTTTGGATCAGCCTGTGTCCGCCAACCGCGCGGTCGAGCAGCGAGCCCGGCACGACCTCGACGGGATGCACGGGGTCGTTGAGCACGTGGGTATGGCGCCACTGCGTGCGGCCCTCGCGAGCGCCCAGGCTCGGCACGTCCATGCACAGGGTGCCGCCAGTGGCGACGTTGAGCAACTGCGTGCCACGGCAGGTGGTAAAGAGCGGCTTTTTGGCGCGGAGTACCTCGCCGACCAGCTTAAACTCAAAGCTATCGCGGATCTCGCAGCAGAGGGTGGGGTCGTAGGGTCGATCATCGCCCCAGCGTTTGGGGTTGACATCCGGGCCGCCGGGAATAGCGATACCGTCGGCGATATCGACGTAATGGCGGATGACCTCAATGTCCTCGGTGATGGACATCTGCAGCGGCAGGCCGCCGGCGGCAAGGATGGCATCGACAAAGACGCTGGCAATCTCCTCGTTGGGGGAGAGCGTTTCGCTCAAAAACGGCTTTGCCTCTTCCCAACGCGGCGCGACGAGGATGAGTGGGCGGTCGGCGGGAGCGACGTCGACATGTGGGGTGTAGGACGATGAAGTGCGAGTTCCGATCATAGGTGTTGCTTTCGAATCTAAAGGTGACAGGGCGCATGAGAGACGTGGGACAACACTTCCGATGGATTTGTCCCACGGGGTGGCTGGTTAGTGGCCCTTGATGGAGTTGAGGAAGTCTTGGGCGCGCTTGGTCTGGGGGTGGTCGAAGAACTCATCGGGCGTGCCGGTTTCCACGATCTGGCCGTCGGCCATAAACACGACGCGGTCGGCTACGCGGCGGGCGAAGTTCATCTCGTGCGTAATCACGATCATCGTCATGCCCTGCTGGGCCAGACGGACCATGACTTCGAGCACCTCGTTGATCATCTCGGGGTCCAGCGCACTCGTGGGCTCGTCAAAGAGCATGGCCTTGGGCTGCATGGCGAGTGAACGGGCGATGGCCACGCGCTGCTGCTGGCCGCCCGAAAGCTGTGCGGGCACCTTATCGGCCTGTTCGGCAACGCCCACGCGGCTCAACAGATCCATGGCGCGCTCGCGGGCCTCGTCCTTGGAGACGCCCAGCACATCGACCGGTCCAAGCATGACGTTCTGCAACACGGTCATATGCGCGAACAAGTTGAACTGCTGAAACACCATGCCCAGCTCGGCACGCATGCGGGCAAGATCCTTGCCTTCCTGCGGCAGGGGCTCGCCCTCGATGAGAATCTCGCCCGAGTCGATGGTCTCCAAGCGGTTGATGGTGCGGCACATGGTCGACTTGCCCGAGCCCGAGGGGCCGATCACGACGACGACCTCGCCACGGTCGACCGAGAGATTGATGTCGTTGAGGACGTGCAGATCGCCGTAGTGCTTATCGACGTGTCTGAGCTCGATCAGCGGCTGATTGCCGGTGGAAGAGGTGCTCTGTGCCATGGTGCTCGGCTCCTTATGACTCGAAATGGTAAAGCGTTAGCGGATGATGGTCGCGCCGGTCTTGTGCGAAACGTAGACAGCGGCCTTGTTGATCGCGACGTTGATGAGGATATAGATGACCGCGATCACCAGATAGACCGACACGAGCGCGTCGTAGTTGGTGATGAGCACGCGGGCATTTTGCATGAGGTCGGGGTAGCTCACCACATAGGCGACGGTGGTGTCTTTGACTACGACCACGAGCTGCGAAATCAACGACGGAATGATAAACCGAATCGCCTGGGGCAGTACGATTTTAAAGGTGATTTTGGCCTTGGAGAGACCGAGCGCCTGGGCTGCCTCGACCTGACCGCGCGGCACGGCGTTGACGCCGGCGCGGAAGATCTCGGCAAGTACGCCGGCTGCAGCGAGCGCGACGGGAAGCGTGAGCATCCAAAACGACGGCAGTGAAATCTTGTACTGAGGCAGCACCAAAAAGAAGAAGTAGATGAACAGCAGGCTCGGCACGCCACGGAAGAAATCGGTGAGCACGCGGCAGACCAGTTGCAACGGCTTGATGCCGCTCGTGCGGCCGAGCATAAGGGCTAAGCCCAGCACCAGCGCAATGACGCCGGCGGTGAGTGCGACTTTAACGGTGCCCTCAAAGCCGGCAAGCAGGAACTTCCAAGTGGTGAGGTGCGTAAAGAAGTACCAGTAATGGACCGAAAGCTGACCGGTCACATAAAAGCGCTGCAGTACGACGGCGACGAGCGCGACCACGGCAACGAGCGAGATGGCAGTGCCAATGCGGATCTTGGCGCGCATCTTGGGGCCGGGAGCCTCGTAGAGCGCGTCACGCATGGTGAGCGCGGAGGTGGAATGCTTGCTCATCGGAGGATCCTCACCTTCTTATCGATATAGTTGCCAATGTGGCTCACCACAAAGGCCGTGCCCAGGTAGCCGAGCGCCGAGATAAAGAACGCGGCGACGCCGCCGAGCGAGCGCGTGTTGATGTAGCTCACCACGCCGGTAAGCTCTTGCGGCTTAAGCGGCACCTGGCTGCCGAGCGCGGTGGTGAGCATGACGGCGATAAAGAGGTTGGTCATGGGCAATACGCTTGAGCGCAGTGCCTGCGGAATCACGATCTTGGCGAGGATGCGGTTAAAGCTCATGCCGAGCGAGCGGGCGGCTTCGACCTGACCGACGCCGACGGTGTTGATGCCGCTCATAAAGTTCTCGGAGCCAAAGGCCGAGCCCAAAAGGACCGTGGCGACGATAACGCAGGTGCGGTAGGGCAGAACGACCTTGAGCGGCGGCAGCGCATAGACGACGATAATGAGCAGCGCGATGCCGGGGATGTTACGGAAGACCTGGACATACAGGTCGCCAAAGACGCGCAGCGGCTTGAGCGGCGACACGCGCATCACAGTGACGGCGACGGCCAGCACCATGGCGATGACAAACGACTCGAGCGTCATGCCCCAGGTTGCTAGCAGGGCGTCGATATAGTTCTGGCCATAGAGCGACCAGAGCTCGGAGAGACTCATGCGGACCTCCCGCCGGTAAGGAAAGGGGCTCCCGTGTGTACGGAAGCCCCGACAACTCAGTGAGGAAACAGTTTACCGCAATAAAGCGCATCATGCGTTTCCGTATGGTTTCGTAGCGGCCGTTACCAGGCTCGCTGCCTAGGCGCCGATCTCGGGCAGCTCGGGAACATTGGTGTCGCCCGTACGGTCGCCAATGCAGATCTGCCACAGCTCGGTCCAGGTGCCGTCATCCTCGATCTTCTTAAGGAAGTCGTTGACAAAGGCAACGCCGTCGGAATCGAGCGGCAGACCGATGCCGTAGGGCTCCTTGCTGCCGAAGGGCTTGCCGGCAATCTTGTACTTGCCGGGCTCGCGGACCAGGGCGCTCTGCTGCATGTTGTTGTCGATGACGTAGGCGTCAACGCGGCCCTGCTGGAGTGCCTGGCGGGCTTCCTCGTCGGTCTTGAACTCCTGCTGGCTGGCCTTGGGGGCAAACTCCTCCAGGATAGCGGGGCCGTTGGAGCCGGACTGGACGGCAACGTTCTTGTCGGCCAGGTCGTCGACGCTCTTGATGTCGTCGTTATCGGCGAGTACCAGGATGGCCTGCTGGGTGTAGTAATAGGGGCCGGCGAAGGAGACGAGCTTCTTGCGCTCATCGGTGATGGTGTAGGTGGCAAAGACGGCGTCGACCTGGCCGTTCTGCAGGACGGACTCGCGCGTGTCCGAGGTCACCTGCGTGATCTCGACCTTGTTCTCGCCCAGAATGTAGTTGGACAGGAGCTGCGCGATGCCGGCGTCGAAGCCGCGGGTCTGACCGTCCTTCTCGTTAAGGAGGGAGAAGAGCGTGGAGGTCTGAACGCCACCGATCTTAAAGACACCGGTGTCCTTGACGGCGGTAGCCCAAGCGCTGGCGGCGATGGCGTCGTCATCGGCCTTGGGGCCGTCGTTGACGAGCTTGTCGAATGCCTTGGCGTCGAGCGTGGTGGAAGCCTCGGTATCCTCGGAGCTCTTGGAGGAGCCGGCGGCGGAACCCTTGTCAGCCTCGGCGCTGGTGTCGGAGCAGCCGGCAAGACCAAGGCCGGCGACGGTTGCGAAGGTGGCGGCAACGAAGCCGCGGCGGTCGAGAACGACCTGCTGGGAGAGGTTCTTGCTCATGGTAGAATACCTTTCTCAATAAAATCCCTAGCGGTTGAGTAGAGTTATACCCCATCCCGCTCAAATGGGTCAACACGAAATAACTCAGAAACATACTTACCTTATGGGTTATTGTACCTACCAAAAAGGGACAGGTTTATTTTGGCAGGTTTTATCTGGGGAAACGTCGGTTATTGCTGCTGAGATAGGGTTTTGCAGACGGCATGATCGCTCGCAGCGGTCGCTATAATGGCGGCAACGCGACACATATATAAGTAAGGAGATCGCGTATGAACGGTTATTCGTTTTTCGCACCGACCAAGGTGTTGTTTGGCGCGGGCAAGTTAGACGAGTTGGGCGCACAGAAGCTGCCCGGCATCAAAGCGCTCATCGTTACCACCGGCGGCAACTCGGTCAAGCGTTTTGGATATCTGGGACGTTTGGAGGCCGAGCTCGATCGCGCCGGCGTGGCGCATGAGCTGTTCGATCGTATTGAGCCCAATCCGCTGCGCGAGACCGTCAACGCAGGCGGCTGGATGGCGCACACCCATGGATGCGACTTTGTGCTGGCGCTCGGCGGAGGTTCGGTCATGGACGGCAGCAAGGGCATCTGCGCGGTGGCGGCCAACCCGCATACCGATGCCGAGGGCAACGAATGCCCCGGTGACATTTGGGATTTTGTGAATGGCGGCACGGCGCTCGGCCTGCCTATTCCCAACGATCCGCTGCCGCTTGTTTGCGTAACCACCACGGCGGGTACCGGATCCGAGGTCGATGCGGGCGGTGTCCTCTCCTGCGAGGAGAACGACGAGAAGCTTCGCCTGGGCGACCCGCGCCTGTTCCCGGTGCTTTCGATCGTTGACCCCGAGCTTATGGTGAGCGTCCCGGCGCGTCTGACCGCCTATCAGGGATTCGACGCCCTGTTCCATTGCGTTGAGTGCTACATCTCAAATACCAACACGCCCATGGGTGACATGGTTTGCCGCGAGGGCATTCGTCGCGCAGCCGCAGCGCTGCCTACGTGCGTCAATGATGGCGATGACCTGGAGGCGCGCTCGAGCCTTGCGTTTGCCAACACGCTCGGCGGCTATGCCATGGATGCCTCGGGCACCACGGGCTCGCATGGTCTTGAACATGGCATGAGCGCGCATCATCACGACCTGCCGCACGGCGCCGGACTCATCATGATTGCGCGCGCCTACCATACGTGGATGATCGATCACGGCGCCGCGCCCGAGCGCTATATCGATATGGCACGCCTGATGGGTAATGCCGCCGCGGATGATCCGCACGATTTTGTAGTTGAGCTCACGCGTCTGATGGAGGCTTGCCATGTGGCAGGTCTCGCCATGAGCGAGTGGGGGATTACGGTCGAAGAGCTGCCGGCCATCGCGCACAACGCTCTGACGACCAACGGCGTCCTGTTCAGCCACGACCCCGTGACGCTGACCGACCCCGACGTCGTCGAAATCCTCAAGCAAAGCTACCGCTAGCAACTTCCAACCACCACAAAGGGGACAGGCACCTTTGTGGTAGTTCTTGCAGATGTGGCGGCCTGCCCCGCTGTTTTGTCTTGATTTGTAACAGTTGGACGAGAAAATGGACTCTAACTGTTACAGATTGAGATTTTCTCTTCAGGGGAATTCGAATGTCTCGATCTGTAACATCTGGACGGACAAAAGGTCTCTATCTGTTACAGATTGAGACAAACAACAGGGGCAAAGACGGTTTGTCTCAATCTGTAACAGTTAGACGGGAATTCGGGCCATAGATGTTACAGATTGAGATAATCGCGCCGCGAAAATAAAAACCTCCGCAGGGGTGCTTCCCTTGCGGAGGTTTTTTACTCGTTCAGTAGCCTTACGGCTTCAGCGGCCATGTTCTCGACCGTCATGCCGTTCTGTGCGAGCAGCTCGTTGGGGTCGTAGCGGTCGGGGAAGCCCTTGGCGATGCCGAAGGTGCGCGTGCGCAACGGCGTGCATGCCAGATGGCACGCGACGCGCTCGCCCCAGCCGCCGTCCAAGATGCCGTCTTCGATGGTCATGACAACACGATGCTCGACAGCAAGGTTATCGAGGAACTCGCGGTCGAGCTCGGTTGCAAAGCGAGGGTTGACGAGCGTGACCTCGATGCCGTACTCGGCAGCCAAGCGATTTGCCACGCGCTCGCCCAGCTCAAAGAAGTCGCCAAGTGCGAGCACGGCCACGTCGCGGCCCTGGCGCACCACGTTGTAGCGAACGGCGCTGTAGTCGGTGTCTTCGGCAGGCGCCAGGTCGGGGCGGCTTACCAGGCCAATGCCCGGTACACGGATTGCTACAGGATGCTCGCGGTGGTCGAGCGACCAGCTCAGCATGGACAGATATTCCTCCATGCAGGCCGGCGCCAAGTAGCGCATGTTGGGAAGACCGCCAAGCATGGAAATATCAAAGAACGAAAGGTGCGTCTCGGACGTAGTGCCAAAGATTGATGCGCCAAACACTAGGATCGTCGCCGGGGCGTCGTTGAGGCACAGGTCGTGCCACAGCTCGTCGTAGGCGCGCTGCAAAAACGTGCCGTACACACCAAAGACTGGCTTGGCGCCCGAGCGCGCAAGCGCGGTGGCAAAGGTCACGGCGTGCTCCTCGGCAATGCCCACGTCAACAAACTGCTTGCCTGCCGCGGCGCGAAGCTCGGGTGTAAAGCCCATGATGTAGGGCGTGGCGGCCGTGATGCCCACGACCTGCGGATCGTGCTCGATGGCGGCGCTGAGCGCCTCGCCCGTAATGTCGGCATAGGTGCGCGGCGCAGGCTCGCTCGGATGGCCCGGGCAGAGCTTGCGCCCAGTCGCCATGTCAAACGGACCCACGTGGTGCCAGTGCTCGGGGTCGCTCTGGGCCGGCTCAAAGCCCTTGCCCTTGGCGGTGGAGACGTGCAGCACGATGGGATGATCGATATTGCGCAGTTCCTGCAGCGCGTCGACCAGGGCCAACACATCGTTACCGGCGTCCAGATAGCGGTAGTCGAGCCCCATCGCGCGGAAAACGTTGCGCTCACAGGTGCCGTTGCTGGCGCGCAGCTCGGCCAGATTGCGATACAGGCCGCCATGGTTCTCGGCAATGGACTGGTCGTTATCGTTGACGATGATGACCAGGTTGCTGTCGAGCTCGGCGGCATTGTTAAAGCCCTCAAACGCCAGACCGCCCGAAAGCGAACCGTCGCCAATGATGGTGATGACGTTGTACGCATCGCCCGCCAGGTCACGAGCGTGCGCCAAGCCGCAGCCCAGGCTCACCGATGTGGAGGTGTGGCCCATGGCGAACAGGTCGTGTTCGGACTCGTCGGGATTGGCAAAGCCAGAGGCCTCGCCGTAGCGTGCCGGGTCGATATAAGTGTACGCGCGCCCAGTCAGCGCCTTGTGGGCATAGGTCTGGTGTGACACGTCAAAGACAATTTTGTCGGTGGGGGAGTTAAACACGCGATGGAGCGCGACCGTAAGCTCAACGACGCCCAGGTTGGGGGCAACGTGCCCGCCGACGGCGGCGGAGCTTTCGAGGATTGCCTGGCGGATCTCGCCGCAGAGCAGCGGAAGCTCGGCGCGATCGAGAGCCTTGACGTCCTCGGGCGTTGTCGTTTGCGTAAGCAGCATCGTTGTGGGTTACTCCATGCGAATCGTGCGCCGGCACTCCCTCGGCCGGCACAATTGCACAAGACAGTCTCGCACATTTTGGCGTTTGATATGTGACGGCGGCGCGGTAATTCGCCAACTGGTGGGGCAAAACGTTTTGTCCGATGCCATACTGATGTGTTCCATGATGTTTTTATCGATTGTGCACAGGCCGTGGCTTGCCGCCGTGAGCCGCTGGAAGGAGGCAGCATGTCCGATACCGTTCGTGCCGAGAAAATCGCGCGCGAGGTCGACGATGCCGCCCGTCAGCTTGCCCAGGCGGGCCGCTTGGACCTGATGCATGAGTTTATCCAACATGGCGATGTGACGGTTTATGCACATGTGACCTCGGTGGCGCGGGCAAGTCTGTCCTTTGCCGAGTGCCTGGGTCGCGTCGGTATCTCCGTCGACCGCTTATCGCTGCTGCGCGGGGCCCTGCTGCACGATTACTTTCTCTATGACTGGCACGATCCCGACCCAAGCCATCGGCTGCATGGCTTTCGCCACCCGTTTTTTGCCTTGGCGCGTGCGGAGGAAGATTTTGAGCTGACGCCGCGCGAGCGGAATATTATCGTACGGCATATGTTTCCGCTGGTACCGGTGCCGCCGACGTGTCGTGAGGCATGGATTGTGTGCCTGGCGGATAAATGGTGCGCGCTGCGCGAGACGATTGCCGGCCGTCTGCCGCGCAAAGGCGGCGCGAGCGATTTGAACGAGGGCTCGAGTGACGGCTCGAGCAAAGCATCGAGCGAAAAGAGGAGAGGGTAGACGGTGGGGACCGCGATCGACATGGCATTTGACGGCGCGACGCTTGCCGCCTGCCCGCTCTCGGCGCTGGTACTCTCGTTTGCCTTCTACGGTTTTTGCGGCTGGGTATGGGAGTCGACAGTCTGCGCCATGCTCAACCACGGACGCTTTGCCAACAGCGGCTTTTTGCTAGGGCCGTGTTGTCCCATCTACGGTGCGGGCGGCATCGCGTGCTGGTTGCTGCTGCGTGGAATCCCAGACGCCTCGAGCCAGTTTGTCGCTGCCGCGCTCGTATGCAGCGTGATCGAATATAGCGTGGGCGTGCTGTTGGAAAAAACGACGGGTGCCCGGTTTTGGGATTACTCGCATCTGCCGTTTAACCTGCACGGACGCATCTGCCTGTACTGGGCCTGCGCGTTTGGCTTGGGTGCGTTGTGTATTTGCCGTTTAGTGGAGCCGGCATTGCTGGGGCTGCTTGGCCATCTGCCGGTGCTGATTGTGCGGCTGTCCGCTTTTATCGTCGCGGTCGCGATGATTGTCGACGCGGTGTGCTCGTTGGCCAGCTGGCGCCGCCTGTCCGATCAGCTTGAGCGTGTGCGTGCCGACCTTGCCGACCGCATCAATGAGTCGCTTGCCGACGCCTCCGACTCTATGCTCGAACGTATTCCCGATTCGGCGATCGACTCGGTGGCGCAGACGCATATCCGCGGTCGCGCCGTTAACGCTTGGCTGGCCGAGCTGGGCGACGCGGCGCTCGATGCCCTGCGCGAGAAGGCTTCGATGCCGACGTTTATCTCGGATGGTGCTCGCGGCCTGGCGCTCGCTGCCCGCCGCGTGGCCGATGCCGCGCCGAGCGTGCCCCGTCCGTCGCTCACCCGTCTCCGTACCGGCAAGCGCATGAGCCGTCCGGTGCCGAGTGTGTCGCTCAGCCGTCGTGACCTGCGCTTCTTTAACGCCTTCCCGCGTCTGCGCATCAATCGCTACGAGGGCGTCATCCGAGCTACCGACCTCCGCGACCGAGCACGCGAGCTGTTCCGCCGCTAGCCGGGACGGGCGTGTTTGCGGCTTCCTTGCTCGCGTATTTCCCGTTCGTTTCGCGCCCGTTGCCGCGCCGTTTCCAAGATTGCGGCACCGTTTCCATTCGACAACGCAGCGTTTAACAGCGCCGTATCTGGTCTACACCAGTTGCCCCTCGGCCGCATTATGGGCGCCGACAACGTTCATGCGACCAAGGGGGACGAATGTACGATACGGGATCGACAACGTTTATGCTCATCTGCACCATGCTCGTGTTTTTAATGACACCGGGTCTGGCGTTTTTCTATGGCGGCCTGTCCAGGCGCAAAAATGTCATCAACACCATGCTTATGTGCTTTGGCGCCATTGGCCTGGTCGGCGTGCTGTGGATTGTTGCCGGCTGGTCGCTGGCCTACGGCGGCGACGGTTCCAGCCCGTTTATTGGAGGCCTTGACCAGCTGCTGTGTCTGCCGGTGCTCAATCAGGTGCTGCAGGCGGCCGAGGGCAATGCCGCGGACGGTGCCGTCTACCCTCAGATCATCAACATCGCCTTCCAGATGGCGTTTGCCATGATCACCGCCGCTATCGTTACGGGCAGTCTGGCAGGCCGCGTTAAGTTTGGTGCCATGACGGCCTTCCTGGGCATTTGGCTGCTCGTGGTCTATGCGCCGCTCGCCCACATGGTTTGGGGCGGCGATGGTTCCTTTATCGGCGACATCATCGGCGCGCTCGACTTTGCCGGCGGCGACGTGGTACACATTTCGTCCGGTCTCACGGGCCTGATTCTCTGCTTAATGCTCGGCCGTCGTCGCGGCTTTGGCATGATGAGCTACCGTCCGCATAACGTGCCGTTTGTGGCGCTGGGCGCCGGCCTGCTTTGGTTTGGCTGGTTTGGCTTTAACGGCGGCAGCGAGTTTAAGGCCGACGCCGTGGCGGCGCTCGCCATCCTCAACACCGTGACGGCCAGCGCGGCGGGCATGGTCTCGTGGCTTGCCGTCGAGCGCGTGCACACCGGTCGCCCCACGCTGGTGGGTGCCAGCACCGGTCTGGTTGCGGGCCTTGTGGTGGTCACGCCGGGTGCGGGCTTTGTCGAGCCGTGGGCAGCGCTGGTCATGGGCCTGATCGTCTCGCCCGTCTGTTACCTGGCCATCAGCCATCTTAAGACCAAGTTTGGCTACGACGATGCGCTCGACGCGTTCGGTTGCCACGGTATCGGCGGCATCTTGGGCGGTGTGCTCACGGGCCTGTTCTGCGTGCCGGAGCTCTCGTGGACCGGTAAGGGCGGCCTGTTCTACACGGGCGACGTGTCGCTGCTTGTCTCGCAGATCTTAGGCATTGTGGTGACGGTCGTTATTGTGCTGGTGCTCGACTTGGTGATCGCCGCGGTGGTCAAGGCACTGTTCCACGGCAGCCTGCGTGTGGACGAGGCCGACGAGGCGCTGGGCCTGGATGCGAGTCAGCACGGCGAGAGTGCATACCCCTCATTCTCCGGACTCGATTAGCAGCTTCCCCAAGCACCGCACCTTGCCGTTCAATCGTCGCTCACGTACTTAAGTACGCTTCGCCCCTCTTTCACGGCAATCTGCGGCACTTGGGAAACCTGCTAAGACCAGTCAGTTGAACTTTTTTGATCTCTGAGGTTGGTTTACGGCACCTGGGAAACCCGCGTCTCATGTAAAGGGATACGTTGATTATTGAGAGGAATTCACTATGAAGAAAATTACGGCGATCGTTCGTGCTGAGAAGCTTGAGGTTCTCAAAGACGCGCTGTTTGCTGCCGATGTTCGCGGCATGACCATCAACCAGGTGCAGGGCTGCGGCGCGCAGCATGGCTGGAAGGAATACGTTCGCGGCAACGAACTGCTCGTCAATACCATCCCTAAGGTGCAGTTCACCCTCATCTGCGCCGATGAACATGTTGACGGCATTGTCGAGATTATCTGCAACGCTGCTCGCACCGGTGCCGTTGGAGACGGCAAGATCTGGGTCGAGCCGGTCGAGGAAGTCATCCGCATTCGCACCGGCGAACACGGCCCCGCCGCGGTGTAGAACCGACCGTTTGCCATCCGCAACGTTAAAATATCGCAATGAGGCATAAGACTTGCGTTGCGGATGGGCGGATTATGGGTCGCAATAAATATCCCGAAGAGACGGTCGCGAAGATTCTCGACGTGGCGCTGGAGCTATTCTGCGCACAGGGTTATGAGGGAACGAGCATCCAGGATATCGTTGACCGTCTCGATGGCATGACCAAGGGCGCTATCTATCATCACTTCAAGAGCAAAGAAGAGATTTTTAACGCCGCATTTGATCGGGCGATGGCTCCCGTTGTTGAGCGCCGCCGCGCGACGCTCGGTGCTGGCAATATGACGGGCGCCCAAAAGCTCAAGCGACTTTACGCACCCGAGTCCGTCATTCCGCAGATTGAGCTATGGGCGCGCATACATCCTGCGGCAGATCCGGTAAAAAGCTCACGTCTACTGGCGATGCAGTACCAGGGCTCGTTTGACGAGTCGGCAGATGGCTATTTATTGCCGGCGATCGAGGAGGGCATCGCCGATGGCTCCATTGCGTGCGAATGCCCGCGTGAAGCGGCAGAGGCCGTATCGTTGCTGGCGAATCTTTGGCTGCTGCCATTGTTCCGTCCGCTTGAGTCTAAGGAACGAATGCTTGCGCGTGCCCAATGCTTGGCGCAGATGGCAGCTGCGGTAGGGCTCGATTTGGGGGATGAAGTGCTCCAGACAACGGACCAGATTTGGGACGTATGGAAACGCGCCGGGTGGTAATATAGATACCAACGGTATGTAAATTGATGTTAGAGGGTGGCTACGGCTGCCCTTTTCAAGTCGTCAAATACATACTAACGGTATGTATAAGGGGCGAACCCATGGATAAAATAAGAAGCGCTCGCGTCTCGCTGGCACCAAAAACAGCGCGGTCTATCAGGCTCATTGGTCTTCTTATTGCGCAGCTGTGCACGTATTCGACGCTATCGGCACTGTGCTTTGCGTGTCCGCTTTACCTGCTCGATCGCAGCGGTTCATCGACGTTGTATGGTGCCGTCGCGGCGATCGCGTTCATCCCGGGCGTGCTTGCGACTCCGGCTGGCGGAGTATTAGCTGATCGAGAGGGGCATCGCAGCGTTCTAGCGGCTCTCGGTATTGTTTTAATGGTTGCAGCGATGCTGTTTATCCCCATGAAGTGCTCGTTGCCCCTTGCGGCCGTTGTGGCGGTGATGCTGTGCGTTCAATACGTCGTTCAATCTATTCTGAAGCCGATACTTCAAATTGAGACGCTGCGAATAGCCGGCAAGGAAAAGGTCGAGCGGGCCACCGCATTAGTGTCACAGACGACCATGGCGAGCAATATTCTAGGTCCCGTGGTTGGAACAGCCGTCTACGGATGCCTTGGAATTGACGTCCTTTGCGCCATCGCGGCGGTGGCGCTTGCGATGTCGTCGCTGCTGTTTTGGGCCGCACTCAAACAAAATGTCCCCTCTGAAGTGACGGGGGATGGCTCGACTCGCATGGCATGCCAAGGCGATTTTCTGTCGGCGATTCGGTACCTGCTTCAAAACACCTCGTTGCTCGCTGTGATTTTGCTTGCGGCTGTTTTGAATCTTGCGTTGGTTGGGTTAACGATTGGTGCGCCCGTTATTGTTACAAGGCATCTCGGCATGCAACCTTCCTGCGTTGGAATTATTGAGGCGGCTATGGGGCTGGGCGGCCTTGCAGGCGGTGGCCTAGTCGGTATGTGGCCGCACCGTTTTTCTTTCAATGGCATATGCCGATACGTTGCGATGATCTGTTTTGGAGTCGTGCCGATTATTGTCACGCTACCGATCGGCGTTGACGTAATTGTGTTTGCCGCGCTTGCAGCTGGTTCGGCATGGGTCATGGTGTGGGCAAGCATTGCATCGGTCGAAATCGTCGCGTCCGTTCAGCGGGCGGTGCCAAGGGAGCTCTGCGGAAAAGTGCTTTCGGTCGTATACATGGCGCTTTCCTGCGCAACGCCTATTGGCCAATTGGCGTACGGATTCGCGTATGATCGATGGACACCGACGGTTGTATTCGCAGCCATGCTGGTGGTGTTGGTGCTGACGACGGCGTTGTTTTACCGCATGAAAAGTCGCTCACGACAAACAATGTGACGTTCGCACTGCAGCGGTTTAACAGAAGCAGCCGCTGCAGTGCGGGCGCCCATACGAGAACGCGCCTCTCCTTCGTCTACAATATCGTGCAGACGAAGGAGAGGCATGCCCATGATCAAGATGTTTGCGAGTGACTTAGACGGAACGCTGCTTAACGCCCTGCACGAGGCCGACGGAACCATCCGCCGCGCCATTCGCGAGTTGACCGAGGCCGGGCTGCACGTGGTTCCCGCAACGGGTCGCTCGACGCTGCCGATCGGTGAGCATGGCTTTACAGGCTTGGCGCTCGATGCCTGCTGCTCCAACGGGTCCATCGTTCGCGACAGCCATGGCGAGGTGCTCAAGACCTGGACCATCGACCCCCAGATTACCGAGGAGCTGCTCAAGGCGTTCCCGGACATTTGCTTTGATTGCTCCACGCCCGATGGCATGTTCTCGAGCGGTTCGTTTGAGATGCACCAGGCGGGCTTTAAGAAGGACAGTCCCATCAAGCGCATTGTGATGCGCGGCATGCGCGCCCGTGGCGGCTATCACGAGGAGCAGTATTTTGACCAGTCGATCGGCGACATCTTGCGTCACGATGTCTGCAAGATCAACTGCCGCGTGACCTCGCCCGAGCTGGAGCGCGACCTTAAGGCGTATCTTGCCGAGCGCTCGGACCGTGTGGTCAACGCGCCGTTCGACCCGGTGATGTTCGAGATTACCGACGTGGCGTGCAACAAGGGCGAGAGCGTGGCGTGGCTGGCGGGCTACTACGGTATCGCCGAGGACGAGGTCGCGGTCTACGGCGACGGCGGCAACGACATCGCCATGCTTAAGCGTTTCCGTCACAGCTATGCCACCAAGAATGGTAGCGATGCGGCTAAGGCTGCTGCGAGCGCGACTATTGGCAGCTGCATGGCCCACGCCGTTCCCAAGCACATGCTCGCCACCATGCGCAAGCAGAATTCCCACACCGTGATCGAATAATGTGACAAAGGGACAGTCCCTTTGTCACATGAGGGTACCGATTTGGGCGTTGAGTCGGTTGTGCTTTGTCGCCACCAACAAAAATCGAGTTGCGCGGTCTGCTGGAGGTCGCTCGGAGGCAAAAGGCGCGGCACCGGGATATTTTATGCCCGTTTTGGTGTTTGATTCCGTGGGGTATGTGCGCAGATAGGCGTGATTGCGCCCAAATAAGGACAAAAACTTTCAAATAGCCTCAGCAGCGCTTTCATAAAAACACCAGTGCGACCGCGCAACTCGAAAAATGTAGGTGGGGATTCAACGGCAAGAACGCCAGTGCGACAAAGGGATAGTTCTTTTGCCAAATTGCCCTGGTTTTCCTAGAATACGAACATACATTCGTATATATAACTGAGTTTTGATAGAATCGGTATCGTTGACGGCAGTTCCATGTGCCGGGCAGCGCCCTCCATCTGATGGGAGGTGATGCCCATGACCGATTTGATTGATTTCGTGAAGTTCCTGACCGCTTTGGTCTCGCTCCTCACGGCGCTCATCGGACTTTCCGAGGCACTTAAGCAGCGCTCGAAGCGTAACAGAAGGGGTCGCCGCCGCTAAGGCGTTGACCCCTTAAACCGTATAACGGCGCTGCCCAGCTAGCTACAACTTGGGCTGCCGTCGACACTATTCTACCCACGAATGACATTTCGGACAATCGGTAATGCCGATCCAAAAACTAGGCCGAATGTGACAAAGGGACTGCCCCTTTGTCACATCCCAAATATTGCCTTTACGTGTTGATGCACACGGTGTGCAATAATACTCGCACTGTGCAATAGCGCACAGGTTGAGTAACAAGGAGGACGCTTGTCCCAGCTCGAGAAATGCGACCGCCGGTCTCTTCGCTCGCAGCGTGCCCTTCGCCAGGCACTTGCCAGCGAGCTTGCCGAAGGCGGCGATCTTTCGCGCGTTAACGTCGCGTCGCTTACCGAGCGCGCTGGCCTCACGCGCCGTACGTTCTATTCGCACTACCGCGATATTCCCGACTTTATCAACCAAATCGAGGACGGCCTGCTGACTGAGATTCGCGAGCGCGTTGAGCTCATCACCGCAGCTCAACTGCCCGATCTTTACCGCAATATCGATGAGCTCGAGCCGGCACCCGGTTCGGTTGAGTTGCTGCGTTATCTTGCGGCCAATCGCGATCTTATCGGTGCCCTGCTGGGCTCTGGCGGCGACCAAGCCTTCATTAAAAAGATCATCGATACCGCACGCGAGGCCGTGGTGCCGCGTGCGCAGACAGGCATTTTGGGCCTGGCGCTGGGCACGTTCTTCGATTATTACGTCACCTATGTCGTGAGCGCCGAGGTCGGCATGATCCAGCGTTGGTTTGAGCGCGGCCTTGCCGAATCACCCGAGACCATGGCACGCATCATGACAGTCATCGCCTTCGTTCGCCCGGGCGACCTGTATGGCCAGCCCATTGATATCAACGTGCCGGAATACGGCATGAAGCTATTGAATCTGCAGCTCGAGGACGCGGTCGACACCGCCGCAACCGTCGAGTCCAACAACTAAGAGGAGAAACAGATGAGCAAACTCGTCGAAGGCATTAAGGACCGCATGGTCGCTGCCGCGCGCGAGGCCGTGCCCGCCGTGGCAGACGCCGCGCAGAAGGCCGCGACCGCCGCTGCCGAGAAGGTTGCCGGGGCTGTTGCTGAGGCCAAGAATGCGGCGGGAGAGACGCTTGCCGCCGACGCAGCCACGCCCAACGTTGCCGAGTCCGTAACCGCTACCGCCGCCCACGCCCCCGAAGGCGCAATCTTCAACCCCGAGGCCGCCCGCGGCAACCTGCACCTGGGCATCGACGTGGGCTCCACCACCGTCAAGCTTGCCGTGCTCAACGACGACAACCAGATCGTCTACGCCAAGTACCAGCGCCATCACACCGATGTCCGCGCCTGCGCCCGCGACCTGTTCGAGGGTGCTGCGACCGTGCTGCCGACGGCCCAGATGACCTGCGCCATCACCGGATCGGGCGGCCTGCTGCTGTCCCAGTGGCTCGACCTGGAGTTTGTCCAGGAGGTCATCGCCAGCAAGCGTGCCGTCGAGACCCTTATCCCGGCCACCGATGTCGCCATCGAGCTGGGCGGCGAGGACGCCAAGATCATCTACTTCGACAACGGCATCGAGCAGCGCATGAACGGCACCTGCGCCGGCGGCACTGGCGCGTTCATCGACCAGATGGCCACTCTGCTGCACACCGACGCCAGCGGCCTCAACGAGCTCGCGGCCAACGCCACCACCATCTATCCAATCGCCAGCCGCTGCGGCGTCTTTGCCAAGACCGACGTCCAGCCGCTGCTCAACGAAGGCGCCCGCCCCGAGGACGTGGCGGCCTCCATCTTCCAGGCTGTCGTGACCCAGACTATCTCGGGCCTGGCGTGCGGCCGTCCCATCCGCGGCAACGTCGCCTTCCTGGGCGGCCCGCTGCAGTACCTCTCCGAGCTGCGCCACCGCTTCTACCTCACGCTCAACCTGGACGAGGAGCACCGTATCGTGCCCCAAAACGCCCACCTGTTTGTGGCGAGCGGCGCCGCTATGGCGCACGAGTCCAACAAGCTCAGCACATTCCCGCAGCTTATCGAGGCCATCGACAGCCTGGGTGACACGCAGGGTGCCGAGGTCGAGCGCCTGGATCCGCTCTTTGCCACCGACGAGGACTTTGCCGAGTTCAAGGGTCGCCACGACCAGGAAGTCGTCCCCAAGGGCAAGCTCGACGGCTACACCGGCCGCGTGTTCATCGGTATCGACGCCGGCTCCACCACCATGAAAGCCGCGCTCGTGGGCGAGGATGGCCAGCTGCTGCACACTTGGTACGGCAACAACAACGGCGACATCCTGGGCACGGCCAAGGTCATCATGGCCGATTTCTACAATCACATCCCCGCCGGCTGCACCATCGGCCACGTGACCACCACGGGCTACGGCGAGGCGCTGCTCATCGAGGCCCTCAAGGCCGACTCCGGCGAGATCGAGACCGTTGCGCACCTGCGCGGCGCCAAGGCATTCCTGCCCGGTGTCGAGTTCATTCTGGACATCGGCGGCCAGGATATGAAGTGCCTGCGCGTCAAGGACGGCGTCATCGAGCACATCATGCTCAACGAGGCCTGCTCGTCGGGTTGCGGTAGCTTTATCGAGAGTTTCGCCGTGTCTATGAACATGGACGTGCGCGCGTTCGCCGATGCCGCCATCCATGCTAAGGCTCCCGTCGACCTGGGCAGCCGCTGCACAGTCTTTATGAACTCGCGCGTCAAGCAGGCGCAAAAGGAAGGCGCCACGGTGGGCGACATCGCGGCCGGCCTGTCCTATTCCGTCATCAAGAATGCCCTGTTCAAGGTCATTAAGCTGCGCGACCCCAAGGAGATCGGCAGCCAGGTGATCGTCCAGGGCGGCACCTTTATGTCCGATGCCACGCTGCGCGCGTTTGAGCAGCTCACCGGCGTGCATGCCGTGCGTCCCGACATCGCCGGCTGCATGGGCGCCTACGGTGCGGCCCTGCTCGCCCGCGATCGCGCTGGCGCCGACGGCACCTCGACCATCCTTTCGGCCGAGGACATCGCGCACCTCACCGTGACGCAAAAGCATGTCCGCTGCGGTCGCTGCTCCAACAACTGCCAGCTCACCGTTAACGACTTTGGCGGCGGCAGGCGCTTCATTACCGGCAACCGTTGCGAGAAGGGCGCCGGCCACAAAAAGCAGAAGACCGAGGCCCCCAACCTCTTCAAAAAGAAAAACGAGCTGCTCTTTAACCGCGAGGTCCTGAGCCCCGACGAGGCCCCGCGCGGCACCGTGGGTATCCCGCGCGCACTCAACATGTACGAGAACTACCCCTTCTGGCACGCGTTCTTTACCCGCCTGGGCTTTAGCGTGCAGCTGTCCGACCAGTCGAGCAAGAAGACCTACCAGGCGGGCATCGAGTCCATGCCGTCCGAGAGTGTGTGCTATCCGGCCAAGATGAGCCACGGCCACGTGATGAACCTTATCGACCGCGATGTCGACTTCATCTGGATGCCGTGCGTGCGCTGGGAGCGCAAAGAGGACCCGACGGCTGGCAACTGCTATAACTGCCCCATCGTCATGAGCTACCCCACGGCGCTGGCGCTCAATATCGACGAAATCCGCGAGCAGAACATCGAGTTCCTGTACCCGTTTGTGCCCTATCACGACAAGACCGAGCTCAAGCGCCGCCTGTACCAGGTGCTCGCCGCCGACCGCGTGGCCGATGCCGAGGCTGGTCGCGGCCGCGTGCGCGGTCCCAAGATCACGCGCTCCGAGGTCGATGCCGCCGTCAACGCTGCCTTTGAGGCCGATGCGCGTTTCCACGAGGACATCCAGACCATGGGCGAGGAGGCTCTTAAGTGGGTCGAGGACCACGGCGGCCACGGCATTGTGCTCGCCGGCCGCCCCTACCATAACGACCCCGAGATCAACCACGCCCTGCCCGAGCTTATCTCGAGCTTTGGCTTTGCGGTCTTTACCGAGGATTCGCTCGCGCATCTGGTAAAGCCTGAGCGTCCGATTCGCGTCGTCGACCAGTGGATGTACCACAGCCGCCTGTACGCCGTCGCCCGTTTTGTGACGATGCGCAACGACCTGGACCTGATCCAGCTCAACTCTTTCGGCTGCGGCCTGGACGCTCTGACCACCGACCAGGTGCAGGAGATTCTGGAGGCCAGCGGCAAGATCTACACCGTGCTCAAGATCGACGAGGTGTCCAACCTGGGCGCCGCGCGTATCCGCATCCGCTCGCTCATGGCCGCGCTTAAGGACCAGGAGGCCGAGCGCTTGGCCGAGGCCACGGCCGCGGGCGAGGCTTACGAGCAGGGCGACGCCGCGCCGGTGGCACCCTCCACGGATGCCCCCGCGTTCGCGAGCCGCAAGTACACGTTTGAGGCGCAGCGCGAGAGTGCTTCGACCGCGTGGCCCAAGGTGCCCTTTACCGAGCAGATGCGCGAGGAGGGCTATACCATCCTGTGCCCGCAGATGGCACCGATCCACTTTGACCTGGTCAAAGAGGTGTTTCGCGGTGCCGGCTACAACTTGGAGCTGCTGCCCTCGACCGATCACGATGCCGTCGAGGCCGGTCTGCGCTATGTGAACAATGACATTTGCTACCCGTCGATTCTGGTAACGGGTCAGATTATGGAGGCCATCGAGAGCGGTCGGTACGACCTCTCCAAGACGGCCGTGGTTATCAGCCAGACCGGCGGCGGCTGCCGTGCCACAAACTACATCGCACTCATCCGCAAGGCCCTGCGCGAGAGCGGCCACCCCGAGATCCCGGTGATCTCGCTTTCTGCCGTGGCGCTCGGCGAGGACAACCCCGGCTTTAAGATTACGCCGGCGCTGCTTAAGCAGGCCGTGTACGCGGTGCTCTTTGGCGACGTGATGATGCAGATGCTCTACCGCTGCCGCCCGTACGAGGCTACGCCCGGTGCGGCGAACGCGCTCTACGAGGAGTACATGGCGCGCGCCCGCAAGCTGGCGCCTAAGTTCAACAGGCACAACTACACCAAGCTGTGCCGCGAGGCCATTCGCGCGTTCGACACCATGCCGCTCGTGGGCGAGGGCACCAAGCCGCGCGTGGGCGTGGTCGGCGAGATCCTGGTCAAGTTCCACCCTACGGCCAACAACCACGTGGTCGATGTTATCGAGCGCGAGGGCTGCGAGGCCGTAGTGCCGGGCCTGCTCGACTTCTTCCTGTACTCCATGAGCAACGCCGAGCTGCAGAAGGACGAGCTGGGTAGCTCTGCTACAACGCGTGCGGGCATGCAGGCGCTTATCAAGCTCGTGGACTGGATGCGCACGCCGGTGGAGGAGATGCTCGAAAAGTCCCGCCGCTTTGAGGCGCCCGAGCGCATCGGCACCATGGCCGACAAGGCCCGTACGGTGCTGTCGGTGTGCAACAACATGGGCGAGGGCTGGCTGCTCACGGCCGAGATGCTCGACCTGATCGACCATGGCGCACCCAACATTATCTGCACGCAGCCTTTCGCGTGCCTGCCTAACCACGTGGTGGGCAAGGCCGTGATCAAGGAGCTGCGCCGTCAGCACCCCGAGAGCAATATTGTCGCGGTGGACTATGATCCTGGTGCGTCCGAGGTCAACCAGCTCAACCGTATTAAGCTCATGATCAGCGTGGCCAAGGAAAACATGCGCGCCGGTAAGGGCTTTAAGCTCGAGAAGGTGGCGCCGCTCGCGATGGACGAGGTTACCGGCCAGATGCGTGCTCATGACGGGTGTGTGAGCTGCGGGCCGGCCAGCGAAGAGGCCGTGGCATCGGTCGCCAAGCGTCTGGGACGCGGTATTAAGAAGTAGCTGGCCTGCCATGGGCTAGATATGAGACAAACGGGTGGTGGCCGTACCGGCCACCACCCGTTTTTGCTGGACATATGTTGCGCAAATGACCTTGCTACAGCCTTCCGTGGGCTCGCCAGAGTTTTGGGCCGGTTCGGGCTTTGAAGACAAGTTACTGCAGGCCCAGGGCGATTTTTCGCTCAACGCGGGCCAGCACAGCGTGACGTATCTGCCAAACGACGAGATGATCGCTGCGGACTGCCCATCGCCACCTACGAGATGGAAGCCGGAAAGTATATCTACCGCGTGTACAAGTACGAGCTGTAGGGCCGCGCTTAGGTTTGACCAATGGAGTATGAAAACACGCCGTTCGCCGATGCCCCTTCCGCGAGTGGCGGCCATATGGTTTGATGTCAGAAACATATAGTTGTCGCCTGCCTGCTGGCGATGTTCCCCCTGATATCGGAGGTTCCAGGTATGTTTCACGCTCCGTTAAACAACTATCGGGTGGGCGACATGAGCCCGCGTGTTATCCCGGTTGCTATTGCAGTGGTCTGCCTGGCTGTGCTCCTGGGCGCTACAGGGCTGTTTGCTATAAGCCGAGAAACGTCCTATATGCAGGAATGCGCTTCCGAAGGGTTTGCCATTGATGGTTTCTATCGGGATGACAAAACGAGTCGGGAAACCCTGGCTTTTCTTGAGGAGGATGGCTGTCGATGGCAACTGGTCAACAAAGACGGAATCTGCACAGACGGGCAGTTTAAGCGTACGGATGCCCCCAACATCCTGATATTAAAGAAGGAAAACGGCGAAGAATTCGGTACGGTCCACGTGGCGTATATGTCACGCCGACGCGAGCAGGGCCAGCTCTATCTATTTAGAGATAGCAAGGTGACCCGATTTTATCTTGTGAGCACCGATCCGGCGTTTACGGTGGAGTCTGGCGATGTCAATGCGGACGTCTGATTCACGGCAATAAAACAGCGAGCGGGGCTCGGGTGTGAACTGCACCCCGCAATTTGCTCGTGTCCGTATCGCGTCTGCGCCTCGTTGTAACTTGCGTCCGTGCGAGCATTCATCCCGCGCCGGCATCACTTCACATCGAACTCCACGCGATCGAGCTCGGACACGTTGAGGTCGATGAGCTTGCGGGCGACGTGGCGGTCGTGCGCCCCGAGCGCCTCGCTTGTCGTCACATGGGCGACAATCTCGCGCTCGACAAGGCCCTCCTCGTCCCCTTCGGTAGTCGAGGTCTCGACGGCGACGGTGTAATCCTTAAAGCCTGGCAGCACCGCCGCAAGCTCGCGCGTGGTTTCGGTGACGCCGTAGCCGTCCTGCACGCCGGCCTGCGCCGAGCCAATGGAACCCGCCGTCATAACAATGCAGGGGATGGCAAAAATCACCGTGCCCACGATGATGCGGCGGCGCACCTTGCGCGACAGCTCGTCGACCTCGGCGTCTTCCTCAGCGGTCACAATGCCGTCGCCGTTCAGGTCGCGCTTGAGCGGCACGCGCAAAAGAAGCAGCACGGCTTCGGCAGCCAGTGCGATAAAGACCACGTTGATGCCAAACTCGTAGAGCGCCGAGAGAAACAGCGATCCGCTTGCGATGGCGATGCCGTAGCCTGCTGCGCACAGGGGCGGCATCAGCGCGGTTGCCACGGCCACACCGGCGATGAGCGTTGCGGGCTCCTGGTCGCGTGAGTTGCCTAGGCCGCCCGCAAAGCCGCCGGCGAGCGCGACAGCGAGGTCCCACACGGTGGGCGTCGAGTTGTCGATAATGGCGGCTGTGGTGGCGCCAAGGGGCGAGAGCTTAAAGTACAACGTGGAGGTGACCAGGCAAAAGGCCATTTGCAGCGCAAGGCTGGCGACGGCTTCGACGGTAATCTCGCGGTCGAGCGTGGCGATGCCGTATGCCATGGCAAGGACCGAACCCATGAGCGGGCAGATGAGCATGGCGCCCACGATGGCGATGTCCGAATCGATATCGAGGCCAATACTTGCGATTAACATGGCGATGATGAGGATGCATAGGTGGGAGCCAGTCAGACGCGCCCCGTTTACAAAACGCTTGCGGATCACGTGATAGGGCGCGCGTCCCTCGCGAATGTTGAACGCGCGCTTGAGGAAGCGACCAGCCTGCTCGGCAGCCTCGCTATGGGCGGGACGGATGCCGTGGCGCCGGTGATGGCGTTCGCGTAGTCGCTTGATCTGTTGTTTGTCGAGTTCCATGTCCACCTCGTTCCAGCGCGGTCCGCGCAACGCGCCCGTTGTCCTAACTCTACACCGTGGCGGGCGGGGTGTCTGTTGGATGCGGAATCCGATAGGACGGATGACGCGGGAGCAAATGCAAATCACAGGCTCAATTCCATCACGCGAAAATATGATGCACCAGCTCCTTCAAATGTGACGAAATTGTGAAGCACAGGAGCATGAATTTCAAAAAATACGCTGGTCGCCAATGTTGCGCAACAGAATTCAAAAATCAGCTCCTACATTTTGAAGCGTATGGATACATCCGTGTCAAAGGGAGAAAGCCATGGCAAACTATAGTCCACAGCACTTTGAGCCTCGGGCCAAGGCCGTCAACGTCAAGGGCGTTGCCAACCGCGCCGTCGCAACCGTTTTGACGGCGGGCCTCATCGCTCAGCCGCTCATGTCGCCGCTGGCGGCAATCGCCGCACCGTCAACCGGTAACGGCGATTCTGTTCAGGGGGGGGGTAGTTCTGTAGAGAATACCGTTGCCGCCGGTAACCAAGCGGTCGTAAAGACGGCTGCCCAGCTGGCCGAGGAGTCGGCAAAGCAGCTCAAGGACGCTCAGGCCGCCTACGATGCCGCCCAGAAGAACGCCGATGCGGCGGGCCAGTCTCAAAAGCAGGCGCAGCAGCAAAAGAATCAGGCCTCGCAGGCTGTGAGCGACAACGAAATCGAGCAGAACGCAGCAGAAGTCGCCGCGCTCCAGGAGAAGATTGACGAGCTCAAAGCCGCCGTCGAAAAGACCGAGCAGCAGCAGAAGAAGCTGGGCGACCTGAACGATCAGCTCGATCAAGCCAACAAGAGTGTCGAGGATAAGACCCAGGCGCTCAAGGACGCCAAGGCAAAGCAGGATGAGGCCAAGAAGGCCCTCGACGATGCCCAGGCCAAGCTCGAGGCCATGGGTATGGACGAGTACGAGGCCGCCAAGAAGGCCGTCGAGGACGCGCAGGCAAAGCTCGATGACGCCAATAAGGCCGTTACTACTGCACAGGCCAATCTGGACCAGGCCAAGGCTGCCGAGGCCAGCGCCCAGCAGGAAAAGCAGAATACCGAGGCAGCTTTGACGACTGCCCAGGCCAAGAAGCAGGAGACTGCTGCTGCTCTCGCAGCCGCAACCACCGCGCGCGATAACGCCCAGCAGAAGCTCGACCAGGCGCAGGCTGCACTCGATGCAGCTGTCTCGGGCACGGGTATCGATTTGAACGCGCTCAAGGCTGCCAAGGTCACTGCTGCCAGCGAGCTCGCGACCGCGCAGGCCGCGCTCGATGCCGCGACGACTGCAGACGCCACCGCACAGGCGAACCTGCAGGCTGCGCAGACTACCGTCACCGCCGCGCAGGAAAAGGCCAACGCCGCCAACGCTGCTGTGGCATCTGCCCAGTCTGCATACGATGCGGCAAACAAGGAGTACAAGGACGCGGCCAGTAAGCGTGACGCCGCGAAGACGGCATACGAGCAGGCCCAGCAGACCGAAGCCGACAAGAAGGCGGAGTACGACCGACTCGTCGAGGTTCGTCAGCAGAAGCGTGCTGAATACGATGCAATTTGCACCGAAGTTACATCGGCAAAGAGCGCTTATGATGCCGCGAGCGCTGAAGTCGACAAGCTTAACCAGCAGATTGCCGACCTCAAGTCGAACATGACCGTAGACCAGAATGTCATCAGCCAGGGTATGTTCGGCTTCATGAACTACATCATCGGCGGCAGCCAATTCACAGCCACGCAGAAACAGAACGCCCAGGACGCCGTATCGATGCTGACCGGTGCCGATGACAAGGCCGAGTGGTATGACAAGTACGTCGATCATGACATGTCTCGCGACACCAATCCACTTTCCTTGGAGCAGATGCGCAACGCCCTGACATATCTCGACACCCAGAACAACCTCCGCAAGGCGAACGGTCAGTCGGCACTCAGCGTCAGCCTCCGCATGACTGTGGCAGCCGCCCTCAATACATCGTATTCATCGAACATCTGGGGACACTCTGGCTGCTACTATGATAACGGTGAAAATCTTGCCGGCGGCGGCGGCGCATATACCGGCGGCGAGACTGAGGACACTCTCGGATGGCCCTATACCGGTCTCTACACTCAGGAGAAGGTTAATTACGAGAATTGGATTAAAAAGTACGGTGTGGATAGCGAGGCCGGCAAAGATCTCATGGCTCATCGCTATGATTCGTACTATATCTCCCAAAACTATTACGATGTGTATCACGGTACAAAAGATGAGAACGGTAAGGAAAGAGGAGACAAGTGCGGGCACTATCTCAACATTATCGATTCCGCCACGGTGGCTATCGGTATCGCAACCGGTAGCGGAAGGAACACCGATTCCGAGGTAACCGTATTCGATTACAGCGCTGATGACACTCAGGCTGATTTCACTGTCTCCGAGTTCAAGAAGCTCCTGAACGACTACATCGCTTCCGCCTACAATGCAGGCGGCACGCAGGAGCAGAAGGAGCAGCTGAAGCAGCTGCAGAATAAGCTGGCAGAGGCGCAGAAAAATTACGGTTCAACCAGCAATGCCTACTACGCTGCCGTCAATAAAAAGGATTCCGCACGCGACGCCTATACCGCGGCCGACACGAATGTGAACACCGCCAAGGGCGAGTACGAGAAGGCTAAGTCCGGCACCGCCGCCGCGAAGACGGCATACGACGCCGCCGAAGCCAAACTCAAGGGTATCGACGTCAAGACGCCCAAGACCAAGCTCGACGCCGTCAAGAGCGAGGCCGCTACTGCCCAGGCAGCTCTCGATAAGGCAAACGCCACGCTTGCTGACAGCAAGACGAAGGCAGCCGATGCCGCTGCTCACAAGGCGAAGGCTCGCAGTGCCCGCGATGCCGCCAAGGCAAAGTCCGACAAGGCCAACGAGGCGTATGGCAACGCCACGGCTTCGGTTAAGGACCTTACTGCCAAGCGTGATGCTGCCAAGACGGACCTTACGAACAAGCAGGGCGCCCTTGACAAGGCCAAGAAGGCCGATGACGCCGCCCAGGCTGGCGTAGGCAAGGCCCAGGCCGCGGATGCACAGGCCGCGACCGCTCTTTCGGACGCCAAGCAGGCAGTTGCCGCCAAGAAGCAGGCTGTGTCCGACGCGCAGGCCAAGGCCAAGGCTGCCGAGGGTGAGCTGGCCACCGCACACAAGGCCTTCGAGCGCTTTGCCGGCGCCCAGAAGGCGGTCGACGACGCCAAGGCCGCTTATGACGCTGCCGTCGCCGGTGTCGCCGATGCCCAGAAGCAGCTCGAGGCCGCCAACGAAGCCGTTGTCGATGCGAACCTCGATATCGTCAAGGCCAAGGCCGAGCTTGCCAACGACGAGGCACTCAAGGCCGATCTTGAGGCTGTCGACCACAAGGCATCCCTTGCTGCGGGCACGACGGGCAACGAGAAGCTGGTCAAGCTTAACGCTGCCTACGCTCGCTATAAGGTTGCCGTCGATGCCGCCGCTGGTCTCAAGGCTGCTCTGAGCGATGCCGATGCCAAGCTGTCCGATGCCAACGACGCCTATGCCGCCGCGCTGGCCGAGCTTGGCGATGCCAAGGATGCCCTGGCTGCCGCGCAGGCCGAGTACGACAAGTATCATCCCAAGGCTGAGCCGCAGGCCAAGCCTCAGGTTGCGCAGGCTGCTGCAAAGGCCCCCGTTGCCAAGAAACAGGCCGCGCCTGCCGCGCTCGCCCAGACCGGTGATGACTCTGCGCTTGCGGGCGAGGTCTTCGTTATCGGCGGTATTACGCTCGTGGCTGCGGGCGTGACGCTGGGCGATCGTCGTCGCAAGCAGATGTAGCGTTTCGGGCGTAGATTCTGCAAACGAACTTCGTTTCATAGCAGGAACGTTTCGATAGCTAAACCAATAAGGCCGGCGCGCTGTTAAACGCAGCGCGCCGGCCTTTCTTTGCGTTGGTATCAAAAAGCCCGGTCGGTAGCCGCGAAAGCTACCGACCGGGCAAATCGTAGGCAATATGGTTGCTGTCGAGCAGCTGCTCAGCTTAGCCCAGCAGGCTTAAGCCCACGGAGACAAACGCCAGGATAACGCCGACGATGGACTCGCCGCCGAGCAGGCCGCTGGCGACAACCAGGCCCTGTTCCTGGAAGGCGGCGTCCTTGGCAGCCCTCTCCTCGTCAGAAAGACCAGCGGTGGCGTCGCGGTGGGCGGACCACTTGTCGTAGGCGAGCTTGACGCAGGAGCCCAGGAATGCCGTGAGTGACATGTAGAACGGCAGGTACACGCCCAGGCCGATCATCATGGCTGGAATGCCGAGCCAGTACATGACGATGCCGGCGATAAAGCCGCCAACGAACCACGGCACGCTCGGGATGCCCGAGACCATGGTGGCGACCACACTTGCCTGCGCGGCAACAAAGCTCTTGTCGGGGCCAAAGGCGTCCGGGCCATAGGCGGTGACGAGCGCGACCATGACGGCTGCGGCGACCAGGGCGCCCACGATGCCGCCAATAGCTTGGCCGATCCACTGCGCACGCGGGTTGGTGCCCAGCACGGCGCCGGCCTTAAAGTCGTTCATGACGTCGCCCGCAAGGCCGCACGCCACGGCTACGATGCCGGCGATAAAGAACAGCTTGACCTGAGCGATCTGTGCGAAGGCAGCCACGATGAGCATAACGATGAGGCCAAAGATTTCCATGGGGTCGATGCCCGTCTGGCCGCAGCTCTGTGCGCTCATGATGGTGGTGACAAAGGTGAACAGCGTGACGATGACGGCCGGAACGGGGCCAAGGTCAAGCACGATGGCGATGACCACGGCGATGGCGGCAGCGCCTAGGCCGATGATGCCGGCGTCGAGCTTAAGGGAGCCCGAGATGAGCGACTGCTCGTCGGTGTCGGTGGAGCTGTCGGCGGCAAGACCGCGGACGATGCCGGCGACCTGCGGCAGGATGTCCTTGAGGACGACGGCGACGCCAAAGCCCATCATAAGGCCCATGCCGAGGGACTTGACGATGCCCTGCGCAGTCACAACGTCGAACAGACCGGCAGCGGTGCCGCCCACGATGATGCCAAAGTTGCCCAGCAGCGCGCCGGCAAACCAGAAGGCGACCGGGGCGAAGCCCACGAGGAAGCCGACGGAGAGCAGCATGGGCGAGTTGTAGATACCAAAGGTCACGCCGGGGATGTTGAGCGTGCACAGCATGCTGGGCACCACGCCCAGGGCGTCGCGCAGCACGCTATAGATGCCGGCGATGGCCATGGAACCAAAGAGCTGCTTGCCGGTTTTGCCGCCAGCCTCGGTCGCGCGCAAAGTCTGAGCTGCGGCGTTGCCGGTGGGGAACTCAAGCGCGGCGTCCACGATAAAGTGACGGTGGATGAGCGCGGTGGCCAGCAGGCCCAGGATGGTGCCGGCGAGTGCCACGATAAACATGTCGAGCCAGCTGATCTGGTCGGCATAGCCCAGCATCCAGGCGCCCGGGATGGTAAACGCCAGGCCGCCGGCGACCATGGCGCCCGCGGACATGATGGTGTGGGTGACGTTTGCCTCGTTGAGGCTGGCGTTGCCCATGAGCTTAAGGAAGAACAGCGAGATGACGGCAGCGAAGACGATCGGCCAGGGGAGTGCGCCCATCTTGAGGGCGGTGTAGGCCGAGCTTGCCGTGATGATCACGCAGCCAAGGGCGCCGATGACGACGCCGCGCAGCGTGAGTTGCCCGCGCATCGAAGCGCGGTTCAAGGGATTGCTCATATAAAACTCCTTTGCGTATATCCGCTTCCCCCGGGAGCGCCGCTACGGATACGGCGCGGGAAGTCGGGTTACCAAGGGCCGCCGCGTGAGCTCGCGCACGACCGCGCACCAGTATAGCCGCAAGCTAGTCATTTTGGGATGACTGGTTTAGGTAGGCGATATACTGCTGGGCAGACGAAAGGAGCGCCGACGATGCTTAATGGGTGCGCATATATATTGACGGTCGACGTGGGCAACACGTTCATTCGCTTTGGCCTGTTTGCAGAGGATTCGGCCGCGGCGCAGGAATGCCCGCTTGCGACGTGCGAGATCACGACGCCGTCGAGCATTACGGCCGATGAAGCGCGTATGCGTCTCGCTCAAGTCATGGCCGCGCTGGCGGCCGATGCGGGCATGCCGGGCACGCTTGCACCCACGGCTGCCGTGCTGAGCTGCGTGGTGCCGGCACTCGAACGCCCGTGGAAGGCGGCGCTTTCCCGTACCTGCACGGGGCGCGTGCTCACCGTGGGGCCGGGTCTCAAGACCGGCATGCCCGTGCACTACGACGACCCGGCCGAGATCGGCCCCGATCGCATCGCCGACGCCGTGGCGGCCCGTGCCGTCTACGGCTCTCCGTGCATCGTGATCGACTTGGGTACCACGACCAATATCGAGGTCATCGACGCGCGCGGTACCTTTGTGGGCGGCGTCATCGCGCCGGGCTTGGCACTCGGCGCCCGCTCGCTTTCGGCCGCTGCGGCGCGTCTGCCGCAGGTTGAGCCTTCGGCGCCAACGCACGTCATCGGCCGCAACACGCGCGAGGCCATGCGTTCGGGCGTGGTCTTGGGCGAGGTAGCCCGCATCGACGGCATGCTCGACATGGTGCTTGCCGAGATGCGCTCGACCAAGGCGGCGGGGGAGGATGGCGTGCCCATCGTCATTACCGGCGACGATGCCGAGGCGCTCGCGGCGTTGGTCGGCCACAGTCTGACGGTAGATGACGCACTGACGCTGCGGGGTCTCGCCGAGCTCTACCGCATCAACCAAAAGCCCCGCCGCGTGTAAAAGTGAGGGCGCCGGTGGGACAAACGCCTCCACCTTTCACCTGCTACAATGGGTCAAACTATTGCGATTACGGAGGTGTCTGCCATGTCGGACGATCTTCATCAAACTTCGTCAGGCAAGCGCCTGGACGTTATTAGCTGGGACGAGTTCTTTATGAGCGTGGCCATTGCCGCGCAGCGCCGCAGCAAGGACCCCAACACGCAGGTTGGTGCGTGCATCGCCAGCACCAACCACCGCATCCTTTCGGTGGGCTACAACGGTACACCCTCGGCGCTCAACGATGATTTTTTCCCGTGGGGTACGAGCGACGACCCGCTGCAGGACAAGCACAACTACGTGGTCCATGCCGAGGCCAACGCCGTGCTCAACTACCGTGGCTCGCTCAAGGACCTCGAGGGTTCCACGGTCTACGTCACGCTGTTCCCGTGCCACGACTGCGCCAAGATCCTGGCGCAGGTGGGCGTGGGCGAGGTCGTCTACCTGGACAACAAGTACGCCGACACCGATGACGGCCGTATCAGCCGCCGCATCCTCGACTCCTGTGGCATCAGCTACCGCCAGGTTATCGTCGATGTTCACATCGGCACCGAGGGGCAGGCTCAGCAGTAGCGCGTGGCAACGTCAGCTGGCAACAAAAGGCGGCCAAAAGAGCCCCGTCCCAAATTGACTACTCGTGAAAGTCGCGTCTGCGCGCATGGACGGCTCGTGAGCGGGTACACGGCTGTAGTAACATAGCTTCTGTCCGCGGGCGCGCCCGCGTAATTGTGAGAAAGGAGCCCCTGTGGCTGTTAACGAAGAGCTGCTTAAGAAGGTTCTTGAAGAGATTCGCCCCAACCTGCAGGCCGACGGCGGCGATATGGAGTATGTGGGTGTTGACGACGAGGGCGTCGTCAAACTGGAGCTGCAGGGCGCTTGCGCCGGCTGCCCCATGAGCTCGCTGACCCTGTCCATGGGTATTGAGCGTATCCTCAAGGAGCATGTGCCCGGCGTTACCCGTGTCGAGCAGGTCAATGCCTCCGGCGAGACCGACGACCTGTACGACGAGTACGCGCCGTTCTAAGATGCGAAAGCTGCGGACGGCATACTCCGCATAGACGTTACGCCCAAATATGCGGCTGCGAGCGCAAGGCCCGCGGCCGCATTTGTATGTAGGGAGTAGGAGGGTCGACATGCTCAACGACTTCTACCATATGCTTGATCCCGTCGCCATTTCGGCGGGGCCCATCACCATCTACTGGTACGGCTTGGCCTATGTGGTCGGCGCCCTGCTCACGGCGGTCGTCATGTACCGCACGCAGCGTCGCTGGGGCTTTAACATCACGATTGACGACTTGACGAGTGTCGTGGTCGGCGTGGTCTTTGGCCTCATTATCGGTGCGCGCCTGTTCTACGTCGTCTTTTACGGTGATGGCTACTACTGGGCACATCCGCTCGAGATCTTTGCCACCAACGAAGGCGGCATGAGCTTCCACGGTGGCCTGGTCGGCGGCATTATCGGCGGCATCATCGTGTGCCGCATGTATAAGCTCGACGCATGGACTCTGGCAGACCTTGCCGTCATCGGCGCGCCGCTGGCCTTGTGTCTGGGCCGTTGTGCCAACTTTGTCAACGGCGAGCTGTGGGGCAAGCCGACCGATCTGCCATGGGGCGTGGTCTTTGGCGGGGCTGCGGGCGATATGCCGCGTCACCCCTCCCAACTCTACGAGGCATTTCTTGAGGGCATCGTGCTCTTTTGCATTCTGCAGGTGCTCAGCCGCAAAAAGCCGCTACTGCCCCAAGGCACGTTTATGGGCGCGTTCGTGATGGGTTACGGCATCGTCCGCTTCCTGGTTGAGTTTGTGCGCGTGCCCGATGCCCAGCTGGGCTATCTGCTGGGCGGCGTCATCACGATGGGTCAGCTGCTGAGTCTTCCGCTCGTTATTGCGGGCCTGGCGCTCGTCATCTTTGCTCGTCGCCGCAATCGCCCCCAGCGCATCTACCTCGACGCCTAACCACCACATACCACCACAAAGGGGACAGGCACCTTTATGGTGGTTTGCTGGGCAACGATGACAGAACCGTAACGTTTCCCCAGATAAAACCTGCCAAAATAAACCTGTCCCTTTTTGGCAGGTTTCTAGAAAGGCTTTCGGACTGTGAAGGATTCCGATCTCTCCACAACGGCTGCGCGCGACGCTGCCCGCATCGTCTGGTTTAAGCGCTACCCCGCCAAGCAGACGCTCATCGCATTTCTGCTCGCGCTGTTGGCGACCACGGCGTTTTCCATCGATCCCGCCCCGGTGTCGAGCAACGCAGTCTTGGCGATTGACCCCAAAGCCTCGGGCATGCTGTACGTGTGCTACGAGGTGCTCCTCTCGTTTGCCGGCCATACCGACGCGGTCATGCTGCTTGCGCTTGCCTGCCTGCTCACGCTGCCGTTTCGCTACGTGTTCTTTGGCCGTGGCGACACCTGGCGCCCATCGATTATTCTGCCGTCGCTGTTTTTCGCCATCTGCATGGTGTTCGGCCGCAGCTACGACCTCATCGACTCGGCCGAGATTGTTCTTGGCGACAAGGCTCGCATCATCTGCGCCTGGATTGGCAGCGCGGGCTGGATGCTCCTAGCGATTGTGGCCTTCTATCTGGCTTTTGAGTGCCTGGATTGGCTGAGCTCTCGGCGCATCCCGTTTTCCGAGGCGCACTTTGGCCGCATATGGCGTGTGGCTCACGCCGTGCTCTCGGTCCATCCCTTTGCCGGGCCCTTCCTGGTGCTTATGATCGCCTGGGCGCCCACGCTCATCGCTTCGCTGCCCGGCCTTTTTATGGGAGATACGGGTGCGCAGATTCGCCAGTGGTTCAACTATCCCAATGGCACGAGCGACTACCTGCGCCTGCTCAACCCCAACGTGCTGCTCAACGGGCACCATCCCGTAGTGCACACGGCCATTATCGGCTCGTGCGTTCATCTGGGGCTTTCGCTGTTCAACAGCGCTAACGCGGGCCTCATCATCTATACCTGTGCTCAATTTGTCATCACGGCTGCCTGCATGGCCTATTCCATCTCGTCGCTGCGCAAACTGGGCGTGAGCCTGCCGGTTCGCGGTGCGATCCTGCTGTTCTTTGCGTTTATGCCGATGTTCTCTAACTACGCGGCCCTGCTTACCAAAGACGTGCTCTTTGCCGACGCGTTTTTGGTGCTGCTGGTACAGACCGTCAAGCTCGTGGCATGTGGCTTGCCCCGTCGTGATGCCAATGTCGAGCGAGCGGGCGAGAAAGCCCCCGTGCTCTTTGCGCGCCACGACTGGCTGTTGCTTGCGCTGGCTGCCATGGGTTCCACGTTTTTGCGCAATGGAGGCCTGGTGTTTCCCCTGGCGGCATGCGTAATCGCGGCGGCGTTTTGCGCATGGGATGTACATGTCGCTCGTCGTGCGGCTAAGCAGACGGGCACCGCGGTCTCATGCGCCACACCGCGCTTCCGCTGGGTTGGCGTCCTCGCGGTGCTCGCGCTCTGCCTTGCCTCTAATATGTACTTCACCAAGGTCTTTATGCCGGCGCACGACATCACGCCTGGTTCCAAGCGCGAAATCCTCTCGATTCCGTTCCAACAGACGGCTCGTTTCGTCCAAAAGCACGACGGCCTCAACTCGGGCGTCAACCCTACGGTTAAGGAGGACGGCACTATCGTGGAGGCACCCTGCGACGGTTTGGTGACCGACGAGGAGCGCGCCGTGATCGATCGCGTGCTCAAGTACGAGAACCTGGGCCGCCGCTACAACCCCGACAAGTCCGATGCCGTCAAGAACTGCTTTAACGAGTACGCCTCGCAGGAGGACATCGATGCCTATTTTGAGGTATGGGCCCAGATGTTTAAGAAAGATCCCGAGTGCTATATCTCGGCGCTCATCAATAACTATTACGGCTACTTTTATCCGAGCGCGCGCGATGCCTGGGTCTACAGCACGGCGCGTAGTGCCGAGATCATGGCGCGTCCCGACAACCTCAAGTACTTCGATTTCCATTCGGTTGACAGCAACGTGGTGCGCTGGTGCGACCATCTGATTAACCTGTATCGCGTGGCTGTGCAGCGCATCCCGTTTATCTCGCTCACCATGAGCTCGGCCACCTATGTGTGGATCATGATCGCCGTGGTGGTCTACCTGCTGCGTCGCCATTCGTGGCGCGCGCTGGCTATTTGGGTGCCGCTGCTGGGCGTGCTCGCCGTGTGCCTGATTGGCCCGTGCAACGGCTCGACTTACATGCGCTACCTGTATCCGGTCATCGCCTGCATGCCCTTCGCCATCGGCGCCACCGTCACCCGCAGCGACTTCCTCTGGTCCTAACTTGGTGCATTGGGGTCAGGTTTCTTTGCACCAAAGGGGACATCATCACGACGCCTTCATTTTGGGGTTTATCTCGCAGGCCAGTAGGTATATCATAACGACGTTTGTTTATATTGCCCGAGCATCTGCGCTGGGCTTTAGGTCGAAACCGATAGGAGACACGTATGTCCGGACACTCTAAGTGGGCCACAACCAAGCATCGTAAGGGCGCGCAGGACGCCAAGCGTTCCGCCCTCTTCTCCAAGCTCAGCCGCAACATCACCGTTGCTGCCCGTCTCGGCGGCGACCCGCTGCCCGAGAACAACGCCAGCCTCGCCGCTGCCGTTGCCAAGGCTAAGGCTCAGTCCATGCCCAAGGACAAGATCAAGTCCGCTATCGACAAGGCCTTTGGTTCGGGTGCCGACGCCGCCGTCTACGAGAATATCGTGTACGAGGGCTACGGTCCCGCCGGCGTCGCCGTCTACGTCGACTGCCTGACCGACAACCGCAACCGTACCGCTGCTGACGTCCGTTCCGCCTTCTCCCACGCTGGTGGCAACCTGGGCACCTCCGGTTCCGTCGCCTTCCAGTTTGAGCGCAAGGGCCAGATCGTCGTCGCCAAGGAGATCCTGGACGAGAACGCCAAGAAGGAGACCATGATCGCCAACGGTGCTGCCGGTGACGAGGATGAGTTCATGATGGCCATCGCCGAGGCCGGTGGCGAGGACTACGAGGACGCCGGCGAGGAGTGGATTGTCTGGACTACTGCCAACGAGGTCATGGCTGTCTCCAAGGCGCTCGAGGAGCAGGGCGTCCAGGTCAAGGGCTCCGAGACCACCATGGTCCCGACTACCCCGACCGAGGTCTCCGGCGCCGACGCCAAGAAGGTTCAGCGCCTCATCGACCGTCTTGAGGAGCTCGACGACGTCCAGGATGTTTACAGCACCATGGACATGACCGACGAGGTCATCGCTGCCCTCGAGGAGGAGTAGCGCTCGCACGGGTTAAGCCGTGCATATCTGGGCATAATGAAGCGAGCATGCAAACCTCGTGGAATAGATGAGCCGGATCCGCGTGCGTAGAGCACCGGACCCGGCTCTTTTATAATGATGCGAACCGTTTTGCATTTCGAGAGCCGAGATTTGAAGGGAGCGCCGCGTGCGCGTACTCAAACGAGCCCTAGCGATCGTGTAT
>CAKUGT010000008.1 GCA_934654795.1 uncultured Collinsella sp.
GCGGGCGCCCGGTCGGCGGCCCGTTCTGGGCGCGCCTCAATCGTAGCCCGAGACGGTCCCGGGCTGACAATTTCGACTGTAATGGACGTTCCTTAGCGGCTAGTCGTTTAAGAACGTCCCCAACGGCTAACAAAGGGAGCGTCGCTTTGTCACATTCTAGAGCGTTTGAAGCAGGGCGATGAGGAAGCGAACACCCTGGAGGTAGGCGCGGCGGGTGATGCGCTCGTTGGTGCCGTGGACGCCGCGGTCGCACTCGTCATCGTCGACCACAAACGCCGAAAAACGAATGCATTCGGAGCAAATGTGCTGGTAGTTGGCAGCGTCGGTCGCGCCGATCACGGTCGAGGGGACAATCGCCAACGGCTCGGATGATCCGTTTTCCTCCGTCCCCTTTGGATCGCGGAAATAGCGGGCGGCGATGGAGCGAACCGCCTCGAGGCCGGGACCACCGATGCGCGGGGACGGCGAGGGCTCGGAGCTGCCGGGGCCCAGCTCCACTTCGACACGACCGGCAAGGTCCGCCCCGGCAACCGCCTCACGGCAGCGCGCCACAACGTCGGCCACGCTCGTGCCCTCGAGCATGCGGAAGTTAATGTTGGCCCACATATCCTGCGGCATTACGTTGGCGCCGGCGCTGCCTCCCTCGATCTGCGTGGGCGCGCAGGTGGTCGTCACCAGCGGATAGAGCTTTTTGCTGGCGAGGCACTCGCGCACGATGGCATCCCCGTTGGCGGCAATCTCATCCGCCGTGTAGAGCCCCAGCTCGACAAGCTGCGCGGCAAGCAGATCGGTCACGCGCGTCGGCCACTCGATATCGCAGATTGCGGCGATGGCACGGCTGAGCACCTCGAGCGACGTGCCGCCGTAGGGGTTAGACGAATGCCCGCCCGCGCTCTTCGTCTTGAGCACAATATCGGCGTAGCCCTTCTCGGCAAGGTCGGCATGCATAAGCCAGCCCTCGCCCGCGCCGTACTCGGCAGCCGAAACGATACGGTAGTCACCCTCGTCGATCAGGTATTCAAGTTCAATACCGCGCTCCTCGAGCACGCGACCGATCGCCCCCGCGCCGTACTGCGTGGTTTCCTCGTCCTGGCCAAAAGCCAGCAGCAGGGTGCGCTCGTGCTCCCAGCCGTGCGCCAACGCATACTCAACCGCCTCGAGAATACCTGCGACCTGGTCTTTCATGTCGATAGCGCCGCGACCCCAAATGTAGGTGTCGTCCACCTGTCCGCTAAAGGGAGCATGCGTCCAGTCGGCCTCGGTGCCCGGCACCACGGGGACCACGTCCATGTGGCCCATGAGCATGACGGGTTTGAGGGCGGGGTCGGAACCGTCAAGCGTCACCAACAGCGAATGGTCGACAAGCTCGACCTCGCCCGCCGCGAACACGCGCGGCCAGGCCTGCTGCATATAGGCGCGCAGGTCGTCGAAGGGCTGCCAATCCACCGCCTCGGCATCCATGCTCGAAATGGTCGGAAACGACAGCACGCGGCCCAAGCGCTCGCACGCGCCGGCCTCGTCTATATCGGCAAAATCGTCCTCATGCGCAAAGAAGCGCCAAACCTCGGCCATGACATCCTTTCGATTGTGACGACAAAGGCCGCCCCACGGGAGCGGCCCTGCAACGTAAGCGTTTGCGGTCGGTTATTTGTCCTCGAGATAGCGAGAGAGGAACTCACGAGTGCGCTGGTGTTTGGGGTTGCCGAAGAGCTCGGCCGGCGCGGCATCCTCGAGCACCACGCCCTTGTCCATAAAGACCACGCGGTCGGACACGGTTCGGGCAAAGGCCATCTCATGCGTGACGACGACCATGGTCATGCCGTCGGCAGCGAGCTTGCGCATGACCTCGAGCACCTCGCCCACGATCTCGGGGTCGAGCGCTGAGGTCGGCTCGTCAAACAGCATGATCTGCGGATTCATGCACAGGGCACGAGCGATGGCCACGCGCTGCTTTTGACCACCGGACAGGCGACCCACGGCGGCGTGCGCGAACTTTTCGAGTCCCACGCTGGTCAGATGCTCCATCGCGACCTTCTCGGCCTCGACCTTGCTCATCTTTTTGAGCGTGACGGGCGCGAGCGTGCAGTTGTCGAGCACGTCCATGTTGTTGAACAGGTTGAAGCCCTGGAACACCATGCCGATGTCCTCGCGCAGTTTATTGATATTGCAGCGCTCGGCAGTAAGGTCCTGACCGTGGAACCAGATATGGCCGGCATCCGGAGTCTCGAGCAGGTTAAGGCAGCGCAGAAACGTCGACTTGCCCGAGCCCGAGGCGCCGATGATGGTGACGACCTCGCCGGGATTGACGGACAAGTCGATGCCCTTGAGCACCTCGAGTGAGCCAAAGCTCTTGCGCAGGCCCTCGACGCGGATAAGCGGCTCTTGGTTTTGCACGGCTGCCGCAGTGCCGGTAGTGGCGGTATCTGCCATGATGATTCTCCTCGTCTTAAGCCTAGTTAGAGCTGGGCAGCGTGGCCGGAGCCTCGGCACCGAGCTTTTTGCCAAAGGCCTCGAGCAGGCGGCTCGCCACGAGCGTCAGGATCAGATAGACCACGAGCGCCACGCAGTAGACCTCCATCTGGCGGTAGTACACGCCGGCGACGGTGGTGGTGGCGTACATGAGGTCGAACACGCCGATGACCGAGAGCACCGACGAGTCCTTGATGTTGATGATGAGCTCGTTGGTGAGCGCCGGGATCGCGTTTTTAATACCCTGAGGGAACACGACCTTGCGCATAGCCTGCCACTGCGACAGGCCCAGCGAGCGCGCTGCCTCGGCCTGGCCGGGATCGATGGACTCGATGCCGCCGCGCAGGACCTCCATCATGTAGGCGGTGGAGTTGAGCGAGATGGTGACGAGGCCGGCGGTGAAGGTACTCCAGATCTGGTTGGCCTGGGCGGTCTCGAAGCCCATGCCGCGCAGAACGGTAAAGCCCGCGTAATAGATGAGCAGGCCCTGGACCATCATGGGCGTGCCGCGCACGACGGTGGAATAGACGGTCGCAAAGCCTCGGCCAATGCTCTTAAAGAAGCGCACCAGGTCGTTGTCGACGCGATCGAAGGTCTGGGTGCGCAAGAACACAAAGAGCAGCGCCAAGAAGAAGGCGATGACCGTGCCGAAGGTGGCAAGCGCGATGGTGATCTCGATACCGCGGATAAAGAAGTCGCCGCTCTTGTAGGTCATGTAGACCAAGCTCGACAGAAAGTCGCTGGGATTGGAGTCCGAGACAATGCTCACCTGCACCAGGTCGACAAACGACATGACGCAGCGGTCGATAAAGAAGATCGCCGCGATGGCAACCACGACATAGCTGCCCAGGCGCGCGCCGCGACGGCAACGCTCAGATGCAAACGGCGACGTTTCGCGATAGTCGTTCCAGTGTATGAGCTTGGTGACGAGCGCCGCCGCCGACACGACGAGCCAGGCCCAAAGGATTACCCAGAGGCAGTCTTGGAACACGCCCGTGGGCGCCAAGAAGCTCAGCGGCGTTGGGTTGCGCTGGCTAAACGCCAGACCGAGCGCCGCGATAGCGCTCGTGCCCAGGTACACATAACGGTGGTCGGCCTTGATAAAGGAGGCCAGACGATTGATGCCTTTCATGCTGCCTCCCTATGCCGGCTGACGGTCGAGGCACGCGTCCCACATTTGGTCGCGCTCCTCTTGGCTAATGCCCTTGAGTGTCTTGTCGATGAGCTTAAGCAGTTTGTCCGAGCCCTTGCGGCAACCGACATTTGCCGTGACCTCCTGCTTAAAGCCCTCGCCCTCGGCAAAGCGAATGGGCACGATGCCCGGGTTTTGGGCCATATAGCCCTTCTCGTTTTCGGTGTTGTAGGTCACAGCGTCACAAGTGCCCTGCAGCAGATTCGAGAACACCGTGGGGACCGAATCGACCGGGTTCTTGTGCACAACGCCCGGAATCTCGTCGATGACGGTATCGAGCATGGTGTCCTTTTGGCCGAGCACCGTGGCACCGCTGAAGTCGCCGAGCTTGGTGGCGTTTTGGTAGGGCGAGCCCTCTTTTACGAACAGGCCAAAGTAGCCAATGAAGTACGGGTCGGAAAAGCCGACGGACTCCTCGCGCTCGGGCGTGGCGCTCATGCCGGCAATGATGAGGTCGATCTGACCGTTGTTGAGCGAATCGATAAGGCCCGAGAAGCTCTGCTTGACGGCGACGGGCTCGCCGCCGAGGGCCTTGCAGACGATCTTGGCGATCTGCACGTCGTAGCCATCGGCATAGGCGCCCTGCACGTTGTCGATGGGGATGGTGTACTCGCTGGCTTCGGAAACTTGCCAGTTGTACGGGGCGTAGGCTGCCTCCATACCGATGCGGATCTTGTCCTTGCCGATAACGGAATCGGACAGGTCGTCGCGACCGCCGCCCGTCGTGGGCTGAACTACTTCCAGCGTGGAGGGGCGCTGGCAACCGGCAAGTGCGCCGGCGACGACAGAAGCGCTCGCAGCGAGAGCGCTACCCAAAAAGATGCGACGGCTGCATACCGGCTGTGGATGCGCGTCGCGTTGATGGGGAGAATGCATAATCTGCCTTCCCTGTTGAATCGTATGCTGACGACTTAACAGGATATACGCCAGCGACCAGCAGCGCAGCACAAGCTCGAAAAATTAATAGACACACGGTAGTCATTGGGAGCGTCGATGTTTTGGCAATGCCAGCGAGCGCCGCCCAGAGCGAACAAGTTGGCATGAAAAAGGCAAGGCATAGACCTTCTGGTCATGCCATGCCTTTTGAATGACAAATTGTCGCTCTGGGTAGCGCGCAGCGTCGACCGGCCCGCCGTTCGTCAGAACGGCGGAACCTCTAGAGCAGGGTGACGCTAAAGGAACGGGTGTCGGTAGCGCCCGGCGCCAGCGTAATGGTGTTGACCTTGTGCTCAAAGACGTCGTCCTCGGTGTCCATGGTAGTGTGGCCGGTCCAAGGCTCGAGCGCCACAAACGGAGCGTCGTTGGCGGCAGACCACACGCCGATGTACTTAAAGCCCTCAAAGTCGATCTTGACGCCATGGCCCGACTTGCGACCGCGCAGCGCGAGCGTGGAGCCCGGGGTATCGGTGAACATGATGGCGTCGTTATCGAAGCTACGGTGCGTGATGGGCAGCACGTCCGAGTTATCGGGGGCCTTGTAGCTGCCCTCGAACGTCATGAGGCCATCGGGCGTGATGATGGGGGCCTCGTTGGTCCAAGCCTCGGTAAATGCCAGCTCGTAATCCTCGAATGCCTCGTCCTCGGCACCGGGGGCGGGCACGTTAAATGCGGGGTGGCCGCCCACCGAGAACGGCAGGTCCACGTCGCCGGTATTGGTGACGGCAAAGGTCTGGGTAAGCGTGGCGTCACCAGTCAGGGCATAGGTCATGTTGAGCTTAAAGTGGAAGGGGAACGCCTTGAGCGACTCAGGCGTGTCGGTGATCTCGTACGTTACCGAGGAGCCGTCCTCCGAAACCTCGACCAGCTTGTGCTCGACGATGCGTGCGAGTCCGTGGCGCGGCATCTCGCAGGTGCCGGCCGCAGACGTCGCCGTGTTGTTGCGCAGCGAGCCCACAATGGGGAACAGAATGGGCGCGTGCTTGCCCCAAAAGGCCGGGTCGCCCTGCCACAGATACTCGTTGCCGTTGAGGGCAAGACTCGTGAGCTGGGCACCCATGGAATCGATGGCCGCGGTGAGGCCGCCGCGCTTGATGGTGGTGACGGTGGACATGCTACTTCCTCCAAAAGTAAACAACAGTGTCGAGGGCTATTGTCCCACTCTTGGCGGCGGGGTTGAGCGACAGGTGCAGTTATTGAGCAATAGCGTAAAGGTCAAACCCGCCCTGCGGCGTGCTATCGACCGTATCGGGCGCCTGTGAATTAAAACTCACCGGAACCATGCGCTTTGAGGCACGGTAACGCGTGCCGTCGGTGGCGACGGGCGGCTCATCGACCGTGAGTTCGTAGTCGCCGGGCTTGAGCTCGATGCCGTCGCCGGCGGAGTTGACATATTGGTACTCGTCGATCGCCTGCCCCTTGAGCGTGCGGCCCACGATATGGACGAGCATCTGGCTGTCACCGCGGGCGGTATCCCATGTCGCACCGTCCTTGACCTCGACCGACACATGCACTGAGCGCGTACGGCTGAGCGATTGCTCGACAGACATCTCGACCTTGGCGGCGTCTTTGCGCTGTTGCTCCACGTGGCTCCAGACATTTCCGATCGCCGAGCAAGCGATGACGCCGGCCATGAAGGCGATAAGGATGGGGCCGAGCGGCGAGCGACGTCCTGCATCTTCCTCGCGAGACAGATTGGGGCGACGTGTGGGCGCGGGCGCCTGAGCACCCTGCGAGGGCACGTCGAGAATGCTGAAGGATGCCGTGCTGTCGGGGTCGATGGTATGGCGAGGTTGCGGGGTCTTTGCCGGCGAGATGGACATGTCGGCTGGCTCGCCGAGCGTGGCCGTAGCGTCGGCCTTGGCCTCGTCTGCCTCGGCCTGGGCCCAGGCCTGTTCAAAGGTTAGGGGCTCGACGGGGTCGAGGGCGGCGTCCGAGTCGGCGGCGACGACGTTGCCGGTCTCGTCCTCGTCGCTCGACACGTCACGCGGCGCGGGCTCGTCCCACTCTTCGTCCGGAGCCTCGCCCTCGCTATACCACCATTCAAAGTTATCAATATCCATACGGGGCGCCCCCTTGGCCTCGCAAATAAACACTTGCCAGCCTTATACCCCCAGATGGCACGGCGGCTCGCATGGAATGTAACAAAGGGACTATCCCTTTGTCACATTTTGCGTTTAGCCGTGGGCGATCTTGTTTCTCAGCAAGAAGTCGACCGCCCCTACGATTCTGATGCCGTCGATGTCTGTTGGATGCTCACCATCCCTGACGATCAGGATCTTCTCGTACGAATCAGGGATTTTTCCCAGCGTGTTTAGTTTGAGCGGTCGCAGCTCGCGCTCTCTGGTCGCCTCGGCATCGATCCGTTCGGTAACCTGGATATATTTACGGTCCGATCCCTCGCCGATTGCGACAAAGTCGATTTCCCCCGCGCGCAGATGGCCGCAAAACACTTCGTATCCTTCAAAGACAAGCTGGTTGTAGATAACGTTCTCGAGCATCCTTCCGCTATCGCTGCCTCTATATCCGTCAAGATAGCTGCGGATTCCCGTATCGGCTATGTAATATTTACCGCCTGTCTTGAGGAGCTCCCGCCCCTTGACGTCATACCTTTTTACCTTGGTAAACAGGTACGTCTCTTCCAGAGCGTCAATATACGCCGACACCGTCGATGCGTTGGTCTTACCGCCCGATGATTCGTTGAGCGTCCCTACGATTTTGTTGACCGAGGTTTGATTGGAGATGTTGTCTGCCAGATACGCACAGAGCCGCTCGAGAACGTCGCGCTTGGTGATAGCTCCGCGACCTCTACGCGTCGCGCGCAATAGGATATCGCGCGCGACAATCGTCTGATAGAGGCTGCGGATGTAGTCGCGGCACGGTTCGCGTCTCGGCTCGTCATGAGCCAGAAACGGCATGCCGCCATAGGTTATGTACTGCTCGAGCACGGTGTTTGAATTAAGGCGATCGCCCGTCTTGGAAACGAGCTCGGCCCTCTCGTCAAGCCCTTCGGCAACGACCGCATCGATCGAGCGAAAATCAAGATACTCGCCAAACGTGAGCGGCTGCATCTTGACCTCGATATACCGGCCCGAGATAAGCGTTGCAAGCTCGCTCGATAGCAAAAAAGCATTGGAGCCCGTGACATAGATATCGCACGGCAAATCGATTCGGAGCGAGTTAACCGCCTTTTCCCAGCCCTCGACATTCTGGAGCTCGTCAAAGAACAGATAGGGGCGATCGACACCGTCAACGCGCTCCCGAACCATGCGATAAAACGTCAGGTAATCTGTAATCCCCGCATACTCTAGAGATTCCATCTTAAAGGTCAGCAAACGCTCGGCCGGCACCCCCTGTTGCGCCAGGTGCTCCCTCATCATGTCCAATAACGTGGATTTGCCGCAACGGCGTATACCCGTCACGATTTTGATGAGGTCGGTATCCTGAAAAGCAATGAGTCGATCAAGATAGCGGCTTCGGCGAACGATGTTCATAGAGTCTCCCTAGCGCCCGGCCAGACGTAACATCTTATAAACTTGCAGATTTTACAAGTTTATAAGATGTTACCTTACAAACTTGCAAATAATGCGAGTTTATAAGAAATGAGCCGCCTCCTCCGCTTTAAAACAAACTCGCGGTGCCGCTCGTCAATGTGACAAAGGGACTATCTCTTTGTCACATCGAAGTTGCGGTGGAATAGTTCCCGTTTGTGCGATTACTCAGGCTATTTAGGAACTATTTCACCGCGAGTTATTTGAGGACAACGGGGACTTGGATGCAGCAGAAGTCTTCTTGGTGGGACTCGTCGTAGCTCGTGGTATCGAGGTAGCAAAAGTCGAAGGCGTTGCCAACGGGCTGGAGCGCGTGCTCGTCCATGCAGGCCACGATGGCGCGGATGCCTTCGGGCTCGTACGGCATGCCCCAGCGGCTCATGCACAGGTATGTGCCCTCGGGCAGCACTTCGATGCCGATCTCTGCCAGCTCGGCAGCGTCGCTCGGCAGCAGCTCCTCGGCACCGCGCGGCAGTACGGCAAAGGAGCCAGCGCCGGCGATGGGATCGTCGGAATGCAGCGCCTCGCGACGCAGCATGGCGCCCCAACCGCGCATGGGGCGCGTGCCCGTCAGCGTGCGCATGCGCAGGATTGCCCGCATGAGCGTGGGGTGAAGCATCGAGCGACCGCGCTCGATATCGCCCGGAAACTCCTCAAAGACCACGTAGCGGCGCTCGAATTGCTTGAGTTCCGGACTGCCCTCGCGCTCGCGCCAGTAGACTGCCTCGTCGTAAAAGCTCAGGCGCTCCTGCACACTCGCGCGCTCAGCCTTGAGCCCGGCAATCTGCTTGTCGAGCGCCTGAACCCGCGAGCGCAGGTGATCGGTCATCTCGCCAATGTCGAACGTCGAGGTCAGGCGGTCAATCTCGTCGAGTTCGAGCCCTAGGTCGCGCAGCATGCAGATCAGACGCATGAGCGGGATCTGCGTGGGCGAATAGAAACGGTAGCCCTTTTCGTTCACCACGGCGGGCTTAAACAGACCGATCTTGTCGTAGTAAATGAGCGTTTGGCGCGAAACATTGAACAAGCTCGCCATCTCGCTAATCGCATACATGCCCGTCTGCATAGATCCTCCCGACACATCCTTTGACGCGAAAAGCCCGCCGCCCACAGGGGCAGCGGGCTCAAACACCCCTCGTATCCTACCCTAAAGACGCCTATGACCAGCGCTTATAGTTTGCACATGACACGCCGACGGCCTCGAGCGCCTTGGCGGCGATGTGATGCACCGCGTCATCGAGCGTGGCGGGGCCGTTGTAAAACGTGAGCATGGGCGGCATGAGCATGATGCCGGGCACGCGCGCCAGGCGCGCCATGTTATCGACGTGAATGGCGCTGAAGGGCGTCTCGCGCACCATGAGCACCAGGCGGCGCTGCTCTTTCATCTGCACGTCGGCCGCGCGCAACAACAGGTTTTCGCTGTAGCCGCTCGCAATGCCGGCGAGCGTCTTCATGGAGCAGGGTGCCACGATCATGCCATCGACCGGATAGGTGCCGCTTGCGATGGCGGCGCCGATATTCTTGTTGTCGTAGACCACATCGGCATGCGTGGCATACTCGTCGAGCGTCATGCCGAGCTCCTGCTCGATGGTGATCTCTCCCCCGCGCGTGACGACAAGCGCCGACTCGGCACCTGCCTGACGCAGACATTTGAGGCACTCAAGGCCCAGCGCGGCACCGCTGGCGCCCGAAACGCCAACGACGATGCGACGGGGACGGACAGAAGACTCAGGCATGACAACTCCTTAACTACTTGGTAGGGCTACTTACTAGAAAGCAATCTCCTTGGCCCACTTGTCCTTGTCGATCTCCATGAACTGCGAGCGAATGAAATTCTTCTTGAGGTCGAACGGAACCGTGCAGTCGAAGATGGCCTTGCAGGCGATGCCGTGCTCGCGAATCGTGGGGTCGAACGCGGGGTCGTTGGACGGGTCGAGCACGTGGCAGTGGCAGCCGGGGATGGTGATGAGGTCGACGTCGGCCTGGAAGCGCGTGGTCATGGCCCACATCACGTCGCTCATATCAAAGATGTCGACATCCTCGTCAACCAAGATCACATGCTTGAGCTCGGAGAATGCCGAGAAGGCGAGCATGGCGGCGTTGCGCTGACGGCCCTCGTCATTTTTGCTCGACTTCTTGAACTGCATGATGGCAACGAACTTGCCGCCGCCGCAGGGTGCAGCGTGGACGTTGAGCAGGCGGCCCGGGATAGCGGTCTCGACCATCTTGTAGATGGAAGCCTCGGTGGGGATACCGGCCATGGACACGTGCTCGTGCGAAGGGCCGATGCAGCTCTCCATAATGGGGTTGACACGCGTGGTGACGGCGGTGATCTTGATCACCGGGCAGACCTTGGCGCCGCCGGTGTAGCCGGGGAACTCGGGCATGGCGTAGCCGTGGCCGTTGACATCCTCGTTGATGGTCTCGTCGTGCATGAGGTAGCCCTCGAGCACGTACTCGGCATTGGCAATGCACTTCTGCGGAACGGTGACGCAGTCGGCAAGCTCGACGGCGTGGCCGCGCAGGGCGCCGGCGATCTGCAGCTCGTTAAAGCCGAGCGGCGTGGTGGGCGCCTCGAAGCCACAGCACATGTACACGGCGGGGTCCAGACCGATGGAGATGGAGATGGGCATGTCTTCGCCGCGCTGGCAGTACTCGTCAAAGAACGCGCCAAGGTGACGGCTGCCCGGAGTGATCCACATGGCGAGCTTGTCCTTGTCGACGCAGGAGAAGCGGTGGATGGTCACGTCGGACTGGGAGCCGTCGGGGCTCGTGCCATAGGCGAGACCCATGGTGATGTAGGGGCCGCCGTCGACGGGCGTGTTGGTGGGAGCGGGGACGATCTTGCGCAGGTCAAAGCCATCGTCGGTCGTCTTGTACACGACCTCCTGGCAGTCGACGTGCGCACCCTCGGCGATCTGCTCTGGCGCGATCAGGTTCTCGAAGCGCTTGCCGATTTCGAGGCCCAGGTGCTCCTCGTCCAGGTCGAGCAGGGCGGCAACGCGCTTGCGGCTGGCAAGCATGCCGATGCAGACCCTGGCATCGTCAAAGCCCTTGACGTTGTTGAAGACCATCGCCGGGCCCTCTTTGGTCGGGCGCATAACGGCGCCGCCGGCACCGACGTGACGATAGACACCCGAGACCTCGGCGTCCGGGTCGACCTGAGTGTCGGTCTCGAGCAGCTGGCCCGGCATCTCGCGCAAAAAGTCGAGCGCGGAGCGCAGGTCGTGAATCTGGGAAGCATCGGTAGTGGACATAGCATGCTCCTTTCGGGAGAGCGCCCGGCGGCGAGGATGCCGCCGGGCTGGGTAACGTAGTGGGGCCGCGGCGCTCATAGATGGGACGCTCGGCCACTCGCAGTTCGAGCACTCGGCTGCTTACAGCCCAAGCGCTCGACCGCTTACATCAGGCCAAAGAGGTGGAACCAGGCGGCCTCGACCAGCACGACGATAAAGACGACCACAGTGAGGGGAATGCCCATGCGCATAGCCTCTTTGGAGGTGTAGCCGCCGGCGTCCTTGCCCTCGCCGATAAGGATCGGCAGGTTGTGGAACGGCAGGATGTAGTGGATGTTGATGGACGTGAAGACGATGAGCGCCACGGCGAGCGGGCTCACGCTGGAGCCGACCGCGAAGCTGATGAACGCCGGCACGCACACACCGAGCACGGCCATGACCGAGCCCATGAACATGTGGATGATCATGGAGAGCGCGGCGACGAGCGGGGCGAACAGGAAGATGTTCTCGGGCACGGAGCTGGGAAGCACGACATCGGCGATCCAGGCGTTCATGCCGGTGGCACCGCCCACAGAACCCACGGCCATGGCGGCCGTCAGAAACATGAGGGACTTGATGTCGACAGCGTTCCAGCTGGCGGGCGTGAGGACCTCGCCGATGATGGGCATGGCGAGTGCGACGCCAATGGCCAGGGTGACCCAGCCGATATAGTCGCCCGAGACGGTGAGCCACAGCGCGATGGCGATGACAAGCCACACGATGGTGCGGATCTCCTTGACGGAGAGCTTGCCGAGCGCGGCCTGCTTGGCCACGATCTGCTCGCGATCGTAAACGAGCTCCTTGCTGGGCTTAAAGAGGAAGAGGCCCAGGAACAGGGTGCACAGCAGCGCGACCAGCATAGGCACGCTCATGTACAGGAACCAGTCGACGAAGGACGGGCTCATGCCGCCGGCCTCGGCACTGTACTGCGCAACGAGCGGGTTGAGTGTGGAGTCGCCCGTCAGGAAGAACATGGAGCCCGGGGCGGCAGCGGCAAACACGAGGAAGCCGAGCTTGCCGCGGTCGTCGTCACCGTAGCCGGCGGACTCGGCGATGACCGAGACGACGGCGAGGATGAGGAAGGCGCGGGGGAACGGATGCGGGATCAGCAGCGATAGCACAAAGGTGAGCGCGAAGATCGAGATGATGAGCGACTTGGCGTCGCGCACGAACTTGAGCATGAACGCATAGGCGATGCGCTCGCCCAGGCCCGACTCCTTGACCGCGCTGGCGATGAGATAGGCGCCGATGACGAGCCACATGGTGGCTTTGGTCCACGAGCTAAACGTGGAGGCGACCGTCGCCGAGATGCTCGCGGCGCCCGTGTCGTCCACGCATACCTTGAACAGAACGAGCAGCGCGCAGTAGAGCAGGCCCACAAAGCCTGGCTGCGCCACGCCACATGCCCAGAACACCACCGTGGCGAGCGTCAGTGCCAGACAGGTCTGACCGCCGACCGTGAGCTCGACCGTCGAGCTCAGCTCCGCCAAAGGAAGAAACTTCACCAGCAAAAAGACAACGATACCCAGCACAAAGCCAATTTCGCGCTTGGTGATCTTAAACGCCTTCTTTTCCGCTTCCATCTCCCCACCTTTCTTGTTGGGGGCGCTCCGGACTCGCGGCCACGCTGGCCGCTTAAAAAGGGGCACCCGTTATCGGACACCCCTTACGTTGCGCTGTGTTGCGGCAATACAGTCAAGCGGGATTTTTGGATGAGAAGCGATCCTCTGGACAAAAAGCGTCACAACATTCGACGGTTTTCTTCGTTTTCGAGATTTTCATCGAATGTTGTGACGGTTTGGATATGGCAAAGAGACTGTACCTTTGTTACATAGCGAGATCCGTACGGATGGATGGGTCGCTGAGGGCCTCGCGGAGCCAGGGGGCCAGCTGCTCGGGGTGACCCTGCAGGTAGCCTTTGAGCTCGGACGGGGCCACGCGGCGCACTTCCGAGATCTCCTCTTGGTTGATATGTAGCTCGCCCGGCTCAACATGGGCAAGGTAGACCTCGCACCATTCGCACTCGCAGCGGCCGTCGCCGTGGTCCTCGCGGTACACCACGTGTCCGAGGTGCTTGAGCTGATCGGGCTCGCGCGTGATGCCAAGCTCTTCGTTGATGCGACGTGCCGTGGCGGCCGCGACGTCTTCCCCGGGGAGCGGATGGCCGGCACAGCCATCGGCCAGCACCCCGCCCCACAGGCGTTTGAGCGGACTGCGACGACAGAGCAGCAGGCGCGCGTCTTCGCCCCGGCCCTCGACCAAAAGCGTCAGAAATGCCTGATGCAGGATGCCCTCGCCGACATGGGCATCGATGCGGTCGACAGGGCCAAGCGCCTCGCCGGTCGCGGCATCGACCGCCACGACCTCGGCGCCCACACCGCCCTCATCCCAACCGGCGCGCAGAATACGGGCTGCGGCTTCCTCGAGCGCGGCGATGAGCTCCTTGGTGGTGTCGAGCACGCGCTGCAAGTCGTCCGCGGTCGCGTTCTCCACATGAAAACCCGTGCTTACGACTACCGGCACGCCAAAGCGCGTGGCCAGCGCCGCCGCGATATCGTGCGCCGGGATCTCGTCTCGATGACACGGAACGGCCAGGATGCTCACCGTCGCCGTACGGCCGGGCTCGGGGCGCGGAATGGCCTGCGCCGTGGCGCCCAGGTGCGCGAACTCAGGCGAGCAGGCGTACACCGCCATGCCTCGCGGCGTCACCGTCAACTGGGCCTCGAGCACAAACTTGCCCTCGCCCACTGCAACCTTTGTCGTGTGCATACCCATGGGATCTCCTGTCGCCCGCAATGTACCTGAGACCATCTTCGCCTGTATTGCGACTATACAGGCAAGCGCAGCCTGCGACAAAGGGGGGGGCAGGCACCTGACACATTCTGTTAGAGTTGCAGGGATTGAATCCCGCTTATTCATGCGACATTGGAGTGACAACCTTGACCGCCGCAACCACGTCTAAAAGTAAATCAACCGCCGCCGCGCTCTCCCCCGCGCGCACCAAGCTCTGCCTGGCGCTGCTCGTGCTGTTGGGATTCTCGCTCGGCTGCTCCGAGTTCGTGGTCATCGGCATCGAAAGCGACTTGGCGACGGAACTCGGCATACCGCTTGCCACTGCGGGCCAGCTCATCAGCGTGTTCGCGCTGGTCTACGCCATCGCGACGCCGGTGCTTGCGCTCAGCACGGGACGCTTCCGTCGTTACCAGCTGCTCGTGTGCTACAGCATTATCTTTGTGCTCGGCAATCTGGTCATGGCGTTGGCGCCCAACTTCCAGGTACTGTTTATCTCGCGCATTGTCCTGGGATCCGTCTCGGGCGCACTGCTCGCCGTGGGCGTGACGTACATCCCCGAGCTGCTGTCCCCGCAGCAAACTTCGCTTGCCATCTCGGTGGTATATGGTGCGTTTTCCGTGGCAATGGTCTTTGTCACTTCGATCGGCAAGTTCGTGGCCGACACGCTCGATTGGCACGTGGCCATGTACGGCACGCTGACCTTTGCCGTTTTGATCTGCGGAGCGCTCGTGGCGTTTATGCCGCGCGCTGGGCAAACCGACGAGCCTGCCACCTTTCGCGAGCAGGCGGGGCTTCTACGCGAACCGAGCATCATCACCGGCATGCTCATCTTTTTGTTTGGCGTGGGATCGGTCTATGTGTTCTACGGCTACGTGACGCCTTATCTTGAGCAGGTGCTGGGCATGGGCACTGTTCAGGCGAGCACCACGCTTATGGCCTACGGCGTGTTCTGCCTAATCTCGAACATCTTGGGCGGATGGATCGACGCGCGTTTTGGCATGAAGGCACTGCTGGTTACGTTCGCGCTGCAGGCGGCGGCATTGTTTGGGCTGTTTGCCGTGGGCGCTGCCATGCCGCTCGCACTTGTCTTTGTCTTTAGTCTGGCAATGCTCATGTACCTGTTCTCGGTCTCGTGCATCACACACTTTATGGACGTGGCACGCAGCCGCCATCCCAAGTCGATGGTGCTCGCGAGCTCGGTTGAACCCATGGCGTTTAATGTCGGCATTTCGTTTGGCACCGCGGTGGGCGGCGCCGTGATAAGCAGCATTGGCATTGCGTACGTGGGCGCCGTGGGCGCCGCGTTCTCGCTTGTAGCCTGGGCGCTCACGCTGGTGACTATTAAGTTGGCTCGCTGGGAGCGCAAGCGGGCGAGGGCGTAAGCGCAGATGCGATACTCGAGCTCGATGATGGCGATCGAAAGGAAACCGCATATGCAACGTGTACTGTTTATCTGCTATGGAAATATCTGTCGCTCGACGATGGCTGAGTCGGTGTTTACCGAGCTCGTGCGCCGCGCTGGGCGCGAGGCGGAGTTTGTCATCGATTCCGCTGCGACCTCGACTGAGGAGATCGGCAATCCGCCGCATCATGGCACGGTCGCCAAGCTGCGCGAGGTCGGGATTCCCGTCGTTGCGCACCGTGCCCGCCAGGTGCGTCGCGCAGAGTATGGCAACTGGGATCACATTGTCTATATGGATGCTGAGAACGCGCGTGGCCTGCGTCGCATCTTTGGCGACGACCCCGATGGCAAGATCTCGCGCCTGCTCGATTGGACCGAGCGCCCCGGCGACGTGGCCGACCCCTGGTACACCGGTAATTTCGATGCCACCTACCGCGACGTGCTCGCCGGTTGCACCGCTATGCTCGAGCAGCTGTAGGCAAGCGAGCTCGCGGGCCACGCCTTCGGCGCGAAACAAGCGTGGATAATCTCCCCCATGAAAAATGAGCGTGGAAAATCTCCCACTTTGAGCGTTCAAGCGCACTCTAAACGGGAGATTATCCACGCTCATTATCTTGGCGGGAGAAAATCCACGCTCGATTACTCGTCGACGATCTCGGCAAGCCAGACGTTCAACGTGTCGACCTCGGGGCAGCAGAACTTTGCCGTTCCGGGCTCGTTACCAGGCACGGTGCCGCCGTAGCGCAGGATATCGATATAGGGAAAGCCCACGTGGCAGGCCATGGAGCACATCTTGCCGCGGTCGCGGTCGAAGTCGAACACATCGCCCGGCTTGTGGCCATGGTGGCAGCGGCATGCGCCCAGCTGGTCCACGCAGCTAATGCGAATACGCGGTCGCTTGCCGCGCGGCGCACCGAGCGGCTTGGCGCCGTCCTCGCCGGCGCTACTCATGGTCAATCACATCCAAGCAGGCCTCGATGGGCAGGCCGGCAGACTTGTCCTCCTGGTCGGCATTGCGCTCGATAAGCTCGGCCACCACGCGCATGGCGTCGGCAGTTGCGCGCTGCAGACTCCAGCCGGCCATAACGCGGCCGACGAGCACCGCCGAGAACGTGTCGCCCGTGCCCGGGAAGTAGACCGGAATCAGGTCGAAGGGAATCGTGAAGTACTCTCCCGCCACATGGTCGTAACCGACGACGGCGTTCGTGCCATTGACCACGGCGCTCGTAATGACCACCGATTTGGCACCCAGCTCGCGCACGGCGTCCACAAGGGCGCGGGCCTCATCGGGCGTGATCTGCTCTGCAATAGGCGTATCGGTGAGCAGACAGGCCTCGGTGTAGTTGGGCACCGCGTAATCGGCGCACTCGAGCAGATGCCGCATAAGGCCAATCGTGGACTCGGGCACACCGGCATAGAGCTTGCCGTTGTCGCCCATGATGGGATCGACGAACACCTTGGTGCCCTTTTGCGCGCGGCGGTGGCAAAAGTCCGAGATGATGCGCGTCTCTTCCTCGGTCACGATGAAGCCGGTCGAGATAGCGTCGAACTCAAAGCCAAGCTCTTCCCAGATGGCGAGGCTCTGACGCACGTACTCCGTGGTGTCGTGGATATAGAACTTGGGATAGTTGAGCGTATCGGACACCAGCGCCGTCGGCAGATTGTGGATGCGGTAGCCCATATGCGACAGCACCGGCAGCATGGCGGAAAGCGCGACCTTGCCGTAGCCGCACATATCGTTGATCAGCAGCAGCTGAGTGTTCTTCATGAGGGTCTCCCTTGGTTCGGGCGCGGCGCGGCAGCGCCACAGTGCGACTAAGTGTAGCGCAGGAGGCGTTGTGGGCGGAGGCGAGCGGTACGAAGGGCAAATTGTTGCGGAAAGGTTTCGGAAATGGGAGGTAAATCGCGGCGGTAGCGGCACAGTAGCTGCCATCTATTTACTACCATTTCAAAACTATGCCTATTTACTACGTTTAACCGCCCGCCTCTAACCACAACGAATTTCTCTCCAACAAAACCGCAGGTAGATAGCTTGCGTTTTTTCAGAAACAGCTGTTGTGGTCAGCGATGCTGGATTCATCGTAGTAATTAGGCATAGTTTTTGGCAAGGCCGCTTCGAAAGGCATCATCGCAGCCCAAAACGATACCTTTTCCTCCGTCCCCCAGGGATCAGATTGCCGCTTAGGAGCGTTTGCAGCGTCGAGCGGTTACGGCGTTTGGTAAAACGCCGTAACTTAATAAGTTTGGTACCTTGACATTCATTTCTTATGCTCCTAGATTAGTTAGGCACAAAACAATTGCACTACCTAACTAAAGAAAGGAGCGACACCATGTGCGATGACCACATCGACATCTGCCCCCACACGCCGGGCGGCGACCCCCATGACCCCGCAGATGCGCCCGCGGCACAGTCCCAATCAGACGCGCTTGCCAAGCACATCCTGAACGGACTGGGCTTCTGCGGCCACTTTCTGCACTTTCACGGCGGCGGCGCCTCGGGAAAGGCGCCCATCGTCTGCCTGCTCGCCAAGCAGCCAAACGGCGAGATGTCACAGCAGGAACTGGGCCTGCACTTTGATCTTAAGCCCGGTTCGCTTTCCGAAATTCTCTCCAAGATCGAATGCGCCGGCCTTATCGAGCGCAGCCGCAATCCCAAAGACCGGCGGCAGCTCACCATTCGCCTGACCGAAGCGGGATGGGAAAAGGCCCACGTAGAGCAGGCTGCCCGCCTGCGCTTTAGGGAACAGGCCTTTAGCGCGCTCACCCACGACGAGCGCGAGGACCTCGCCGAAATGCTTGAGAAAATCCGCGTAACCTGGGAGGAACTGGATGATTAAAACTCTCATGGGCAGCATCCGCGATTACATGAAGGTCACGATCGCCACGCCGCTGCTGGTGCTTGGCGAGGTAATCTGCCAGATGATGATCCCGTTTATCACCGCCGACATGATCGACGCCATCAAGGACGGCACCGCCGTTACCGAGATGCTGCCCACCGCCGGCCTTCTCGTACTCATCGCGCTGACGTCACTCGCCTTTGGCGCCGCCGCGGGCATCACCTGCAGCCATGCCAGCTGCGGCTTTGCCAAGAACCTGCGTCGCGACCTGTTCTACAAGATCCAGACGTTCAGCTTCGCCAACATCGACGAGTTCTCGAGCTCCTCGCTCGTCACCCGCCTCACCACCGACATCAACAACGTGCAGCAGGCCTTTATGATGCTCATCCGCATCGCTGTGCGCTCGCCGCTGGTGCTGGTCTTTGCCTTTACCATGGCATACGCCATGGGCGGCAGCGTCGCCATGGTCTACCTGGTCATCATTCCGCTGCTGGGCTTTGGCCTGTTCTTCATCATCTATAAGGTGCGCCCGATCTTTGCCCGCGTCTTCCATAAGTACGACGCGCTCAACGAGTCTGTGGAGGAAAACGTCACCGGCATGCGCGTGGTCAAGAGTTACGTGCGCCAGGACTACGAGAAGGAGAAGTTCGCCACCGCCGCGCGCGACGTCCAGATGGACTTCACCCGCGCCGAGAAGCTGCTCGCCTTCAACAACCCCATGATGAACATCTGCGTCAACGGCGCGTTCGTCGTCATCATCTACCTGGGCTCCAAGCTCATCATCACGAGCCAGGGCACCCTGTTCGACGTGGGCCAGCTCTCCTCCATCTTTACCTACGGCTTCCAGATCCTCATGAGCCTAATGCAGCTGTCGATGATCTTTGTCATGGTAACCATGGCAGACGAGTCGGCGCACCGCATTACCGAGGTGCTGGCCGCCGAGCCCACGATCGCCAACCCGACCGAGCCCGTGCTCGAGGTTGCCGACGGCTCCATCGACTTTGACCACGTGAGCTTTAAGTATTCCGAGTACGCGAAGCGCCAGGCGCTCGACGATATCGACCTGCATATTAAGAGCGGCGAGACCATCGGCATTATCGGTGGCACCGGCTCGGCCAAGTCGACGCTCGTGAACCTGATCGCCCGCCTGTACGATGTCACGGAGGGCACCGTGCGCGTCGGCGGCGTGGACGTGCGCGACTACGACCTGGACGCGCTGCGCCACCAGGTAGCCATGGTGCTGCAGAAAAACGTGCTGTTTAGCGGCACCATCGCCGAGAACCTGCGCTGGGGCGACTCAAACGCCACCGATGAGGAAGTCCGCGAGGCCGCACATCTGGCCTGCGCCGACGAGTTTGTCGACGGCTTCCCCAAGGGCTACGACACTTGGATCGAGCAGGGCGGCTCCAACGTCTCCGGCGGCCAGAAGCAGCGCCTGTGCATCGCGCGTGCCCTGCTGCGTCGCCCCAAGATCTTGATCCTGGACGACTCCACGAGCGCCGTCGACACCAAGACCGACGCCAAGATCCGCGAGGGCCTGGCGAGCTATCTGCCCAACACGACCAAGCTCATCATCGCCCAGCGTATTAGCTCCGTGCAGGATGCTGACCGCATCATCGTCATGGAGGGTGGCCGCATCAAGGACATCGGCAACCATGACGAGCTGCTCAAGACGAGCGAGATCTACCGCGAGACCTTTACCTCGCAAAATAAGATGAGTGCCGAAGGCGAGGAGGCGGCCGAGACCGCCGCAGCCGACACCGAGGCATCCGCACCGCAAGCTCAGATCCAGGAAGGAGGCGAGGCACATGAGTAAGGCAGCTACCGCCGAGCGCGCGCGCAACCGCAAGGGCGGCACCATGACGCGCCTAATCAAGATGCTCTTTGGCTTCTACCCAGTGCTTTTGCCCCTCGTCGTCGCCGGCGTGGTGCTCTGCGCCATCATCAATTCCATCGGCGCGACGTTTCTCCAGAGCGCGCTGCAGGTCATTAGCGAATCGTGGCAGTCGGGCGACTGGACGGCCGCGCAGCCCAAGATCTTGAAGCTTGTGACCACCCTCGGCTGCATCTATGCCGTGGGCGTCGCCTCGTCGCTCTTCTGGAACCGCGCCATGGCCGTCATCACGCAGGGCTCGCTCGAGAAGCTGCGCGAGAAGATGTTCAACCGCATGCAGGACCTGCCGATCCGTTACTTCGACACACACCAGCGCGGCGACATCATGAGCCACTACACCAACGACATCGACACGCTGCGCCAGATGATCAGCCAGTCGCTGCCCAACCTGCTCATGACGATCATCGTCATCGTCACCGTGTTCTTCATCATGCTGTACTACAGCGCGTGGATGTGCCTGGTCATCATTGCCGGCGTCGCCTTTATGACCTTTATGACCAAGCTGCTCGGCTCCAACTCCGCGCGCTTCTTTATCGCGCAGCAGGCCGAGCTCGGCGTGGTCGAGGGCCATATCGAGGAAGTCATGAACGGCCAGAAAGTCGTCAAGGCGTTCTGTCACGAGTCCGCCGCCGAGGCCGATTTTGACGAGCGCAACGAGAAGCTCTTCGAGGTCTCGCAGAAGGCCAACATGTACGCCAACATCCTCATGCCGATCCTCGGGAACCTGGGCGACTTGCTCTACGTGCTGGTCGCGCTGACCGGCGGCATCTTCCTGGCGCTGGGCGTGCCCAACCTGAGCCTCTCGGGCATGGCGCTCTCCATCGCCGTCGTGGTGCCGTTCCTCAACATGACCAAGCAGTTCTGCGGCCAGATCGGCCAGATCTCGCAGCAGATCAACGCCGTGGTCATGGGCCTTGCCGGCGCCGAGCGTATCTTTGAGCTACTCGACGAGGAGCCCGAGGCCGACGAGGGCTACGTGACGCTCGTCAACGCACAGGTGAATCCCGACACCTGGCAGCTCGAGGAGGCCGACCACCGCACCGGCATGTGGGCCTGGAAGCACCCGCACCGTGCAACTGGCGAGATCGAGTACGTGCCGCTGCGTGGCGACCTGGTCATGGACAACGTGGACTTTGGCTATACGCCCGACCACGAGGTGCTGCACGGCGTGTCTGTGTACGCCAAGCCGGGCCAGAAGGTCGCGTTTGTCGGCGCCACCGGTGCCGGCAAGACGACCATCACCAACCTCATCAACCGCTTCTACGACATTGCCGACGGCAAGATCCGCTACGACGGCATCAACGTCAACAAGATTCGCAAGTCCGACCTGCGCCGCTCGCTGGGCGTGGTACTGCAGGACGTGAACCTGTTCACCGGCACCGTGATGGACAACATCCGCTACGGCAACCTGGACGCCACCGACGAGGAGTGCATCGCGGCGGCCAAGCTCGCGGGCGCGGACGACTTTATCACCCGCCTGCCCGACGGCTACGACACCATGCTCACCGGCAACGGCGCGCAGCTGTCGCAGGGCCAGCGCCAGCTGATCTCGATTGCACGCGCGGCTGTCGCCGACCCGCCGGCGATGATTCTGGACGAGGCAACGAGCTCCATCGACACCCGCACCGAGGCTATCGTGCAAGCGGGCATGGACAAGCTCATGGAGGGCCGCACGACGTTTGTCATCGCGCACCGCCTGTCCACCGTACGCAACTCTGACGCGATCATCTGCCTGGATCACGGCCGCATCATCGAGCGCGGCAACCACGACGAGCTGATCGCCAAGCGCGGATATTACTACCAGCTCTACACCGGAGCGTTTGAGCTGGAGTAGGCATGTTTGTTCCACGGAGGTCTCCCAGGCGGGCCGGGGTGTAACCTCCGTGCTCAAACATTCTCGCTGCGCTGCGAAACTGCGCGCGGAAGTTACACCCCGGCCCGCCTGGGAGACCTCCTGCGCGCAATCAACCCGTCATTAAAACGGAATAAAGGTTAGTGAGGCCCTGGCCGTTTGGTCAGGGCCTCGTTTTGTTAGTCTTTTTGGGACGGGGCTCTTTTAGCCACCCTGTGCCAAATACGGCGTCATGCTTCGACGGCACCAGATTGGGTAGCTAAAAAAGCCCCGTCCCAAAAAGACTACCCATCCCAAATGAACTAGTTGAGGAGTTGGGCCATGGCGTTGACGAATTTTTGTACTTGGAGGGTTGGCTCGAGCGGGTAGTGTAGAAAGACCGGCACCTCGCGGCCGCATAGAAACGGCACGCCCACAAAGGCCGGATGCACGCCCGACCACGCTCCGCAGGTGAGCACCGCGTCGCCCTTTTCCTCTGCCTCGTTAAAGAGCGCAAAGTCAAAACTGTCCACGTCGATCACGTCCACGCCGCCGTCGGCCAAAAGGTCGATGCGCAGGCTGTCCATGGCGTCGTTGCCGTGGCGCAGTACGCGCAGACGCATACCCTCCAAGTCGGCGATCGAAATACGATTCTTGCGCGCCAGCGGGCTCGTGCGCGGCACGTCGATATAAAACGGCACGTTAACGATGCGAAGCTTTTGGCAGGCGTCGCCCCAGCGCGGGGTAGAAAAACTCGACTGCACCACATCGACCTCGCGGCCCAAGCCGCGCATGACGGATTCGCGCTCGTCATAGAGATCGCTCACCGGCACGATCTCAAATCGCAGCGACGGTTCCAGATCGTGGATGCCCGACCACATCGACAGCGTTTGGCGCCCCGGGCACATCATCGACACGCCCAGGCGCACGGCACCGCCATCGCCCGCCGCGCGTCGGGCACGGCGCAGCGCGTCCTCGGACTGCCGCATAATCGAGCGCGCGTCGTCCACCAGCAGAGCGCCTGCCGGCGTCACTTTGACGCCCGAGTGCGAGCGTTCGAACAGCGTGATGCCGAACTCGGCCTCGAAGCCCGACACCTGCTTGACGAGCGCCGGAGTCGACACGCGCAATTTTGCCGCCGCACGCGAGAAGCTTCCCAGCTCCGCGGCGGCCGATATGGCCTCAAGTCGTCGATCGTACACGTCAATCTCCTGTTTTCGCGCCCGTGGCCACATGGTGCCACAGGGGGGTAGTTTTCGCAGGTTACGCGCTCAATTGAGCATAAACTGTATCGCACAGTGTAAACCTACGGTTAACGCCATTCTAACAAATATGCAATTCACCTGCGCGAACGCTAAGCATACGATAACCAGCGAAAACCACGTGGGTCGGTTAATGGGAGCGGCCCACTGGGAGGCACAAGAAGGGAAGTTCCTATGAGCAATTGGCTTAAGCTCGAGGGCGATGTTTGCGCTGTGACTGGAGCGCTCGGCGGCATGGGCGTCGAAATCTGCCGCGAGTTCGCCCGCAATGGCGCCAACGTCGTCTTGCTCGACCTGGACGAGGAGAAAGTCAAGGCCGCTGCCGCCGACCTCGCCGCCGAGTTTGGCATCCACGCCGAGGGCTACAAGATGAACGCCACCGACGAGGACGAGGTTCAGGCCGCCGTCGATGCCACCATCGCCGACTTCGGCCGCGTCGACGTTCTCGTCAACACCGCCGGCATCCTGCGCTTCGCAGCCATGGAAGACCTGCCGCTCTCCGACTGGAACGAGGTCATCAACGTCAACCTCACCGGCTACTTCATCACCTCGCAGCGCTTTGGTCGCGAGATGATCAAGGCCGGCCAGGGTCGCCTGGTACACATCTCGACCGTCGCCAGCCACTCCCCCGAGACGTTCTCGGGCGTGTACAGCTCCACCAAGGCCGGCGTCAACATGATGTCCAAGATGCTCGCCGCCGAGTGGGGCCCCTACGGCGTCCGCTCCAACTGCGTCGAGCCCTGCTTCGTTAAGACCCCGATGTCGGCCAACTTCTACGCCGACCCCGAGGTCGAGAAGAGCCGCAGCCGTCTGATCGCCACGCGCCGCATCGGCGAGGTCAGCGATATCGCCAACGCCGTCATGTTCCTGGCGTCCAAGCGCTCGGACTTTACCACCGGCGACGCCATCAAGGTCGACGGCGGCTTCTCCAACATGATGGGCGACCTCACCGCCAAGCCCGGCGGCCGTCGCGCGTATGCCGACAACTACCTTAAGAACAAGGGTGTCGAGCTCTGGTCCGACGAGTCCGGCGTCGCCAAGCCGACCGACCAGTAAACCAGCCCGGTAGAGAGGGGCATGGGGCAAACCCCTCCCCTCCCCGCATCGATTAGAAAGAGTCCAATGGCTTCCACCAACTCCAACAAGGGTCGCGCCGTCGTGCTTTCCGCCGCGTGCGTTACCATGTTCTTCATCAGCTCCATCGCGCTGTATTCCGTCGTGAGCAAGAACCTGCTCGCCGTCTACCCCGAGTGGTCGAGCGCCCTTACCTGGGCCTTCCCGGTCTTTCAGACCATCATGGCCGTGACGGGCATCTTCGCCGGCCGCATCTCCGATAAGATCGGCCCGCGCAACGTCGTGATCGCCGCCGCCGTGTGCTACGGCCTGGGCTGGTTCATGTCCGGCACCGTCACCGAGCCGTGGCAGTTCTACCTGTGGTTCTCGCTCGTCGCCGCTGTCGGCAACGGCCTGGGCTACAACCCGGCGCTCACCACCGGCCAAAAGTGGTTCATCGACAAGAAGGGTCTCGCCTCCGGCATCACCCTGGCCGCTTCGACCGCCGGTCCCGCCGTGCTGTCCCCGGTACTCGCCTCGCTGCTCATCCCGAGCCTGGGCATCTTTGGCGCCCTCAAGGCACTCGGCGTCATCTTCTTTGTGACAATCGCCGCCTCCGCCCTGTTCCTGAAGGCCCCCGAGGCCGGTTGGCTGCCCGAGGGCTTCGAGGCCCCCAAGGGTGGCGCACATGCCGGCACCTTCGGTGACCTCACCCCGGGCGAGATGGTCAAGACCCCGCGCTTCTGGGTCCTCATCGTCACCTTCGCCTTTGCCGCCACCGCGGGCACCCTGCTCGTGGGCAAGGTTGCCTCCATCGCCGCCGTCCAGCTCTTCGCCGACCCCACGAGCGCCGCGGCCGTCGCCCTCGGCGGTGTGGTCGTCTCCGTCAACACCTGCGCCAACCTGGTCGGTCGTCTGTCCTTTGGCCAGATCATCGACAAGCTCGGCGCCTATAAGTCGCTGCTCATCAGCCTTGTCGTCACCATCGTCGCCCTCGTCATCATGTCGATGAGCTTTACGCAGGCCATGTTCTTTGTGGCGCTCGCCCTGCTTGGCTTTAGCTTTGGCGCCCTGCTCGTCATCTACCCGCCGCTCACCGGCGGCGCCTTCGGTACCAGCAACATCGGCGTCAACTACGGCATCATGTTCCTGGGCTACGCCGCTTCCACCTGGATCAGCCAGCCCATCACCGCCGTGCTGTATCACGCCGAGGCCGGCAGCGCCGCCTACCAGCAGTCCTTCTACGGCGCCATCGTGATCGCCGCCATCGCCGTCGTGCTCACCGTCTACATGATGGTCTCCGACAGCAAGAAGAAGTCCGCTTAGCAATTGCCAATGTGACAAAGGGACTGTCCCTTTGTCACATTCCGCCACCAACAGTAAGGAGTCGAAATGTCTGAGCTCAACCCCGTCCGCATTGCCGTCATCGGCGCCGGCGCCATGGGCCGCAACCACATCCGTTTTGTCACCGAGGAGCCCGAGGCCGAGCTCGTCGCCATCGCCGACGCCTTTGAGGGCGCCCGCGCCACGGCCGAGGCCGCCGGCGTGCCGTTCTTTACCGATCCCGCCCAGATGATGGACGAGGTCAAGCCCGAGGCCGTCATCATCGCCACGCCCAACGACCTGCACCTGGGCGTCGCCCGCGAGGCCGTCAAGCGCAACATCGTTCCGCTGGTCGAAAAGCCGATCTCCAACGACCTCGAGGATGCCCAGGCCTTCGCCGCCGAGGCGGAGACCGCCGGCGTGCCCGTGCTCGTGGGTCAGCACCGTCGCCACAACCCCTTCGTCAACAAGGCCAAGGAGATCATCGAGTCCGGCGAGCTGGGCAAGCTCACCGTGTCGAGCTTCCACTACATGATCTATAAGAACGACGAGTACTTCGATGTTGAGTGGCGTCGCAAGAAGGGTGCCGGCCCGATCCTGGTCAACCTGGTGCACGACGTCGACCTGCTCCGTTACCTGCTGGGCGAGCCCGTCGCCGTCCAGGGCATGCAGTCCAGCGCCGCCCGCGGTTTTGAGACCGAGGACTCCGCCGTGGTCAACGTCCGCTTTGCCGATGGCGCGCTTGCGAGCATGACCATCTCCGACGCCACCGCCAGCCCCTGGAACTGGGAGGCCACCGCTCGCGAGGACCCGCAGTACCGTCCCTTCGACGCCGACGCCTACTTTATCGGCGGCACCAAGGGCGCCCTGTCGCTGCCCCGCCTGCACCAGTTCTCCTACGACGGCGCCTCCAACTGGCACAAGCCGCTGCAGATGGAGATTCCGGCTGTGGACCCGGCGCTGCCGCACAAGATGCAGCTCAAGCACTTTGTGAAGGTCGTCCGCCGCGAGGTCGAGCCCGTCGTGACCCCCTCCGACAACGTCAAGACGCTCACGCTGCTTAACGCCATCAAGGAGGCCGCCGAGACCGGCAACCTCGTCGAGCTGTAATGCCTTAAGAGCGGCCGCGGCAAACACCTAAGCCGGACCCCTCGGCCCGCCACAAACAAGCCCCTCTTCTTCGCCCCGCGAGCAGCCTCCTGCCCGCAGGGCTTTTTTGACTACGTTGGTTATGATTTTCTTGGCCCGGGGGCTATTTTGCGCCTCGGCTTGAATTCTTCGCCACGAAATGGGCCCATCTACTACGTTTAGCCGACTACCCTCGACCATGCCAAATTTCGCGAAATCAAAACCGCAGGTAGACGGCTTGCCGATTTTCGGAAAAACCAGGTATGGTCGACCCATACGGGTTAAACGTAGTAGATAGGCCGTTTTCGTGGCACAGCCCTAAAAACAGTCTTTTTGAGTAGTCTTTTTGGGACGGGGCTCTTTTAGCTACCCCGGCAGTCAATCGGCCAAACCGTTCACTTCATCAGCCGGGGTAGCTAAAAGAGCCCCGTCCCAAAAAGACTACTTGGGTGGAGGGGCGGGTGGTATCCTTGGTAGCCCTGTGCTGCAAACGCACCTTAAACGCAAGGAGTTCCATGGATCTTATCGCCCAACTTGCCCGCGAGCTCAACCTTAAGACCGCCAACGTCGAGGCGGCCGTCAAGCTCATCGACGAGGGCAACACCATCCCCTTTATCTCGCGCTACCGCAAGGAGGCCACGGGCGGCATGGACGACGTCGCCCTGCGCGCGCTCGATGAGCGCCTGTCCTACCTGCGCAACCTTGAGCAGCGTAAAGACGATGTCATCCTGCTCATCGACGCTCAGGGCAAACTCACGCCCGAGCTCGAGCAGCAGATTCGCGAGGCCACGCAGCTCCAGCGCGTCGAGGACCTCTACAAGCCCTACCGCAAAAAGCGCATGACCCGCGCTCAAAAGGCTCGCGAGGCCGGCCTGGAGCCGCTCGCCAACATGATCATCATGCAGGCATCCGCCAAGGGCAGCGCGCTCGACGCCGCAGCGGCCTACGTCAACGAGGACGCCGGCTTCGACACGCCCGAGAAGGCGCTCGCCGGTGCCGCCGACATCGTTGCCGAGACGGTGGCCGAGGACCCCGAGAACGTCGCCGACCTGCGCGCCTTTACACAAAACACCGCCGATATCGTCGTCGAGGCCACCGACCCCGCCGAGAAGACTCGCTACGAGCCCTACTACAACTTTGACGAGCCGCTGCGCCGTATACCCAACCACCGCGTGCTGGCTATCGACCGCGGCGAGCGCGAGGGCAAGCTCCGCGTGCGCGTGAACGTCGACGGCGCCGCCGCCACGGCGCGCCTCGGCAGCCGCTGGCCCCGCCGCCAAGGCGTCTTCGCCCCGGTCTTCGATGCCGCCATCGCCGACGGCTACAAGCGTCTGATGGCCCCCTCGTTGGAGCGCGAGGCCCGCGCCAAGCTCACCGTCCGTGCCCAGACCGAGGCCATCAACGTCTTTGCCAAGAATCTCGAGGGCCTGCTCTCAGCGCGCCCCGTCCGCGGCGCCCGCGTGCTCGCGCTCGACCCGGGCTACCGCACCGGCTGCAAGGTCGCCGTCATGGACGAGACCGGCAAGCTGCTCGACCACGGCGTGGTCTACCCCACTAAGCCGCGCCACGACGTCGCCGGCACCAAGCGCGAGCTCGCCCGCCTCGTCAAGAAGGACGGCGTCAACACCATCGTCATCGGCAACGGCACCGCCAGCCGCGAGACCGAGGAAGTCGTCTCGGAGTTCATTGCCGAGCAGGCGCCCAGCCTTCGCTACACCATCGTGAACGAGGCCGGTGCGTCGGTGTACTCCGCCTCCGAGCTCGCAAGCCAGGAGTATCCCGATCTTGACGTCACCGTTCGCGGCGCCATGAGCCTGGGCCGCCGCCTGCAGGACCCGCTGGCCGAGCTCGTCAAGATTCCGCCCCAGTCCATCGGCGTGGGCCAGTACCAGCACGATCTTGACCAGGCCGAGCTTTCGCGCACGCTAGGCCACGTGGTGGAGGACGTCGTCAACCGAGTGGGCGTCGACGTCAACACCGCAAGCGCGAGCCTGCTGGGCTACGTGTCGGGCATCACGCCGAGCGTGGCCAAGAACATCGTTGCCTACCGCGAGGAAAACGGCGCCTTTACCGATCGCCGCCAGCTCAAGAAGGTCCCCAAGCTGGGGCCCAAGGCATATCTCAACGCCGCGGGCTTCCTGCGCATTAGCGGCGGCAAGAATCCGCTCGACGCCACAAGCGTCCACCCCGAGAGCTACGAGGTGGCGACATCCGTCCTGGAGCGCGCCGGTGTGGCGGCCAGCGAGCTCAGCCGCGGCGGCGTGCCCGATATCGAGCGCCGTCTGGGCAGCATCTCGGCGCTGGCAAGCGACCTGGACTGCGGCACTCTCACGCTCATCGACATCGTTAACGAGCTCAAAAAGCCCGGCCGCGACCCACGCGACGACGCGCCCGAGGTGGTCTTTAGCCGCTCGGCACTTTCGATCGACGATCTGGAGCCCGGCATGGAGCTCAAAGGCACGGTGCGCAACGTCGTCGACTTTGGCGCCTTCGTCGACGTGGGCGTGCACCAGGACGGCCTCGTGCACATCTCCAAGCTGGCCAACCGCTTTGTCAAGCACCCGAGTGACGTGGTGCGCGTCGGCGACACGGTGAAGGTGTGGGTAGAAAAGGTCGACCGCGACCGCAAAAAGATCTCCCTCACCATGGTGCAGGGGAAGTAACAGCAAAAGGCGAACCACCGCCGCCCATTGTCGAACTTGCAAGTTCTTCTCACCTGATGAGAAAAACTTGCAGATACCGCAACAAAAATGGTGCCGCCCCAACAAAGAGGCGGCACCAGCCAAGTCTTATTCAGCTCAGAACCCCTACGAGCAAGGACGCCCCAGGCGCAGGGTGAGAGGGCCGGCCCCTTTTGCTCGGCGCGACCCTCGCGAAGCGCGTGAGCGCAGAGTAAAAGGGGCCGGCCCTCTCACCCTGCGCCGCGGCAACGCCCGCGGCTCGCGCTCGCCTTACGGCAGGATATGGAAGCCCAGGACGGCGATATCCTTGGCAAAGCCGCGGACGGTGTCGAGCGAGACCTCGTACGGGTCGCGGCCGATGTTCTTGCGCTTGGCCAGGATGCTGTTGGGCACCGTGATGATCTGGCAACCGCAGGCTTCTGCCTGGTAGATGTTGATGAGCTCGCGCGTGGACGCCCACAGGACCTCGCAGTTGGGCTTGGCGGCGGCCTTCTCGACCGACTCCGTCATAAACGGAATGGGATCGACGCCGGTGTCGGCGATGCGGCCGGCAAAGAGCGAGATGATAGACGGCGTCTCGGCGTCAACGGCCTCGACCATCTCATCGACCTGCTCGGGCGTAAAGATGGTGGTGACGTTGACCTTGATGCCGTCGGCAGAAAGCTTGCGCACCAGCTCGGCGGTGGACTCACCCTTGGTGGTCACGCACGGAATCTTGACGTAGACGTTCTCGGCCCAGGTAGCGATCTCGCGGGCCTCGACCTCCATGGTCTTGACGTCGTCGGCAAAGACCTCAAACGAGACGGACACATCGGTGATGTGGGCCAGGACCTCCTTGGCAAACGCGCGGTAATCCGTCACGCCGCCCTTCTTCATGAGGGACGGATTGGTCGTGAAGCCCTGAACGTTGCCGTTCTCGTACATGTCGAGCATGCCCTCGAGGTTTGCACCGTCAGCGAACACCTTGATTGCCATCTGTCTGATTCCTTTCGCTTGCACATGGGCGTTAAACTGCTAAACACTTTACCTATGTTTATCAAGGCGTGAGCTGCGGGTTTTTATCTTCTCGGCGAACGGTTTTACGGTTTTACCATTTTTATATCAACGCCCCAGCGGCAAAACGTTTTTGCCATTCATTGCGTTTGATTCCACTCACGGCGCAGAGACGATGCTTCGTCAACACGTTTTCACAACCACTCCAAAACAAAAAGCGGTGACGCCTCATTTGAGACGTCACCGCTTCCGTGTAGGAGCCGGTTATCGGAGCTCCGCCCGATTAGGGCTTAACGTATGCCTGGATTACTCTTCCTCAACGTGGTTGATCACAGCGCCCTTGGTGTGGATGAAGTTGGGGACAAAGGCAACGATCAGAAGGACAGCGAGAATCGCGTAGACACCGGTGGTACCGAAGGCCTCGGCAGCGCGGCCGAGCGTAATACCAATAACGGAGAAGTCGAAGTCGCCGAACGTAGTGTTCTCGAAGCCGAAGACGTCAAGAACAGGCAGGAGCAGAGCAGGGGCAAAGGTGATGAGCAGGCCGTTGACGAAAGCGCCAAGAGCTGCGCCCTTGCGGCCACCGGTAGCATTGCCGTAGATGCCGGCGGTAGCACCGCAGAAGAAGTGGGGAACCATACCCGGGATGATGAAGATGCCCAGGGTAGCGCCCACGATGAACATACCGACCACGCCACCGATAAAGGAAGCGACAAAGCCGAGGATGACGGCGGTGGGAGCATAGGGGAAGAAGACGGCGCAGTCGACGGCCGGGATGGCACCAGGGATCAGCTTGTTGGAGATGCCCTGGAAAGCCGGGACCAGGTCGGCAAGGATCATACGGACGCCGTTATAGACGATGGTGACACCGACGGCGAAGGACAGAGCGCAGGTCAGGGCGTAAACAATCACGTTGTCGCCGCCAGCGGTCTCAGCAACAACCGCAGGATCTGCAATGTAGGCAGCAAAAGCAGTCACCAGGTAGAAGAAGGCCATAGTAAGAGCCGTGGAGATGGTGGTGTCGCGCAGGAAGGCATACTTCTCGGGAACCTCGATCTTCTCGGTGCTGTTCTCCTCGGCGTCCTTGGCAAACAGCGTACCGACCGCAGCGGAGATATAGTAGGCAAGCGAGCCGAAGTGACCCATTGCGATCTCGTCGCCATCGGTAACCTTCTCGGTGAAACGCTGGCCGACGGCGGGAAGCATAGCGCTCACGAGGCCCAGGAACATACCACCCACAATGATAAGCTGGACATCCTCGAAGCCAGATGCCTGCAGAACAGCAGACAGCAGGCAAGCCATGAACATGCTGTGATGGCCCGTCAGGAAGATGTACTTAAACTTGGTAAAGCGAGCAATGATAATGTTCACGACGTAGCCGAGAATCAGGATCATCATGGTCTGAACGCCGAGGACGCTCTGAGCCATCGAAACGACGACCTCGTTGTTGGGCACGACGCCGGTGATGTGGAAACCGGTCTCGATGAAGGTACCCAGCGGAGCAAGGTTCTCCTGAACAACAGCGGCGCCAGCGGACAGCATGATGTAGCCAAGGATCGGCTTCAGGGTGCCCGTCATCACCTTGTGGGCGGGACGCTTAAGCGCGACAAGGCCGACAAAAGCGAACAGGCCCATAATCCATGCTGGCTTGGTCAGAATCGATTGGATAAACTCAAGTATGGGAAGGATGACTTGCATCTGGGCTTCCTTTCTTTTTAACGTGGGCGCGTTTCCCTCTTCCACAGGGAACCGCCCTTTTTTGTGCCGCTTTAGGCGTTAGCGGCGGCCGCCTTGATTGCCTCGAGGGCGTCTTCGCGGATCTTCTTCTTGTTCACATAGCTGCGAACGATCACAACGTTGCCGTGAAGCTCGGGGGCGAGCTCCTTAACGGTGATGAACAGATCCGGATTTGCGGAAGAAGCACCGTTCAGGTCCATAGACTCAACGTCGGCCTTGATGCCCTCCTCCTCGCAAAGCTCCTCGACTTTGCCAGCGAGCATCAGGCTGGACCCGATGCCGTTTCCGCATACGGTGATGATATGCATGGCAACCTTCCTCTCCTACACGTGACGGTTTTCCCGTCTATCCAAAAGCGGCGACGCATCGCCGTGCCATTAAGGCCTAAAAGAATGAACGCATGGTCTCCAGAACCTGCTCGGGCGTATCGCACGCGCTGAGCTTGGCAACGCAGTCCTCGTCCTCGAACATCTGCGAAAGCTCCGCCAAGCAACCAAGATGAGCCTTGGGGTCGGGTGCGCAGATGCCCACGAGCACGTGAACCGGATCGAAATCCTCATGTCCAAATGCGACCGCAGGATCAAGCGTGACGATGCAGATTCCCGCTTCGCTCACATTGCCATCGGCCTGAGCGTGGGGCATGGCGATGCCCTCTTCCAAGACCATATAGGGACCGAATTTGTGAACCGATGAAATCATGGCGTCGACATAGCTCTGGTCGCATTTGCCTGCGTCTACGAGCAGCTTGCCGCATGCCTTAATCGCTTCCTCCCAATCGGAGGCCTCGACATGGCAGGCAACAAGCTCGGGCTTAAGAAGATCGGTCAGCATGTTCGTCCCCTACTCCTCGGGCAGGATGTGAAAACCGAGCGCCTGAATGTCGCGGGCAAAGCCCTTGACCGTATCAAGCGAGTACTCGAGCAAATCTTTTCCGAAATTCTTACGCTTGGCAAGAAGGGCATTGGGGACCGTGATGATCTGGCAGCCAACAGACTCTGCCTGGAAGATGTTGAGCACCTCACGCGTGGATGCCCAGAGAACCTCGGCGGCAGGCTTGACGGCAGCCTTCTTTACGGACTCTGCCATGAGGGGCAGCGGGTCGACACCGGTATCGGCGATACGGCCGGCAAAGATAGACAGGATAGAGGGGGTATCGGCAGAGACGGCATCGACGAACTCGTCGACCTGCTCGGGCGTGAAGATGGTGGTGACATTCACCTTGATGCCATCGGCAGAAAGGCGCTTGACCAGCGCAGCGGTGGACTCGCCCTTGGTGTTGAGCGCCGGAATCTTAACGTAGACGTTGTCCGCCCAGGTTGCGATCTCGCGAGCCTCGGCCTCCATACCAGCCTCGTCGTCGGCGAACACCTCAAAAGAGACCGAAACATCGGTGATGTGCTCAAGAACCGTCTTGGCAAAAGCACGGTAGTCGGTCACGCCACCGGCCTTCATAAGGGAAGGATTGGTCGTGAAGCCCTGAACGTTGCCGTTGTCGTGCATGTCAAGCATGCCCTCGAGGTTAGCGCCGTCGGCAAACACCTTAATCGCCATATGTTCGGTCCTTTCTCATCTAGCATTATTGCTATCGAAAGCCTTTTTCTTTGTTTCAAAAGCTCTTCGGCTTTCTTTTATAAACTACTTCAAAAGATATCGAAAGCCCAATTGACAACTTTCCGTGAACGGTCGAATATCGGGCGTGAACGTATCGCTTTTCGGCAACACTTTCAGAACAAAACTCTTTACAGGCCATTTACGTGCACACCATCCGCTACTTATGATGTAAGAACATGCCATATCATTCATTTTGTTCATTCGATTATGCCTTGTTCTTTTCATATCGATACGTTATATTTCGAATACGAAAGGCATTTCTTTTGCCTTTCGTTCAAAAGGAGCGACTTATGGCATCAACTTCAGACCTTTCTCCGGCCGAACGTCAGCGATTTATCATGAACTGGCTGGCCGAAAAGCCAAATATCTCGGTATCCGACATCGTTCGCCGCTTTTCGGTTTCGGAAGTTACCGCGCGACACGACCTCGTCTCGCTGGAATCGGAAGGCAAATTGCGTCGCGTACGTGGCGGAGCGGTATCGCTTTCTCGTTCCAATGCCATTTCGTATCCCGAAGAGCGCATCAATGTCCAGGTCGAGGCCAAGGAGGCAATCGCCGCGACCGCGGCAACCCTTGTTGACGATGGTGACGTTCTGGTGATTGACATCGGCACCACGGCCTTTTACTTCACTAAAGCCCTCATGGACAAACGCGATATCACCATCATCACCGGCGATCTTGCCATCGCAAACTATGCCAGCTTTAATCTGCCCAATGCTTCGGTAGTGCTGCTGGGCGGCTCCGTGCGCAAGGGTCACCTCTATCTCGCGGGCGCGCTGACGCTCGACTGCATGAGTAAGCTTCATGCCGACAAGGCATTTGTGAGCGCGGACGGATTCCATCCCGACCACGGCTTTACCGTCGAGCATGACTTCTCGGCCATGATCAAGCGCACGTATCTGACCAACTCAAACCAGGGCTACATGATGGTTGACCAGGGAAAGTTCAACAAGACCAGTTTTTATCAGTCTGCTCAGATCGATGACCTCGATGGCATCATCGTTGATGGGGACAACGAGGGCATCATGACAGCGGCAATCGAGAGCAGCCGCAGTCATCCCAAGCTCTATTTTGCAAAATAACTCAAATGGCCGGTTCACCCACAGTGAGGGCGAACCGGCCATTTATTAGATCAAGCCGAAGTGGCGCATGGCAGTGACGGTGCCGTCGTGGGCGACATCGTCGGTCACGTAGTCGGCGACCGCCTTGACCTCGGGCATGGCGTTGCCCATGGCCACGGCCGTCTCGACGGCGACGAGCATGCCCAGGTCGTTGCCCGAATCGCCAAAGCCAAAGGTGCGCGCATTTCCCTCGCGGCCCAGATACTCCAGCGCTCGCGCCACACCCACGCCCTTGTCGATACCCTTGGGGCTCAGCTCGCGATTTGCTTGCTGGACTCACTTGGAAAAGCGGCGGTAAACGCATCTCCCGGTCAATCCGGCACCGCCGAAGCGAACCCCACACACGCCCTCCGGCAAGCGGCACGCGCCCGTCAACGCAAAGGTCCGGTGGGACGCACCTAGCATCCCGCCGGACCGTCACTCGTCCAGGAGGCCGCCGCGACGAGCCCCTAGATCTTCGCAAGCTCCTCGGAGATGACGCGGCAGACGTCCTCAGCCTGAGGCATCACGCCGTACATTTCGAAGAAGCCGTGGTCGCAGCCGCGATAGCGAATCGCGGTGACGTCAACGCCCGCATCCTGCAGCCTCTTCGCGAATAGCTCGTCCTGATAGCGCAGGTAGTCATACTCGGAAGAGATGATGACCGTGCGGGGGAACGCGCTCACGTCCTCCGCGAACAGGGCAGACACCCTCGGGTCGAGCATCTCCTCCGCATTGCCGTTGGTATACATCATTGGCAGGTCGTCGTTGGCGTTGCGGATGCGATCCACCCTGCTCAGAGCCTCGGCCCTCTGGTCGTTCACGATCTCATAGAGGTCATAGGACCATTCCTCCGGAACAGGGCCGCCGTCGACGAGCGGATACAGCTCGGCCACGAGCTGTATCCTGTCCGCATGGGACCCGTCGAGGACGACGGCATTGGTCAGGCTTCCGCCCGCGGAGTCGCCAGCCACGGCGACCCGCGTCGCGTCGACACCCAGCTCATCCGCATGCTCGACAAGCCAGTCGAGCGTCTTCACGCAGTCCTCGACACCACCGGGGAACATCGTCTCGGGAGACAGGCGGTACTCCGGGTAGATCGCGACACAGCCCGTTCGCTCAGCGATGTCGCGCAGGCAGTTCTCGTACTGGCCAATGTTGCCCACCATGAAGCCGCCGCCGTGGATGAACACGAGCGCGGCGGAGCCGCTCTCGTGGCCCTCGGGCGTGAAGACGTGCAGGGGAATGCCCCTGTCGCCAAAGTTCATGACGACGGTCTTCTTGGCGACGTTCGAGCCCCTCACGACATGGGTCTCCTTGTTAGGAGCGGAACGCCACGCGATCACGTCCACCGGCCCCGCCGGCGCCGGGCCGGCGGCGAGCTTCGCATGGGCGCGCGCGTAGACGCGCGGATCGAGCACGTGCTCGCGCTCGTCTCCCGGCACGGGCTTCAGCAGGAGCTTCAGCCCGTTGGGCTCCACGACCTCCCTAGATCCACGCTCAAGCACTTCAAGCTCGGAAGTGGGGTACTTCCTCTCCTCGGTGCCCATGGCTAGCCGATCTTCAGCTCGTCAAGCTTGGCGTCAAGCTTGGCCATCTCATCGGCGGAAAGCTCCCACTCGAACGTCTCGCAGTTCTGAATCGCGTGGGCGTCCGTGCGCACGCCAACGAGCGCGGTGCCCACGTACTCCTTCTGGGTGCTCCAGTTCACGGCGACCTGTGCCACGGGCTTGTCATGAGCCTCGGCGATCTCGTCCATGACCTTGAGCAGCTCCTGGACGCGCGAGAACTTGGGCTCCTGGAAGTAGTCGTAGAAGCCGCCGCGAACATCGCCCTCCTCGAACTTCGGCAGCTCGCGGAACTTGCCCGACAGGATGCCCGCGCCAAGGGAGCCATAGGTGAAGGAGTCGATGCCACGCTCGTAACCCCACTTGATGAGGTCCTCGGAGGAGCGGTCGACCATGGAATAGGGCGGCTGCTGGACGTCGATCTGAGCGACCTTCTCGCACTCCTCGATCATCTCGGTTGTGAAGTTGGAGACGCCGATGTGGCGAATCTTGCCCTGCTCCTTGAGGAGCTGGAGGGCGCACATCGTCTCGGAGAACGGGGTCTTGGCGTCGGGCCAGTGCACGAAGTAGAAGTCGATGTAGTCGGTGCGGAGGTTGCGCAGCGAGCTCTCGACCTCCCTCATGATGTTCTTGAACGAAGAGTCGCGGTCATAGCCGGCGGCGCTGGTGATCAGGCCAACCTTGGTCGAGAGCAGGTAGCTCTCTCTGTCGACGCCCCTGAGCGCGTTGCCGACGACCTTCTCGGACGTGCCGTTGCCATAGCACGGCGCGGTGTCGATGAGGTTGACGCCGTGATCGAGCATGGTGCGGATGGCGGACATGCTGGCGGCGTCATCGTTCTCACCAAAGGAGTCGCCGCCGATCGCCCAGGTGCCCACAGCGAGCTGGGAGACGTCGACGTCGGAGTTCTTGAGGTGCGTGTAGCGCATGTTCTCTCCTTATAATGGGGCGGCACGCGTCGAATGCCCTCGATCGCGTGCCGCCGGGAATTGCCTTGGACAAGCTTCTAATGATCCGAAAGCCGCCTTACACGATGCCCACGAGGCCGAGGACGAGCGCCAGAACCATGATGCCGACCAGGATGATGTTGACGTTCACGTTCTTCTTGCGCAGGAGCCAGAGGACGACGAGCGTAAGTCCCAGGGGCACGATGCCCTTGAAGATCGAGTCGAGGTAGGTCTGGATCATAACGGGGTCAGAGTCCTGAACCGGAATGGACAGGATTGTGTTGAATTGGACGTTCGCCGCGGTCATGGCGCCGATCATCACGAGGCCGATCGTGGAGGTCGCCTTGGTGATGAGCTTCATGAGACCACCCTCGTACATCTCGGAGATGAAGCTGGTGCCCATGCTGAAGCCGAGGTAGGTCATGAAGTATCGGCAGAGGATCGACGGGATGTTGTAGATCAGCAAGAACATGATCGCGCCGAGGGGCGAGCCGCTCATGGCGAGGTTGATGCCGATACCGGCGGCGATAACACGCAGGACGCCCCAGAAGATTGCGTCGCCGATGCCGGACATCGGGCCCATCAGGGAGACCTTGATACCGTCGATGGACTCGGTGTCGAAGTCTTCGTGCTGCGAGTTCTCCCTCTCCATAGAGGCGACGAGGCCCATGGCGAACGTGCCGACGTTCTGGGTAATGTTGTACCAAGTCGTGTGACGCTTCATGGCGTCGGCACGGGCCTCGGGGTCATCGGCGTAGTAGCGGTTAAGCGCGGGCTGGACGGAGTACAGCCAGCCGTCGGCGCCAGCCTTGACAGAACCGCCGGCGCAGGAGGCGAACACGGAGAAGGAGCGCAGGAAAATGCTGTTGAGCATCTTCTTGTCTTCAGGGCTCACATTCTTGGTCAGGTTGCTCATGCGAAGAAATCCTCCTCGTCGCTGGTTACAGAGTCGCCGGAAACGGCCTGGGCGGCCACGCCCTTCTTGGTGAGGTCGAAGATCTCCTTGTCGCGGAGGGCGGAGGCCACCGCGATGATGACACCGAGAACCGCGATGGCGATCATCGGGAGACCGAGGTACTGGTAGAGCGTGAAGCCCAGGAAGAAGTAGATGCTAAGCTCGGTGCTCCACAGCATCTGGAGCAGGAGCGCCATACCAACGGCGGGCAGGAGGGCGCCCACGGCGTTGAGGCCGTTCATGACATTGGCCGGAATCTGGTTAACGATGGCGGCAACGGGCTCGGCACCGAGGTAAACGCCAAGGAAGGCGATGAGGCCAAAGACGGCGTACTTAACGAACCAGAGAACGAAGTGCTGAAGCGCGAGGCCCTTCTCGTTGCCCTCAGCGGCCATCTTGTCAAAGGTGGCGGCGAAGAACGCGAGGAACACGTTGTTCATGAAGATCGAGAGGAACGCGGTGACGACGCCCACGGGAACGGCCAGCGTGATAGCAGCACCCTGGTCGATGCCGGCGCCAACGGTGAAGGCGACGGCGAGGGCGGTCGCGGTAACGGGCTCGGCGGAGATAGCGCCACCGATGTTAACCGCGCCCATGAAGATCGCCTCGAGAGAGGCACCGATGATGACACCGGTCTTGACGTCGCCCATCAGGAGGCCCGCAACGAGGCCTACCACGAGAGGACGCTCGATCATGCACTGACCGAGAACCCAGTTGCCGCCGTAGCAAATCAGCACGGTCAACCAGGCCATTATTGCCAACCCAATCATTTGACTTCCTTTCTTTCATTTCATTTGGCCGCCTGGCCAAATCCCCTTATTTCCCCGCCGCCTCGATCAGACTCTTGAGAGGAGTCTTGGGATTGGACGGGATAAGCTGATGGAAAACCGGAATACCCTGCTCGCAAAGCTCCTTTGCGGCCTCGAGCTCATCCGGGTTGAGCATGATCGTGGAGTTGAGGGCGACCTTGCTATCCGGATCGGACTTGTCGAAGCGGCCGACGTTGGCAACGTTCACGCCCTCGATCTTGCCCGGCGCGCCCTTAACGAGCTCAAGCACGTCACGCACGCAGTTGGTGAGCGCGAAGATGCGCATGGAGTCCGCACGCGGATCGTTCGCGATGCGGCAAGCATCCGGAACGTCCTTGACGAGGAGCTTCTGGCCCGCCGGCGTACCCATGGAAAGCGTCATACGAAGGGCGTCGCTCTCCACGGCGTGCTTGTTGGCGACGATGATCCTGGTGGTGTTGAGCTCCTTGGTCCACACCAGGGCGACCTGTCCGTGAATCAGACGGTCATCGACTCGAACCTGAACAATCATTGCTTCCTCTCTCTACTTGTTAGTACTCTCTAATCAAAGAAGTCTCCTTCGGACTCCTCGTTGTCCAAGACCTTGCTCGGAGGCTCGACGACCTGCATCGTCGCCCTCGCCAGCTCGACGCTCTGCTTGATCGAATCTGCCGTGACCGGCTCGGCGCCGAGGAGCGTCTCGATCACGAGGCCGAGGTTCATACCGGTGACGTGGACGATCCCGCGCTTCTCCGGCTCCATAAGGACGACCTTCTGGAAGACGGAACCACCGTAGATGTCGGTGAAGATGATGGCCTCGTCCTCAGGGCCCACCGAGTCTATAAAGGCCTGGATGCGAGGGGTGAAATCGGAGTCGTCCACGTAGCAGTCAACTGCCTCCACCATGTCCGCCATGCCGGTCAGGATTCCGATCGAGCTCCTGATTCCGCTTGCAAGGTGGCCGTGCGACGCGACAAGAACTTTCTTCATCGAGTCTCTCCTAGAGCGAATAGTGGTTGGGGTTCAGAAGCTGGATCTTGCTGGCGACGAACGCGCGCATGTCGGGGGCGGCGTCCATCAGGAGGCCAACGCCGTTGCCGTCGTTCTTACCGGAGTTGATGTCCTTCTCGAAGGCGCGGTACATGGAACGGAAGTACTCCGTGGCGATGTTGAACTTACTCATGCCGAGGTTCACGGCCTCCTGGAGCTGCTCGTCGGGGATGTCGGAGCATCCGTGCATGACGAGGGGGACGCTGACGGCCTCCCTGCAGGCCTTGATGCGCTCCATGTCGAGGTTCGGGACCTTGACATAGGGGCCATGGGCATTGCCGACGGCGATGGCGAGCGAGCCGCAACCGGTGCCCTCGACAAACTCCTCGGCGAGGTTCGGGTCGGTGTAGTGGTCGCTGTTCACGAAGTCGTTGGCGTCAGAGCCGTTGCCGACATGGCCGAGCTCGGCCTCGATGTCGACGTCGAAGATCTTGGCGACCTGGACGACGTCCTTCGTGAGCTGGTAGTTCTCCTCATAGGGAAGTGAGGAGCCGTCGACCATGACGGATGGGAAGCCGGCCTTGACGCCCTTGACGGCGATCTCGTAACCAGCGGAGTGATCCTGGTGGACGGCGACGGGCACGCTCGCGCGCTCGGCGTAATAGCGGGCGGCGAAGGCGATGATGTCGAGGGCGCAGTGGTCCTCGAAGCCGGGCCAGTACTGGATGATGATGGGCATGTGCTCATCCTCGGCGGCCTGGATCGCATAACGGATGGTCTCCGTATTGATGACGTTAATCGCGGGCACGCCATAGTGGTGCTCGGTCGCATGTTGAAGAAGCTCGTTGACCTTGATGAGAGACATCTTTGTCTTCCTTTCACCTGAATAATCATTGGATCGGACAGTTCTCAGCTCGTCAGCTGGTTGAACACGAAGCGAAGCGCGAGGCAGGCAGGCGCTTGCGAGGCGCGGTGGAGCCTATGCGGCCGCCTGGCCCTCAGGCTGCGGCGTCGCGCTTCGACGCCATAGCACGTACGCCACAAGAGCAGCGACTGCAGCAATCGTTGAAGCGAGGGCGAAGGCCAGGAAACCCGCGTGCGTGCCGAGCGCGTCGCACGCCCAACCGCCAAACAGGTTCGCAACCACGACGGACAGACCGCTCTGGACCATCGCGAAGGCGCTCTGACCTCGAGCGCGACAATCCTCGTAAGTGTGGTTGGCAATGTAGGTAACGCAGGAGTAGTAGACGGTCATGTAACTCACGCTCTGCAGCAGCTGGCCGCAGATCATGACCGGGACGATGCCGGTGCCCACGAGCACGAGCCTGAGCGCCGCCATGAAGCAGGAAAAGATCAGGAGGTTCATCTCGCCGAAGCGCCTGACCAGCTTGGAGGAAACGAGCAGGATGGGGATCTCGCTCGCAGCGGAGACCGCACTCAGGACGCCCACGAGGTTCTGACCCTCGCCAAGCTCGACCGCGTAGCGGCCCAAGAACGCTCCGATGAAGCCAATCGCGGCCGAACTGATGAAGGCGAAGACCAAGACGAAGGCGATCTCATTGCTGGTGAACAGCGAGAGGAGGCCCTTTCCGTGGGAGACCTTGGGATCGTCCGCGGCATTGGCGCGAACTCCCGCCTCGGGGAGGCGCCACATGTGAGCCGCGAAGACCACCAGCGCGGCGGAGACCACCGCGAACTGGATTTGAGGAGCCATGTCGAGCAGCCGACCGACGATCAGGACGACGATGGCATAGCCGATAGTGCCACCCATGCGAATGCGAGAAAAGTCCAGGCCAGAGCGATCCGCGAGCTCGATGACGAGGGAGTCGCTCAGGGGCAGGAGCCCCGAGAAAAACGCCGAGAACGCAAAGGTTACGAGAAGGACCGGGACGAACGTCGACGCCAGGTAATACAGCGGAGCGAGTACCGCCGCCGCAAGGCAGAGGATCACGATGACCGCGCGGCGGCGCCCGAGTTTGTCGGCGATCGTCGACCAGAGCGGCTGGATGGCGAGCGCACACACCGGGGTCGCCGCGAGGAGGATGCCGGTCTGGGCTGCGCTGAGGCCGAGGCTCGTGTAGTGAGCGGAGAGGAACGGCGAGTACACGCCCGCGCAGACCCAGTAGAGGACGTTCGCGAAGAACAGCGAAGTCATGCTTGCGTTTGTCCTGGCGTTGTGCATCGTGCTTCTCCCTTCTTGCTCACCGGGTGCCTGTCTGGGCTTCGAAGTGATTCGCCATCTAGCGTGAAACGAAGTTGCGAGGCGTTGGAACAATGTTCTGTTGTTTCATCGTTTTCGTGCTGTTGTTTCACGGCTCATAAGATAGCAGCTCAAGATGAGATTGCGCCGGGGAAGCACCGATTTACCGTGAACGGTAGGAAATCAGCGGTGAAACGCTATTTCACCGCTTATGAAACATTTTGCTTTATTTTCACCTCTCTTGACCTAAGATACAAAGCAAACTAGGGCCAAGGAGTAACCATGGATAAGACAGGAGATGTGCTCAGCCACATCTGCGCGGTCATGAGCAGCCTATCCCCCTCGGAGAAGGCAATCGCAACGTATGTGCTCGACCACCCGTCGGACGTCGCAACGATGACCGTCCGCGAACTCGCCGCAGAAACCGGTACGTCACCGGCGTCTGTTTCGAGGTTCGCAAGGACGCTTGACTACCGAACCTATTCGGACATGCGTCTGGCGCTCGGCATATCCATCAGCAGGGCCTCCGGCGAGGAAAAGGCCACGGGCGGCAAGGTTACTCTGGACGACGTCGAGGGCTCCATTAAGTACGTCCTGTCTCACAAGGTCAAGGAGCTCTCCCAAACCGCCTCGCTCATTGACTCCGATGACTTTTCGACAGTCGTCAATCTGCTCCACAACGCCAACCTCGTCCTGATTGCGGGCGTCGGCAACTCGATTAGCATGGGCGTAAACGCGGCGTTCAAGCTCTCACAGGTTGGAGTCAGGGCGTTTTGCCCCAGTACCACCGATGCCATGGTCTCCGCCGCAACCAGCCTCAAGGAGAATGACATCCTGCTCGTCATTTCGACGTCCGGATACTCGAAGCGCCTCGTCAACATATTCGACTCTGCCGAGGATTCGAACACCCCCATCATCATGATCACAGACAACCCAGATACGCCGCTCGCGAAGCGTGCCACGTATATCATCCGAGCCATCTCGCGAGATCAGGCCATCACCGGAACCGAGGTCGCCTTCTCGCACAGCTCGATCAACTTCGTCATCGAGCTGCTGTTCCTCTTCCTGACCTCTTGCTGGGATGACCCGGTAGAGTTTAACAGGATCATCTCGAAGAATCTCTTGGGAGACAGGCAATACAGCTAGGACGACGCACACCGGCGCACCGACGCCCAGACCGAAACGGGAGGACCCCTTGATAAAGCTCATCCTCGCAGACATGGACGGGACCCTGCTGCCGTTTGGCTCAAGGGTCGTATCGGAGCGCACGCACAGCGCGATTCTTTCGGCGCTTGATGCGGGCATCGCGTTCGGCCCCGCAAGCGGCCGCGACTACGCCGACCTGGCCGATGCCTTTGACGGCGACACGCGCTGTTTCTCGACCGGCATCATGGCCAACGGAAAGAAGGTCTTCTCCGGCGGCGAACTCGTGTTCAAAAAGACGCTCTCGACGGAGGCCCTCGTCAAGCTCGATAGCGCCGTACGCCCCTACGCGGGGACGTCACTCTGGCTAGTCGCCGATGTCGATGAGACAGGCAAACGCTGCGAGCAGTTCCTCTGCGCCGTCGAGCCTGGCGACGAATTCGCCCTGGAAATCGTTAAGGACTCCGGAAGAGACATGGCGCTCGGAGACGTGCCCACGAACCGTGACGTCATCACCGCCGGCATCTTCGTCAACGTCAGCTCCGCCCCGACGGAAGTCGTTCGGAGTCGATGCAAGGAAGCCTGCCCAGAGCTTGATTTCCCCTCGCCCGTCCCATTCTTCCTCGATGTTGTTCCGGCTGGCTGGAGCAAGGTAAACGGACTCGACGCGCTTCTCGGCAGCCTTGGGGTCACGCTGGACGAGGTCGCTTTTATCGGAGACTCGGAAAACGACGCAACGCTCCTCGAAAAGGTGCCGAACTCCTACGCAGTCGCGGGCGCGATGCCAGAGGCGAAGGCCGCGGCCCATCACCTGATCGGGGACGCAGCCGAGGACTCCGTCGCGAAGCTCATCGAACAGATTGTCCAGCAGCGAGGCTAGGGTTCCGTCAGCGTGGCATGCGCCGCGTGCCTCGTCATCCGTTCGTGGCGCGCTACCTCGTGACGATCCAGAGCGTGGCCATCGTCGCGACGCCGATGCCTACGATGAGCGCGGCCCACAGGACGCGGACCACGAGGTTCATGTCGCCCGCCACCACCATGTCGTTCGCGTGCCAGAACCAGCTCTCGTTTGCCTTGCGCATGATGCCCTCCCTTAGCCTCGATTACGCCATCTATGGCCGAGCAATCGCAGGTCGCGTGCCATGGATTTGCCCTACGCCCAGCTTTCAGTTCTGTAAGGCGGCGGGAGCCTGTGCGAGGCCCCGAGTCCTGAGGCTGTTGCAATGAAAATGGGAATCAAGGGGCACGCATCAATCATATGGGTTCCTTTCGAGGGCGAGAGCAAACGAAGCATCCATCATATAATGGAGCGACGCAATCAGAGAGGTCACCCATGGAATTTTACGCAAGCTGCCCCGAGGGCTTTGAGTCCGCACTCGCCGATGAGCTTAAACGCCTCGGGCTTTCGCATGTCCGCCGCCTGAAGGGCCGCGCTACGTTTGAGGGCGAGCTCGAGGAAGGCTACCGCGCCTGTCTGTGGTCGCGCCTGGCCAGCCGCGTGTTTGTGGTGCTTGGGCGCTTTGAGGCGCAGGATGCCGACGAGCTGTACGGCAGCGTTTACGACATCGCCTGGGAGACCATCATCCGCCCCGGCGCCACCATCGCCATCACCGCCCGCGGCGTGACCGAGCAGCTGCGCAACACGCGCTTCTCGGCCCTGCGCGCCAAGGACGCGCTGTGCGACCGTCTGGCCGAGACCACGGGCCGTCGCGCCGATGTCGACGCCGCCGACCCCGATGTTCACCTACTGCTTTCGCTGCGTCAGCGCCGCGCGAGCATCAGCCTGGACCTTTCGGGCGACCCGCTGTTCAAACGCCTGCCGCCCGCAGCGACCCGCGCCGGCGAGGGCGCGCACGTGCTGCGCCCCGACTACGCCGCCCTAGTGCTGGCGCAGGTCGGCTGGACCGCACTGTGCGAGCGCGAGTTGACGGTCGACGATTACGAGAATGAAGCCCTTCCCACGCTGATCGATGCTTCGTGCGCCGGCGGCGGTCTGCTGCTAGAGGCCGTGAACATTCTGACCGACCGCGCCCCGGGCGCCGCACGCGAGCGCTGGGGCTTTGAGGGCTGGCAGCTGCACGACGCCGCTCTGTGGGAGCAGCTGCTTGCCGAGGCGCGCGAACGCGAGACCGCGGCGCGCGAGCGCCAGGCACGCATCGTGGCCGTAGACATCGACCCCGCCGCCCGCAAGACCGCCGAGCGCATGGTCAAGAGCGCTGGCTACAAGCGTTTTGTCGACTTTTGTGCCGCCAAGCCCGCCACCGTGCTGGACCATGCGGGCGCCGTCGCCGGTGCCGCCGTGGTCGCAGACACCACCGAGACCCCGCTTTCGCTCATGCACGACGCCATGACGCTGGTCGGCGAGCTGCGCCGCGCGCCCGAGCTCGCTTCGGCACCGGTCGCCGCACTCACCCGCGATGGCCTTATGGCCCGCGCGCTCCATGCCGAGCCCGCGCGCTCCATCGCCGTCATGCCCAATAACGAGGAGGCGGCTATTGAGGTTTGGCCCTCGCTCGACCACGCCGCCGCAGCGTTTGAGGCTGCGACCAGCGCGGATGCTGAGGGCGAGACCGCGGACGCCGACGACGTCATCAGCGACGAAGTCCCCGCCCCCGCCATGCCCGAGCCTGCCGCCACGCTCGACTTGGGCGACGGCAAGCCGCTGCCCGTGCTCATCCCCGAATCCGAGCAGTTCGCCAACCGCCTGCGCAAGAACGCCCGTCTGCGCCGCAAGTGGGCCAAGCGCGAGGGCGTGAGCTGCTACCGCGTCTACGATGCCGACCTGCCCGACTACTCCGCTGCCATCGACCTGTACGAGGGCTGCCCGCAGACGCCGGGCCGCTGGCTCGTCATCGCCGAATACGCCGCGCCCAAGACCATCGACCCCGCGCTTGCCCAAGCCCGCATGCTCGACATCTTGGCCATCGCACCGCGTATCCTGGATGTTCCGGCCGAACATGTGCACGCCAAGGCCCGCATGCGTTCGCGCGGCGGCTCGCAGTACGGCAAACAGGGCGCCGGCAAGGGCGCATCGGGCGAGCGCGCCAACATCGCGCGCCGTCGTCTGCCGCTCATCGAAGAGGGCGGCCTTACCTTTGCCGTCAACTTTGACGACTACCTGGATGTGGGCATCTTCCTGGATCACCGCGTCACCCGCAACCTGGTGCGCGAGCACGCCAAACAGGCACGCCGCTTCCTCAATCTGTTCGCCTATACCGGCACCGCCACCTGCTATGCGGCAGACGGCGGCGTCGAGGAAACTGTGACGGTCGACCTTTCCAACACCTACCTGGACTGGGCCGAGCGCAATATGCGCCAGAACGGCTTTGTTGGTCCGCAGCATCATTTTGTGCGCGACGACGTGCTTGCCTGGATTCGCGACCAGCGCCAGACGCGCAACCGCTGGGACCTGATTTTTGTCGACCCGCCCACGTTTTCGAACTCATCCAAGATGGGCCGCCGCACCTGGGATGTCCAGCGCGACCATGTTGAGCTTTTGGCCGGCGTATCGCGCCTGCTCGCACAGGGCGGCCACGCCATCTTTAGCTGCAACCTGCGCGGCTTCCGCCCCGAGACGCGCAAGCTCGCGCGCGCGGGCGTCGTGCTACAGGACATTACGGCGCAGACCATCCCCGAGGATTTCGCGCGCAACCAGAAGGTGCACCATTGCTATATCGTGCGCCGCCTGCCCATCGAGGACGCCATGGCAGAAGCCGGCTTTAGCGCCGAGGAAATTGCCGAGCGTGTCGAGGAGCTGCGCAACCCCGAAGCCCGCAAGCCTCGCGCAACGGCACCCGCGCACGCGCAGGCAGGCGACCGGGGGCCGCGCGGCAACGGCAAGCCTGACTCCGCCGGTAAGCCCAAAAAGAAGAAGTTCTACGCCAGCAAGCCCAAGGGCAAATAACAAAGTTGCGGTGGAATATGGACTGTTTGGCCGCCAAATAGGCCAATTCCGTCCGTATTTCACCGCAACTCATGAGGGGATGTGGGCGATGGGCTAGCCTTGGGTGACTAGGCGGTAGCCAATGCCTACGTGCGTTTGGATATAGCGCGGATGCGCGGGGTCGGACTCGATCTTCTTACGCAACGTGCCCATAAAGACACGCAGGCTCGCCAGGTCGCTCTTGGTCGCGGTGCCCCAGATCTCGTGCAGGATAAACTGGTGCGTGAGCACCTTATCGGCGTTGTGGGCCAGCAGGCACAACAGCTTGTATTCGATCGGCGTCAGATGCAACTCCTCGCCGGCCATCGTGGCGATACCGGCATCGTAATCGATGTGCAGCTCACCCGTATCGAACGTGCCCTCGGACGCCACGCTGCCCGTCTGCTCATATGACAGGCGCCTGAGCGTGGTGCGGATGCGCGCCAGCAATTCCTCGACCGAAAACGGCTTGGTCAGGTAATCGTCGGCACCGGCGTCGAGCGCACGGATTTTATCCGCGTCCTCGCTGCGCGCCGAGACCACGATAATCGGCATGCCCGACCACGAACGCACCGACTCCACCACCTTGACGCCATCCATATCGGGCAGGCCCAGGTCGAGCAGTACAATGCTCGGCGCCTGCGACGACGCAGCGGCAATGGCGGCGTGTCCGGTCTCCACGGCCATATGACGCAGGCCGTGCGCCTCGAGTGCGGCTACGATTAAGTTGCGGACGGCGGGGTCGTCCTCAACGACCAAGATCAGCGGTTTCACGGCAGAGTTCGGCACAGCGCTACTCCTTATCAAACGAAACATCGGCGGCGGGAAGCTCAATCGTAAAGACCGAGCCGTGCGGTTCCGCCGCGGCAACCTCTATGCTACCGCCATGCGCGAGCATAATGGAGCGGCAGAGCGAAAGCCCCAGGCCCACGCTGCGGTGACCATCGGCCAGGCCATGGTTGGCGGTGTAGAACGACTCAAAGATGCGGCCGCGGTCCTCGGGCGCAATGCCAGGGCCGTCATCGGCGACCGAGCACGTCACGCGCCCCTCGTCGACACCAATCGAAATCACGATATGCGAGCCCGCCGGCGTATACGTGATGGCGTTGTTCACCAGGTTCACCACAAGCTGCACCATCAGGCGCGCATCGACGTTGACGAGCGCCGGCTCGTCGCCCGCCACCACCTTAAGGTCGTGCTCGCGCACGGCCGGGTTCACGTGGCGCAGCGCCTCCTCGACGATATCGTCCATGAGTTCGAGCGTGGTCGACAGATGCATACCGCCGCCCTCGAGCTTGGTGATGGCAAGCAGGTTCTCGACGGTGGCGTTGAGCCACAGCGCATCGGAGCGAATGGACAGCAGCATGTTGCGGCGCGTCTGGTCGTCGAGCACGGCGGTGCCGGTCGAACCCTGATCGAGCAGCACATCGGCATTGCCCGAGATGCTCGTGAGCGGTGTGCGCAGATCGTGCGAGATGGAACGCAGCAGGTTGGCGCGCAGCTGCTCGTTTTTGGCGAGCACCGCTGCCTCCTCGCGAGCCTTCATGGCACGGGCGCGATCAATCGCCAGCTCGCCTTCGCTCACGATAGCATCGGCCAGCATCCGCTCTTCGTACGTGAGCGCATCGGCCTCGGTAACGATAGCCAGCACGCCCACCACCGAGGCAGGGCCGCCCGAGCGTACGATGCTCTCGCCCGAGCGCACCGTGAGGTAAATACCGTAAAACGCCGAGCCGCCATAGGTGGCATCGAGCGGCGTTCCCACATAGGCCGAGGACGAAAGCAGCGGCGGCATCTGAGGCGCCAGGTCATGCACCGGCGCGGTGTCGCCAACGGCCGTGTATGTCGAGCGCGGCAGCAGGTCATCGCCTTCGTCATCGGCGCTATACCACACGCATGGGCAGCCCGAAAGGCGCGCCAGCTGCGTGGCCATGGCATGCACGATCTGCGGCTCGTCGGCGCAGCGCTGCAACATGCGGTTGGTTTCGAGAACCATCTGCGTACGGCGGTCGCTAGCAGCGGCCTGTGCCAAGGCACGGCGCAGTGCCAGCGCGATCGAGCTCGACACGAGCGAGACCACGAACATGATGAAAAACATGCCGGGATGAATGTGGTCGATAAACGTTAGGGAGTACCGCGGCTCGATGAACAAAAAGTTATAGAGCGCCACGGCGGCGACCGAGCTCAGCACACAGTACAGGCGGCTCCAGGTAAAAAACGCGCACAGCTGCACGGCGAGCACGTATACAATCATGACGCTCGGGGCAAGACCGGGTCGGTCGAGCAATGCGCCCACAACCGTCGCCGCCACCAACAACCCTGCCGACACACCGGCATCGTACAGAGGCCCGCGGCGCGTCTGCGTCGAACGTCTCCACCAAAAGCTATCGGCAAGATCGCCATCCGAGTGGACGTCCATCGGCACCGATCCCTCCCTCAAAAACAAAAACCACCACAAAGGGGCCAGGCACCTTTGTGGTGGTTTCCCTTGTGGTGGTCCTAAGTGTAAAGCCTTTACTACCGGCAGTCGCTAGACAAACAGCACGTGCGCGAGCAGGGCGCAAACGCACGCCGCGGCAAATACCAGCGCCACGACCGAGATCACGCGATCGGCCATGTCCATGTTGGCTCGGTTCGTGAAGAACTGGTCCTCGGCGGCGTCGATACCCACCTCGCGGACATCGAGTGTCCTTGCATCCATGTTTACCTCCCCGGCTTTTACTTCATCCATCGATAATCAACCCCGTGTAGCCCGCCGACGCCTACGGGCGCTCGTTGGGCGCCAGGCGCTGCATCTTGTTCACAGCCTTGAACTTGGTGAACAGCGGCACATACTCAAAGCTCACGTTGGAGTTCTCCAGGCCGTACCAGCGCGCGGGCGTGCCGGCGGCGCGGCGGATGATGTACTTGAGCGTGATGGCCGTGCGCTCGCTGGGCTCCACGTCGCTCTCGGGCGCCAGCAGCTTGCGGATCATGACGAACTTGAACGTGCCGATGTTGCCCGGGTCCTTGTAGACCGAGTAGTCGTGCTTTTGCGCGGGCAGCTCGCCGGTGGCGGCAAGATCCTGAACGACCTGACGCAGGTAGGCGTTAACGCGCTGGTTGACCTTATAGCCCAGGTACAGATGCACACGGAACACGTAGTCGGTGTCGAACGTCTCGACCGAATAGGCAAACGTGTATGGCTCGTCCATGGTCTCGACGTTCACAAACCACCAGGCGCGGGCGCGCTTGGGATGCTTGTCCAGAATCGAGTAGACAATGTCGCGGTCGATGTAATCGGTATGGGTGTCCTTAGTCAGGTACACGATGTTGTCGCTCATGCGCTCGTAGCGGTCGTCGTCGCGCAGACGCTTGAGCTGCGGCAGATAGCTGCGCAGCGGCAGCAGCGTAAACTGGCGCTGCTCGACCGCCGTGCCGTTGTACCAGCACACCATGACGCCCATGATGAGCGCGGCCATGAGGATGGTGAAGTAGCCGCCGTGGAAGAACTTGGTGAGCGAACTCACAAAGAAGAAGCCCTCAAGCAAAAGGAAGAAAGCGGCGAAGACCCACGGTGCGACCTTGAGCTTGCGCTCCTCGTGCAGGTAGAAGAAGAGCAGCAGCGTGGTGCACATCATAGTGAGCGTAATGGCCAGGCCGTAAGCGGCTTCCATGTGCGCGGAGTTCTGGAACAGCAGCACCACGATGACGCAGCCCACGAGCATGACGTTGTTGACCATGGGAATGTAGAGCTGGCCCTTGGTCTCGGCCGGATAGAAGACCTGCATGTGCGGCATGAGGTCCAGACGGCTGGCCTCGGACACCAGCGAGAACGCGCCGGTGATGAGTGCCTGCGAGGCGATGATGGCCGCGATGGTGGAAAGGCCGACGGCAAACGGGCGCAGCCCGGGAGCGAGCATCTGGTAGAACGGGTTGAGGTCGGCAATGCCCATGAGCTCGGGGTTGGCAGCATTGTTGATAAGCCAAGCGCCCTGGCCCATGTAGGACAGCAGCAGGCAGCACTTAACAAACGGCCAGGTGGCGTAGATGTTGCCGCGGCCCACATGGCCCATGTCGGAGTAGAGTGCCTCGGCGCCGGTGGTGGCGAGGAAGCAGCTGCCCAAGATCATGATGCCCGCGTGGTTGTTGGGGCTCAGCAAAAAGGCAATGCCGCGCACCGGGTTGAGGCACAGCAGCACGGCGGGATGCTGGAAGACAAAAAACAGACCCGTGCCGCCCAAGAACAGGAACCACAGCGTCATGATGGGGCCAAAGGCATGACCGATCTTGGCCGTACCGATGCGCTGCACCAAGAAGAGCACGATGATAATGGCAAGCGTGATGGCGACAACGCGACCCTGGTCATCGCCCAGTACGGCATGGACCGCGGGAATGGTGCGCAGACCCTCGATGGCCGTGGTAACGGTAACGGCCGGCGTCAGGATGCCGTCGGCGAGCAGCGCGGCGCCACCCAGCATGGCGGGGATGATGAGCCACTTGCCGCAGCGCTTGACCAGGCTGTACAGGGCGAAGATGCCGCCCTCGCCGTGGTTGTCGGCGCGCAGCGAGATGAGCACGTACTTGATGGTCGTCAGCAGCGTAACCGTCCACACGACAAGGGAGAGCGCACCGAGCACGAACTCCTCCGTGACGCTTCCGATGCCGCCGTTGCCGGCAACGAGCGCCTTGGTTACATACATGGGGCTGGTGCCGATATCGCCATACACCACGCCCAGCGTGACGAGCATCGCCGAGATGCTCACCGGAATCGCAGCATGCGAAGCTGCCTCCTTGGCCTTTTGTTCCATAAGCCGGTTTCCTCCCAACTTTAATGTTCGAAGGGATTATAGGTAATCGGCCCATGCTTGCACGGCACTGTTTCCCAGCTAGATAAACATTTATGCGGCCTTTATGCCACTGCGGCGATATGGAATGTGACAAAGGGACAACAAAGGAACGGCCCCCTTGCCACATTGGTTATTTACCGAGCCAGTTTTTGAACCACCACTCCATGGATCGGCTCATCTCGGCCATAAAGGGACTCGTGTGCTTGCGCGTATAGATGTCCACCACGCGCTCCCCCACCTCGCGGGCATGCGGACGGAACATCGCGTCCATCTCGGCCACCTGAGCATCCATGGTCGCGGCGTCGGCGCGGCAGTAACGCTCCTCGTGCACCAGGTTCACCACGGGATGCGCGATCGCCGGGCGCTCCTTGCGGGGCGTGCCGATGATAAGCATCGACAGCGGCATGGTATAGGGCGGCAAGCCCAGCAGCTCGGCAACTTCCTCGGCGTTCTCGACGATGTCGCCGATATAGCAGCTCCCCAGCCCCAGAGCCTCGGCGGCAACCACGGCATTTTGCGCGGCGATCACGGCATCCTGCGCCGCGATGGCAAAGTCGCCCAGACCCGGCGCGCGGCGGGGCTGCTTGCCCGTGCGCTCTACAAACTCGGGCTCAAAGCAGCCAACATGCTCAAACAGGTCGATCCACTTGGCGTAGTCGACCACAAATATAAGTGCCCACGGGGCCTTGGCGATCATGGGCTGGTGGTCGCACAGGTCGGCCAAGCGGCCGAGCGTAGCCTGCTCGCGGATGCTCACGATGGAGTACATCATCATGGCGCCCGCCGATGGCGCGCGACTCGCCGCATGCAGAATCGCTGCACGCTGTTCGTCGGTCACCGCCACGGGGAGCTCGTCATCATCGCGCGCAAAGGCACGTGTGGAAGAACGTTGCTCCAAGATGTCCAGTACCGCGTTGCCCGTAGCTTCGACCGGATAGCCGCCGGCGTCCACGCCCGCAGTTCCATCGCAGCACTCGACATCCGTCTTGCAAACCTGCTCGCTCATCGCCTCATCCTCGCCAATTCTTTAAGAAGCCTTTACGTTTCCGTGTAATTCCCGTCCATTATCGCGCAGGTCGCCACTCCATTGCGCAACACCGCCACACGCGCGCGTTATTATGGCTGGTTGTTGTGCGCAGCCCTCAAATGCTGCGCATATCTTGGTAACAATCGGGTAAACCCCCGCTTTCGTAGGTTCTAAGTTTGTGAGGAGTCTCAGCATGTTCGCAGCTGCTATCTCGCTCGTCGGTCTTGCGGCGACCGTCTACCTTGTTTTGCGCGAAGCCAAGGCCATTCGCGCGCAGTCGGGCGCCGTCGCCAAGAGCGCTCTTGGATGGAGTGTCGCCTTTGGCCTGTTCCAGCTCTTTTTGACCATCTGGGGCGCTATTGGCCTCGTGGCGCAAAACGAGCCGCTCGCCTTTGTGATGCTCATCCTGACCAACGCCATCCTCACCGGCTGCGCTTGGGCAAGCATCGCACGCGACCGCATCGCCCCGCGCGTCTTTGCGTTTGCCGCGCCCGACGCCCCCGCCCCCACGGGCAAACTCGCCCGCCTACGCGGCGCCTTTGTGGGCCGCCCGCTCGTCGCCGCCGTCCTGTGCCTGCTGCTCGCCGGCGTCTTTGCGCTGCTGGGCATGGAGGTCTCGTCCAACCACGACTTTACCTGGGTCTACCCCCTGTGCATCCTGCTCGAGTGGGCCATCATCACCGCGCTCATGGCCGGCCTGTTCTTCCTGTTCCAGCGCCACGGCGCAGCTCCGGCCGTTCTGGCCTTCGCCCTCTTTGTCCTGGGCATTGCCGAGTTCTTCGTCATCACGTTTAAATCCATGCCCATCCAGCCGGGCGACCTCTCGGCCATCTCCACCGCCGCCGCGGTCGCCGGCAACGGCTACACCTTCTCGATCTCGCTGTTCTGCGTGCTGTCGATGGGCTTTACCGCCATCGGCATGCTGCTGTGCGAATACGCCGGCATCGTGGCGCCGCACCGCCAGAAGGGTGCCGCCAACGCCAAGCGCATGCTGCTCACCAACCTGCTCGTGGCCGTGCTGTGCCTGGGCGGCGTGACCGCGCACGTCACGCTCATCGACTACTACAACACCCTGGGCATCACTGTGTACACCTGGCGCCCGCTCGAGAGCTACTGGCGCGAGGGCTACCTGCCCGCCTTTATTAGTGCGGCGCAGTCCATCAAGCCGCCTAAACCCGCCGATTACTCCGTCGACGACGCCAAGGCCACGCTCAAAAAATACGCCAAGGCCTACGACAAGTCCGATGCCGCCAAGAGCGATGAGCGCGCCGCAGCAAAGGAGCAGTTCGATAGCGAGAAGCCCACGGTCATCGCCATCATGAACGAGACCTTCTCGGATCTGTCGATCTACCAGAACATGCGCGCCGGCTACGAGGGCCCGCAGTACTTTAAGAGCCTGTCCAACTGCCTCAGCCGCGGCAAGCTCTATGTGAGCGCCTACGGCGGCGGTACCGCCAATACCGAGTTTGAGTTTATGACCGGCAACTCCATGGCCAACCTGGGCTCGGGCGTGTACCCCTACACCATCTACAACATGGAAACGACTGGGAACCTGGCAGAGCAGTTCAAATCGCTCGGATATTCCACCACGGCCATGCACCCCAACCACGCGACCAACTGGAACCGCGAGAACGTCTACAAGGACTTTGGCTTTGACCAGTTCCTGTCCATCAACGACTTCCAGGGCGCCGACACCCTGCGCGGCATGGTGACCGACCAGGCGACCTACGACAAGATTCTTGAGTTGCTCAACCAGAACGCCGACCCACAGTTCATCTTCGACGTGACCATGCAGAACCACTCGGGCTACGACACGGGCCTGGTGCCGCTCGACAAGCAGGTGCACCTGAACATCGACACGACCGATCTGGACGCCAAGACCGTCGAGGACGGCACGCTGTCCGATGTCGACGAGTATGTCTCGTGCATCGAGCAGTCCGACCAGGCGTTGCGCTACTTCCTCAACGCCCTGAGCAAGCTCGACCGCAAGGTGGTCGTGGTGTTCTGGGGCGACCACCAGCCGTTCTTCCCGTCCAAGTTCAACGACAAGTGGTTTACCAACGAGGACGACGCCACCCACCAGGAGCGCTTGTGGCAGACCGACTACATCATTTGGGCTAACTACGACGTTGCCGGTTGTGACCAGACGAGCGAGGTCGACGACCTGTCCACCAACTACCTGTCCACCCAGCTGATGCAACTGATCGGCGCACCGCTGACCGACTACCAGAAAGCGCACATGACGCTGCGCGAATCGCTGCCCGCCATCAACTCCGTGGGCTACGAGGACGCCAGCCTGCGCTGGGCGCTCTCCTCCAACGTCACCGGTGACGACGCCGCTGCCGCAGCCGCCACCAAGGCGCGCGAGGATTACGCCAAGATGCAGTACTACGAGATGTTCCGCGACGGCAAGAACGTCTACACCGAGCACTTCCAGACCGAGGCCAACGAGACCGACCCCAACCTGGCACCGGGTACGACCAAGATCAAGTAGCGGGTCTGTATCCCGGTTCGTCTGCCCGGGCGGCGCGGAATGTAAGATTCCCTGCTCGGACAGTCCTGCTCGCACGGAGAGCACATTAAGTGCTCTCCGGCTCGTGCGGAACTCGCGATGAACCTTACATTCCGCGCCGCCCGGGCAGACGCCTCGGTGTTGGGGCGTGGCTTGCCATGAGGTACTCGCTACATATATAAGCTGAAGGCCACGTTATGTGGCCTTTCTTGTATCCGGAAAGTGTGTCCCGGAATTCTTGTCTGGAATGGGATGCAGTTTCCGCTTGGGGCCCGATTGGGAAAGTGCGTCCCACTTTGGGGGCTGATTCTGGGACGTGGTTTCCGGTTGGCTCTCATTGGGAAAGTGCGTCCCGGTCTGGGCGCTCAAACTGGGATGGATTTTCCGGATGAGGGCTTGACGGAAAATGCGTCCCGTTCCGGGCGCTAATTGTGGGATGCAGTTTCCGCTTGCAGAGTCTCCGCTCAACAGAAAACCCGGGTGGCCTGTTTTTTGGCTACCCAGGTTTTACTTTGTCGATATGTTCGACTGGCTGCTAGTGGGTCTTGCGGCGTTTGATCAGCATGATGAGGGCTATCACTACGAGCGTTGCTCCCGCTGCTGCTGCGGTGGCGACTAGGGCGAATGTTTGGTCGCCGGTGTTTGCGAGGTTCTTCGCTGTGGTCGTAGTCTTGACCTTGGTGTCGGTCTTGGCTCCGTTGTCGGACTTGGGCTTGTCCGGGGTCGTCGGAGTCTCGGTGTCCTTTGAGCCTTCGGAGTCGGTGGGGCCGGCAGTGTTTACCAGCGTATGGTCCAAGAACTTCTTGGCGCCCGCACTTGCCTGTGAGAACAGGCGGCGCGTGCGGATCGGGGTGGCATTCACCGTTGTGGGTGCTGTCTCCTCGGCCGCGATATTCACGAGCGTCACGCCGGTATCGAGGCCAATGTTGCTGTATCCCACGTGGCAGTAGTACTGCGCGCCGTCATCGTTTGCAGTCAGGTCAAGCTCAAGTGTTGAGGCCGTTCCGGCCGGGAGGCTGCCATCGGCACCAACGCGCTGGAACGCGGTCTCGCCGCGGCCCTTGCGATACCAGATATATTGCGGCGCCCACTCTGTTTCGCTGTCGTCGGCACCGCGCTCCGTCACATGGCCGATCGCCGAGAGCGTCAGGTGGCTTCCCGCCGCGCGCTCAACCGAGGAATCGTATTCGATGCTCGACCCCTCCTCAACATCCGCCGCAGGTCCGCTCACGGTCATCGTCATGCCGTCGGGCATGGTCTTGACCGTGATGATTGCCGAGCGAATACCCGTCTCAATCGTAGATCCGTTCTTAACGGCGGCAATGGCGAATCGGTACTCCGTATTCGGCAACAGCCCATCCCACTTAAGCGAGGTCTGCGTGTTGTCGGCGATCTTCCAGCTGTTGACGACCGCGTCCGCCGCATTGCTCTGCAGCATGCCCACGCCGTAGCTAAAGCCGCTCTTGTTTGCGAGTACATCGTCCCAGCTAAACGTAACGCTGGTCGAATCGACGGCGTTTGCCGTAAAGCCCGTTACGGCCGGCGCGTCTGGCATCTCGACGTTCTTAACGTCATAGCCCACGATCCAGAACTGATCGGTGTCCTTGGTGCCGAGTTTGTCGCCCGAGCCGTCCTCAAACTTGTTGACATCCACCGCGTTGACGCCCAGGCGCCACGCAAAGCCGTACTTATCCTTCGCGGCCTCGGGCAGGTTGTCGACGGTGCCGCCGTATTCGGTCGATTCACTCGAGGAGTTACCCGTAGTAAAGCCGGCGTTGGCACCAAAGCACAGGCCGCCAAATAACTCGTGCTTTGCAAGCTTCGCGCCCATGACAACGCTGCCGTTCAGCGTCAAGCCGAGCTCGAGCTCTTGCTCCTTGCCTTCCTCGACTTCGATGGTCTGCTCAATACTCGCTCCCGACTGCGCGACGGCGCCGTTAAACCCATCGTGCGTGTAGGCGCGCGTCACGCCAGGCTTGCCCAGACCAAAGGAATCCCCAACAGGAGTCTCGCCGTTGAGCGTCGTTTGATAGGTTCCGGGCTCTCCCGAGCGGTTGGTCAAAAAGTGGCTGAGCGGCGTCATGTTGTGCTGCTTGGCAACGCGGTCATAGGCCTCGACATTAACGACCGAGGTCTGCGCGCCGAGCGACACGGGCGCCGCCATCACGCCCTTGCCGCCAGTTTCCTCATTTTCGATCTCGTACTCGTAATAGACCATCGGAATCGTATAGAGCACGGCCTTGTCGCCCTCGCCGGCATGCGACTCGTAGCTTACGCTGGTGCTGACCGTGCGTTCGCTCTGGTAGTCATAGCTTCCCTCGGCGGCAAAATCAACCGAAGCATTCATCGCCACCAGGGGCGGACCGGTTTGTACCTCGACGGCAACGCCCAACTCGGCACCGATGGTATAGCCCTGGGTTTCCCCCGTGCCCTTTCCCTCTCCGTATGACGTACCACCCAGCACCAGATAGCCGTATGCCTGCTCCAGATCCTCAACATAGGGAGCATCCTGCAGCACGGCGAGCACGCGCGGGTTGGTATAGACCTTGTAGCGGTCCTTGTACGTAATCTTGACGCTGTCGTTGTCGACATCGGGCAGCGCGAGCGAGATAAACGTGCCGTAGGTAGTGCCGCGACGGTTGCTCTCGCTAATCACCTGCTCCTCGCCGCGGCGTACCTTTCCGTTCTCGTCGAGCGAAAAATGCGAGGCGGTCATCCAATAGTAGTCATCGTTCTTGCGCAGGTCCTCGTCGCGGTGCTTGCCCACTACGGCGATAAAGCTCTCGTTATAGCGGTCCGAACCCGAGACGCTGCCCGCCTTAACGTCGCTGATCCACACCTGCTCGATACCCTTGTGGTCATGCTTGTTGCTACTGTTGTATTGCTGGCCGCTCATGCTCATGGTTCCGACCATGGAACCCAAGCCCTGGGCCCCGCTCTGCGCCGTGTTGCAGGCAAAGTCGCGGAACACATCGCCGCCCACGAGTACCTCGTCGACCGCCGGCTGCTCAGACAGACCGTCAAGGTTGGCAGTGGCAAGGGCAATAGGCGCCAAGGTGCACGGATAGCGCTTATCCTGAGCACTATCCTTCCATGCGCTGCTGGGCACATGCATCAGTCCATAGGAGGCAAGGAGCCCGTCTCTGTATTCCTTGCAATCGGATAGTTTGAACTCGCCAGACTCCGAGTCAAAATACGCGTAGCGGTACAGCGCGCCGTACAGCTCCTTGCTGCCGTCATAGGCGTCGTAATCAAAAGCGCTGCGTTGCCAGTCATAGCCCGCAAGAATAAGGCCCGTGACGGTTTCACCCGTCTTCTTTCCTTCTTCATCGTAGGCGGCAAACGTGCCGAATGTCGCATTCGCGGCAACCATGGTCTTGCCGTTCGCGGAGAGGGAGATTGCGCCCGCGTCACCCAGAGCATCGACATGGACGAGTGCACCCTTGGATGCATCCCACGAGAACAGCTCGCAATGCGTTGACTTGGCGATATTCTTTTTGCCGTAGGGTGCCGAGACCACGATGGCGAGGTCATCGCAAAAATCGCGGTCGAGGTCTCCGGCCGCCAGCGAAACGACAGGAGCTGACTGCAGCTGCGTCCAAGAGTCGTTCCCGCCCTCGTTGTGCGTGGTGTAGTCCGCGGCGTTACCGGCGTCGATTTTGACGACACTCTGCCTCCAGTTGCCGCCCTCCAGGTCGTACATATCGACTACAGCCTTACGCACGCCGCTCTCGTCGACATAGCAGCCCGCATAGACAAAAAGCTCGTCCACGCCGTCACCATCGACATCGCCCGCCTCGACATCAAAGACGGCGTCGTGCTCTTGCAGGTAGCCGGCGTTCAGATACTTAAAACGGCCTCCGTCCATCATATTGGTGTTGACCGTCACCGGCAGGCGTGTATCGAGAGTGCGCATACGCCCGTTGCTAAACGAGTAGAGGACCAGCTCGACCTTTCCGGCGTACGACTTGCCGTCGATCGTCGTGGAGGAACTGTCGCCGTAGGCACGAAGCTCGGCAACGCGGCTCTTTTTGCCTGTACTGGCATCGCTGCAGAACTCAACACTTGTGGCGTGAATGCCCGAGAAACCGTTATTGTCGTTGGCGAGCACTGTCGAGGACCCATTGTTACTTAGGTACGACCAGTCGCCGCCGCCGTAATCGCTGTGCTTGTAGAGGTCGCTGTTCGTATCGAAATTGTTGACGTTTTGCCAGAACTTTGCGGCGCCCCACACACTTCCATAGCCATCGGTGAGTTTGCTGCTGCCGCCAATATCGCCGCGCTCGACGTTCTCGAGCTTGTCGCGCAGAGTGTAGCGATTGCCATGGCTACCGTTAGCTGCCATATAGACCTCGCTGCGCGTGGCAAACGTCGTGGGGGTATCAGTGGAATAGGGGCCAACGGTATCGGCCGGAATGTCCTCGTTCGTGCCCAGGCCCAGGTCGCTATAGTCCTGCTCGGTCATATCGGTGATTGCGGGCGTGTCGGCCGCCTGAGCAACCTGGGGTGTGGCCGTGAAGCAGGCGGCGCTCGTGGCGATCAACGCAGCAAGCGCCGCCGTCCCAACAAGCGGGATTTTCGACAACCGACGAATGTGGGGGTATGGAACGTGCATGGGAGACCTCGCTTTACTCGAGTGGAGTCGGCTCATTTGCTCAAATGCTACGCCTGACACCCAAAATTCCGTGTCTCATTTTCGCCAACGGCGTGTCTCATTTTTGAGAATCCGAGATGCCGCGGAAATCTTATCCCAGCTCAAAGGCCATTTCTGGGATGTATTTTCCGTCGAGTGCCTCATCGGGAAACTGCATCCCATTTCAAGCGTCGATTCTGGGACGCACTTTCCCCTTAGACCCTCAACCGGAAACCGCATCCCACTTTGAGCCTCGATTCTGGGACACACTTTCCCCAAGGCTGCCAACGGGAAACCGCATCCCATTCCAAAGGCAAATTCCGGGACGCACTTTCCGAAAGCCTGCCCATCCGGAAAGCCCGTCTCACTTTGGACGCATCCGGGCACGGAACCATCGACCTATCAGGCCTCCCATCAATAAAGAGGCGTCCTCCCGGACGGCGGGGCACGAAGTTCATCGCGAGTTCCGCACGCAAAGAAGGCCACTTAATGTGGCCTTCGTCTTGCGCAGGACTGTAGAGCAAGGAACTTCGTGCCCCGATGCCCGGGAGGACGTTACATTTAGAAAGATGGACCGACCGCCGTCAGCGATGGGAGCTACTCCCCCAGCACGGCCTTTTTGGCGGCTGCAGCCATGTTGTCCAGATCCTCCTTGGTGGGGTGATCCTTTGCGGCAACCCAGTTGTCGAGCAGCATCTTAAAGCGGGCATTGTCGGGATCCTGCTCGAGCATGGCCTCGTAGCGTTGCTTGACCGCGGGGCCCATCTTGCCCTGGCACATGGCCCAGCCCGCAAGCTCGGCGTCATCGGCCAAATTGGAGGTCACGCGATCGATAATCTGCTGATAATAGCTCTGGTCGGCGCCAAAACCGCAGGTACCAAAGAGGAAAACGCGCTTGCCGTGCAGAGCGGAGAGCAACGCCGCGACCGAAGGCGTGCATGCGCCCTTGTCGCACCAAAAACCGACGAGCACCGTGTCGGCCGCGCAGGCGCCCTGCGCCTCGAGCACAACCTGCTCTGCATCCGCGTCGTCGCTCAACGCCGCGGCATGAATAAACTCAACGCCCGCAGCCTGCAGGGCACGCTTGATCGCGCCCGAAACCATCCTGGTATTACCGCTCTTGCTGTTAACCACCAAAGAGCATGTCATAGTCACGTTGCCTCGTTTCCCCCAAAACTAAAGCCACTAATGCAATTTATTAGATGAATATCTTAGTACTAACGTGACAGATGTAAACCACCGTCTGCCGATTGGCGACGCAGGCGACATCTTTGGACAAAAGCCCGCGACGCAAGCCCCATACTTTTTAAAATTTGGGACAGTCAAGCGGCCCTGCCCCCGAATCAATGACAATCGTCACCACAAATTACCGTTAATCGTCACCACGCTGCAGGTAGAATGCGTAATCTTGGGACAAACTAACCTGATTAATTTGTCCCACGCACCTGCTTACTGGGCGAATTGGCTGCGGTAGAGCTCGGCGTAGAAGCCACCTGCCGCGAGCAGTTCGTCGTGCGTGCCGCGCTCGATAATCTCGCCGTCTCGCATGACCAGGATGCAGTCGGCGTTGCGGATCGTGCTCAGGCGGTGTGCCACGACAAAGCTCGTGCGGCCGGCCATGAGCTCATCGAATGCCGCCTGCACCTGTAGCTCGGTGCGGGTATCGATGCTCGAGGTTGCCTCGTCCAGCAGCAGAATCGCCGGGTCGGTGAGCATGACGCGCGCGATGCACAGCAGCTGCTTTTGGCCCTGGCTAAACGTGCCGCCGTCCTCGCCGATCACCGTGTCGTAGCCCTGCGGCAGCTGCACGATAAACTTGTGCGCGTGCGCGCGCTTGGCCGCCTCGATAATCTGCTCGCGCGTGGCGTCGGGACAACCGTAGGCAATGTTCTGGGCCACCGTGCCCTCGAACAGCCAGGTGTCCTGCAGCACCATGCCAAAGGCGCGGCGCAGGCTCTCACGCGTGTAGTCACGCGAGGAATGCCCGTCGACCACGATGCGCCCGGCATCGATATCGTAAAAGCGCAGCAGCAGGTTGATGAGCGTCGTCTTGCCGCAGCCCGTGGGACCGACCAGGGCAAACCGCATGCCGGGTTTGGCATCGATGCAGATGTCCTGCAGCAGCTTGCGGTCGGGCACGTAGCTAAAGTCCACATGCTCAAAGGCGACCTCGCCCTTCGGAGCGGTGAGCTCAATGGCATCCACAGCGTCGGGCTCCTGCTCGCGTGCATCGAGCAGCGCGAACATGCGACGGGCCGAGGCATAGGCCGTCTGGATCTGCGTGATGACGTTGGTGACCTCGTTGAACGGCTTGGTGTACTGGTTGGCGTAAGACAGGAAGATCTGCACGCCGCCCACCGTGAGCGCCGCGGGCACGCCCGTGATCACGCCCACGCAGCCGATCACGGCGACCACAGCGTAGATGATGTTGTTGATAAAGCGCGTGCCGGGGTTAGAGAGCGAACCCATAAACTGCGCGCGCTCGCCCGCCGTGTAGAGCTCGGCGTTGAGGGCATCGAAGCGCTGCTGCGCGTTCGGGCCATAGGCGAAAGCGTCCACGAGCTTTTGCTCGCCCACATACTCCTCGATATGACCGCCCAGCTGGCCCTGAATACGCTGCTGAGCCGTAAAGCTCTTGTTGGAGAGCTTGGCGATGGCGCCGGCCGCAAAGATGGATAGTGGTGTGACGAGCACCACCACGAGCGTCATGGTCAGGTTGATGGACAGCATAAACGCAAGCGTGCCCACAATGGTGATGACGCCGGTAAAGAGCTGCGTGAAGCCCTGCAGCAGGCCGTCGCCCACCTGGTCGACGTCGTTGACCACGCGGCTCATGAGGTCGCCGTGGGCATGGCTGTCGATAAAGCTGAGCGGCATGCGGCTGAGCTTGTCGATGGCCTCCACGCGCATGTCGCGCACCGTCTCGTAGGACAGGCGGTTGACGCAGTAGCCCTGCAGCCACTGGAAGGCCGCAGCGCCAACCACGACGATCGCGAGCTTGGTGACGAGCGGCAGCAGCGCGTCAAAGTCCACCTGCCCGGTGGCGACGATGAGGTCGATGCCCTCGCCGATGAGGATGGGCGTGTAGAGCTGCAAGATAACGGAGATGGCGGCACTCACAAACGAAGCCGCAAACGAGACGCGGTGCGGGCGAACATAGCCCAGCAGGCGGCGGGTCACCGCGCCCACGGGATAGCGCTCGGGATCACCGGGTTGGCGCGGGCCGTCGCCCAGGTCGTTGAGGTTATCGTTGCCAGACACGTTGGCCGTCATCGTGGCGACCGAACCAGAGGAAGTATACGGATTCATCTAGCAGCCCTCCTTTGCGCAGACGGATGCGGGGGCGGTTGGGGCGGACGCGGGCGTCGCACTCCCCTGCTGGCCCTCGAGCTCCTCGCGACGAAGCTGCGACTGGCAGATCTCGCGGTAGAGCTGGCAGCTTGCGTACAGCTCGTCATGCGTGCCCAGGCCCGCGACCGAGCCGTGGTCGAGCACGCAGATCATGTCGGCATCGCGCACAGTCGAGACGCGCTGGCTCACGATGACCGTGGTAAGCGGGAGCCCGCCCTCGGCGGCACCGCGCGCGCTGCGCTCGCGAATGGCGTGGCGAAGTGCTGCGTCGGTCTTAAAGTCGAGCGCCGAGGCGGAATCGTCCATAATCAGGATCTGCGGCGAACCGACCAGGGCGCGCGCGATGGTCAGGCGCTGACGCTGACCGCCGCTGAAATTCTTGCCGCCCGCCTCGACCGGGGCATCCAAGCCCTGCGGCTTGTTGCGCACGAACTCGCTGGCCTGCGCCATATCGAGCGCCGCCCAGAGCTCTTCATCGGTCGCGGACTCGTCGCGCCAGGTCAGGTTGCTGCGGATGGTGCCGCTCACCAGCGATGCGCGCTGTGGGACGGTCGCGACCACATGGCGCAGTTGGTCGAGCGGCCAGGTGCGCACGTCGGCACCCATTACGCTTACGCTGCCGACACCCGCATCGTACAGGCGCGGGATGAGCGAGACGAGCGTCGACTTGCCGCTGCCCGTGCCGCCGATAATGCCGAGCGTTTTGCCCAGTGGCAGCTCCAAAGTCACGTCATCAACGGCGTTGGCCGCGCCCGCGCCAAAGGAGAAGCTCGCATGGCTCAAGCTCAGCGCGGGGACCGAAGCGGTGTCGCCCGCCGCGTTCGGCTCGGGCAGGGCGACCGGCTGGTTGCCCTCGTCGGTGATGCTCGGCACGCAATTGAGTACCTCGTTGATACGCGACGCGCTGGCGCTCGCCTTGGTAAAGACCACAACCAGGTTGGCCACGTAGACGATGGAGGTGAGGGTCTGCGTCATGTAGTTCACAAACGCCATGACCTGACCCTGCGTGAGCTCGCCCACGTTGACCTGGATGCCGCCGACCCACAGGATGGCGCACACACCCAGGTTCATCACTAGAAACGTGACGGGGTTGAGAATCGACGAGAGCTTGCCCACCGCGATGGCGACATTCGCCTGATTGTCGGCCGCCTGTGCAAAGCGCTCGCGCTCGTGGTCCTCGCGCACAAAAGCACGAACCACGCGGGCGCCCGAAAGACCCTCGCGGCAGATAAGCGCGATGCGATCGAGCTTTGCCTGCAACTGTTTGTAGTACGGAATGCAGCGCGCCATAACAAACCAAAACACCAGGCCGATGGCGGGCGTGCAGATCAAAAAGATGATGCCGAGCTTAAGGTCGATGGCAAGGGCCGCGACCATGGAGCCCACGGCCAGGAAGGGCCAACGGATGAGCATGCGCACGCCCAGCGCCACGGCCAGCTGCACCTGGTTGACGTCGTTGGTAATGCGCGTGATGAGCGACGGCGTGCCAAAGCGGTCGAGTTCGGCATAGCTCAGTTTGTTGATGTGCTCGTAGAGCGCGCCGCGAATGTCGGTGCCCATGCCCTGCGAGGTGAGCGCCGCCATCTTTTGGCAGACGAGCGTAAACGAGATGCCGATTACAGCCATGGCGGCGAGCACCGCGCCGTAACGGACGACGGCGTTGACATCGTGTGCGCCGATGCCCTTATCGATCATCTGGGCAATCACCAGCGGCGTAAGCAGGTCAAAGATCACTTCGATCAGCTTGCACGCAGGGCCAATCACCATATACCGGCGAAACTTACCACCAAAACGCCTGAGCAGCTCAATCATAAAAAGGCGCTCCCTATCATCATTCACACTCAATTCGAACCATGATAGTACGGTGAGCCCAAAAGAAGCGTAAACAACTCGTCATTTCTAATGGGATTCGGTTTCCAAAGAAGCGGAAAGGCACGCGCACACCCAGCCAGTGTCGGGTCGACCGCTTGGTATACTTACATTAGTGCTACCAAGTTAGTCGCCGACCCTTGAAATGAGGTGCCGAGATGAACGACATTCTCGCAAGAAGAGCAAGACGAGCAACCGTGGGCATCGCCCTTTCCGCGGCACTTGTCGCGGGAATCGCCCCCGTAACGGCGATGGCGGCGGAAACCAGTTCCCCCACCGGTGCAGTTGCCCTGCAGACGGAAGATGCGGCCGCCGCAAAAGAAAAAGCGTATGCAGCCATGCAGGAAGCGCTCAAAAACCTCGAGGCCGCAAAAGACGCCGCAAGTCCCGAGAAAATTGCGAGATTCAATGATGACATTGCCCGTTTTCAAGAGCTCCGCGACAAGATGGTGGCGCAAGCCGCCGAATTGAGGGATTCCCTTCCCGCCATGCAAGCGGACGTCGATGCAGCCCAAGCCAGATACAACGAGGCCATCAACCGGGTAAGCGAGCTCCAGGCAAAATTAGACAAGAAACTTGAGGCGCTTAAGGCACTCGAAGCACTCGGCGACGAGGAGCTTGTCGAAACTACTAAACAGCAAATAAAGCAGTTGCGCAGTGAAATCGTAACGGCAAAAGCGCAAGAAGACTCTTGCAAAACGGGGCTCCGCGAGCGCCACGACGGCCTCAAAAGGCAGGAAAGACAAGTTAATGACTGTGAACGTGCTGCAGAGAAGTATAAAGCCCATACCGACCAGTTCATAGCCTGGCGAGATGCGCTCCTCGACAATTTGAAAAAAGCGCAAACGGCTTATGACGACGCCTGCAAGGCATACGAAGAGGCAGAGGCCGCGGCAGACAAGGCCACCTCGCCCGAGATAACGCAACCGGCCGAGACAACGCCTCCCTCCGGCTCGACGCAACCGGCCGAGACGGCACAGCCCGCCGGCTCGCCCGCGACCGGCAAAGACGCCGCACCGAGCTCCGCCAAGCAGGCGAACACGAGCAGCGGCAAGCAAGCAAATACGACCGCCGGCAAGCTCGCAAACACAGGCGACGCAGCACCGAGCGCAATCGCGCTAGCAGGAATCGCCGCCATGGGACTCGGAATAACCGCCGCAGCCACCCACCGCATCAAGTACTCAAAATAGCCACCAGAACAATATCGCCTTCGCCAATCACGAACCCAGAAACTAAAGAGGCCCGTTTCTCCAACCAAACCGGGGAAACGGGCCTCTTTAACTGCAAAATTCAAGCAACAGCACCGCCACCTCTTGAACCACGCAGCCGCCGATGCCCATGCAACACCAGCAAACAGCATTCCATAAGGGATAGATTAAATTCAGATAAATGCGCCTCTACGGGTGATTTTTGGACGACGGGGTCCGGGAGGCGGCGAGGTATTTGGTAGTCGAGCGATCCCGCAGGCGAAGCCGAGGACCAGCGAGACACCAAACGCCCTGCCGGCTCTCGCGGGTTGCCGCGGCACCAAAAAGCGCCTGCGCGCTCGATGGATTCGGATGCCCGACAGAGGCTCCTTATGGCTGCTTCCTTCCGGACCTGACCAGATTCGGAACATTTCGTCATCCGAACCCATCGAACGCGCTAGGCGCTCGGTATATCTTACCCGCTCCCGCCCAGCAGGGCAAGTGGGGCGAACCCATCGGATGGATTCGCCCCACTCGTGCACATCGCTAGCGGCGCCTGCGGTACAGGGCCGCGCCGCCCGCGACGGCCAGCGCGCCGATGCCGGCCATGGCAGCAAGTGCCGCCACCGGCAGGCTGCGGTCGCCGGTGTCGGGCATGCCGCCCTTGGAGCCGCCGCTGCCGGAGCCGCTATCGGAACCGCCGCCCGAGCCGCCGCCCGGCGTGCCGGGGTTCTCGGGGGTGCCGGGGGTCCCGGGCTCCTCGACGTAGCTGTTGGTGAAGACCGGCGGCAGGCCGGCGTCGCCCTCGTAGGAGACCTTCGCCGACAGGTAGCCCGTCTTGGAGCCGTCTGCCGCCTCGTCGCTCACCGTGACGACGATCTTGTGCACGGCCCTGTCGTAGGTCACGTGCGCCTGGCCGTCGTCGACCTCGCTCACCGTGAAGGTGTAGGTGCCGGCCTGCTTGAAGGTCAGCGCGTCGAACGCGACGCTGCCGTCGGCGGCGTTCCTGGCGGTCGACATGACCTTGCCGTCCCGGCCCTTGAGCACGAAGCCGAACTGCCCCGCCTTGAGCTCGGCGCCCTCGAGCACCTTGGCGGCGCCCAGCTTGAGGGTGACGGGCGCGGCCTCGTAGCCGTTGGTGAACGTCACCGAGTCATCGCCCGCGGGGTTGCCCTCGGCGTCCGCGAGCTCGTGCTTGACGGCGAGCGTGCCGTTGCCGGCATCGGTGACCGTCGTGCGCACGCGGTACGTCGCCCTGTCGTAGGTCACGCCGCCCGCCGTGCCGGTGACCTCGCGCAGCTCGTAGCTGTGCGTGCCGGGCGCGGTGTAGGTGACCGGG
>CAKUGT010000009.1 GCA_934654795.1 uncultured Collinsella sp.
AGTACATGCCCAACGGTACGTGCGGCGTCGTGAGCTTTGGCTTTAACGGCGGTCGTGCGGCGGCCGAGACCTTTATGGCGAGCCTCAAACTCGCCCAGATTGCCACGCATGTAGCCGATGCGCGCACCTGCTGCCTGCATCCGGCAAACGCCACGCATCGCCAGATGAACGATGAGGAGCTCATTGCCTGCGGTATCTCCGCCGACATGGTGCGCCTGTCGTGCGGCTTGGAGGACACGGCCGATCTGATTGCCGACCTTGAGCAGGCGCTCGCGCAGTGCTAGGCTAGCGTGCGTGCGAGGCGTGGGACGGCTTTTCGGCTGACGACGTCCTCATAGTTCCGATTCCGTAGGCGGGACCCCGATCGTGACCGTTTGTAGGCGATTGGGGTCCCGTTTTTGCGTTGCACGATAGAAAGGATATATATGGAGAAAACTGCCGAGCAGCTGCGCCGCGAACACATTGCCCTGGAGGGCGACACCCACGGTAAGAATAAATGGGCGATTCTGTTCACCGTGCTCGTCATGACCTTTATGGCGTGTCTGGATGCGAGCATCGTGACGGTGGCACTTCCGGTGATGCAAAAGGAGCTGGGTGTGGGTCTCGACCGCATTCAGCTCGTGAGCTCGGCGTATCTGCTCGCGACGTGCGTCGCCATGCTGCCGTTTGGCCGTTTGGGCGATGTGCGCGGCAAGGTGAATGTGTTCCAGCTTGGTGTGATCGTCTTTACGGGTGGCTCGCTGCTTTGCGGGCTTTCGGCTTCGCTCGAGGTGCTTATCTTGGCGCGTATCGTGCAGGGCATTGGCTGTGCCGCCGCGATGGCCAACAATATGGGCATCATCACCGAGTCGTTTCCGGCGCGTGAGCGCGGTCGTGCCATGGGCATTCTGGCGACCTTTGTGGCTCTTGGCATGATGTGTGGCCCCGTGCTCGGCGGCGTACTCGTGGCAAGTTTTCCCTGGGAGAGTATCTTCCTCATCAACCTTCCCATTGGCGTCATCTCGTTTATCGTGGGACTCTACACGCTGCCGCATGTCAAGCCGGAGGCTGGCGAACGCCCTATGCCGTTGACAGAGGCGGCGCGTCGCTGCTTTGCGAGCTCGGCTTTCACGATTAACCTGGCTTGCATGCTTATCGTGTTCGTGGGTATCGGTGCCTCCGAGTTTGTGCTGCCGTTCTACTTTCAGGATGCCCACGGCTTTAGCTCCGATATCTCCGGCCTGTTGTTTTTGGCGATGCCGGTCGTGAATGCCTTTGTGGGCCCGCTTTCGGGCTCGGTGTCCGACCGTGTTGGTTGTGAAGCGCCCACGGCCGTTGGCCTGGGCGTGTACGTGTGCGGTCTCTTTGCGGTGAGCACGCTTGACGAGCACTCTTCCATCTTGATGATCGTGTGCTGCGTCGCGTTTATGTCGTGCGGCACGTCGATCTTCCAGAGTCCCAATAATTCGCTGTATATGGGTTCGGCTCCGCGTGAGGCGCTTGGCTTTGCGGGCAGCTTGGGCAGCTTGGCGCGCTATGCGGGCATAGCGCTGGGTATTACGGCGGCGTCGCGAATCCTGTATGGACAGACGAGCGCGGTAATGGGTAAGACGGTCACGAGCTATGTGGCGGGCCGTCCGGATGTCTTCCTGTTTGGCTTCCGCTCGGTGTTTTATGTGCTGATGGCGGTTGCTGCCGTGGGCTTTGCGCTCACGCTGGTGCGTTTGGTGAAGACGCGCGCTCGGCATTAGCGTTTCGTGGCGCACGTCCCCCGCTGATTCGTGGGGGACGGAGGGAAGCGGGACATTTTGGCCCTGTGAAGCCCTCTGTGTGAGTCTGCGGAAAGCAGTCTTCTCAAAACTATGCCGGTTTACTACGATGATTCGCCGTTTGGTGACCATGCGTTCATTTTGGGAAAAATGACAAGCCTTCTACCTGCGGGTTTATATGTACGAATTCGGGCGTGGTCGAGAGTTCGCGATTCATCGACGTAAACCGGCATAGTTTTGAAATGCTATTAAATCGGTAACAGGCATATTCGCTCGCAAAGGCAGCTATCGTCCCTCTGAGGGTAGCTAAAAGAGCCCCGTCCCAAATTGACTGGTCTTGCGGCTTTATGGTGCGGCGAGGCTTGTGGGGCGGGCGGGGGTCGGTCCGTGGTAGACTATCGTGCAACGTTTGTTCATCGCGCGGAATCATTGCCGCGAGAAAGGGTTGCGCTATGCAGGAGCTTGAGGATCGTATTCGCCGTGACGGCATCGTAAAGGCCGGTAACGTCCTTAAGGTTGATGCCTTCCTCAACCACCAGTGCGACGTTGAGCTGTTCGACCACATGGGCGCCGAGTGGGCCCGTCTGTTCGAGGGCGTCGAGATCAACAAGATCCTGACCATCGAGGCTTCGGGCATTGGTATGGCCTGTATCGCGGCCCAGCATTTTGGCGGCGTGCCGGTTGTCTTTGCCAAGAAGGCCCAGTCCATCAACCTCGACGGCGAGCAGTATGCCACGACTATCTACTCCTTTACCAAGCAAAAGGAGTATCCGGTCATCGTGGGTAAGCGCTTCCTGTCCGAGGGCGACAAGGTCCTGATCATCGACGACTTCCTGGCTAACGGCTGCGCGCTCGAAGGCCTTATCAAGATCTGCGAGGCTGCGGGTGCCGAGGTCTCGGGCATTGGTATTGCCGTGGAGAAGGGTTTCCAGGGCGGCGGCGACAAGCTCCGCGAGCGCGGTTTCCGCGTTGAGAGTCTGGCCCGTATCGCCGATATGGACTGCGAGAACGGCGAGATCACCTTCGCCTAATCGCGCGGCACATACGATTTGCATGCGATGTGACAAAGGGACGGTCCCTTTGTCACATTTTTTGTTTGAGAGGAGGTGTTGGTATGGACGAGATCAAGATGGGCTGGCGCGAGTATGCGCACTATGCCGAGATGTCGGTCGAGGAGCTGGCGCGCGACTGCGAGGTGCAGGTATTTCGCGCGACGGGTCCGGGCGGACAGGGCGTGAATACGACGGACTCTGCGGTGCGCATGAAGCATGTGCCTACGGGGATCGTCGTGACGGCGCGAGAGAGCCGTAGCCAGTTTCAGAATCGTGCGAGCTGCCTGCGCAAGCTGAAGGCCGAGCTCGAGCGTCGCAGCCGCCCGCCGCGCCGTCGCGTGAAAACCAAGGTGCCCCAGCGCTCACGCCAGCGCAGGCTCAACGATAAGCACTTCAACGCCATCAAAAAGGCCAACCGCCGCAAACCGGGCAGCGACGAGTAGCCTCCTCAATAAGTTGCGGTGAAATAGGGACTGTTTGGGCTGTCAAAGCCGCAAACAGTCCCTATTTCACCGCAACTTAGGTTGGCTAGTGGGTTGGGCTCCAGACCTCGAGGGCGGCGGCCAGGATGTCTACCTCGATGCGGGAGGCGACGATGGGTTCGCCGTCGGCCTGGATGGGGTAGTCGGGTTCCTCGAAGGTGAGTTCGGCATGGCGGCAGCGGCGCATGCGCACCGGCGGCAGCTTGGTGTGGTGGCCATCCTTGGCCGAAAGGAACATGGGCAGGGCGACTGCACGGGGCACGGGACCGCATGCGTAACAAACGTCGAGGATACCGTCGCAGGGGTCGGCGTCGGGGCAGATGCGATAGCCCGAGCCATAGGTGGGACCCAGCTGGATGGCCATGATAATCGCCCGCACGCGCTCGGCGGGCGCGCCGTCAAAGCTGACCGTCATGGGGTAGTTGCGGTAGCGCAGCCCAAACTGCTCCAGGCCCGAAAGGGTATAGAGCGGAGCGCCGGTAAGTCCCGTCTTTTTGCGCAGCTCGGTGGTGCCCAGGCCGATGGCGGCATCAATGCCGATGGAGAGTGTCTGGTCGTAATACTCGACGGCCGCCTCGCCGCTGCCGCTTGCGGGGTTCCATGAGCGAATGCGCCCGATGTCCTGACGCTGCAGCTCGCAGGTGAGCAGGGCGCCAAAGTCCTTACCGGAGAAATCATCGATGCCGAGCGTCTGGGCAAAATCGTTGCCGGAGCCCACGGGCAGGACGGCAAGCGCCGGTCGGGCAGCTTCTTCCTGCGCCATCAAGCCATTGACGACTTCGTGGATCACGCCGTCGCCTCCGAGTGCGATAGCCGTGCGGTAGCCCTGGGCCTGTGCGGCAAGTTCTTTGGCGTGTCCCATGTGCTCGGTCAGCACCAGATCAAACTGGGATGAGCGCGCGGTCATGTCCAAAAAGCGCTGTAGGCGTTCGGCCACTTCGCGTGCCGCGCCCGACTGGGCGGCGGGGTTGGCGATGATCAGCGTGCGGCCAAAATCTGTTGCATGCATGGGGCGACTCCCGGCGTATGGCGTGACGGTGCGGTCGCGCTCGGGTTGCGTTGCCCCCGATTGTGGCTGCACGGCGAATACTTACGTCTACTCTATCAGGTCGTTGTGGCGCTCGATAGCCTCTGCCACCGTACCGCCCTCGTCCACAATAAGCGAACGGCGCTTGGGCGAGATGATGCGCTGGGCGGGGTACACGCCGCGGTGACCGCCGGCGAGATAGCTGATAAACGCAACGATGACAAAGAAGCCGGCGGCCGTTCCGTGGAACAGATCGATGGCCATCATGCAAGTGGTGATGGGCACGTTGAGGCCGGCGCAGAACACGCCGAGCATGCCGAGGGCCGCCAGAAAGCTGGGGTCGATGCCGGCGAGGCAGCCGATCCAGCCGCCAAGCGCAGCTCCGATGCCAAACAACGGTGTGACCTCGCCACCCTGGAAGCCGGCGCCCAGGGTGAGCGCCGTCACGACTAACTTGATGGCTGCGTCGGCGAGGGTCGTATTGCCGGCGAAACCGGCGCCCGAGAGCCAGGTGGCAAGGCCGGCGTACTTCCAGGCATCGAGCACCGCATAGGCTGCAAGCACCACAAGTGCGCCCACGAGGGCGCGAACAAGATAGTTGGTAATAAAGCGGCCGTAGAAGCTCTTGACGGTTCGAACCGACCAGGCGAAGAGGCGTGCGGTTAGACCGAACACGATGGCGCTGATGACGACGATGGCGACGGTTCGGGGCGTCATGTCGGGGACGCTGGCGATGACGTTCGCCTCGTACTCGGTGCCTCGGGCAAGCGACGTAAAGTAGCCGGTAAACGAGGCGACGAGGCAGTAAATGCCGGCGGTGTAGTCGATCTTGCCGATAAAGCACATTTCCATGCCAAAGAAGGCACCGGCGAGGGGCGAGCCGAACACGGCGCCAAAGGCAGACGAGATGCCGGCGAGCATGAGGTCGTGATGGTCGTGCTTTTTAAGATGGGCGAGGTTTGAGATGTTGCTGGCGATGGTGCCGCCGATCTGCACGGCAGCGCCTTCGCGGCCGGCCGAGCCGCCTGTCAGGTGCGTAAGCGTGGAGCAGACAAAGGTGAGGACCGCCATGCGGGCATGGATGAGGCGGGTTCCCAGGGCGGAATCGATGACCAGGTTGTTGCCACGTTTGGCGGCAAGGCCGTGGTTCTTATACACCCATGCGGTGGCGACACCCACGGCGGGGAGCAGGGCGTAGACCCACGCATGGTGCTCGCGATAGTCGGTCGCGATGTTCAGCGAGGCTAAAAATGCCCAGGCGGCAACACCCATGGCGAGCGAGACGATCACGACGAGCACGAGCAGCTTGGCGCTCGCGAGCAGATTGCGGGCGTTACGGCGCGTGTCGGCGGCCAAGAGATGCTCAGAGCGGGTGAGCTGATGCCTGCCGGCCATGATGACGTCATTCAGGGAGAAGAAGCCTCCCTCATCGAGCGGCAGGGAATTGTCTTGCTCTTCGCTTTCGCTGTCTGATGTGTCGGTAAAAGCCATGGTGTCCTCTTCTTTGGTTACAACGCAAGCATTATAGAGCGTGACAAACGCGTCAAGCCGGTGGGTTGGTTTCGGTTCTGTTTCGTGCCCCGTAACCGACAGGTGTATTCGCGAGTGCAGGCCGTCTCACGGTTGAGCGGCGGGGGATTATACTGAATAAAACATAAAGAATCGGCGCCCTTGTTACGCGCCGCGATCTGTAAGAGGTGCATATGGCAGAGAAGCTCATTCCGTTGGAGGACGCGCGGGCAATTGTCTTGTCACATGTGAGTCCGACCAGGGTTGTCGAGATTCCCGTATGGCAGGCGGCCGGCCTTCCCTTGGCCGAGGAAGCCGTGGCCGATATCGACATCTCGCCATTTGCTAACAGCGCCATGGACGGGTATGCCGTACGCGCCGCAGATCTTGCTACGGCGTCAACCGATGCGCCGGTGACGCTTTCCGTTGTTGGCCACGAGGCGGCGGGTCATGTGTTTGAGGGTACGATCGGCGCGGGCGAGACGGTCCGCATTATGACGGGCGCGCCGGTGCCAGAGGGCGCCGATGCCGTGGTGAAGTACGAGATCGTCGACGTGCTCGATGGCGATGGCAACGAGGACTCGCACGTCCGCTTCTCGGCGCCGGCTAAGGTGGGGGAGAACGTTCGCTCTGCTGCCGAAGAAGCCCGTGCCGGCGACGTCGTGATGCGTGCCGGTGAGGTTGTGGCGCCGGCTGGTGCGGGCCTGCTGGCAAGCGCCGGGTACGCGAGCGTGAAGGTGCACGCCGCACCGCGCGTGGGCATCATCTCGCTGGGCACGGAGCTGGTTGCTCCAAGTGAGCTTCCGGCGCGTGGCCAGATTCGCGATTCCAACTCCTCGGCGTTGATGGCCGAGGCACTCGATGCCGGTGCCGAGCCTGTCTTCTATGGCATTGCGCCCGACGACGAGCAGGCGATATCCGAACTCGTGCATCGTGCCGTACGGGAGTGCGACTTTGTCATTACGAGCGGCGGGGCCTCGGCGGGCGACTACGACTACGTGACGGCGCTGGTCCAGCGCGAGGGCGAGGTCCTGTTCGATCGCATCTCGATGCGTCCTGGTAAGGCCATCACGTTTGGCCTGCTCGGCGGCAGGCCGTACCTGGGGCTTTCGGGCAATCCGGCGGCGGCCTACGTGGGCTTTGAGGTGCTCGCGCGCCCGGCGATTCGTAAGATGCGCGGCTTTGCCGAGGGGGCGCGTCCTGTGCAACAGGCAATGCTGACACACGGAGTGAAGAAGCGCCAGGACCGTCGATTCTATGACCGCGCCACGGTTGCGCGCGATGCCCAGACCGGCGAGCTTATGGTGACTGAGGCCAAGAGCCAGAATTCGGCGCTGCTTGGCACGATGCAGCGCGCGAATTGTCTGCTGCGCATTAACGAGGGCCCGTGCGAGCTCGAGCCGGGCGATGTCGTGGATGTCGTCCGCGTCGACTTGCCCGAGGGCACCGTGCTTTAGGAGGAGCGCTATGGAGTTGAAGATATCGATCGTGACGTGTTCGGACACGCGCGACATCTCTCAGGACGAGGCCGGAGCCGCACTCGAGGAGCTCATTAAGGCGCAGGGCTGGACGGTCGCCTCGCACGTGGTTGTGCGCGACGACGTCGACGAGATCGGCGCCGCTATCGTGGACGCTGCCGACGAGCGCCATGCCCATGTTGTGCTTACCTGCGGCGGCACGGGACTTTCGATGCGCGACGTGACGCCCGAGGCGACGTGCGCCGTCTGCGACCGCGATGTGCCGGGCATTGCCGAGGCGATTCGCGCGTACTCGATGACCAAGACGCGCCGCGCGATGCTGTCGCGCGCCGTGTGCATGCAACGCGGTCATACACTTGTCGTAAACTTTCCCGGATCCACCAAGGCAACCCGCGAAAGCTGGGAGGCGATTGCCGACCAGCTGGAGCACGCGGCCCAGATGACGGCGGGCGGCGGGCACACCAAATAAGCGGTTCACCTGCGGCGGAGCGATCCGAACGGTTGCTCCGCCTTTTTGCTTGATGCTGAGGTGAAGTCGATGCGCGCCGAAATCTGAAAATATATTCTCAAACGAGAATAATTTCTCAATGTCATTATTCGCGCTGAAGTATAATCTGATTACAGAACAAAGCTCGCGGTGGGGTGCCCGGGCACAAGGTCCGAAAGGGTTCAATATGTTCGATATGGTTTCTCGCCGCGGTTTCGTCTCGCTTTCTGCTGCCGCTGCCGCCGGCCTTGGCCTTGCCGGCTGCTCGGGCAACAAGACGTCCGAGCCCGCTGGTTCGGATGCCGGCTCCGCCAAGTCTTCCTCTAAGAACCCAGCCGTCGAACTGCAGATCTTTGCCGCCAACTCGCTCGAGAAGGCCCTTCCCGAGGTCCAGGAACTCTACACCGACCAGACCGGCACCACCTTTGCCGACACGCAGTTCAAGGCCTCTGGCGACCTGGTCGAGCAGATGAAGGCCGGCGCTGCCGTCGACGTGCTCATCACCGCTTCCAAGGGCACCATGGACGATGCCGAGACTGCCGAGCTCGTCGACACCGACACCCGTGAGGACATGTTCGTCAACGACCTCGTGATCATTCGCGCCGAGGGCTCCGACACCAAGGTCGAGGCCATCGCCGACGTCGTGAACCTGGACGGCAAGATCGCCATCGGCGACGCCAAGACCGTTCCGGCCGGCAAGTACGCCAACCAGGCGCTGGCCTCCGTCGGCCTCTACACCGGCACCGAGGGCGACGACGGCGAGTACGCGCCCGAGATTGCCGACAAGGTCGCGCTGGCCGATAAGGTCGGCACCGCTGCCGCCTACGTGTCCACGGGCGACTGCGTGGCCGGCTTCGTCTATAGCTCCGATATCTTCCGCTACGACGGCGTCGAGGAGGCCTTCGTGTGCCCCGAGGATTCGCACAAGCCCATCGTGTATCCGGGTGCCGTGGCCGAGAGCTCCGAGCATGCCGACGAGGCCAAGGCGTTCATCGACTTCTGCCTGTCTAACAAGAAGGCGCAGAAGATTTGGGCTAAGTACGGCTTTGAGCTTTCCGAGTAGTGCAGAAGAGCGCTGCATAACGATATGCTTGAGGGCGGGCGTTCTTGCGATCGCCCGCCCTTTTTAGATTGAAGCGGCGTGCCTGCGCGTCGTTACCCTTTGTTTGAGGAGTCGCCCGTGTCAAGGAAAACGATTCGCCTGCTCGCTGCGCTGGCGGCGGCTCTCTTTGCGTTTACCTCACTGCCCGGAGTTGCTTGTGCCGAGGCGCTTTTTGCCACTGCCGACGGACGCCAAGCGACAGAGGACTCTGCGCTTATCGATGGCGTCGATTTTGGCCTCAACGCCTTTGAGCGCAACGCCAAGGGCACGGCCCGCTCGTTTGCCGACCAGCCCGAGGGTTATCGTTTTCCCATCTACAGAAAGACGTCGCTCGTAACGGTGACCACGCCTACGAGCATCGTGGTGTGGGTCGATGCGCATGCCGCCAAGGAAGCGGGCCTCGATATCGCAAATGCCTCCGACCAAAAGGCGCTCAAGAAGATGCTCGCGGGGCTCGATAAGTCTCACTCCATGGGAGGCGCGCTGCTGGAGGACTCCAAGCTCGAGTGGGCGTTTACCTCGGATAATGAGCTGGTACAGGGCGATTACCGTTATCTGTTTAAGGCGAAGGGCGACGACGGCGACTACTACACCGTCGTGAATGCCGCGGACGCCGCAAACCCCGGGCTCAATCTGGGTGACGGAGCCCTGTGGAGCGATAACGCCGCCTTGGTGCCGTATGCGAGTGTCTCGACGACGGAGCCGCCATCGCTAGCGGAGCGCGCCGCGACCTTCTTTGGCAGTATTGACTACCGCCCGTTTTGGGTGTCCATCAAGACGAGCGGTCTCGCCTTGGTGATCGCGTTCGCGCTGGGCCTGTTTGCCGCATGGAAGACCATGGGCACCACGAGCCGCGTGAAGGGCCTGCTCGATTCGGTCTTTACCATCCCTATGGTGCTGCCGCCCACGGTCTGCGGCTTTTTGCTGCTTATGCTGTTCGGTCGCTCGACCGGGGTGGGCCAGTGGCTGATCGCGCACGGCATCTCGATTGTCTTTACGTGGCCCGCGGCGGTGATCTCTGCCGTGGTGGTGTCGTTCCCGCTCGTCTATCGTACGGCACTCGGCGCCTTCGAGAGCCTCGACACGCAGATGCTCGATGCAGCGCGCACGCTGGGCTGGTCCGAGCGACGCATCTTTACCAAGCTCATGATGCCTCTCGGCTGGCCCTCTATTGCCGCCGGCACGGTGCTCGCCTTTGCCCGCGCCATGGGCGAGTTTGGCTGCACGCTGTTCTTCGCGGGCAACTATGCCGGCATTACGCAGACCATTCCCATCGCCATCTACTTTGAGTGGATGGGCGGCAATACGTCGGTGGCGCTCTTTTGGGTCGTCGTCGTGATCGTCTTTAGCTTCCTGGTCATCCTGTTCATCAACATGTACACGGCGCATTCGCAAAAGTACCGCGAGCGGGGTCTCTCCCGCGCGGAGCGCAAACAGGCCAAGGAGCTTGTCGGTCAGGGCGATTCGCTCGACCCCGTCGGCGGCGATGCCCTACGTATCGATCGCGAGGCGTTGGCCGAGCTTATGCGTGACGACGCGGTCGCGAAGGGAGGTCGATAGGCCATGTCGCTCGTTCTGGATATCAAAAAGCGTTATCCCGGCTTTACCCTCGACATTCAGCTGGAGGCCGGCGAGGAGCGGGTGGCGCTGCTTGGTGCCTCCGGATGCGGTAAGAGCTGTACCTTGCGCTGCATCGCCGGCGTGGAGACGCCCGATGAGGGCAAGATCGTCGTCAATGGCGTGACCTTCTTCGACTCCGCCGCGAGCATCAACTTGTCGCCCCAGGAACGCAAGTGCGCCCTGCTGTTCCAAAACTATCAGCTGTTTCCCAATATGACGGTGGCCGATAACGTTTGTGCCGGCGTTGAGGATGCCGGCGACGCCGCAGCGCGCAAAAAGCTTGCCGAACGCTATCTGGGTATCTTTGGCCTGGCCGACTTTGCCGACCGCTATCCCGCGCGACTTTCGGGCGGCCAGCAGCAGCGCGTGGCGCTTGCCCGCATGGTGGCGGCGCACCCGGGCATCTTCATGTTCGACGAGCCCATGAGCGCACTCGATGCGTATCTCAAGAGCGCGCTTGAGCAAAACATGCTCGACCTGTTCGATATCTGCAACCGCACCGTGCTGTACGTGAGCCACGATATCGATGAGGCATGTCGCCTGTGCGAGCGCATCTGTGTGATGCACAACGGGCATGTGGAGGAGATCGGTTCCGTCGAGGACGTGGTCCGCCGGCCGCAGACCTTAGCCGCGCTGCGCCTGACGGGCTGCAAAAACACGAGCCGTGCGCGCAAGATCGGGCCTCAGGAAGTTGAAGCCCTTGATTGGGGCATGACCTTCAATGTGGGCCGCGAGGTGCCCGATAACGTGGCGTACCTGGGCATTCGCGCGAGCTACTTCCATGTGGACAACCGCGTCGAGCGTGGTCGCAACAGCTATGACCTGCACGTGGCCCGCGTGAGCGATTCTCGTTTTGAGCGCCTGGTGCTGCTGGACGTGCCACGTGCCGACGCACCGACGCGCCTGCAGTGGAAGGTCAACAAGGTGAGTGTGCCTGTCGACGAGCTACCGCAAGCAGGCGAGACGCTGCGCATGCATTTTGATGCCAACAGGATCCATTTGGTTTGTCGATAGCGCCGGGTAATGCCGTCGGGGAATATAAGCCTCGGCGGCTTTGTTTTTGCCGTTCGCCGAATGAGGAATGATAAACTCTTATCAATCAAGATAATTATTTATTAGACGACGGCACACGACGCTGTCGTACGAATGTCAACGGTGTTCGCATGGTCGATGACCGTTGATATAGTTGACCTCAACTTGTAAAGGAGGGTGCGCACATGCCGCAGAAGACATATTCGCGTCGCGTTGCCGCGCGCGCCCTCTATATGGCTCGGAGCCGCATATGAGCAGGTATGTTCACGGCTCCGGGAGAGACGACGCACAACTAAATCATCAACCGCAAAGCAGGTTCCCCAAAATTCCGGGTTTAAGCACGGTCGGGTTTTCGCCATCCACCGTGCAGCAATACCGTAGCTATCCGTATTTGGTTCGAGAGGGGAACCGCCATGGCTGAAGAATTTGATTTCCATCCGATGTGGGAGAGCCTCGGCATGAATCTTGCCGACCACGACATGCTGCTGGGTGCCGTGGGCCAGATGTACGGGGATATGTTCCTGACGCAGAACAATCGCCCCAAGTCCACGTCCTACCTGGATTTTGTTGCCACCAACATTCATAGCGGCCGTATTAAGGAGATGCTCGACAAGAAGGAGGCCGGCGAGGCCACCAAGATCGTCGGCTCGTTCTGCGTCTATGTGCCCGAGGAAATCGTGCTTGCGTGCGATGGTATTCCCGTGGGCCTGTGCTCTGGTGCCGACTGGGCAACGGACAAGGTCGAGGAGCATCTGCCGCGCAACACCTGCCCGCTCATCAAGAGCTTTGCCGGCTTTAAGCTGGGCGAGGTCTGCCCCTACATCGAGTCGAGCGACCTGGTGGTCGGCGAGAACACCTGCGACGGCAAGAAGAAGGCCTACGAGTTCTTTGCCACGCAAAAGAACATGTACGTCATGGATATCCCCAACGTGCACGACGAGTCGACGCTCGTGACCTGGAAGGCCGAGGTCAAAAAGCTCGCTGCCAAGATCGAGGAAGAGTGCGGCGTCAAGATCACGCCCGAGCGCCTGAAGGCTGCCATCCACGCCGTCAACGAGAAGCGTCGTGCCCTGCAGCGTTTGGCTGCGACCCGCGCTGCCGACCCCGCTCCTATCAGCGGTCTCGACAGCCTGCTGACCGTGCAGGCCGCCTTTATGGACGACACGCCGCGCCTGACCGGCGCCATCAACGACATGGCTGCCGAGTGCGAGGAACGCGTCGCCAACGGTGAGGGCGTGGCGCCCAAGGGCACCAAGCGCATCCTGTACACCGGTACGCCCATGGCCGTGCCCAACTGGAAGCTGTTCAACCTAATCGAGAAGGCTGGCGGCGTCGTGGTGGGTGAGGAGTCCTGCACGGGCTCGCGCTACTACAAGGACCTGGTCGACGAGTCCGGTGAGACGATCGACGAGATGCTCGATGCTATCGCCGAGCGCTACTTTAAGATCAACTGCGCCGTCTTTACCCCCAATGACCAGCGTATGAAGGATATCGTTCAGATGGCCAGGGACTTGCATGCCGACGGCATCGTCGACGTGGCCCTGCAGTTCTGCACGCTCTACGAGATGGAGTCCTTCGCCGTGGAGAAGGCCGCCGAGGAGGCCGGTATTCCCTTTATGCACATCACGACCGACTACGCCGGCGAGGACGCAGGCCAACTGCAGACTCGTATTGAGGCCTTCTTGGAGACGATCTAGGCCGCGCGGCTTTCCCAGGTGCCCGATCTTGCCGTTCAAACCGTCGCTTGCGTACTCAAGTACGCGGCGCTCCTCTTTCACGGCAACCTCGGGCACCTGGGAAAGCCGTCTTCGTAGTCGAATTTCTTGTCTTTTTTCTTTTAGGGAGCTACATGTCCGATGTAATTGAACAGCCGTTGCCGCGCACGTTTGAGGAGTTCAACGAGCAGCGCAAGGCGGCGTTTATTCGCGTTAAGGACTACAAGCAGGCCGGCAATCGCCTGGTCGGCTTCTTGTGCAGCTATACGCCACTCGAGATCATCGATGCCGCGGGGGCCGCAAGCGTCGCCCTGTGCGGTACGTCCGACGAGGTGATTCCCGAGGCCGAGAAGGTGCTGCCGGCAAATCTGTGTCCGCTCATCAAATCGACGTACGGCTTTGCCTACTCGCAAAAGTGCCCGTTTACGTACTTTAGCGACATGATCATCGGCGAGACCACCTGCGACGGCAAGAAGAAAATGTACGAGCTGCTCAACGAGCTCAAGCGTACGCATATTCTGCACTTGCCGCAGAGCCGCGACCGTGCCTACGAGCGCGAGGGCTGGTACGAGGAGTGTCGCCTGCTCAAGGAAGAGCTCGAGAACTTCTACGGCATCACGATTGCCGATGACGACCTGCGTGCTGCCGTGCGCCGCCGCAACCGCCTGCGCGCCGCGCAGCTCGAGATGTTTGCGCTGCAGGCCAGCCAGCCGGCGGCCATGAGCGGCGTCGACCTGATGAGCACCATGTTTGCCGGTACGTTCAGCTTTGATATCGAGGCCTATACGCAGCAGCTGGAGCAGAAGGTCGCTGCCCTGCGCGAGGCTTACGACGCGGGCGAGCGCCCTGTTGTGGCGGATGCCAAGCGCATCCTTATCACCGGCTGCCCGGTGGGTGGCGTGATCAACAAGATCGGCCGCACCATCGAGTCCAACGGCGGCGTGGTCGTGTGCATGGACGACTGCTCGGGCGAGCGTACGGCCGCCATGATGATTGACCCCGACGCGCCCGATATCCTGCGCGCTATCGCCGATCGCTATCTGGACATCAACTGCTCGGTCATGACGCCCAACGACGGCCGCATGGACAACACGCTGGCCATGTGCGAGAAGTACCACGTCGACGGCGTCGTTGAGAGCGTGCTGCAGGCGTGCCACACCTTCAACGTCGAGAGCACTCGTATGCAGGAGGCCGTCGAGGGCGCGGGCATTCCGTACATGAAGATCGAGACCGACTACAGCAACGGCGACATGGGCCAGATCGAGACCCGAATCGCCGCCTTTATCGAGACACTGTAGGACGAATGCGGCATAGGGACAGTCCCTTTGCCGCATGTGAAGGAGGATGCCGTGGTTGGCATTGGTATCGACATAGGCTCGACGGCTGCGAAGGCCGCGGCGGTGGAGGCGGATGGCGCCATCGCGTGGACTTGCGTTATGCCGACGGGGTATTCGTCGGTCGATGCGGCCGAGCGCCTGCGCGCAGAGCTTGCTTCGGCCGGCTACGACGTGGCGGCCGACGACGTGCGTGTGGTCGCGACCGGTTACGGCCGTGTCGCCGTGCCCTATGCGCACAAGGTCGTGACCGAGATCACCTGCCATGGCACCGGCGCTGTGGCGCTCTTTGGCGACCACGGCACGGTGATCGACGTGGGCGGCCAGGATACCAAGGTCATCCAACTCAAGGGCGGCCGCGTGGCAAAGTTCGCCATGAACGACAAGTGTGCCGCCGGCACGGGGCGCTTTTTGGAGATCATGGCCGACCGCCTGGGCATTTCCCAGCAGCAGATGGCCGACCTGGCGCGTTCCGGCGAGCCCACCAAGATCAGCAGCATGTGCACGGTGTTTGCCGAAAGCGAGGTCATCAGCCTGATCGGTCGCGGTGAGCCGCGCGAGAACATTGCGCGTGGCGTGATCGACAGCGTGGTCTCGCGCGTGGCGACCATGGCCGGGCAGGCCGCGGGCGCCCCGTACTACCTGACCGGTGGCTTGTGCGAGAACGCCTATGTCGTAGAGCGGCTGGGCGCGCTGCTGGGCTCGCCGGTGACTACGTCGCCCCTGGCCCGTTTTGCCGGCGCGATCGGCGCGGGCGTTCGCGCCCAGGCACTAGGGTGATGTATCGGCCGTGGAAGCGCGTTCATGCGTATACTGGGAAGCATTGTTTGGGTTTGAGAGGAGGTATCGATGGCTGACGAACAGATGAAGCTCACGTCTATGACTGCCGCGAGCGGTTGAGCCGCTAAGTTGGCTCCCGGAGCCCTCGCCCAGGTCCTGGGCGACTTGCCAAATGTGCATAACGACAACTTGCTCGTGGGGTTCGATACCTCCGACGATGCGAGCGTTTTCCGCGTAGGGGAGAACCTGGGGCTCGTGCAGTCCATCGACTTCTTCCCACCGATGGTCGACGACCCGTTCCTGTTTGGCCAGATTGCTGCGGCCAACTCGCTGTCGGACATCTACGCCATGGGCGGGCGGCCGAGCCATGCCATGAACCTGCTTTGTATACCCAGTTGCCTGGGCGTTAAGGTTGCCGGCCAGATTCTGGCGGGTGGCGCCGACAAGTGCGTCGAGGCCGGTTGCTCCATCGCGGGCGGCCACACCATCAACGACGACGAGCCCAAGTACGGCCTGTCCGTGAGCGGCTTTGTCGCGCTCGACCGCACGCTCACCAACAGCGGCGCGCGCGTGGGCGATGCGTTACTGCTGACCAAGGCGGTTGGCTCGGGCATCATCACCACGGCCATTAAGGGCGAGCTCATCGAGCAGGATAGCGCCAGCCCGGTGTTCGAGTCGATGCGCACCCTCAACGAGGCCCCGATTCGTCTGGCCGAGGGCCTCGAGCTTCACGGCTGCACTGACGTCACGGGCTTTGGCCTGATCGGGCATGCGTGCGAGATGGCCGAGGGCTCGGGCGTGCAGATTGAGCTTGTGTCGGGGGCGGTTCCGCTCTTTGACCAGGTGCTCGACATGGCGCGCCTGGGCATTATCCCTGCCGGTGTCTACCGCAACCAGGACTTCTTTGGCCCGCGCGTGGCGGCCGACGATGACCTGGAGCCGGGCATGCTGGATGCGCTGTACGATCCGCAGACCTCGGGCGGCCTGCTCATCGCAGCGCCCGCCGCCGATGTGGATGAGCTCGCGCACCGTCTGCATGCCGAGGGTCGCATCGCTGCCGTTGTCGGCCGCGTGTGCGAGGCGGTGCCGGGCGGTCCTGCCGTTCGTGTTGTGCGTTAAGGAAAACCGTTTATGCGACCGTCCGTTGTTCTGGGCGGCCCCTTTCGAAAGGAATTTACTATGTCTACCAAGATTGAAGTCAATGCCATGGGCGATGCCTGCCCGCTGCCCGTCGTCAAGACGCTCAAGGCCCTGAAACAGCTCGATGGCGAGGGCGCCGTTGTGACCTCGGTCGACAACGAGACCGCCGTCAAGAACATCTCCAAGATGGCACAGGAAAAGGGCTGCACGGCCTCGGTCGAGAAAGTCGCAGATGCCGAGTGGCACGTGACCGTCGCGATCGCCGGTTCCGTGGTCGTTGCGGACCCCGAGCAGGACGGTGCCGCTTTCTGCGACGCCGGCGCCGGTAGGGGCAAACTCGTCATTTCCGTCTACACCGACTGCATGGGCCGTGGCGACGACGAGCTGGGCCACAAGCTCATGAAGGCGTTTATCTTTGCCGTGACGCAGCAGGAGGAGCTGCCCGCGACCATGCTGTTCTATAACGGCGGCGCCAAGCTCACCGTCGAGGGCTCACCGGTACTCGACGACCTGAAGGGTCTGGCCGAGCAGGGCGTTGAGATCCTTACCTGTGGCACCTGCCTCGATCACTTTGGCATTAAGGACCAGCTCGCGGTGGGCGAGGTCACGAACATGTACGTGATCGTGGAGAAGATGGAGCAGGCCGTGCGCGTCGTGCGCCCGTAGCGAATTGGTTGGAGTTGCCATGAGGGAAAAGCGCCCGGCGCTTGTCATCACGTTTCCCACCACGGCGGCCGCCATGGGTTGCGAGTCCCTGTGCGTTGAGCGTGGCCTTCCCGGGCGAACGATTCCCGTGCCCGGAGAGGTCGCTGCCGGCTGCGGTCTGGCGTGGAAAGCCCTGCCTGCGGATGAGGACCTGCTGCGCGGCGAACTCGCCTCGGCAGGCATTCCCGCCGAGGGCTATACCGTGATCGATATGTGGGAGGTCGTGCGATGATCTACTTGGATAACGCGGCGACGACCATGCACAAGCCACAGACGGTGATTGATGCCGTGACGCAGGCGATGTGCTCGCTCGGCAATGCCGGACGCGGCGCCACGTCGGGTGCCCTCGATGCCGCTCGTACGATTCACGGTTGCCGTGCCAAGCTCGCGTGCCTTTTAGGTTGCCCGAGGGCGGACCATGTGTGCTTTGCGCCCAACTCTACGGCGGCGCTCAACACCGCCATCTGTGGCGTGGTGCGCCCCGGCGACCGCGTGGTCACGACGGTGCTCGAGCACAACTCCGTGCTGCGTCCGCTCAACCGCCTGGCAGCGGAGCGGGGTGTGACCGTTGAGCATGCGGGCTGTGACGCGAACGGCGTGCTCGACTATGACGAGCTCGAGCGGCTGGTCACGCCCGGTACGCGTGCCGTGGTGGTGACGCATGCCTCTAATGTGACCGGCAACGCGGTCGACATTGCGCGCGTGGCGGCCTTGGCACATGCCGCGGGTGCGCTTGTGATCGTCGATGCCTCGCAGTCTGCCGGTACGGCGCATATCGATATGCAGGCCATGGGGCTCGACGTGGTGTGCTTTACCGGCCACAAGGGGCTCATGGGCCCGCAGGGCACCGGCGGCCTGGCCGTGGCGGAGGGCGTCGACGTGGCGCCCTGGGCCATGGGCGGCACGGGCGTGCACAGCTTCGATGCGTTGCAGCCCATGGAGTGGCCCACGCGCCTGGAGGCCGGTACGCTCAACGGCCATGGCATCGCGGGCCTTTCTGCCGGCCTTGACTATATCGAGGCCCAGGGTGGGGTCGAGGCGATTGCTGCCCACGAGCGTGCGCTCGCTGATCGCTTCCTTGCTGGTGTGCGCAATATTCCGGAGATTAAGCTCTACGGTGCCTTTGACCAGCTGACGCGCTCGGCGATCGTCTCACTCAACGTGGGTGATATCGACTCTGCCGAGATCTCGGACGCGCTCATGCAAGGGTGGGGGATTGCGACCCGTCCCGGTGCCCATTGTGCCCCGCTCATGCACCGCGCGCTCGGGACCGAGCGCCAGGGTATCGTTCGCTTCTCGTTTGGGTATTTCAACACGGAAGGGGAAGTCGATACAGCGATTGAGGCTCTGCGCGATTTGAGCTGCGATTAGACCAACCTTTTGCGCCCTTAGATAAACCGTTTACGCTACCTTCCCGCATTGTCGCTTATACAGGGTAATGTGAAATGATGGCCCACACTGGGACTCTGTATCTTTGCGAATTGCGGGAAGGTTCCTATGAACAGGATCACTGCTGCCCTCTATAGGTTTTTAGTCGTCTATCTTTCGGTCGCGATGGTCGTGACCTCGATACCCCTTGCTCCCAGCACAGCCTATGCCGATGATGCCGGGGCGGTCGCCGTGGAGAGCGAGGCCCAAGAGACCGACTCGGGCTCCGATACCGATGCGGTCGATGGATCATCACCTTCGGACGAAAACGCTTCGTCCACGTCTTCCGACCAAACGAATAATACGCAGGACGACTCATCCAACGCGGCATCCGACACCCCCGGGACGAGCCTAGCGCAGGACCTCACAAGTGCTGCGACCGATTTCGATGCAGCAAAGACCTCGCCTGCAACGGCGGAGCCCCCGTCCGACGACAGCGAAGTCGATGCCCTCACGTACGAGGATTCTACGATCTATCAATATGGCAAGCTTATGCCGAGCGGCTATGTGTATCCGTGCGATGCAAACGGAAACATAGCGGTGAAGATCGACGAGAGCAATCCGTATAAGAATTCCGTCGATGGTCGATTGGTAAGCGGCCTGATTGTCGATTTCGGGACAGCAGAGATCCCCGCGCAGCTCTGCGAGGGCTCTATTTATCTGCATTCAGTGCGTTTTGAAAACAAATCCATTTCTAAAATCGGAAGAAATGCCTTCTATGGGTGTTCGAGTCTCTTCGATGTCTATCTTTCCGGTATGACCATCGGGTCCATTGAGAGCGGGGCGTTCTTTGGGTGCAGGTCGCTTGGGGGTCTGGGTATTAGCGAGGTTACCACCATCGGTTCGATGGGCGAGGGCGCGTTTGCCTGGAGCGGACTGGGGTATACGGGACTCGACAAGGTTGTTGGCCTCACTTCGATTCCCGAGAATGCCTACAATGGTTGCAATCAGCTGACCGATACCGGTCTAGACAAGAATACCTCCATCACATCAATCGGTGCCGACGCGTTCAAAAATTGTTCGCGCCTTGCGACGACGGGACTCGAGAGCAATACGACGATTGAGACGCTCGGTGAAGGTTGCTTCAGTGGCGCCGATATGAGCGGCGGGCTGGCTCTGCCCCTAGATTCCAAAATCGAGGAGCTGCCGAACCGTGCTTTTTCCGGCACCAACCTCGAAGATGTGTACCTTGGATGCAACCATGTGGTACTCATTTATTCCGATACGTTTCCCAAGCGCAACATGACCGTTAAGGTTCCCGCCGCGATGATGTCGCAGTACAGCGCCGGGCGTCCTAAACAAGTCTGGGAGGGTTGCAATGGCTGCCTGCCTGCCCCGGTGGGCGAGGTACTTCAAAAGATTGAGATTTCGCACGATCCCGACAAGATGGCCTATGAGCAGGGGGGAAAGATCTCGCTCGAAGGCATGAACGTCCTGTTCCGGTACTCACATTCGACAGTGACCCGCAACTATGAGGAGTTTATAAAGAGCGGGGACGGCGAGTACCTTACGGCAACCCCCTGCGACGGCGACGTCTTCGATGGCTCGATGGACGGAGAGCCCATACAGTTGGTGTATGACGATGGCTACACGCGCCTTGTCGCGTACAGCAAGGGCAACCTCCAGCAGGCGGCCTACGAGTATGCCAAGCTCATGCCCAACTACTATCTGTATCCGTGCGATGCAAACGGAAATCTTACGGTAGAAATCGATGGAAACAACCCGCGCGAGAACTCTGTCGATGGTCGAATGGTAACGAATTTGATTGTCGATTACGGGGTTGATGAAGTCGACGCACAGCTCTGCGCCGACTCTACCAATCTGCGCTCAGTGCGCTTTGAGAATAGCTCCATTTCCAAAATCGGATTGCACGCCTTCTATAACTGCCCGAATCTCACCGATATCAGCCTTTCCGGTATGACCATCGGCACCATCGGAAAAGAGGCGTTCTATGGCTGCGAGTCGCTTGCGAGCCTGAACATTAGCGAGACTACTACCATTGGCTCGATGGGCTATGCCGCGTTTGCCGACAGTGGGCTGGTGTCCACGGGGCTCGACAAGGTTGTCGGCCTCACATCGATTCCCGACAGCGCCTACGAAGGCTGCAAGGCTCTGACCGATACCGGCCTGGACAAGAATGCCTCCATTACATCGATTGGCGTTTGCGCGTTCAGGTTCTGCTCGAACCTTGCTACCACCGGGCTCGAGAGCAACACAACGGTCGAAACGCTTGGCCACACCTGCTTCTACGGCACCGACTTGAACGGCGGGCTGACGCTGCCATATAACTCCAAGATCGAGGAGTTGCCGGAAAAGGCGTTTTATAGCACCAACCTCGAGACCGTGTTCTTTGGGTGCAACCATGCGGTGCTCATTAATACCGACACGTTCCCCAAGCGCAACATGACCGTCATGGTCCCCGCAAAGATGATTCCAAAGTACAGCAAGGGAGAGCCCAAGGCTGTTTGGGAGAGGTGCAACGGCTGCCTGCCAGTCCCGGTGGGCAAGGTGCTCGAGAACGTTGAGATCTCATGCGACCCCAACAACATGACCTATGAGCCGGGGGACACCATTTCGCTCGAGGGCATGAGCGTCGAGCTCGATTACCCGCATTCGGTATCGATTTGGAACTACGAAGCCCTCATAAAGGAAGAACTGGGTGAGTACCTAACGGCAACTCCCTGTGACGGCGACGTCTTCGACGAGTCGATGGACGGACAACCCGTAAAGCTCGTGTATGACGACGGCTATTCACATTTTGAAACCCAGACCAAGGGCACGCTACAGCTTAAGAATCCTGAGCCGACGTCGTTCCAGATCTCCTATGCCCAAACGATCGATAAAGGCGAACGCAAACTGATGGACGGCGTTGAGCTGCCCGATGTTTCCGGCGCGACGACGATCGATGCGGGCGCCGAGGTCACGCTCGATGCCGGTGCCTCGGGGATGCTCAACGACAACATAACGTTTAAGGGTTGGTATGACACCGAGTCCGGCGAGTACATCTCCAAAGAGACGGTCTACACGTTTACGCCGGGTAAGGACCTGTCCCTCGAGGCGCGCTTTAAGCTCAAGGACTATGCGGTGCATGTCAACGATGCGCAGGCGACCGATTCGTCGCAGGACTTTGCGCACCTGAGCGTTACCGCCCAAAACTGCTATCGCAATGCCGGTGAGACGGTTGAGGTTTCCGCCGTCACGGATAACGCCCTGTTCCTGGGCTGGTATCTGGGCGAGGGCGATGATGCGTACGCCGTGAGCGATCAGCTCGACTTTACCTATACGGTGGACAAGGCGGACGCGATCGTGTCCGAGGACAAGACTGACGCGAGGATCGAGATCACGCCGCGCTACTGCGCCCCGCAGGCGAGCGTTGTTTTGAGCGTGGACGGAGTCGATGAGAACGGTCAGCCGCTCGGACAGTTCCTCTCGACCGGCCTGTATGGCATCGGGTCGCGCGTCACGGTCGTGGCGGTCCCGTCGCCCGGCTATGTGTTTGATTATGCGACCGATGCCCGTGGCAACGTCGTCTTTACCGGCGATGATGGCCCGTCCTACACGTTTGTGCTCGAGGGAGACGTGCAGTACACCGCGCATTTCCGCGAGGCGACTGACCCCGACGAGTCACTCGCGGCGCTTAAGGCCGCGCTTATCGCCGCGATCACGGCTGCGGCGGTCCTCGCCACCATGTACGGCCTGGGCGAGATTGTCGACCCCATCGCGGCCGACGCGGTGATCGAGATCGGTATGGCCGATAACATTGAGGATGTTGCCGCCGTGGGCACCAAGGTGCTCAAGGAGATCAAGGACATCATCGATGACCACAAGAAGCCTAAGCCTCATGGCGACCATACGATCGAGATTATTGCCACCGCACAGCCCGAGGTGGGCGGCGTCGTCACTGGCGGCGGTATCCACTATGAGGGAACGGTTGCCACGCTGGAGGCTGTCGCCAATCCCGGCTATCGCTTCGTATGCTGGAAAGAGAACGGCGTCGAGGTCTCGACATCTCCCCTCAAGACGATGACCATTACGAAAGCGACGCCCGAGGTCGTAAAGATGACGGCTGTTTTCGAGAAAAAAGTCGAGGTCACGGCAGTTGCCGAAACCGATGGCATTCAGGCCGATTTCTCGACGGGCTGCACCGCAAGCCCCGTAAAGCAGAGCATCACCCGTGGCGATCAGGCTATGGTCACCGCGAGTGAGGGTCCTGACTATGCCTTTGTGGGATGGTTTGAGGACGGCATCGAGGTTTCGCCCGAGCGCACGTATATCTTCAAGGCCGAGGTCGACCGCCATCTGGTTGCGCGCTTCCGCAAGGCGGATAAGACCATCCTGGTGAATACCGATCCCTTCGACAGCGCCGAGGTTCTGTGCGATGGCGTACCGGTCGTGGACGGCAAGGTTCGCGCGAAGGATGGCGACATTCTCACGTTTACGATGCGGCCCAAGGTGCGCCCCGACAATCCAGAGAAAACGTACCGGTTTGTAGAGTGGCGCGAAACCGATGCGCAGGGCATCACGATTGCCAACAAGCAGGAAGTTTGCGAATACCGCGTTAACGGGAATGCTCGGATCGAGGCTGTAATGGACGGCAGGGATGCGCATACTGTGCGTGCCGAGGCTGACCCGCTCGAGGGCGGCACCGTTACGCTGAAGCGCGGCGAGACTGCCGGCATGGTTCTCGAGGTCCCCGAGGGTGAGCGCGTGACCGCGGAGGCCACCCCATCCGAGGGCTATATCTTTGACGGTTGGTATCTGAGCAATGGTGGCTCGGATACTACGTCGACGCTGGTTTCGAGCGAGCGTTCGTATACCTTTGAGCCCATTACCGACTGCGTGATCCAGGCGAAGTTTACGCGTGCCTGCAAGGTGGACGTTGTCGTTGAGCCGGCCGCGGCCATGGCGGGCAAATATATGGTGCACGGTGAGGGCTACTGCATGAAGGGCGAGCCTGCCACGCTGAGCATTGAGCTCACGGCCGAGGCGAGCAAACAATTTACCTTTAAGGGCTGGTACGACGCCAAGACGGACCTGCTTTTGGGTACCGACCCCAGCTATCTCGAGTTCTATCCCGAGGACGTGGAATGCACCGTGTGCGCGGTGTTTGAGGAAAACACCTATACCGTGACGGCGAAAGCCAAGAAGACCTTTGTGGAGCGCGGCACGGTGGAGATCGAGGGACATCCGGGCGTATCTTCGGTTTCCTGCGGATACGGCGATACGGTGATGCTCAAGGCAAAGGCCAACGACGGTTATCGTTTTGACCATTGGAAGGACGGCTCCGGTAAGGAGTACGAATCTGCCGAGCTGGTCGTTAAGGTCACCAAGAGCGATACCTATACCGCGATCTTTACCGACTCAAAGCCCGAGGTCATGGTCACGGCCGATTCGTGGCTCGGCGGTACCGTGACGTGCAATGGGGCCGTGGTGAAGCCTACGACCGATACGTTCAAATTAGGGGAGACCCTTCATCTGACGGCCAAGGCTCGTCCTGGCTATTTGTTCTGGGGTTGGTACGTCAACGGGCGCCTGAAGAGCCTTAAGCACGAGGCCACGTTGGTTGCCAAAGCTCGCGGCAAAACCGGGCATTGCGTTATTACTGCGGCCTTTGTGCCTATCGATACCGTCTGCGTGCCCCTCGCCGATCCCGCGGAGGGCGGCACCGTCAAGGCGAGCCGCGTCCTTGCCGACCGCGGCGCGGAGGTTGCCCTGAAGGCGACGCCCAATCCCGGTTATGTCTTTACTGGTTGGTATACGGCCGACGGCTCGTTTGAGTCTGCCGGTGCGGAGTTCACCTGCCACCAGGAGCGCAGCCATGTGCACGTCGCTCGCTTTATGGCGAAAAGCTATGAAGTCGACGCCACGACGGTAGTCGATTCCGGCACCGGTTCGCTGGTCGAATCGAGTGTCGCCGGCTGGGTCGAGGGCGCAGGCACCGTCGAGGCGGGGCATGCCGCCACGCTGACCGCGCATGCGCTTTCGGGCTATACGTTTGAGTATTGGGCCGATGCTTCGGGCGCCTTGATAAGCCGTGACAGTACCTATCACGTGGTGCCGACGTCCGACACGACGCTCCAGGCCGTGTTCTCGGCAAAGCAATATGCGGTGGACGTCTCGTGCGAAGAGAGCATGGGCTCGGTCGAGGGCACGGGGACGTATGCCGCCGGACAGGTTGCAACCGTGCGCGCGGTTGCCGCCGAGGATACGGCTTTTGTGGGCTGGTTCCGTAACGGCACGTGCGTGAGCTCCAAGAAAACCTATCGATTTACCGTGCGTGAGGATACGTCGCTCTATGCCGTCTTTGCGTCGGGTTCGTATGTCGTGCATACCGTTGCTTCGCCTGCCGAGGGCGGAGCCGTGAGCGGCTTTGGTGGCTATGAGGTTGGCGACCGTGCGACGCTTCGCGCGATCGCCAACACTGGGTATTCGTTTGCGGGCTGGACGGACGGCAGGGGCGAGACAGTCAGCGAGAACGCCGACTATACCGTTAAGGTTACGGGCGACGCTACCTACACGGCGACCTTTGCGCCTAAGTCCTATCAGGTCGTTTTGAGCGCGAGTGACGATAGCGTTAGCACCCTGAGCGGCGAGGGCTCCTATCAATTCGGTGATACGGTCGAACTCAACGCTACGCCCATGGGGACCAAGCGTTTTGTCGGCTGGTATGTTCTGGACACCGAGGGCAACAAGTCGCTGCTGAGTTGTGACGCCCATTGCTGGGTTAAGCTCGACAAGGATATGGTTGAGGGGCTCGAGGACGATACGCTGGAGCTCCAGGCCGTGTTTGCCGATCCGTACGAGGTGACCGTTACGGGCGAGGTCGTGGTGAAGGACAAGGCTTCGAGCAGGGGCTGCCGTGTTACGGGCAGTGGCAGCTTTGCCGCAGGCGATCAGGTGGAGCTGACCGCTGTGGCCGGCATGGGCTATCGCTTTGTGGGCTGGAGCACCGACAAGGAGGGTACCTCGATTGTCGAGACCGCGACGACCCTCGATGTGACCGCCACGCAGGATATGACGTACTACGCGCAGTTTGAATCCGATGGACAGGTGACCATCACAGTTACGGGCTCGTCCATCTTCCGCGGCACGGCCCTTCTGGTCGACGGCATTCCTGCCGGTAGCAGGTCGTACGACAGGGGCGACATGTTTATGGCGATCGCGATTCCGTGGAAGAAGTACCACTTCTCGCACTGGGTCGACGATGCGGGCGTCACGGTGAGCTATAGCGCGTTCTATATCGGCACCGCCAAGGAGAATAGGCAGCTCACGGCTGTGTTCTATGAGACGGGCTGCGATGTTCAGGTCGCTACGTATCCCAAGGGCGCGGGCTTTAGCATGGTTGCGCTTGGTACCGGCAGCTCCTACCACTCCGCGGCGATTATGTTTACCGTGCCGCATAAGGGCTGGAAGTTTAAATACTGGGTTGACGAGAACGGCCTGCCCGTGGGGGCCACGCCGGTAATCAACCGCGTGGTGTTTGGCAACCGTACCTTTACGGCCGTTTATGAGCGGGCGTCGATGACGGTCACGGCGGTGGATTCGCGTCAGGGCGGACACGTCGAGGGTTCCTCCGAGGACGAATCGCTGGGGTATGCCGTAACCAATGAGGTCGAGAACGGTGAGTCGACGACGCTGACTGCCGTTCCCGATGCGGGCTACGTGTTCGATGGGTGGTATGCGCGCAATGACGACGGGTCGTTGGGCGATGAGCCGCTGAGCACGGATGCAGTTTGGACGTTTGTTCCCGAGGACAACATGACCGTCGAGGCGCGCTTTGTGGAGGCACCTAAGTACAAGGTGACGGCCCGAGCGGTCAACGGATCGGTCGATCCGGAGACTGCTTCGGTCGCTACGGATGGCAAGGTGACGCTTTCGGCGATGCCCGATGAGGGCTGCTACCTGACGCGCGTGACCGTTGCCGAAGAGGCTGGCGAGGACGGTTCGGCCGGCAATGCCTATGACCTTGATATTTCTGACTATAAGGGTGGGGCGTACGAGGTCACGCTGAGCGGCGTGAGTGCTCCGCAGCAGGTCACGTTCGAATTCGCGAAGGCTGCGGCTCCGGAGGTGCTCGCTCAGCCGCAGGATGCGAGTGCTTACGATGGCGATCCGGTTGAGCTTTCTGTTGCTGCCGAGGCGGGGCGTAATGTTCGCGTCCATGCCGCCGTATCTTCGGGTTCTGCCGCCGACGTTAAGCTGGGCTACCAGTGGTATCGCGTGTCTGCCGATGGCGGCAAGGCGGTGGCGCTGAAGGGCGAGACGGGGGAGACCCTCTCGATTGCCCAGCTCGGCAGTGACAACGAGGGCGAGTACTTCTGCCGCATTACGCAGAGCTACCTGGGCACGGTGACAAAGACGGATACCGAGCATGCGACGGTGTCCATCGTGCCACGCGAGGCACTCGTGTTCAACGGGCGCGTGCTGCCGGCGGCGACCGCTCACGATGACTACCGTGTCGTGATTGCCGGCGCCAGGGGCGGCAAGGCGCCGTATGCGTACAACTTGGATGAGGTTGAGGTTCCCGAGGGCATGCAGCTGACGCAGGCCGATGACGGAACGGGCGCCTTGGTGCTCTCGGGCGTGCCTTCGGCTACGGGTGTGTGCCGCTTCAAGATTAGGTGCACCGATGACCTGGGCAACAAGCGTGTTGCACACTTCGCGCTGGTCGTGAAGGCGAAGGAAGCCCCGCTTGCATTTGAGGGCCAGAGCTTTGTCTACAACGCGACGGCGCAGGCTCCTGAGCTTTCGGGCGTGCCTGAGGGCTGCGAGGGCGATGTCGCGGTAACGTATGTGGGCACGGGCGATACGCATTACTCGTCTGATAAGGCACCGGTGGATGCCGGCACATATCGTGCGGTAGCGACGCTCGACGCCAACGGATATGTGGGTAACGCAAGCTGTGATTTTGTCATCGAGAAGGCTCCGGTCGATATTTCGATCCAGACGTCCGACGTGACATACGATGGCGTACGACACGGTGCGGCGGTTGTGGTTGCCGGCCTTGATGCGTCCGCTTATTCCGTCACGTATCGCGGCATCGATGGAACGTCCTATGGCCCTACGGCGCTGGAGCCGTGCGACAGCGGGCGCTATCGCATCACGGTTAAGGTGACTGACCCCAACTATCAGGGCAAGAAGTCCGCTGAGTTCTCGATTGCAAAGGCCAGCCAGGTCATTACGGGCACGACGAGCTATTCTGGTGTTTATGACGGCGATCCCATTGTGTTCGACAACGTCGCCCAGACGCCTGTGAGCTTTGAGCTCGTTGACTCCGCAGGCGACGATGCCAGCCCGATTTCGATCAAGGGACGTTGCGCGACCGTGAAGGCTGCCGGTACGGCACGTGTTGTCGCCCATGCCAAGGCGTCTCGAAACTATCTTGCCGCCGAGGACGTCGAGTTGACGGTTACTGTTGCACCTGCCCAGTTGCTGGTGAAGGTTGACGATGCCGAACGCTTTGAGGGCCAGGCGAATCCCGAGTTTACCTCCAGCCTGGTGAGTCGTTGCGATACCTCGGACGTAAAGGTTACATACTTCTGCTCGGCGAATAAGAAATCGCCGGCGGGTGAGTACCGGATCGACGCGACAGTCGCCGACCCGAACTTCGATGTCGCGGTCGATCCCGGAACGCTGACGGTCAAGAAGAAGCCCGAGCGCTACAAGGTGACGGCGAAGGCGGTTAACGGTTCGGTCGACAATGCTTCGGTTACGGTTGTTGAAGGCGGGGATGCGACCCTTTCGGCGACGCCTGACGAGGGTTGCTATCTCGAGCGCGTGACGGTTTCTGAGGTCGGCTCGGACGAGGCCGTCGACCTCGACATTTCTGATTACAAGGGCGGGGTGTACGAGGTCACGCTGAGCGATATCACCGCGTCGCAGAAGGTTACGTTTGAGTTCGCGAAGGCGGACGTGCCGCGTGTGGTCGCGCAGCCGCAGGACGTGAGCGCCCACGAGGGAGATTCTGTCGTGCTCTCGGTCGCTGCCGAGGCGGGGGAGAATGTCGCCAACCATGCCGCCTCGTCCACGGGCTCTGCCGCCGAGATTGAGCTTTCGTACCAGTGGTTCCGCATGGTGGATGGCAAGGCCGTTGCGCTCGAGGGCGAGACGGGAGAGACACTGTCGCTCTCGAACCTCGATGACGAGCGGGCAGGCGAGTACTTCTGCCGCATCACGCAGCACTACCTTGGCACTGAGAAGCAGACGGACAGTGATTGTGCTTCCGTCTCCGTCGTTGCCTGGGATACCCTTGTGTTCAATGGCGACGTGCTGCCGGCAGCGAGCGCCCACAGCACGTACCTCGCAACGATTGCCGGGGCCGCGGGCGGCAAGGCTCCGTACGAGTACACATGGGATGAGACGAAGCTCCCCGACGGGCTCAAGCTCTCCCGTACTTCGGGCAGCCTGACACTCTCTGGTGTTCCGTCAAAGACGGGCGTTTCCGCCTTCGATATCACGTGCACGGATGCCCGCGGCGAGACCGCGACCGCCCGCTTTGCGCTCGTTGTCCAGGCGAAGCGTGTAAAGCTTACGTTTGCGGATAGCGACTTTACCTACAGTGGCGCGCCGCAGGCGCCCGAAGTTTCCGGTGCTCCCAAGGTCTGCAAGGGCGATCTCAAGATTAAATACTACGGAACCGGAAGCACGCATTATTCCTCGACCGAGGCTCCGACTGATGCCGGCACGTACCGCGCTGTTGCTACGCTACGAGCCCATGGCTATGCCGGTGCCGCCGTCTGCGAGTTCGAAATCGCTCCGGCGAAGCTCAAGGTGAAGGTCGACGACGCCGAGCGCTTCGAGGGGGAGGCGAACCCTGCGTTCACCTCGACCCTGGAGAGTGCGGTAGATACCTCGGGCGTGAAGGTCAAGTACTCCTGCGATGCCGATGAGAGCTCTCCTGCTGGCAAGTACCAGATTGGCGCGACGGTCACTGACCCGAACTTCGATGTCGAGGTCGTGCCCGGAACGCTGACGGTGAAAAAGAAACAGGAGCCCGTTGATCCCGACCCGGTCGTTCCGGATCCGGACAATCCGGATAACCCTGATCCGGACAACCCGGACCCTGATCGGCCTGATCCGGATCCCAACCCCGACAACCCCGACCCGGATAATCCGGACCCCGACAATCCTGAGCCGGACCCCAACCCGGATAATCCGGATCCCGGTAAACCTGACCCAGACCCCAAGCCCGACCCGGATCAGCCGAATCCTGACAATCCTGATCCGGACAATCCCGAACCCGATAACCCGGATAAGCCCGAGCGCTTTGAGGTGACGACAAGGGCGGTCAACGGCTCGGTCGACAACGCTTCGATAACTGTTGATGCCGGCGGCAACGCGACGCTCTCGGCGACGCCCGACGAGGGTTGCTACCTCGAACGGGCGACGGTCACGGAGGACGGTTCGGACAAGGTCGTCGACCTCGACATCTCTGACTATAAGGGCGGAGCGTACGAGGTCACGCTGAGTGGCGTCACCGTTTCGCAGGAGGTCACGTTCGAGTTCGCGAAGGCGGACGCTCCGAAGGTGATCGCCCAGCCGCAGGACGCGAGCGCCCACGAGGGCGATGCTGTCGTGCTCTCGATCGCTGCCGAGGCGGGCAAGGCTGTTCTCGACCGCGCGTCCTCGTCTACTGGTTCCGCTGCAGATGTCGAACTGTCCTGTCAGTGGTTCCACATGGTGGACGGCGAGGCCGTGGCGCTCGAGGGCGAGACGGGGGAGACGCTCCTCATCGAGAACCTCGATGACGATTGCGCCGGCGAGTATTTCTGCCGCATCACTCAGCGCTACCTTGGCACTGAGACGCAGGCGGACAGCGATCGTGCTGTCGTGTCCGTTGTGCCTCGGGATGCCCTTGTGTTCAACGGCGGCCTGCTGCCGGCGGCGCGTGCACATGGTGCGTACCGTGTGACGATCGCCGGAGCCGCGGGCGGCGAGTCTCCGTACGAGTACACGTGGGACGAAGCGAAGCTCCCCGATGGGCTTAAGCTATCCCGCACGTCGGGTGGCCTGACGCTCTCGGGAACTCCTTCCAAGGCGGGTGTTTCCGCCTTCGACGTTACGTGCAAGGACGCTCAGGGAGAGACGGTGACCGCGCACTTTGTGCTGGTCGTCCAGGCGAAGCGAGTCGAGCTTGCATTTGAGGGCGGCAGCTTCGTCTACAGCGGTGATGCCCAAGCGCCCGAGGTCACGGGTGTCCCCAAGGCCTGCGAGGGCGACCTGAGGATCAGGTATTACGGGACGGACGGCACGTACTATTCGTCGAGCGAGGCCCCGACCGATGCCGGCACATACCGCGTTGTTGCCACGCTGCGAAGCAACGGGTATGTCGGTGCAGCCGCGCGTAAGTTCAAGATTACGCCGGCGAAGCTCAAGGTAAAGGTCGATGACGCCGAGCGCTACGAGGGAGAGGCGAACCCCGCGTTCACCTCGAGCCTGGAGAGCGCGGTCGATACCTCGGGCGTGAAGGTCGAATACTCCTGCGACGCCAATGAAAGCTCACCGGCGGGCGAGTACAAGATCGGCGCGACGGTCACCGATCCGAACTTCGATGTCGAGGTTGAGCCCGGTACGCTGACGGTGAAGAGGAAGCAGGGGCCCGTCAATCCCGACCCGGATAAACCCGATGGACCCGATCCGGATCAGCCGGACAAGCCCGAGCCCGATAAACCGGAACCTGACCAGCCGGATAAGCCGGACCCGGATAACCCGGATAAGCCGGAGCCCGACCAACCGGACAAGCCAGAGCCCGGTAAGCCGGACCCGGATAAGCCCGGAACGCCCGATTCCGACCAGTCGGATTCTAAGGACCCGGCAAAACCCGGCAGCTCGGATAACTCCGCGGTCGATAAGACAAAGGCGAATGGCGCGGATAACTTCGGACAGAAGGATTCGTCCAAGTCGAGCGCTCAGCAGCTCGCCGATACGGGTGACAAGGCGCCGCTCGCTGTTGCTGTTGCCGCGGGCGCCGCTGCGCTTATCGCACTGGGGCTCGAGCTGCTGCGTCGCCGCCATCCAGGCGCGTAGCGCACTCGCTTGGCAGACAGATTGACGCCCTGGCAGGATGTGGCCTGCTAAAGCGTTTATACTTGCGGGACGGGTATTTTGCCCGTCCCGTTTTTGCTTCGACCCGAAAGGTGTGCCTATGGCCTCATCCGCATCGCGCGGTCTGCGCTCCGACCATGTCGTTACCGTCGGCATCGCTCTATTCTCGATGCTCTTTGGCGCAGGCAACTTGATTATTCCGCCGCTGTTGGCGCTTCAGGCAGGTTCTGCCACGCCGGTCGCCATGCTCGGCTTTCTGATTGCCGCCATCGGCCTGCCCGTCATGGGCTTTATCGCTGTGGCGCTTGCCGGTACGGCGCGTGAGCTTGCCGGTCGCGTGCACCCCAAGTTCGGTGAGTTCTTTGTCGCGGCGGTGTACCTGGCCATCGGTCCGTGCCTGGCCATTCCGCGTACGAGCTCTACGGCCTTCGAGATGCTGGTGCCGCTGCTGCCTGAAGATATCTCGCTTGGCACCGCGCGCTTGGTCTTCGCTGTCGCCTTCTTCGTGGTCGCGTTTGCGCTCACGCTGCGCCCCGGCGTCATCACGCGCGTGCTTGGTCGCATTACGGGCCCCGCGCTCATCGCGCTCATTGTGCTGGTTGTCGGCGCTGCCGTGATCTCACCGCTGGGTCCGGCTGCCGCGCCGCAGGCTCCCTATGACGCCGGCGCCGCCGTGCAGGGCTTTTTGACGGGCTACCAGACCATGGACCTGCTTGCGTCGCTCGCCTTTGGCATCATCATCGCCGAGACCATTCACGAGCTGGGCGTGACCGACGACAAGCGCGTCGCCTTCGAGATCTCGCGCTCCGGCGTGATCGCCGGCGTGCTCATGGCCATCATCTATTGTGGCTTGGCCCTTGCCGGTATGCAGCTCGGCACCGTGATGCCCGACGCTACCAACGGCGCTGCTATCCTTGCTCGCTCAGCCTCCATGCACTTTGGACTGGCCGGCACCGTCGTGGTCTTCGCGATCTTCTTCCTCGCCTGCATGAACGTGTGCATTGGCCTCATTAGCTGCTGCTCGCGCTACTTCTGCGAGACGTATGTGGTCGAGGGGGGAGCGGTGGCTTCCGAGGAGACCATGCGTCGCCCCTTCGCGATCCTCGCCTTTGTGTTCGCAGCGTTTTCGTGCGTGCTTTCCAACGTGGGTCTCGACATGATCCTCATGTTCTCGGTGCCCATGCTCAACGCCTTGTATCCCGTCGCCATCGTGCTGGTGCTTATGGGTCTGGTGCACGGCTTTTGTGACGCGCATCCGCAGGTGTGGGTTTGGGTTGGCGGCGTTGTCGCGGTCCAGAGCGTGATCACTTCGATCCGTGACGCGTTCTTTGCGGGTACGTGGCTGCCGTTCGATGCTTTGCTGCTGGCGGATATCGGTGCCGCCTGGGCACCGGTTGCCGTGGTGGCGTTTGTGATCGGCCTGGCCCATAGCCAGTTTGTCGCACATTCGAGGAGCTAGGGTTTCTGCGCTTGCACAGGCGGGGAGTCTCCCCTATAATTTCCTTCGCTTTGGGACACGCAAGGTTTAGACCTTAGCTGCTCAACACCTTCGGGACGTGGCGCAGTTTGGTAGCGCGCCTGCTTTGGGAGCAGGATGTCGCAGGTTCAAATCCTGTCGTCCCGACCATATCTTGCGGGCGTAGTTCAATGGTAGAACCCCAGCCTTCCAAGCTGATGACGCGGGTTCGATTCCCGTCGCCCGCTCCACAAGATAGATTAACGGCTCTGGCCCCATTTGGGACCAGAGCCGTTTTCGTTTACGTGCCGGGCGACGGGAATCGAACCCGGCAGGGTGCGAAGCTGAGAAAATGCGTGAGCATTTTCCAGCGCAGCACGCAAGGGCCGAAGGCCCGCAGTGAAACAAGGATTTGCGAAGCAAATCCTTGGACTTCCCGTCGCCCGCTCCATAAGATAGCTTAACGGCCCTGATTCCCTTTGGAATCAGGGCCGTTTTCATATGCGTGCCGGGTGACGGGAATCAAGCCTGTTGGGTGCGGAATTAAGAAATACGGACTGGTTTTGACTTATAGGATGGCCGATTTTGGCGCGTTTTCCAGTTGCGCATTCTGCTTACCAACAAAAATCGAGTTGTGCGGTCACATGGAAGCCTTTTCATGATTAAGGATGCCGGCTTAGGATCACCTGCGTCTATTTTGGTGTTTGATTCTGTGAAGTTGCTGTGCAAGTAGACATATAAAAGCCCAAAGTGGGACATAAGCGCTCAAGTTGTTACGGTGTATTCCACTTGGGATTTGCCGAATGTACCGCACAGCTCGAAAAATGTTGGTGACGGTTCGACAAGGATGGCGAATGTAGCAAAGGGACTGTCCCTCCGTCGCATTAGTGACGATTTTGGTGGCGGAGCTTGTCGATGGTGGCGTCGGTGCTGCGGCTGCGGGCGTCGGTGGCGCGTTCGCGGGCTTCGGCTGCGTTGATGCGGTTGCGGCGGTAATCGATCATGCCTTGGATGATGGGCTTGCCAAAGCTCACGACGTCGTCGTTGTAGATGGCGGTGCGGGCTGCGAGCAGGCAGTCGCTAAAGTCCATATGCGTCCTGCCGAACAGCTTGATGGCAAAGGCGATGACGGTGGGCTCGTCGACCATGACGTCGTCGAGCAACTTGGTCAGCGCCGCCGCGATTTTGGGGCGGGGGACCTTGTAGACATCGCGCAGCGTGACGGCGACACGGGTGATGATCTCGGGGTAGACGCGGGTGGTGCGCGTGGCGATAACCTTGGCGGCGCGCGGCGACAGGACCTCGTCGTCGTTAAGCAGGTAGCGTAGGATAACGGTCTCGTCGATGATGGTGCTACTCATGGATGTCTACTTCCTCGGGACCCAAGATCGAATCGTCGCTTTCTGCGGCGAGATATTCAATCCAGGCGTTGCGTTCCTCGGACCGGCGATTGGGGTCCCCGTAAGCCTTAAGCACTCCGTAGGCAGCCGTGCCATCCTTTGAGCGCACGGCGATCGGCTGAAAAGGCAGTTTGCGCATGAGGATGCTCTGCGAAACAAAAAGGCGAACGGCCTCGGCAAGTGATGTGCCCATGGCGTCGTAGAGACGCTCGGCATGCTGTTTGTCCTCTTCGCGAATGCGCACCTGTAGGATGGCTCGTTTTTGAGTCGATGACATCGCTAGCCCCCTTATCTAGTGCAACACGGATGGTCAAATTCGCCCTGTGCCTTCTTTTGACTATCTTATATCCACCACTTTATTTCACTCAAGTTAATGAGTGTAAACATAACTACAAGCGTAATACATCCGCAGAAGGAGAGCGTGAAAATCTCATATGCCTACGCGTGTAATACACTCGACTTTATAGTGCACCGAGAATAATCCCGACCTGCCAAAACCACTGCAATACACCCGTATTGCAGGGCTTATGCCCAAGTTTGCCCGTGGCAACTGCGTATATTCAACCTGTATACCGTTGGAGAAATTCCGTCGATTGCCTGTTTCGCCGCGGGCACTCGATTTACCGATGCCAGGCCACGGGCGGCCTGGGGCAACGTCGGCAGAACCTCTCCAGCAAGGGATTCAGGAGGGAGTGAACAATATGGGCAATAAACGAGTCGTCGCCGATTCTTCGCGCTGCATTGGGTGTCAAACCTGTATGGCGGCGTGCATCGAGGCGCACGACATCCCCGGTAACATCGCCGCACCGCGCCTACGCGTGACGCGCACCTACGAGATTTCCGCACCGGTGGCCTGCCATCACTGCGAGGACGCTCCGTGCGCCAGGGCATGCCCCACGGGCGCGCTGTTCTTTGATCCAAAGAACCATCGCATCGGTGTGAACGAGGACAACTGCATCGGCTGCAAGAGCTGCGTCATGGCATGTCCCTTTGGCGCCGTGAGCGTGGCGACCACGCAGGTCCCCGTCTTGATGGGCGATGTGCGCGTGGGGTCGCAGACCAAGAGCTTTGTGCTCAAGTGCGACCTGTGCGTGGACCGTCCCGGCGGCCCGGCATGTGCCGAGGCCTGCCCGACCAAGGGCCTTTCCTTGGTGGACGAGGAGCGTCTAGCGGAGCTGACCGCCGAGCGCGCCCGCGCCACGATCGAAAACGAGGCGTAAACGGCCGGCCAACAAGCCCAACGATTGTCAAATAAGTACCGAATAATCGGTAGTACCGAAAGGAAGGAGGGTGTCATGGAGAAGCATAAAGTGATCTGCCCGTATTGCGGCGCCGGTTGCCAGTTTAACCTCCTGGTCCAAAACGGCCAGGTCGTGGGTACCGAACCGCTCAACGGCATCACCAATCAGGGCGAGCTGTGCCTTAAAGGCATGAGCGGCTACGACTTCATCAACGACACCAAGATCTTGACTCCCCGCGTGCTGCACCCGATGATCCGTCGCACCAAGGGCGCGGATCTTGAGCGCGTAAGCTGGGACGAGGCACTGGATTTCACCGCATCTAAGATGCAGGCCATAATTGACGAATATGGTCCTAACGCCGTCATGACCACCGGCTCTTCGCGAGGCGGCGGCAATGAGGCGAACTACGTCATGCAGAAGTTTACGCGTGCGTGCATCGGCACCCACAGCGTGGACAACTGCGCCCGTACTTGACACGGCCCTACTGTCCTCGGTCTGATGGACACGGTTGGTTCAGGTTGCATGTCTTGCTCCATCCCCGGTATGGAGGATGCGGGCTGCATATTCCTCTTCGGCTATAACCCTGCCGATTCGCACCCGATCGTCGCTAGGCGTATCGTGCGAGCCAAAGAAAAGGGTTGCAAGATCATCGTCGCCGACCCGCGCCATATCGAAACCGCGCGTATCGCCGATCTCTACCTTCCGATCAAGAACGGTTGCAACGTCGCGTTCCTCAACGCCTTTGCCAACTGTCTGGTCAACGATGGCCTCTACGACAAGGAATTCGTCGCCGAGCACACGAACGGCTTTGACGAGTGGTGGGAGACCATCAAGAACTACACTCCCGAATCCGTACAGGACATCACGGGCGTCGAGCCCGCGTTGATCCACCAAGCTGCCGAGATGTACGCCACGGCGAAGCCCTCTGCCATCATTGGCTGGGGCATGGGCGTATGCCAGCAGAAGCAGAACCTGAAGACGGTGCACACCATCGCCTCCATCGCCTGCGTTGCCGGCCAGATCGGCAAACCCAACTCCGGCCTCGCGCCCGTGCGCGGTCAGAACAACGTCCAGGGCTCCTGCGATATGGGCATGCTGCCCAACCTGTACCCTGGCTACCAGAAAGTCACCGACCCCGCAGTGCGTGCCAAGTTTGCCAAGGCTTGGGGCGTGCCCGAGGAAAAGCTCCCGCTCGAGGAGGGCTACAAGCTCACCGACCTGGGTCACCTGGTCGACGAGGGTAAGGTGCACTGCTTCTACAACTACGGCGAGGACCCGGTGCAGACCGAGCCCGATTCGGCCGGAATGCGCAAGACGCTCTCCGAGCTGGATCTGTTCATTTGCCAGGACATCTTTATGACGCAGACGACCATGCTCGCCGACGTCATCCTGCCCGCTACCTCTTGGGGCGAGCACGAGGGTGTCTTTACCGCTTCTGACCGTAGCTTCCAGCACTTTGACGCGGCCGTTCCGCCCAAGGGCGAGTGCCGTCACGACTGGGAGATCTTCGCGGACCTGTCTACGCGCATGGGCTACCCCATGCACTACGACAACACCGAGCAGATCTGGAACGAGTGCATTAGCCTGTGCCCCAACTTTGTGGGCGCGACCTACGAGAAGATGGCTCCCGAGGGCGGCTACGCCCAGTGGCCGGTCAAGAGCACCGATGTGAACGACCACGGCACGGCCGACATGTTCGCTGGTGGCAAGTTCACCACCAAGGACGGCCGCGCCAACCTGATGGCGCACGACTGGGAGGCGCCCTCCGAGCTTCCCGACGATGAGTACCCGCTCATCCTGTGCACCGTCCGCGAGGTCGGCCACTACAGCTGCCGCTCCATGACCGGCAACTGCAAGACGCTGGCGCTGCTCGCCGACGAGCCCGGCTTTGTCCGCATGAATCCCGCGGACGCCCAGGCGCGCGGCATCAAGAACGGCGACATCGTCTCGATTCACAGCCGCCGCGGCCAGGTATACAGCCGCGCCGACGTGAGCGACCGTATCAACAAGGGCACGGTCTATATGACCTACCAGTGGTGGATCGGCAAGTGCAACGAGCTGACCATGCACAAGGTCGACCCGGTCTCGCATACGCCCGAGGACAAGTTCTCCGCCTGCCAGGTCGACGCCATCGCCGACCAGGTTTGGGCAGAGGGCGAGGTGGAGCGTCAGTACACCGAGCTCAAGCAGGCTCTGGTCGACGCCGCCGCTCCCCAGGACGTTGAGCCTGGCGCCGCCAAGTTCGACGACGAGACGCACGTGAATCAAATCGTGTAGTCCCGTTCTCGTTGGCTTTTTGGGCCGGGCGTCCCGTACGTTCGGGAGCCCGGCCCGTTATTTTGAAAGGAAGTGGGGATGAACCGCTTCATCGACATCAACCCGGAGAGGTGCATCGGCTGCGGAACATGCCAGTCCGCCTGTGCCGACGCCCACCGGATGCAGGGTCTTCAGGACACGCCGCGTCTGGCGCTCGTGAAGACCGGCGGCATTTCGGCCGCCCTTGCCTGCCACCATTGCGAGGGCGCCCCCTGCGCCGAGGTTTGCCCGGTGAACGCCATCGAGCACGATGGCGACCGCATCCACGTCAAGGAGCAGGAGTGCATCGGGTGCAGGCTGTGCGCCATCGCGTGCCCCTTCGGAGCCATCCATCCCGATGGCACGTCTATCGCCGGTGTCGCAGGCATGTGCGACCCGACGCCTTCGTATCCCAAGTCCCTGAGCAGCCTGCTTACGTGGGCTCCCGGCCAGTACACCTGCGCTGTCAAGTGCGACCTGTGCGCCTTCGATCCGGAAGGCCCGCATTGTGTGGCGGCGTGCCCCACCAAGGCGCTGACCGTCATGGGCGGCGCGGCCGATCGCGAGCTCGACGAGGCCAAGCGCCTGCGTTCGATCGAGAACGGTCCGTCTGTCGACGTGGCGGCTGTGGCCCAGGGCCTGTCCGAGAAAGCAGAAGGGAGCGTAAACAATGGATAGCATGACGCTGTTTATCGCATCGCTTGCCGTCTCGTGCATCGGTGCGCTCGCCTCGGTTCTGCTGATCAAGGCCGACAACGCCGCCAAGACCGCCGGCTGCCTTATCGGCGCCGTCGCCGCGGTGCTCTCCTTTGTGGCCGGCATTCAGGCCGTGCTCGGCGACGTCACGTCGGTCGACACGATCGTCTTCTTCCCGTTCGCGCATTTCCAGCTGTTGCTCAACCAGCTGGCCGGTGTCTTTGTGATGCTCATCTCGGTACTAGCGTTTGCCGGATCGATCTACGGTCTCAATTACTTTGATGAGTATCCGGGCAAGAAGGGCCGCGCTGGCTTCTTCTTTAACACGTTTGTCGCCTCGATGATGCTCGTCATCACGGCCGACAACGTGTTCTGGTTCTTGGTTGCGTTTGAGCTCATGTCGCTCACCTCGTACTTCCTCGTCGTGATCGAGGAGAACGAGAACTCCATCCACGGCGGTTGGCTCTACTTTGTGATCGCGCACGTTGGCTTTGTGCTCATCATGGCGAGCTTCCTCACCATGACCAACTTCGCCGGCGGCTCGTTCGCGTTTGCCGATTTCCGCGCGACGCAGTTTAGCCCCGCGGTCGCATCCGTGTGCTTCGTGCTTGCCTTCTTTGGCTTTGGCGCCAAGGCCGGCATCATCCCGCTGCACGGCTGGCTGCCCAAGGCGCACCCCGAGGCTCCGTCCAACGTGTCGGCCCTCATGTCCGGCGGCATGATCAAGATCGGTATCTTCGGCATTCTCAAGGTGGGTCTCGACCTGCTGAGCGCCTCGGGCGTTCAGGTCTGGTGGGGCCTCATGGTCATGGTCTTCGGTGCGATCTCGTCGGTCCTCGGCGTTGCCTTCGCTCTGCAGGAGCATGACATCAAGCGCCTGCTGGCCTACCACTCCGTCGAGAACATCGGCATCATCCTGCTCGGCGTGGGCGCCTCCATGGCCGCCATGGCGCTCGACTCGGTCGGTGTCGCCGTCCTGGCCCTGATGGCCGCCCTCTACCACACGTTTAACCACGCCATGTTTAAGGGTGAGCTGTTCTTGGGTGCCGGCGCGCTGCTGTACTCGACGGGCACGCGCAACATGGAAAAGATGGGCGGTCTGTTCCGCCGTATGCCGGCAACGGCCATCTGCTTCCTTATCGGCGCACTCGCCATCTCGGCTATTCCGCCCTTCAACGGCTTTGTTTCCGAGTGGTTCACCTACCAGTCGCTCTTTAATGCGGCTATGCAGGGTGACAAGGCCGTCATGATTGTGGCCGTGTTCGCTGCCGTCGCGCTCGCCATTACCGGCGCGCTGGCCGTCACGTGCTTCGTCAAGGCCTATGGCGTCTCCTTCGCCTCCGCGCCCCGCTCCGAGGCCGCGGCCAATGCCAAGGAGGTTCCCGCCCCCATGGTGTTGGCGCAGGGCCTGCTCGCGGCCATCTGCGTCGTGCTGGGCATCGGTGCTCCCGTGATCGCGCCCGTCCTGGTCGACGTCGCCGCGTCCGTGCTGCATCCGTACGGTGGCGTGTTTGCCGCCGAGGGTATGGAGCTTATGAACCAGTACTCCGGTGCCGCCACCTCCACGCCCGCGATCGCCATCGCACTCGTGGTGCTCGTCGGCCTTGCCTGCGGCTTCCGCAAGCTCAAGACGGTCGGCAAGGTTCAGAAGTCCCAGCCGTGGGCATGCGGTTATGCCCCCAACGAGCATATGCCCGTCGTCGCCACGACCTTCGCCTCCGAGGTGTCCTGGTTTATGCAGCCGCTCTACACGCTGCGCGACCGCTGCACGGCCGTCTGCTGGTCCATCGCGCACTTCTTCCAGAAGCTCACCGGCGTGGCCGAGGCTGTGGAGCCCGTACCCGACAAGGTTCTCGTCGATGCCCCGCATGAGGGTGTCGATAAACTCGCCGACCTCGCGACTAAGCTTGAGGGCGGCAACTACAGCATCTATATCTGCTACATCGTCGCGGCACTCGTGGTGTTCCTCGTGCTCGCCGTGCAAATGGGTTAAGGAGGGGAGAGCATGAACAACATCGTACTTGCCGTTCTGCAGGGCGTGGTCGTCATGGCCGTCGCGCCGTTCTTCTCCGGTCTCGGTCGCGTGATCCGCGCTAAGATGCACAACCGTCGCGGCCCCAGCATCATGCAGGACTACCGCGACCTGGCCAAGCTCTTTGCGCGCCCCGAGTCCCAGAGCGAGGACGCGAGCTTTGCGCTGCGCATTATGCCGCCGCTGTTCTTCGCCGTTGCCTTTATGCTCGCGATGGGCCTGCCGCTCTTTACGGCACAAAGCCCCATTCCGGTCTTTGGTGACGCCATCACCATCATGTACAGCCTGGCGCTCGCCCGCTTCTTCTTCGCCCTCTGCGGCGTCGATTCCTCCAATGCCTACGCCGGTATCGGTGGTGTCCGCGAGCTGCTCATGAGCGTGCTCATCGAGCCGTCCATGCTGCTGGCGCTGTTCGCCGCAGCCCTTGTTTGCGGCTCTACCGACATTGCCACCATGGGCCAGCACATCATGACGGGTGCCGTCGATGCGCCGGTCGCCGTGATCCTTGCCGGCATCGCCTTTGCCGTTGCCTGCTATATGGAGCTGGGCAAGCTGCCGTTTGACCAGGCCGAGGCCGAGCAGGAGCTTCAGGAGGGCCCGCTTGCCGAGCTTTCCGGTCCGTCGCTTGCCATGGCCAAGCTCGCCATGTCCATGAAGCAGGTCCTTGTCGTCGCCTGGTTCTGCGCGATTTTCGTCCCCTGGGGCGAGCCTGCTGCCATCGGCGCCGCGGCCGTTCTGGGAGCCGTCGTGTTCCTCGTGAAGTGCCTCATCGACTTTGTGATCTGCGGCGTGATCGAGAACTCCTGCTCGCGCTCGCGCTTTAAGGTACTCGGTAATCAGACTTGGGCCGTCGTGGGCATCGCCGTTTTGGCGTTTGTCTTCGTCATCGTCGGCGTGTAGGAGAAGGGAGAAACAATGTCATTCGCAGTCAGTCTGTCCCTTCTCGGCTTGGTCGCTATCGCGGCCCCGATGGTGGCCTCGGTGCTTGTCGCCCTGTTCCCCCGTCCGTACGCCAAGTGGTTCAGCGTCTTGGGTGCTGCCGTCTCGACGGTCTGCACCATCGCCCTCGCCGCGAACTTCGCCGGTGCCGGCATGCCCGATACGCAGGTCCCCCTGATCTCGTTTGGGCAGACCCTCGTCATGGGATTTACGTTTGACCGTATGAGCACGCTGCTCGCGCCCGCCTTTGTGGGCATCGGCCTGCTCGTCGTGATCTACTCGATTCCCTATATGAGCGAGAACAACCGTGAGCACCCCGATGCGCCGCGTCGTCGCTTCTATGCGTACCTCGCGACCTTTATCGGTGCCATGGCCGGTCTTGTGTACAGTTCGACCCTTCTGGGCCAGCTCGTGTTCTTTGAGATCACGGGCGCGTGCTCTTGGGGCCTCATCAGCTACTACATGACCCCCACCGCCAAGAAGGCCGGCATGAAGGCCCTCATCATCACGCATATCGGCGCGCTTGGCCTGTACCTGGGTGCCGCTATCGTGTTTGCCCACACCGGTACCTTCGCCATCACGGCGATTGCCGGCCTGGACTCCAACCTTAAGGCCATCGTCCTTTTGCTCGTGCTGTTCGCGGCCTGGGCAAAGTCCGCACAGGTTCCCATGTACATGTGGCTGCCTTCGGCCATGGAGGCCCCCACGCCTGTCTCGGCCTACCTGCACGGCGCCTCGATGGTTAAGGTCGGCGTGTGCGTGTTCGCCCGCGCCCTTGTCTCTGCCGGTGAGGTTCCCGAGATTGTGGGCTGGGTCGCCGTTATCGACGCCATGGTCACCATGCTCTTTGGCTTCCTCATGTACCTGCCGCAAAAGGATATGAAGCGCCTGCTGGCCTTCTCCACGATCGCTCAGCTCTCCTACGTGTTCTTTGGCCTGGGCCTTTCGGTCTTTGGCAGCCAGCTCGCCTTTGATGGCGCGGTCTGCCATATCTTTAACCACGCGTTTGCCAAGACCCTGTTCTTCCTGATCGCCGGTTCGTTCTCCTTTACGCTCGGTACGCGTATGCTGCCCAAGCTGCGCGGCATCGTAAAGAAGTACCCGATCTCGGGTGTGGGCTTTGGTGTCGCGGCGCTCGCCATTGCCGGCGTGCCGCCTATGAACACGTTCTTCTCGAAGTTCCAGATCATCGCCGGCGGCTTCTCCGTCGGTGCCGGCAACGTCGCGATCTTGGTGCTCGTGTGCATCATGGTCGCCGAGACCGTCGCCACCTTTGCCTGGTTCCTCAAGTGGATGGGCTATTGCCTACCCGGTGAGCCGAGCGAAGAGGTCGCCGCGGGAGCACCGCTCCCCAAGGCGATGGCATTCGTGTTCATCGTGCTCATCATCATGGTCATCGTCAGCGGCCCGCTTTCGGCCAGCTGGATCGGTTAGGAGGTAGAACGACATGGGTTATTCGATCGTCAACATCCTTGGCGGCCTTCTGATCGTCACGTCCACCATGGTGGTCATTTCCAAGAACATTAAGCACTCCATCCGCTGGTATGCGGTGCAGTCGCTGGTGCTCGTGGGCCTGCTCGCCACGCTCGGTGTCACCACCGGCGCGCAGGAGCTCCTTATGTGGGCGGGTTCGGCCTTTATCACCAAGGTCGTCCTGGTCCCGTACATTCTCAACCGCGCGTACAAGAAGATGGGCGAGCCGAGCGACGCTTCGCTGGCTGCCGGCATTAAGCCCGCATGGGCCATCTGCATCATCGCCGTCGAGGTCGCCATCTGCTTTGCCGTCGTGACGCAGATCAGCCTGCCTACGGCCGAGGTCGCAACGCCTGCGCTCGCCATCAGCTTTGCCCACTTCTTTGTGGGCCTTACCTGCATCATCTCGCAGCGCAACATCATGAAGCAGATTTTTGGCTACTGCCTCATGGAAAACGGCAGCCACGTGACGCTCGCGTTGCTTGCGCCCACCGCTCCCGAGATCATCGAGATCGGTATTGCCACCGACGCCATCTTCGCCGTCATCATCATGTCCATCGTCGTGCGTCGCATTTGGGAAGACTCCCATTCGCTCGACTCGCGCGACCTGTCCGAGCTGAGGGGGTAGTCCATGGAAACGTTGATTCTTGCCCTGCTCGCGACCCCTTTGGTGTTCTCGCTCGTCATGGCGCTTTTGCCCAAGAGCACGTCCTATAGCGTGTTTGCCGGGCTCAACCTGGTCTCTGTCGCGGCCGTCCTGGTGCTGTCGCTTATGACCGCCGGCGAGGTCCTCGTGAGCGGCAACACCGCCAACGCCCTTGGCCTGTGGTTCCACCTCGATTCGCTGGGCTCCATCTTTGTGCTGCTCATCGGCTTTATCGGCTTTCTCACGGGGCTGTTCTCGCTGCCCTATGTCAAGGCTGACATCGAGGAGGGCGCCATGCCCGCCGAGCGCGCTAAGCAGTACTACGCGCTGTTTAGCCTGTTTGTGTTCACCATGCTGCTCGCATGCCTGTCCAACAACATGATCCTCACCTGGGCCGCCGTGGAGGCAACTACGCTGTCCACCGTGTTTCTCGTCGGTATCTACAAGAACAAGACCGCCCTCGAGGCCTCTTGGAAGTACGCCATGGTCTGCACCGCCGGCGTGGCCTTTGGCCTTTTTGGCACGCTGCTGATCTATGCCAACGCCGCCGACGTGATTCCCAATGCCCACGAGGCCGCTTTCCTGTCGTCTGTTCTGCCCTATGCCGACCAGTTCGACCCGACGCTCATGCGCCTCGCCTTCGCGTTTATCGTGATCGGCTTTGGCACCAAGGCCGGCCTGTTCCCCATGCACACCTGGCTGCCCGACGCCCATTCCCAGGCCCCGAGCCCTGTCTCGGCCCTGCTATCGGGCGTCCTGCTTAAGTGCGCCATGCTCGTGATCATGCGCTTCTACGGCTTTACCATCCAGGCCGTCGGCGCCGACTACCCCCAGCTTCTGCTGCTGATCGTCGGTACGCTGTCCATCCTGGTGGCGGCGCTTTCCATGTTCCGCCAGGACGACCTCAAGCGCCGCTTCGCCTACTCCTCCGTGGAGAACGTGGGCGTCATCGCGCTGTGCCTGGGTGTCGGCGGCCCGCTGGGTATCGCCGCGGCCCTGCTGCACTGCGTGTTCCACGGCTTTACCAAGACGCTTGCCTTCTGCGTGTCCGGTAACATCCAGCATGCCTACGGTACGCGCAGCCTGGCCAAGATCCAGGGCGTCGTGGAGGTTGCTCCCGCTACCGCCGCGCTCGCCATCCTGGCGCTGCTGGGCCTTGCCGCCTTCCCGCCCTTTGGCATGTTCATCTCGGAGTTTTTGACCTTTGTCGCCGGCGTTACCGCTGGCCCGATGTGGCTTGTCGTCGTGGTGGCCCTCGGCCTTACCGTCGCCATCTCCGCGCTTACCCGCATCGCGCTTAAGTCGGTGTTCGGTCATGCTCCCGAGGGCATGGGTAAGCACGAGGCCCCGGCGCTCATGCTGATCCCCGAGATCATCCTGGCCGTCATGATCCTTTGGTTTGGTATCGCCACGCCCACGCCGCTCTTGAGCGGTGTCGAGGCCGCAACCGGTATCGTGCTCGAGCAGAGCACCGAGGAGCTTCATGCGGCGCCGATGTACCGCGCTGTGTTCGGTACCCAGACCGCTCAGAGCGAGGTGGAGTAACCAATGACTGATACTGAGAACAAGGTGTATGCCCGCCGCTGCGAGAGCCATGTCGAGGCCCTGCGCCGCGCCGTTCCGGGCTGCATCGAGAAGGTCGAGTGGCAGTGCGAGGACCAGCTGACGATCACCGTCAAGCTGGACCGTCTGCCCGAGGCCGTCCACTACCTGTACTACGAGCGCTACGGCTGGATTCCCGTGATCGTTGGCAACGACGAGCGCAGCCTGTGCGGCCGCTACGCCGTGTACTACCTCATTTCCATGGAGGGGGAGGACCCCGGCTGGGTGACCGTGCGCGCCGAGGTCGATCCCGCCAAGATGACGTTCCCGTCCGTGACGCCGTTCGTCCCCGCCTGCGTGTGGGGCGAGCGCGAGCTGCGCGATATGTTTGGCCTGATCCCCGAGGGTCTGCCCGATCGCCGTCGCCTGGTGCTACCCGACGACTGGCCGAGCGGTCTGTACCCGCTGCGCAAGGACTCCATGGACTACCGTTTCCGTCCCGCTCCCGTAAGCGACATGGAAAACTACGAGTTCTTGGCCGATACCAAGGGCAAGGAGACGACCCTGGTTCCCATGGGCCCGCTGCACATTACCTCCGACGAGCCCGGCCACTTCCGCCTGTTCGTTGAGGGCGAGACGATCGTCGACGCCGACTACCGTCTGTTCTACGTGCACCGCGGCATGGAGAAGGTCGCCGAGACGCGCCTGAACTATGACGCCGTGACGTTTTTGGCCGACCGTATCTGCGGCATCTGCGGCTGCGCCCACTCGGTGGCCTATGCTGAGGCTGTCGAGCGCGCCCAGGGCGTCCACGTCCCGCCGCGCGCCCAGTACATCCGCGCCATCATGCTCGAGGTCGAGCGCCTGCACTCGCACCTGCTCAACATTGGCCTGGCATCGCACTACACGGGCTTTGACTCCGGCTTCCAGCAGTTCTTCCGCGTCCGCGAGAAGTCCATGGACCTGGCCGAGAAGCTCTCCGGTCACCGCAAGACCTATGGCCTCAACGTGATCGGCGGCGTGCGTCGCGACATCCTGGCCGAGCAGAAGCTCTCCACGCTCACGACCATCCACCAGCTGCGCTCCGAGGTCACCGAGCTTGTCGATGTGTTGCTCTCCACGCCCAACTTTATCGAGCGCACGAGCGGTATCGGCATCCTCGACCGCAAGATCGCACGCGACTTCTCGCCGGTCGGCCCGCTCATGCGTGGCTCGGGCTATGCCCGCGACGTGCGCTTTGACCATCCCTTCGACGGCTATGCCGATCCCGACATCCAAAAGATGCATGCGGCCACGGCCGACACCTGCGATGCCTTCGGCCGTACCGCCGTCCGCATCCAGGAGGTCTACGATTCGATCGACATGATCGAGACCATGCTTGAGAACTGCCCGTCGGGTCCCATCCTCACCACGGATTGGGAGTACACCCCGCACAAGTACGCCATCGGCGCCACCGAGGCGCCGCGCGGCGAGGACGTGCACTGGGCCATGCTCGGCAACAACCAGAAGTGCTACCGCTGGCGCGCCAAGGCCGCCACGTACAGCAACTGGCCGGTCCTGCGCTACATGTTCCGCGGCAACACCGTGGGCGACGCGGCGCTGATCGTCGGCTCGCTCGACCCGTGCTACTCCTGCACCGACCGCGTGACGGTGACCGATGTCGCCGCTAAGCGCGACCACGTGCTCGACAAGGAGCAGTTCGAGAACGTCTGGCGCGACAAGTCGCCGCTTGCGGGCGAGGGCACCATGGCCGCTCCGCTCGATGAGGAGGCGCTCTAATATGCTGAAGCTTTGGAAGGTCAACGCCAAGGCCGGCGACGCGACGGTCAAGTACCCGTTTGCGCCGTTTCCCACCAACAAGGACATGCGCGGCAAGCCCGAGCACAACGCGGAGCTCTGCATCGCCTGCGGTGCCTGCGGCGTGGCGTGCCCGGCCGATGCCATTCGCATGGACACCGACCTTGCGGCCGATACCATCACCTGGTCGATCGACTACGGTCGCTGCATCTTTTGCGGCCGTTGCGAGGAAGCCTGTCCCATGGAGGCCATCAAGCTCACCGAGGAGTTTGAGCTGGCCGTCATGAGCAAGGACGACCTCACCAGCAAGAGCGTCTATACGCTCGAGCACTGCTCGCGCTGCGGCAAGCCGTTCGCCCCGCACAAGGAGATCGACTACGCCAAGCGCCTGCTGCAGGCGGCCGGCGGTATGGAGGCCGTGCAGGCCGCCCGTACCGTCGGTATGTGCCAGGAGTGCAAGCGCGAGCTCGACGCTCTGCGCGCCGCGTCGGCCGTCAAGACCGGCAACGCGGTCGGCATGGCTGCCAACGAGACGCTTGCGTCCGGCGAGCCCCAGGGCCCCGGCATGGAGTATCTGGGCGGCCACGGCGTGAACCCGGAGTATATCGACCGCGAGCTTAACCCCGATGCGCCCGAGATTCCCGCCGGTCCGGCGCCGGTCGAGGGCATCATCATGGATCTCGATAAGAAGGAGGAGTAACCATGGCCGAACCCACGCTTTTGCCCGAGCGGCTTCAGTACCGCCCGACCAAGATCGAGCTCGACGAGAGCATCGAGAATGCCAAGGCGACCCTTCTTAAGAAGATCAAGCGCTCGGTGTATGTGTACCGTGTCGACTGCGGTGGCTGCAACGGCTGCGAGATTGAGATCTTCGGTTCCATCACGCCCGTCTTTGACGTTGAGCGTTTTGGTATCAAAGTTGTGCCGTCGCCGCGCCACGCCGATGTGCTGCTGTACACCGGTGCCGTGACGCGCGCCATGCGCATGCCGGCCCTGCGTGCCTTTGAGGCCGCACCCGATCCCAAGATCGTGGTGTCTTACGGCGCGTGCGGCTGCACCGGCGGCATCTTTTACGACAACTACTGCGTGTGGGGCGGCACGGACAAGATTTTGCCGGTCGATGTCTACATCCCCGGCTGCCCGCCCAGCCCCGCGCAGACCATCTACGGCTTTGCCATGGCGCTCGGTCTTCTGGACCAAAAGCTCCATGCCGAGACCACGGTGGAGGCCGCCGGCGAGCAGGCCGATATCCTGCACCCCGGCGTGCCGTATAAGCTGCGCGTGGCCATCGAGCGCGAGGCTCGCGCCATGAGCGGCTACCGTTACGGCCGTGACCTGGCCAACGAGTTTATGGATACGCTCGAGGGTGCACCCAAGGGCGATATCCGCGGTGCCATGGCGCTGCTCATCGACAAGCAGGACGATCCGCGCCGCGTCGAGGTGTACTCGGCGCTGCAGGATCTGGTGCTGGCCGGAGGTCGCTAGATGGAACTCACGGACCGCTCTGGTTACTTTGCGGGCCCCGGCATGCTCGGCGGCTCCTTTGGTGATGCCTCGCGTGCAAGCGACGAGGCCGCCGAGGGCGTCGCCGACCCTTGCCTGGGCCATGCGCCCGACCAGGTGGTCTTTTACGAGCTCACGCGTAAGTTTGTGGAGACCGAGGAAGACGTTCCCCAGGAGGCCTGCGACGTGCTGTACTACACGCTCGCCGTGGGCCACCACACCGGCGTGCTCGACTGCTTTGAGCCGCGCCTGTCGGTGCCGGTGGATGTGTTCTATTCGCTCGTCGACGCGCTGCCGGAGGGAGAGGCCAAAACCAAGTTTGAGGCCATCCGTTCCTTTGGTGAGTGCCAGCTCGACAAGGCGGCGGTGCCGTCGCTGCTCGAGGCCTGCGATGCGTTGCTCGACGAGCGCGGTTTTCGCGGGTCGGCCAAGGCTGGCATCTCGGTGTTCGACGACGACTTTGGCCTGCATGCCCAGCAGGTCGCGTTCTTAATGAAGTTTCGCGATCTGGTGGAGCGCGTGCGCGATGTGTCGGGCGTGTATCTGACGGGAAGGTTGCAGTAATGGGCCGCGTTATCGATGGCCGCGTGAACGGCGCTCCCTTTGCGGGCATCGTGCTCACGGCCGGAAGCGTTTTGCGTGCCGACGATGCCGCCGGCCCCGTGCTTTCCAAAAAGATGGAAGACGCACCCATCGCCGGTTGGTACACCATCGACGGCGGCCAAACGCCCGAGGACGACATCATCGAGGTCAAGCGCGAGCGTCCGCCGCGTCTGGTCTTGGTCGATGCTGCCGACATGGCGCTGCCCGTCGGGTCCATCCGTTTGCTCGACAAGCGCGATGTGGCCCGCAAGTCGATGTTCACCACGCATTCGCTTCCTTTGTCGATTCTGATCGAAGAGATTGAGCAATCGTGCGATGATATCGTCTTCGTCGGGATTCAGCCGGGCGACACGGAGTTCTACAACCCCATGTCCCCGGAAGTCTTTGACGCCGTCGACGCCGTGTACGACGCCGTGGCCGCCAACGACTTTTCCCACTTTGTCCGCTTGGGGCAGGAGCTGTAGGAGCGCTTGTCCCTGCTGATTAGGAAAGAAGTGATTGACATGGCAGATACCAAGGTGGAGTATCCCGCTCCCGATTGCCTGGCGCCCGCCGCGATTGAGGCAAAGACCGAGGCCGCCGGCGTGACCAAGGCCAACCTGCCGGTCGCAAAGGCCTTTCTGTTGGCAATGTTCGCCGGTGCGTTCATTGCCTTCGGCGGCCTGTTCTTTACCGTGTTCTTGAGCGACAGCACGCTGGGCTGGGGCGCCCAGCGCGTCGTGGGCGGCCTGTGCTTTTGCCTGGGCCTGGTGCTCGTGCTGGTGTGCGGCGCTGAGCTGTTCACCGGCAACTCGCTTATGGTCTGCGCGCTCAAGAGCAAAAAGATCACGCTCGCCCAGATGCTCAAAGCCTGGCTTGTCGTGTGGGTCGGTAACTTTGTCGGCGCCCTGTTCATCGTCTTTTTGGTGTACATGGCCGGCATCTACAAGCTCAACGGCGAGGCGGTCGCCAATTCCATGGTGAGCGTGGCCGCCGGCAAGGTGACGATCGACTGGGTGACGATCTTCTTCCGCGGCATCCTGTGCAACATCTTTGTGTGCCTGGCCGTGTGGATCGGCACCGCCGGCAAGACCGTGGTCGACAAGGTCGTGGGCATTCTGCTGCCCATCGCCGCCTTTGTGGCCTGCGGTTTTGAGCACTGCGTTGCCAACATGTACTTTTTGCCCATGGGCGCCGTGATGCACGCGTGCGGCTATGGTGCCGATGTTGCCGGCGCCGATGCTTTGAACGTTGCGGGCATTGCGTTTAACCTGTCCGCCGCCACGCTGGGTAACATCGTGGGCGGCGCGGTTTTGATCGCACTGGGCTATTGGTTTGTCTACGCCAAGAAGTCCCAGGCTTAAAGAGCCGCCTGTTGGGTGTTGGGCCTCCCGCGGGGCGTTGCCGTGCGGGAGGCTTTTTTGGTCTGGGGCTCGTTGCCGGGCTGTTGACCTGTTGTGTTTGGCTGGTGAAAGGGGTAATCGAGATGGCATCTGCTGTGGAGCGTGACGGTCGCGCCGTGGTGACCACATGCGGGGGATGCTATGCCGATTGCGCCTTTGCGGCACGCGTTGAGGACGGTCGCGTGGTGGCCGAGTTGCCGGTGCCGGGGCATCCGTGCGCGGCGCGTGCCCTGTGCGCGCGCGGGCGGCATCGCCTGGTAATGCCGTTTGACGAGCGCGACCGGATTTTGCACCCCATGCGCCGACGAGCTGATGGCTCGGGGTTTGATGCGATTTCGTGGGACGAGGCGTTTGCGGAGATCGCGGCGCGCCTTGGGGGGATTGTTGACGGGCATGGTCCGCGCGCGCTGGGCATGACGCTCGGCGTGCCCTCGTTCGACCGCTACTGGGCGTGTCGTTTTATGCATGCGCTGGGCTCGCCCAACGTATACGGTGCAGACGGTGCCTGCGAGGTAAGCCGACTTACCGGTTGGGAGCACAGCCTGGGTTATAGTCCCACCTCCGACCTTGCGCATACCGACTGCATCATGTACCTGGGTCGTTCCATTGTCGATTCGTCGACGATGGGGGCCGTTGATGCGCTCAATGATGCGCGCCGGCGCGGGGCGAAGATTATTGTGGTTGACCCCCGGCGCAGTGGCTCTGCTGCGCTTGCCGACCGCTGGCTGCGCGTGCGTCCGGGCTGCGACTTGGCGCTGCTGTTGGGTATTGTCCACGTGCTGATTGCCGAGGACCTGTACGATCACGAGTTCGTGACCCGCTATACCACGGGCTTTGATGAGCTGGCGCAGGCGGCCCGTGCTTGGACGCCCGAGTGGGCCGAGTCCATGTGCGACGTGCCGGCCGCAGAGATTGTCGCCACGGCGCGCGATCTCGCTGCCGCCGCGCCTGCCGCTGTGGTGGATGCGGGCTTTCATGGTGGCATCGGTATCGCGTATGCCAATAGCACCCAGACCGCGCGTGCTATCTGCTTGGTCGATGTGCTTCTGGGCTGCATCGGACACGCGGGCGGTGCACTCAACCCGCCCACGCCGCTTGTGTTGGGCGACCTCGATCCCGAACGCTTTGCGACGCCGTCAGTGCCGCGTGAGCCTAAGTTGGGGTCCGAGCGCTATCCACTCGTCGACCCCGAGCGCGGTCTGTGCACGACCATCGGCCAGTCGATTCTGGCCGGGGACCTGCGCGGGCTCATCGTCTATGCCAGTAACCCCGGTGCGGGCTATGGCAATGCACAGGCTTGGTTGGGTATTTTGCAGCAGCTCGACTTGCTCGTGACAATTGATATTCGCTGGTCCGAGACGGCGCGTGCTTCCGACTTCGTGCTGCCCGACGTAACGTATCTGGAGGCCGACCGCGGCGTGGGCACGGTCGTGGGCGCCAACGATTCGCGGGTGTTCTACCGCAACGCCGCACTGCCTGTGCAGCATGACGACACACGTCCCGGTCGGGAGATTTTTGCCGGTCTGGCGCAGGCGTGTGGCGCGGGCGAGTACTTCCAGTTTACGTCTGACGATCTGGCGGCTGCCCAGGTGGCGCCTTTTGGGATCGACCTTGCTGTGCTCAAGGAGCGCGGTTGGGCCGACACGGGTGTGCCGCTGCCGTCGCGTACGGGCGAGCCAGTGATTCCGCTGGACGGTGGCAAGACTGCACTGGCAAGCGACGTGTGGGAGCGCGCCGGTTTGGGTCGTGTGCCTGGCTGGATTGCCCCCATGGTGGAGCCGGGGCCGGGGATGTTTCGCCTCATTAGCGGCAACCGGCCCTTTGAGTCCCACACGTCGCGCAGGCTCGCGGCTGCCGGTGCTGCCGAAGCCGGCTCCGACCTGGACGCCGTGCAGATGAATGCCGACGTCGCCGCGCGCATGGGCATCGCCAACGGCGAGGTCGTCGAGCTGGTGAGCGACATGGGCCGCGACCGCGTGCGCGTGGAGACCACGCCCTATCTACATCCGGCGTGCATCTTTACGTCGGCGGCTCCGGGCGGGCGTTCGTTCGGTGCTGGTGTGGATGGCGTCCAGGTGCTCGGCGTCGGTCCACTCGACCACACGCCGCTGCGCTGGGATCCCATTACGGGCGCCGCGCTCACCCAGGAAAACGCCGTTCGCGTGGAAAAGATTGCGCCGCGCGGGGATAATGACGAGTAATTGACTCAGCCGATGTATTTGACTGATCCACGTTTGTTTTGAAAGGCCGTACATGAGCGATAGCCAGAACATTTCCGATGAGGTGCGCGCCCGTCTGCGCGCCATCCCTTCTGTCAACGAGCTGCTCACCGAGTGGCCGGTGGTGAAGGCAGCGGGGGAGACGTGCGACGCGGTGGTCCATGCCGCCGTCACGGCCGAGCTCGACGAGGAACGCGCCGCCATCCGCGCCGGCGCCGCCCCGCGCTCCAAGCGCGAGCTGGCATCGGCCATCGAATTCCGTGCGCATCGCTCTGCGCTGCTGAGCCTGCGCCCGGCGGTTAATGCCACGGGTGTGGTCATCCATACCAACCTGGGTCGTGCCCCGCTCGCGGAGTCGGCCGCCAAGGCCGTGGCCGAGGTCGCGCGCGGCTACAGCACGCTCGAGTACAGCGTCGACACCTGCTCGCGCGGGTCGCGCAAGGAGCACGCCGCGCAGCTGATCCGATCGCTTACCGGTGCCGAGGACGCGCTCGTCGTCAATAACAATGCCGCCGCGGTACTGCTGGTGCTGGCCACCCATGCCGCGGGTAAAGAGGTCATCGTGAGCCGCGGCGAGCTCGTCGAGATTGGCGGCAGTTTCCGCATCCCCGATGTCATGGCGGCCTCGGGCGCCCGGCTCGTCGAGGTTGGTGCCACCAATCGCACACACCTGGCCGATTACGAGCGTGCCATTACGCCCGACACGGCCATGATTCTCAAGGTTCATCCTTCCAACTACCGCATCGAGGGCTTTCATGAGGAAGTGAGCTCCAAGGAGCTTGCCGCGCTGGCTCACAAGCATGGCCTGCTGTTCTACGAGGACCAGGGCTCGGGCGCGCTGCTGCCCGACGACATTCTGGTCCGCGGCGGCGAAGAGACCACGCCGACTTCGGTTGCTGCCGGGCTCGATATCGTGTCGTGCTCGGGCGACAAGCTGCTCGGTGCCGCGCAGGCGGGCATCATCATGGGCCGTTGCGACCTGATCCAGGCCTGCGGGTCGCATCCTCTTATGCGCGCCCTGCGCCCGGGCAAGCTCGCGTTGACGGCGCTCGAGGCTACGCTGCGCATCTACACGGACGGCGCCGACGTGGCCCATCGCGACATTCCGGTGCTCAGCATGCTCACGCTTCCGCAGGCTCATCTGGAGCGTCGTGCACGCAAGTTGCGCGACCTTATGGCTGCGGGGCTCGACAAGGCTGGCTACCCGTGTGCCGTTGAGCTGGAGATTGTCGAGGAGTCGTCGACCCCCGGCGGCGGTTCGCTACCTACGGTCGAGCTGCCGACGATGTGCGTTGCCGTGCGTCTTGTTGACGAGCGCTTGACGGTCGACGCGCTCAAGCGCTCGCTTGTCCAAGACTTTGACACGCCGGTCGTCACGCGGACCTCGCACGATCGCATTTTGTTTGACGTCCGTACGCTCGTGGGCGAACGCGATATCGAGACGGCGGCGTCGACGCTCGTCGCATGCGTTGAGAAGGCGATTGCTCGATGAGTGAGGTTCAGGCGCTGGTGGAGTGTCCCGTTATCGTTGGCACGGCGGGCCACGTTGACCACGGTAAGTCCGCACTGATCGAGGCGCTGACCGGTAAGAATCCCGACCGCTTGGAGGTCGAGCGTCGCCGCGGCATGACCGTGGAGCTCGGCTTTGGCGAGCTGGCCCTGCCGAGCGGCAAGATCGTGGGCTTGGTCGATGTGCCAGGCCATGCGCACTACCTGCGCGCCATGGTGCAGGGCGCGACGGGTATCGACGTGGCTGTGCTGGTGGTGTCAGCCGTCGAGGGCGTGATGCCGCAGACGCGCGAGCACGTGCATGTGCTGGAGCTGTTGGGCGTTTCGCACATGGTAGTCGCGCTGACGATGTGTGACCTGGCCGATGCCGAGATGACCGAGCTTGCCGAGCTCGATGTTGATGACTATTTGTCGGGCACCGTGTTTGCGGGCGCGCCGATTGTTTCTGTATCGTCCAAGACGGGCGTGGGGATTGATACGCTGCTGGCCGCGCTTGATGAGTGCGTAGATGCCTGCTGGGATGTTTGCCGCGACCGTGCCGAGCGCACCGACGCCGCTCCGCGCTTGCCCATCGACCGCTGCTTTACGATCAAGGGCGCCGGTACCGTCGTGACGGGAACGCTGCACGATGCGCCTGTTGGGGTGGGCGATGAACTGATGGCCTTGCCGTCGCGTACGGTCTGCCGCGTGCGCGGAATTCAGGTGCATGGCGACACGCAGCGGGCGCTGCCCGGTCAGCGCGTGGCGCTCAACTTGGTGGGCGACGGCGTCGCAGCGCTCGATCGCGGCGAGATGCTCGGTGTGGAGGGCCGCTTTGGCCAGACGCTGCGCTTTATGATGACGTTTACGTATTTGGGCCGCGAGGGCGCCAAGCCGCGCGTGCTCGAGTCGGGCTCACGCGTGCACGTGATGGCGGGTACGGCGGAGGTCGTCGGCCGCATCATGCTCATGGAGGGCGAGGCGCCCATGGCGGTGGGCGAGACACGTACCGTTCAGGTGCGCTTGGAGGACCCGCTGCCGCTGCGCTCCGGTGATCATGCCGTGGTGCTGTCGTATTCGCCGGTGATGCTCATTGGCGGCGGGCGCGTGCTGTTGTCGCGCTGCCGTCGCTCGCGCGAGCTTTCCGACGGGGAGCGTGCGCTGTATGCGGCGCTCGAAGCCGGGGATGTTGCTGGTTCGGTCGATGCGTGGTTGGCGCTGCAGGCGCTGCCGGTTACGGCCGCGGATCTTGCTGCGGCACTGGATCTTGTTGCCGGCGATGTTGATGCTGCGCTGCGTGCGCTGGTGGACCAGGGTGCGGTGCGCGAGCTTGCCGCGGGCGACGTGGTGCTATATACGAGCGCTGCTGGGCTCGACGCTGCGATGGGCACGCTCGCTTCAACTCTGTCCGCCATGCATGCGGCGGCTCCCAAGGAGACGGGTTTTACGCCCGGCGCCGTCGCACATGCCGCCTGGCCCGGCGCTGGTGAAGATGTCGCCGCGGCGCTCATTGCTGAGGGCTGCACGCGTGGCGTGTGCGCTGCCGAGGGTGCCGAGGTGTTTGACCCGCATTCCGCCGCTGCTGCGGCGCGCGTGGTGCGCGAGGCCTGCGAGCGCATCGTCGCCCTGCTGGATGAGTCCGGCCTCGATGCGCCGACGTTGCCTGAGGTGGGCGAGCAGCTGCAGCTCGATCGCGACACTATGACACGTGCTCTGCGTGAGCTATCGCTCAACCGCTCCATCGTAAAGGTCGAGCGCGACGTGGCCCTGTCCGCCGCCGCCGAGGTCCACGCGCGCGAGCTCGTCGCCGCGGCCATTACCGACGCCGGCGGCGCTGCCACCACAAGCGTCCTGCGTGAGGCCCTAGGCGTGTCGCGCAAACGAGCCATCAGCATCCTGGAGCACCTAGACGCCGTGCGCTTCACAGCACTAGACAAGGAGGCCGGCGGCCTGAGGTCCCTACGCTAGATTGACTGCTCGGTTTGGTAAAATACCGCCGCACTTGGGAACGGATGGGCTCCGGTGGGCTCCGCGGTCCTCAAAACCGTTGCGAGGCGTGCAAAACGTCTTGGATGTGTTCGATTCACATACGTTCCCGCCATACGCTACCAGCGCTTTTGTGCTCGCGGTCTTGCTGCGTGCCGCAAAGGCGCTGTTTTGTTTTAGTACGGGGTCGTCGTGTCGCCTGCTTGGTCGGCGATGGTGCTTGGCTTCGTGAACGGGTTTTGAGCATGTCGATGGGGGTGTTTTGCCGTATGACTACCGTAAGACGCGCCGATCTTTCTTGTGTCGTCCAGGCGGGCGGGCTGTCCTCGCGCATGGGCTGCGATAAGGCGCGCATGGCGTTTTGCGGCGAGCCGCTCATCGAGCGCGTGCTTAGCCGACTGGCGCCAGTTGCCGGCGAGTTAGTCGTGACCACTTCGCGTCCCAGCGAGCTTGCCTACCTTGAGGAGCACACGTTTGGCGGCCTGGTGCCACGGGTGGTGGCGGACCTTGAAGGGTCGGCGGGCGCCATGCGCGGCATCGCGAGCTCGTTGGCTGCGGCTCGGCTGCCTCTCGTGGCGATCGTTGCCTGCGATATGCCGTTTGTCTCGCCGGAACTCATCGGCGCGCTTGCCGATCGTGTTGAGGCCGAGGCGCTCGATGTATGCGTGCCGCGCGAGGAGCGGGGGATTGAGCCGCTTTGCGCTGTCTGGCGCCGTGACGCGTGCGCGCCGGTTGCCCAAGAGCTGCTCGCCTACGACCGCCAACGCATTCGCTGCCTGATCAATCGCGTTCAGGTCGGTTATATGGATGAGCCGCAGATCATTAAGGCCGCGGGCTCGACGATCTGCTTCGAAAACGTCAATACGCCCGAGGAGTTTGCGGCGGCCGAGCTGCTCGCCTAGACAATGGGAGATGCCATGTCTCACGATATCTGCCCCGACACGGGGGAACCTTGTACTTGCGACGGCTCTGAGCCCTGCACCTGCGGCTGTGGCGGCTGCGGACATACGGCCGAGGAAGAGGCTGCGGCGGCAGCGTACCGCGAGTCGCATCGCGATGCCCCGTCCGGTGATTCCCTCGACCATGAACGCAAGATCATCGTGTCGTTCGACAGCACCTTCGATGTGATGGAATGCGAACAGCTGTGTCTTGCCGCCGGTGTGCCCGGGCGCATCATGCCGCTGCCCGGCTCCATTACCGCCGGCTGCGGGCTGTGCTGGGCCATGCCGTTCTCGGGCGATGCGCTCGCCGCATTCCGTGCCGCCACCGAAGGCCGCATAACTCCCGCCGACTACCATCAGCTCGTCCTTTAACCACCAACACCGCCACATTGGGGACAGGCACCTTTGTGGTGGTTTGGAACACGTGGACGAAACAGGTTTGAAACACGGGTTTTGCACGTCAGGCACTCAAAAACGCTTCTACCTGCATCGTAATCAAAACGAAACATCTGCTCGTCGGCTTATGCGAAACTTTGTTGCAACAGTGCGATATTATCCATACTCGATAAAGCTCGCGGCGTATGGGTCGCCGCGAACGACACCTTTCTTTTCCATCAATTGGAGGAAGTATGAGCTACACGCAGAAAGTTCTCGACGAGCTCAAGGCCCGCTATCCCGAGCAGCCTGAGTTCATCCAGGCCGCGACCGAGATCCTCGGCACCATCCAGCCGGCGCTCGACGCCCATCCCGAGTACGAGGAGGCCGCCCTGCTGGAGCGCCTCGTCGAGCCCGAGCGCATCGTTATGTTCCGTGTCCCCTGGGTCGATGACCAGGGCAAGGTTCAGGTCAACCGCGGTTACCGCGTCGAGTTCAACTCTGCCATTGGACCCTACAAGGGCGGCCTGCGCTTTAACCCGACGGTCACCCTGGGTATGCTCAAGTTCCTGGGCTTGGAGCAGATCCTCAAGAACAGCCTGACCACCCTTCCCATGGGCGGCGGCAAGGGCGGCTCCGACTTTGACCCCAAGGGCAAGTCCAACAACGAGATCATGCACTTCTGCCAGTCCTTCATGACCGAGCTCTACCGCCACATCGGCCCTAACACCGACGTTCCCGCCGGCGACCTGGGCGTTGGCGGCCGCGAGGTTGCCTACATGTTCGGTCAGTACAAGCGCCTGACCAACGAGTGGACCGGCGTCCTCACCGGCAAGGGCCTCTCCTTTGGCGGTTCGCTCGCCCGTACCGAGGCCACCGGCTACGGCCTGGTCTACTTTGTGGACGAGTACCTCAAGAGCCGCGGCGATTCCTTCGAGGGCAAGAACGTCGTCGTTCACGGCTCCGGTAACGTCGCCATCTACGCCGTCCAGAAGGTCGCCCAGCTCGGTGGCAAGGTGCTGGCCTGCTCCGACACCCACGGCTGGGTCGAGGATCCCGACGGCATCGACTACACCGTGCTCGAGCATGTCTACAACCAGAAGCGCTCCGGCCACGACAAGGGCGTCACGCTTGCCATGTACGTCGACGAGAAGCCCAATGCCACCTGGCACGAGGGCGACGGCCGCGGCGTGTGGCAGCTTCCCTGCGACATCGCGCTGCCCTGCGCTCGCGAGAACACGCTGCTGCTCGAGGACGCCCAGGCGCTCGTCGCCAACGGCTGCAAGGTGGTCGGCGAGGGCGCGAACATGCCCACGACCATCGAGGCCACGACCTACTTCCAGGAGAATGGCGTCGCCTTTATGCCCGGTAAGGCTGCTAACGCCGGCGGCGTGCTCGTGTCCGGCCTGGAGATGAGCCAGAACGCCGAGCACCTGTCCTGGACCTTCGAGGAGGTCGACGGCAAGCTCGAGCAGCTCATGCGCGGCATGTTCCACAACGTGGACGACACCGCCAAGGAGTACGGCGAGGAGGGCAACTTCGTCATGGGCGCCAACATCGCCGGCTTCCTGAAGGTCGCCGACGCCATGCTCGCCCAGGGCGTCTGCTAAATCTTCGCTCGACATAGCATTTGATAAGGCTCCCAGCTATCGCGGCTGGGAGCCTTTTTCTGTGGCGGCGAGGGTCGTGCCCCCTCGTTTGGTACACTTAGAGGTACTGGACAAGTGAAGAGATGGGGGAGAACGTGCTCAAGTTCGGTACCTACGTCCGTGTTGGAAACGCGGCCGAAGCCTATGAGCTCTTGCAGAAGAACCGCAACAACAAGATTGTGGGCGGCGGCATCTGGATGCGCCTGGGTTCGCGTCGTGTGGCGACGGCGATTGACCTTTCGGCCTGCGGACTCGATCAGATCGAGGAGACCGAGACCGAGTTTCGCATCGGTGCCATGTGCACCCTGCGCCAGCTCGAGCGCCATGCCGAGCTCAACGCGCTTGTCAACAATGTCTTTGAGTTCGCCGTTCACGATATTGTGGGCGTGCAGCTGCGCAATACCGCCACGGTGGGCGGCAGCATCTACGGCCGCTTTGGCTTCTCGGACGTGCTCTCGGCTTTCCTGGCGCTCGATTCCTATGTTGAGCTGACGGGCGCCGGCCGCGTGCCGCTCGCTGAGTTCGTGCGTATGGGCTACGTGCGCGACGTGATTGAGCACGTCGTGGTCGTTAAGCACGACTATCGCGCGAGCTACGAGGCCGTGCGTAAGGCTGCGACCGACTTCCCCTCGCTCAACGTCACTGCCGCCTGGTGGGATAACTCCTGGCACGTTACCGTGGGCGCCCGCCCGCTGCGCGCGACCTTGCTGCAGGGCGAGGCGTGTGGTCTCACCAACGAGCAGCCTTCCGAGGACGAGCTGCGCGCCCTGGCTGCGTCCGTGCGCGCGCTGAGCTACGGCACCAACCTGTGGGGCTCGGCCGACTACCGCCGCCGCATCTCGGCCCCGCTCGCTGTCCAGGCCGTGCGCCGCGCCGCCGGCATCGAGCTTTCGGCCGCGCTTGCCCGCGAGCTCGAGACCGTGCAAGTGCCTAAGTTTGCCACGGACGAGTATTCCTGCCGCCGCGTGCCCGGCGTCGATTCTAGCGAGGTGCGCTAATGGCTGCCAAACTCATCGATCTTTCCTTTACGCTCAACGGCCGTAAGGTCAAGGTTCAGATTGCCCCCGACACCATGCTGTTTGCGCTGCTGCGCGAGCGGGGCTGCGCGTCGGTGCGCTGCGCCTGCGAGACCACCAACTGCGGCCTGTGCACGGTGTGGCTCGACGGCGACCCGGTGCTGAGCTGCTCGGTACCCGCCGCGCGCGTCGAGGGGCACTCCATCACCACGCTCGAGGGCCTCAAGACCGAGTCCGAGGCGCTCGCCCGCGCGATGGCCGCCGAAGGCGCCGAGCAGTGCGGTTTTTGCGCCCCCGGCCTCATCATGAACGTGCTGGCACTTGCCCGTGCCGCCAAGGAGGACCCGTCCCTCGTCGCCACGCGCGAGGAGCTCTCGCGCCAACTCGCCGGTAACCTCTGCCGTTGCAGCGGCTACGAGAGCCAGCTGCGCGCCATCGTCCGCTTCCTCAACGAGTCCGGCGTGCAGGTGGGCTTTGAGCTGCCCGAGCTGCCGGTCAACGACACGAGCTGCGACGGCGTCTCCTACAAGCAGATTACCCATAAGCAGCCCAAGAAGGACTCGAAGGCCCTGCTCGAGGGTCGTCCCGTCTACACGGGCGACCTGGTGCCCGCTGGCGCCCTCATCGTCAAGCTCAAGCGCAGTCCCTACGCCCGCGCCAAGATCCGCTCCATCGACACGTCGCGCGCCCTGAAGGTGCCCGGCGTGGTGGGCGTCTATACCTACGAGGACGTGCCCCAGCGCCGCTTTACCATTGCCGGCCAGAGCTATCCGCAGCCCTCGCCGTACGACCGCCTGATCCTCGAGAACCTCGTGCGCTATCAAAACGAGGAGGTGGCGATCGTCGCCGCCGAGACCGAGGAGGCCGCCGACAAGGCCCTCAAGCTCATCAAGGTCGACTATGAGGTGCTCGAGCCGTTGCTCGACTTTACGCAGGCGCTCGATAACGACATTGTTGTTCACCCCGAGGGCGACGTGACCTTTATGTTCCCGCAGGGCGGCGACGTCCCGCGCAACCTGGTGTGCAGCGGTACCAGCGATTTTGGCGATCTGGACGAGGCCTTCGCCCAGAGCGACATCGTCTTTGAGCGCACCTACACCAGCCAGGCCACGCAGACCGCGCCCATGGAGACCTTCCGCGCCTTCGCGACGACCGACGCGTTCGGCCGCATCTCGGTGACCACCTCCACGCAGGTTCCCTTCCACGTGCGTCGCATGATCGCGCAGTCGCTCGACATTCCGCAGTCGCAGGTGCAGGTCATCAAGCCGCGCATCGGCGGCGGCTTTGGCTCCAAGCAGTCGGGCTGCTGCGAGATCTTCGTGGCGTTCGTCACCCAGCAGACCGGCCGTCCGAGCTACTGCTGTTACACCCGCGAGGAGACCATCACCGCGGGCAACTCGCGCCACCAGATGCAGATGACCGTTAAGATGGGTGCCATGAACGACGGCACCATCACGGCCATCGACCTGCATACGCTGTCCAACGCCGGAGCGTACGGCGAGCACACCACCACGACGATCGGCCTTTCGGGTCACAAGAGCCTGCCGATCTACAACCATGTGAAGGCGAGCCGCTTTAGGTGGGACGCCGTCTACACCAACACCAACCGCGGCGGCGCATACCGCGGCTACGGTGCCACCCAGGGCCAGTTTGCCGTGGAGAGCGCCGTCAACGAGCTCGCCGACATGCTGCACATGGACCCCGCCGACCTGCGCCTCAAGAACATGGTGCGCGAGGGCGAGATCATGCCGCAGTACTACAACGAGAAACTCAACGCCTGCGCGCTCGACCGCTGCCTGCTGCGCGCGATGGACATGATCGGTTGGCGCGACAAGCCGCTGGCCGTGGATCTGGGCGACCGCGTGCGCGCCCTGGGCTGCGCGCTCACCATGCAGGGCTCGGGCATCTCCAACGTGGATATCGCCGGTATCGACATACGCCTGGAAGAGGACGGCTTCATTACGATTTCGACCGGCGCCACCGACAACGGCATGGGTGTCGACACCATCCTGGCGCAGATTGCCGCCGAGGAGCTGGGCGTGGAGAGCTCGCTGATCGTTGTGCGCGGCGTGGACACCGACGTGTCGCCGTTCGACGCTGGCTCGTACGCGAGCTCCGGTACGTATGTGACGGGTCTAGCCGCCAAGAACGCCGCGACCGAGCTGCGCGAGAAGATCTGCGCCAAGGCCGCCCAGATGTGGGACGTGGACGCCGCCGACGTGGTCTTCGATGGCCAGTACGTGCGCCTGTCCGATGAGCGTGCCGCGCGTGAGCTCGGCCGTTACCTCTCCCTGCGCGACTTTGCCAACCTGTGCGTCAAGAACATCGCAGGCGGCGACGCGCTCACCTCGCATGCCTCTGCCTGCCTGCCCGTTTCGCCTCCGCCGTTTATGGCCGGCATTGCCGAGGTCGAGGTCGACAAGGCCACCGGCAAGGTGACCGTGGTGGACTACGCTGCGGCTGTGGACTGCGGCACCGTTATCAACGAGGCGCTCGCGCGCGTCCAAGCCGAGGGCGGCATTGCCCAGGGTATTGGCCACGCGCTCTACGAGATTGTCGAGCATGACGACCGCGGCCGCCTGCGCACCGGCAACTTTATGAGCTACAAGCTGCCTACGCGCTTGGATATCGGCAGCATCCGCGTGGCCTTTGAGCCGAGCTATGAGCCGACGGGCCCGTTTGGCGCCAAGTCGATCGGC
>CAKUGT010000010.1 GCA_934654795.1 uncultured Collinsella sp.
CCGGCAAAGAGGATCTCCCCGGCCGTCGGCCGCAGCATCCCGCAGATCATCTTGAGCGTTGTCGACTTGCCGGCGCCGTTGGGGCCGAGCAGCCCGTACACCTCGCCCTCGCGAATATGAAGGCTCACATCGGCCACGGCATCCTGCGCCTGGTCGCCGCGGCCGAAGCGCTTGGTGAGTCCACGCGTCTCGAGCATGTAACCCATGGGTTTATCCTTTCTCTTCCGGGAGCGCGGGCCGAGTCGCCGTGCCCGCGCGCCTTGCCTTTCGGGTTCACCATCCATGGTGGGGCGCGTTTCTAACGAAGCCGTAACGGCCGTTGGGTTCTTTTGGCGCCAACCCTTCTCGACCCGCACATCATGATTAATTTGCTTAAGGCAATAACTTTCCCGATCGATGTAATCACCGAATCAAAACGTGTACATCACCCTCCAAAACCGACATTTTTCGGCATGTTTGGAGGCTGATGTACACGAATGTGAAATCAACCGCCGCCCAAAAGCGCCTTCCTCATGTCTGGACTCTCTATGCTTACGCTGGATAGACATCGCCGGAACGGGTATAGTATCGAAAGTTTTGTCGTTAACCAGCGGGGGAGTCCTGTGGGCATCAAAAAGAAGATCAAAAAGGAGCTTATCGGCACTTCCGATTACCCGTCGAATAAGATCTTTACGATCTCCAATTTCATCACCTTTACGCGCCTGATCCTCACCCTGGTATTTCTATACCTGTTTGTGACGGATAACAACCGCGTCGTCGCCATCGTTATCTACGCCGTTGCCGCCTCCACCGACTGGATGGACGGTCAGATCGCCCGCATGACTAAGACGGTCTCGTGGCTCGGCAAGGTCATGGATCCCATTTGCGACCGTGCGCTGCTGTTCACCGGCGTACTTGGACTGGTGGTCCGCGGAGAGCTGCCCATCTGGGTCTGCGTACTCATTATTGGCCGCGACATCTATCTGGGCATCGGCACGCTTATCGTGCGTCATTATCACCGTCGCCCCATCGATGTGGTCTTTCCCGGAAAGATTGCCACGGCGCTACTCATGACCGGCTTCTCACTCATGCTGCTCGGTTTCCCCGTTATTGACGGCCTGAACCTTTTATCTTCAACCCTTACGGCCTTCCCGGGCCTCAACGGAAGCTCGGTGCCCCTCGGCATCTTCTTTGTGTACGGCGGCGTGATCTTCTCCATGCTCACGGCTGTCATCTACTCCATTAAGGGCGGAGTGGCCATTAAACAGGCTCTCGCGCATCCCGAGGACGAGGACATCGACTTTCTGAACCCTGAAATCGAAGACTGATTCGTTGGGGTATGATTACGTACGGTTCATTATTTGCGGCACGTCCGCGATAAGTTAGGGGTTGTCATGGACAACATGGTTAACAATATGCCTCAGAATGATAAGACTGCTGACGCTACCTGCGTATTCCGCGTGCCTTCAAGCGACGTCACCGTTCCCGACCTCATGGCCAACGTGCGCATCACCGCCCCCGTCCTGTCCATCGTCAAGGGTCCGCAGACTGGTGCCGCCTTTGAGCTCGAGGACGACGTGACTACCATCGGCCGCGATCCCGCGAACGGCATCTTCCTTAATGACATGACCGTTTCGCGCAGCCACGCGCGCATTATTCGCGAGGGCCTCGGCGCTCGCATCGAGGACCTGGGCTCGCTCAATGGTACCTGGGTCGACGGTGCCATTGTCAATGCAGCCCCGCTGCACGACGGTTCTTCCGTTCAGATCGGTACGTTTACGCTCATCTACCACGAGAGCACGCCGGAGCGCATCGAAACCGGTGAGTAGGGCATGGCCGAACGCAACTATCTGAGTATCGGCCAAGTCGTCAACCTACTTCGAGGCGCATACCCCGATCTTTCGAACTCAAAAATTAGATTTCTAGAGGATGAGGGGCTCATTACCCCTCATCGTACGCCTAAGGGATACCGTCAGTACTCTAAGGAGGACGTTGATCGTCTGGAGGTCATCCTGCACTTGCAGAAGACCCGCTACATGCCGCTCAACGTGATTAAGCAGCGCTTGGAAAACGCCACGGACCTGTCAACGCTCGCCTACGAGGTGGGCTTGCTATCCGATGTTCCGCTCAAGACGGAGCCCAAGGAGACTAAGCAAAAGCTGCATCCCATCGAGACCATTCCCGATATGTTGGGCGTCGAAATTTCGTTTATCCGCTCGCTCGCCGAGAACGACCTCATTCGCATCATCAAGAGTCCGCAGAATCGTGAGCTCGTCGATGGTCGCGATTTTCCAATCATCCGCTACTGCTCCGAGCTGTCGCGCTTCCATATCGAGCCGCGCAACCTGCGTCAGTACGTATCGTCGGCAAACCGCGAGTCTTCAATGTTTGAGCAGGTTCTCGTGAGCATGCTCGGTATGGATACTTCCGATGACGAGCGCGACGCCAAGCTCGAGCGTGCGTTTAAGAAGCTTCACGACCTGACCGAGGGCGTGCACACTGCGCTGCTCAAGAACCGCGTTTTTGAGTCGCTCAACGCCGTGGTCGAGGACGCCGACATCGATGCACTCGATGAGGAAATCGCTCGCTCCGAGTCCACCAAGGCCAAAAACGAAGAAACTGCCGCGCCGGCTTCGCACGAGGATTCTCTCGTAAAGCCGCTCAAGGTCGTCGCCCCTTCGCAATCCGGCACCGCCACCGCGGACAAATAATCGCTGCTGATATTTCGGCAACCCATTGAAAGGTCATGCAATGTACGACTTCGAATCTCAAATCGTCGACATCCCCGACTATCCCGAGCCCGGAGTCATCTTCAAAGACATCACGCCGCTCTTTGGCAACCCCGAGGCGCTCAAAGCCATGACCGATGCCCTCGCCGAGCACTTTGCCGGCATGGGAATCACCAAGGTCGTAGGTCCCGAGGCTCGCGGCTTTATGGTTGGCGTACCGGTGGCTGTAGCCCTTGGTGCCGGCTTTGTTCCCGCACGTAAACCGGGTAAGCTGCCCCGCAAGACGGTGAGCCAGAGCTATGAGCTCGAATACGGCACCGACTCTATCGAGATCCATGCCGATGCCATTACCTCTAAAGATACCGTGTTGATTCTGGACGACTTGGTCGCGACGGGCGGAACCGTCGAGGCAACAGGTAAACTGGTGCGAGATATGGGCGCAAAGCTTATCGGTTACGGTTGTATACTTGAGCTTGCGTTTCTCAACCCGCGCGAGAAGCTCACGCCGTCTGATGACGATGTGGAGCTCTTTAGCCTGGTGACGGTAGACTAGCCGTTACCCTTAGTTACTGGAAAGGAAGCTACATGCGCACAGCAAACACGCACAAAAACATGGCACGCTGCGCTGCTACGGCAACCCTCGCTTGTGTTTTGGGCTTGGGCCTCGCGGCTCCTGCCTACGCCGATACCGCATCCGACCTTGCCGCTGCTCGTACGAAACTCGAGCAGATCGGCACCCAAACCCAGCAGATTTACGATGAGCTTGCCACGCAGACGCAGGCGCTCGATCAGACTGCCGGAGAGATCACGCAAAAGCAGCAGGAGATCGCCGATGGTCAGGCCAAGCTCTCGACCTATGTCGCCGGCGAGTACAAAACCGGCGGTCTGAGCCTGCTTCAGGTTTTGACGGGTGTCGATGATCTGAGCGATATGCTCAATCGTCTGTTCTACTACGGCAAAGTTTCCGATAAGCAAGCTCAGACCATTCAAGAGGTCAAGGAGCTTAAGCAGCAGCTCACCGATAAGCAGGCCGAGCAGGAGAAGAACGTCGCTTCCACGCAGAAAAAGGTCGACGAGCTTAACGCTCAGCAGGCTGAAGCCCAGAGCGTCGTAAACTCCCTGGATTCACAGCTGCAGGCCGAGCTTGCTGCCGAGGCCGAGGCCAACGCCGCGCTGCAGGCCGGCATCAACGCCAGTACCGCTGAGAAGGCCACGGTGAGCAACGAGACTGCCGGTACGACCGAGAACACCAACAACGGTGGTCAGACCAGCAATAACAACAACCAGGGCGGCAACACTCCGGCTCCTACGCCGACACCCGCTCCGACGCCGCAGCCCTCCACGCCTGCTCCGGCTCCGACGCCTTCTGCTCCGAGCCAGTCCGTCGATGGCGGTTCTGTTGTCTCGCGTGCATACAGCAAGCTTGGTTGCGCTTATTCTTGGGGCGGAATTGGCCCGAACAGCTTCGACTGCTCTGGTTTTGTTAGCTATTGCCTCACGGGTCGCTATTGCCGCCTCGGCACCACTGGCACCTTTATGGGCTGGACGCGTGTGTCCGATCCGCAGCCCGGTGACGTTGTGGTCAACTCGTACCACACCGGCATTTACATCGGTGGTGGTCAGATGATTCATGCTTCCGACTACAACACGGGTGTCATCATCAGCTCCGTTGCCGCCGGCATGAACAATAACTACATCTTCGTGCGTTACTAAGTCATCTTACACAGCGTGTGAATGTGGACCTCGAGGCTTTAAGTCGCGAGGTCCATTCTTTTGTCTCTAATCTTGTACGGCTATCTAGTATTCAAAACTAGATAGCCGTACATTCAGTTTGCAAGATGGCTATAATTGTTGAAGAACAATTAGAAAGGACCCTCTATGAGCTGGGCACTTATCTCCGATTCAAGCTGCAACCTCCGCGATTGGCAACCGACCGCGCCCCATACCACCTTTGCATTTGCGCCCCTCAAAATTCGAGTGGGGGAGCGTGAATTCATCGATGACCTTTCGCTCGATGTTCATGAGCTCAACTGCGCTGTTCAGGCGGAGACGAACGCTTCTTCGAGCGCTTGTCCCAGCGTAGGGGAGTGGGCCGAGCTCTTCAAATTGGCAGACAAGACCATCTGCATGCCAATCTCTGAGGGCGTGTCGGGCAGCTACAACGCGGCAGCCACGGCTCGCGATATGGTTCTTGCCGAAGAGCCCAATCGTCAGATTCACCTGGTTAATTCGCGGGCAGCAGGCGGCAAGATGGACCTGATCTTCTTGCTGTTTGATCGTTATCTTGCAAGCAACCCGGATGTCTCATTCGAGGACGCTTGCGCATACTTCGATAGCCTTGAGCAGAACAGCAAAATCCTCTTCAGCTTGTGCAATTACGAAAACCTCGCCAAAGCCGGACGTATTCCTAAGGCAGCCGGCGTCATTGCCAACAAGCTTAATATTCGCATTTTGGGCACGGCGAGTGAGGCCGGTAAAATCGAACTCGTCGGGCACACGCGTGGCGAAAAGAAGATGCTCAACAAGATCATCGACACCATGGAAGCCGAAGGTTTTACGGGCGGCGAGGTCGTTATCGACCATGTCGAGAATGAGGCAGGCGCCCAAGCACTTGCCAGCCGAATTGTGGAGCGCTGGCCAGGCTCCAAGACTATCATCATGCCCTGTAACGGGCTAGATTCATACTATGCCGAAATGCATGGGCTCATTATCGGCTACGGCATGGGCGTGGCTTCGGGCCAATAACGTCCAACCAAGCTAAAATACGGGCGGAGCAAAGTGACAGATGACCCTTTGCTCCGCCCGTTTTATACGTCGGCTAGCTATTAAACCCATTAAACTTTAGATAGCTCATCAGGTACGCCTTCGAAACGAAGGATGAAACCGCACTGCGCACAAGCAGCGACTCACGCGTTACCTGATGCGCCGTATCGGGAACCGGCGTCTGCTCGACGGAAAACGCCGAACGAATCGATGCCTCGAGCTGATCGACCACATAATCGAAGGCCGTCGGGGCATCGTAGCTCAAACGCTGAATGTTAAAGAGTGCCTGCACCGCAGCAATAGGTAACACCTGCTTAAAGAGGCAGATAGCGATCAGGCGGGCAATCTGCTCGCGGCCATATTGCTTTTTGACCGGAGCAGGCACCAGGCCGACCTTCACGTAGTTATTGATCATCGATGGCGTAATGACAGGGTGCTCAACGCAAATGGACAGCGGCTCCATCCACAGCGCAACATACTCAATGACCTGGTCGCGGTAGAGCGTCACATTGGGCAACTGGTTATAGCGCGGCAGACTCAACGTATTGAGTTTACGCACGATATCGGACTGAATGAATGCATCGGGTAGCACCGTGGGCTGAATATCCTCGGGCTTAATGCTGACCGACGAATCGGACATCGGAATAACGTATTTAGCGTGGTTCATAAGAGGCCTCCGTTCGTTTTCTATATTGTATTCTAGGTTATCTAGTTTTGCATACCACATAGCCGCCAAGAAAATTGGCGGGACAGTGCACTGATGCTTCGTCCCGCCATTTAGTAAATTGATAACAACCTTACATAAGATATATTATCGTACTTATCCACGGAGAAACGCGTATGCGCTCGTTGCCGCTATGGCTCCGTCCGAAACAGCGGTCACAACCTGGCGTAAACGTTTGGAACGGATATCGCCAGCGGCAAATAGACCTGGCGTGCGGGTCGCCATGGATTCATCAGTCAGAATGCCGCCATCAGGCGCCAGATCGACTAGATGCTCAACAGGCTCGGTATGGGGCTGCGTTCCGGTAAAAACAAAGATGCCAAACGAGCCGGGCTCAAATGACTCGGTATGAGTCTCGCCGGATGCATTGTCCTTAAAGGTAATCGTCGTTGGCATGGCTTCGCCCGATAGCTCCACAATACTAGTTTGGTACCTAACTGTAATATTGTCCTTTGCGAGTACTTTCTGAACAACACCATCGGGCGCACGGAACTGGTCGCGGCGCAGCACGATGGTCACACTGTTGGCAATGTCGGACAGGAACAGAGCCTCTTCGCATGCCGAATTGCCACCACCGATTACAAAAACCTGCTTGCCGCGGAAAAACATGCCGTCACATGTTGCGCAATATGAAACGCCACGACCGCGATACGCATCCTCGCCTGCGAAACCTGCCGGACGCGGCGTGGCACCCATGCAAGCGATAACGCTCGGGGCCAGCGTATCGCCCATATCGTGATGCACCGTAAACAACGCTGCATCGGCATCGTAATCGATACCCGTAACCATGCTCCATGCAACCTGTGCTCCCAGGCCCTCTGCATGCTGCTGAAAACGCTCGCCGAGTTCGGCGCCACTCAGGAGCGAGATACCCGGATAGTTCTCGACCTCATTGGTTGTGGCGATCTGCCCTCCCGACATGCCCTGCTCAATCACGGTCGTCGTCAGGTTGGCACGCGCAGCATAAATGGCGGCAGCATAGCCCGCGGGGCCGCCACCGATAATCGCAACATCGATCGGCTTATCGGTAGTCATGAAGCGTCCTTTCGTCGAAACGTTGTCGTTCTTTGCGCTCATACCCAAATTTACGTGAACGTGACACTCATGCACTACAATGATAAATCCGTATTACAAAGCTGAAGGGGAGTTATCGATGGACCAGGCGCAGACGAGTGACGACGCTCCCCTGCTCACGTACAGCACTCCCCAATCGGAGCAAACCACGCTCCTGGCTCAGCAAAAACCTCTCGTGACCATCGTGCACGCCTCCGTTGGCTCGGGCCACAAGGCCGCCGCAAATGCGATTGCGCACGCATTCGACCTCATCCGCGGCACCAATGGCATCCCCGAGGATATTGAGATTGAAGTGCTCGATATCCTTGATTTTGGACGTATTAAATTCGACGGTAATAAGACCGCGGCTTCTTTTACGGGAGCCACGCGCCCCATTTACGACCTGACCTGGCGATATACGCTTACGGGACATCTTCTCTGGGGTGGCGGAACGGCATGGTCGCGAATTATGTTCCCCGCCTTCAACGAATATATTCGTAGCCGCAGGCCCATAGCCGTGGTTGCAACGCACATCACAGCAGCCAATGTTGCCGTGGGCGCCCGCGTAATTACGGGTATCGATTATCCGGTCATCTGCGTACCGACCGACTACGAAGTCGAGGGATGGTGGCCCCACATGGACACCGATTTATTCTGTGTTGCCAACGAATTTATGGCCGAAACGCTGCGTCCGCGCAAGGTGCTCGAGACAAAGATTCGCATTACCGGCATTCCTATTCGCGCCGGATTCGACACGGATTACGATCGCGAGGAAGAGCTAGCTAAGTTCAACCTCCCCACTGACAAGACCGTCGTGCTGGTAATGGCCGGTGCCAGCTTGCCTCAACCGTACGTTCGCTTTCGCGCGGAGATGGACCGCACCCTCCCCTTCCTACGCAGCTTCGAAGACATGCACTTTGTCTTTTTGCCGGGCAAAGACACCGAATATGCCACCCGCCTCAAAACGCTCTTCGATGCCATGAAGCTCGAAAATGTCACGGTGCTGGACTATGTCGACGACATGGCGGCCCTCATGCACGGCTGCGACCTGGCAATTCTCAAATCGGGCGGACTCACGGTCACCGAGTGCCTATGCGCACATCTGCCGATGATCCTGCTGGGCAAATCATACGGCCAGGAAAAGGCCAACACCACGATGCTCACCGGCATGGGAGCCAGCATGCACGTCACCACGGCACGAGAACTCATCGTTACCCTACGTCACTTGCACGACCATCCCGAATCACTCAAAGCGCTACTCATCAACGGCGAAGTACTACGCCGCCCCCACGCAGCCGAAGACATAGCCATCGCAACCATGGAGCTCGTAGGCAAACCCCAAAAGCGCAAACGAGCCTTCTGCCGCTTCTACTGGGGCGGCAAGCCAGCGCATATCCGCTAGGCGATAGTCCGCTGCTCGGCGGGAGCCGCCCATATATCATTCCATGCTCAAACATTCTCGCTGCGCAGGGCGCACTAATCCCGCCCGTTCGGGGCTCACCCATATCATTCCATGCTCAAACATTCTCGCTTCGCTGCGCTCGCTGCGAAACTGCGCGTGGAACGATATGGGTGAGCCCCGAACGGGAGGCTTCTTGCTTGTAACAAAATTATTCATACTGGTTAGTTGATACGACAAAGGAACAGTTCCTTTGTCGTATCAACTAACTGTTATTAGATTATTTGTTTCTACCTTCGCAGGCTCTAACTGGGGGCGAACCCGGCGTAGCCGCTAGCAAGTAAACGTAGCTCACCCGTGGGAGACCCCTATATATCGTTCCACGCGCAGCTTCGCAGCGCAGCGAGAATGTTTGAGCATGGAATGATATATAGGGGCCTCCCACGGGTGAGCGGACATTACAATACGCCGCTAGAACCGAAACCGCCGGCTCCTCGGTCGGTTATGTCTAGTTCTTCTACTTCTATGAGGTTGACCGTGGGGACTTCTTGGATGACGAGTTGGGCTATGCGGTCGCCTTTGTTGATTTGGATGTCGTTGGTGGGATCCAGGTTGATGAGGATAACCTTGAGTTCTCCTCGGTAGTGGGCGTCGATGAGGCCCGGCGTATTGACTATAGACAGGCCCTGCTTGATGGCCAAGCCGCTGCGGGGCTGGACGAAGCCGGCGTAGCCATCGGGCAGGGCGATGGCCAGCCCCGTAGAGACCAGACGGCGTTCGAAGGGCTTCAGGACGCAGTCCTCGTTGGAGCGCAAATCCAAGCCGGCATCAGTGGGATGGGCGTATTTGGGAAGCTCGACGGTGGGATCGAGACGCTTTATGTTGACGGTAATGTTGGACATGGAATCACCTTAGCTTGTCGAGCTCTTGAAGAAACTCATCGACGTCTTTGAAATCGCGGTAGACCGAGGCAAAGCGGATGTACGCCACCTTGTCAATCTTGGCCAAGCGCTTGAGCACCATGTCACCCAACTCATGGGACGTGACGGCCGTCAGTGTACGAGAGCGCAGCTCGACCTCGATGTCGTCGATAATCTCATTGAGCTTCTTAGTGTCGATATCGCGCTTGATGGTGGCGCGCATCAAGCCGACGAGCAGCTTATTGCGATCGAACCGCTGCTTGGTTCCGTCTGACTTAATGACCTCGATAGGGTCCTCGCATCGCTCGAACGTTGTAAAGCGATAGTTACACGAGCAACATTCGCGACGGCGCTTAATGGTGTTATTTGACTCCTGCATACGGGAATCAACGACGCGGGTATGTGCCTTGCCGCATTTGGGACAGCGCATGGTACCTCCTCTTAAACGATAACAAGGGTACCATGCGCAGCGCGATAATGATTACGAACGAGCAGGAACCTTAAGATGCGCACCGGCGGCGAGCGAACCATGCTCCAGATGATTGACGTTACGGATCATGTCGGAAGTCTCTTGCGTGGAAAGGCCTTCGATTGGATATTCTTCGGCAAGCGACCAAAGAGAATCGCCAGGCTGAACGAAAATGGTCTCGTAGGTAATGTTGGAAACGGACTCGGCATACGCGGCGTGACGAGCGCTAAAGACCGACATAGCGAGGACAAAGAAGAGCGTAAGCGCAACGGCGACGGCGACAATCGTCGGAACCTTCAGGGCAACGCGGGCCGGCGCGACTACAGCCTGCTGATTGCGCGCAGGCTTTACGGTCAAAGGCTGAAAGCCGGAGCGGCCACCCTGAACAACCGTAAAAGTGGGTTCTGCAGGCGTCTCGAGCTTAAGGGCGAGGTTTCCCTGGACCATATTCGTTGCGTTCATCATGTTCTCCTCTCGCGTGTTTTGCTGAGAACAGTTTTATCAAGCCGCGCGGACAAAAATGTCTAGCGCGAGAACGAATGTTCGGTTATTATTATCTTCGAACAGTTGTTCCTGTCAAGCAAAATTCGAACATTTGTTTGACATGGGTAGAGAGGATGCCCTGATGGCTCGCAAAATTACCAAGCGTCAGCAGCAAATTTACGACTTCATCAAGGAATATCAGCAGGAGAAGGGTTATCCGCCCAGCGTGCGCGAGATGGCTTCTGCCGTGGGCCTTTCCTCCCCCAGCACCGTGCACGCCCATCTCTCTGCCCTGGAGGCGCGCGGGCTACTCAAGCGCGATGCCACCAAACCGCGCGCCCTGGAACTCTTTAACGAGGACGGTTCCTCTGTCTCAATTTCTAAATCTGACGAGCCCACCGCACCTCGCGGAACGGTCTCGCTACCGCTCGTTGGTCGCGTCGCGGCTGGGATTCCCATTCTGGCCGAGCAGAATATCGAAGACACTTTTACTATCCCGACCGAAATCGCCACTGATCAGGGTTCCTTTATCCTTGAGGTGCATGGGAGCTCAATGATCAATGTCGGCATCTTCAATGGCGATTACATCATCGTCCGTGAACAAAAGAGTGCCATGAACGGCGAAATTGTCGTGGCCATGATTGATGGTTCAGCGACCGTCAAGACGTTCTACAAGGAGCAGGGACGCGTACGCCTGCAGCCCGAGAATGACACTATGGAGCCTATCTATGCAACGAATCCCGTTATCTTGGGCAAAGTCGTCGGCTTGATGCGCCGGTTCTCGTAATGCAAAAACGCATCACGATCTTTGATACCGTCCGCGGGTTTACGATGATTTCAATGGCAGGTTTTCACGCTTGCTACGATTTCGCCTACCTGTACGGTTGGGATATGCCCTGGTTTACCCAGACTGTCTTTCAAGACATCTGGCGCGCCAGCATCAGCTGGGTATTCTTGTTTATCGCGGGTTGGATGTGCACTCTTTCGCGCAACAATATCAAACGTGCCGCCAAATACGCCTTAGCAGCACTCGTCATCTGGTTGGCAACAACACTTGTCTCAGTAGACGATTCGGTTAATTTTGGCATCATCTACTGCATGGCCGCATGTACCGGCATCGTGGCGTTGACCGATCCCGTCCTTAAGAAGATATCGGCGAGATGGGGCATGTCCCTATGCCTTGTATTGTTCGCCCTCACCTGGAGCATCCCCAAAACGATCTACCCTGTCCCCTACCTGGCGTGGCTGGGATTTCCGAGCCCTGGGTTTGTTTCAGGTGATTACTACCCCATCATCCCGTTTATCTTTATGTATCTTGCAGGATACTTCGCCGCACATATAGCGCAGGGAATCGATAAGACCGTCCCTAGCTGGGCCTGCGCCAACCCCCTACCGGCGCTCGCCAGCCTTGGACGTCATGCACTCCCCTTTTATCTGCTGCATCAGCCCATCATACTGGGCATTTTGGAGCTCGCCTACTCGGTGCGATAACGCTCAAGCCGAGGTGCAATACGAGCCGGCAGTTTCGCCACAATACGAACGCCGTCCTCGAGATATTCCTCATGCAGAAGGGTTCCCTGCTCATGCACCAGCGTGATGAGAGCGCCCTCGCGATACGGGATATCAGCGGAGAGCAACACATCGGTGGCAGCTGCCTCGCGAGCAATCCGGTCGACGAGATCGTCGAGCCCCTCGCCCGTTTGGGCCGAGAACAGAACGGCCTCCGGATAGCGACGACGGAAACTCAATCGATCGACGCTATCGAGAAGATCGATTTTATTGAATACGGTCAGCGTTAAACGCTCTCCGGCGCCGATCTCATCAAGCACGCGGTCGACAGCCTCCAGCTGCCGCTCATAGTCCTCGTCAGACGCATCTACGACTTTGAGAATTAGATCGGCACCCAAAACCTCGGACAGCGTCGATTTAAAGGCATCGACCAGACCATGGGGCAGCTTTTGAATAAAGCCGACGGTATCGGTAATCGTCATGCCGCGACCGCCGGGCAGACGATACGAACGCGTCGTCGGGTCGAGCGTAGCAAACAGCTTGTCCTGCGAAAGTACCGTAGAGCCGGTCAGACGATTGAGTAACGTCGATTTACCGGCATTGGTATAACCGGCTAACGCGACGCGAAACGCCGGGGACTCAATGCGACTCTTGGATTGAACATCGCGACGCTGTTCAACCTGCTTGAGCTCACGACGAAGCGCAGCGATCTTATTACGAATGAGGCGACGGTCGACCTCGAGCTGACTTTCGCCCTGACCAAAACGTGAGCCGATGCCGCCGCGCGTCTGCTCCTTAGCGAGATGGCTCCACATGCCACGCAGGCGAGGCAACAAATATTGAAGCTGTGCCAGCTGTACCTGCAGGCGTCCCTCACGCGTCTGAGCATGCAGGCCAAAGATATCCAGGATCAGTGCAGTACGATCGATAATCTTTACCGGCTCGCCCACGGCTTTCTCCAAATAGGATTGCTGCGAGGGGGTCAGGTCGTCGTCAAAAATAACGACATCGGCATCCATGCGATGCACCAGGCCGCACAGCTCTTCAACCTTACCGGAACCGATAAACGATTTAGGATACGGCTTTACCAAACGCTGCGACAAGCGTGCCACGCACTGGGCACCAGCTGTGTGGGCAAGACGCTCCAGCTCATCAAGCGAGCGATCGAGCGGCCATGCATTGTCGCGCCACTCAACACCAACTAAAATGGCACGCTCGGGCTCGGGTGCCGTGGGAACAAGGGGGAAACGGGGCATTAGGCAGCCTCAATACGATGCAGGATATCCTCAACGACCTCATCGATCGTACATTCATCCATATCAAACCACACGATACGGTCATCGCGCTTAAACCACGAAAGCTGACGCTTGGCATAACGACGCGAACGCATCTTAATGAGTTCGCGAGCCTCATCCATGCTCATCACGCCATTGAAAGCATCAATGATCTCTTTATAGCCAATTGCCTGCATCGACGTCAGGGCATCTCCCAGCCCCTGGCCCATAAGACCGCGGACCTCATCGACAAGACCCTGCTCAAACATCAGATCGACGCGCTGGTTAATGCGCTCGTAGAGCACCTCGCGATTACGCGTCAGACCAAACCATAGGGCATGATAATGCTCGTGCGGAACACTAAACTGACTTTTTTGCTGTGCATAAGAGATGCCATCATCATTCATCTCGAGCGCACGAATCACACGGCGCACGTTATGGGGATGAATAACAGCAGCCGATTCTGGATCGCGCTCGGCAAGCAAGGCATGCAGTTCTTCCTCGCCAATACGCTCGGCAAGCTCCTGATAGCCCGCACGACGATCGTCCTCAAGTTCACCCGAGGGAAAGTCCATCTCATCGAGGGCGGCCTTGAGATACAGCCCCGTACCTCCGCAAAAAACCGGCAGGCAACCCGAACCAAGGAGACGTTCAACATGCGCGCGAGCGTCAACCTGATAAAGAGCAGCAGAATATGCCACACCCGGCTCTACAATGTCAACGAGACGCAGCGGCGCCGTGCACTCATCGGGCGCCATCTTTGCGGTACCGATGTCCATGCCGCGATAGATTTGCATCGCATCGCACGACAGCACTTCGGACGAAAGACGAGCTGCCAAACGGTCGGCAACATCACTCTTACCAACCGCCGTCGGACCGACGATCGCAACGGCGGAAAGACCTGCCCCGGGAGAAACCATTAGCGCGGCTCGCCCACAACGGAACCGGACAAATACCAGGTCTTGGCAACGTCAACGTCAACATCAACGATCTTGCCAACAAGCTGATCGATGCTGTAACCCTCGGGGATAGGCGCATGCACGGTCTGATTCTTGGGACTCTTGCCCAGCAGGACCGCGTCGTTCTTTTTACTCGTTCCCTCAATGAGCGCCGGCACCACAGTATGAAGCTCACCCTGGTTATACTCGTGTGCCGTGGTCTCGATAACCTTAACCAGGCGGTTGAAACGCTCGAGAATAACCTCATGCGGCGTAGGATCGTCAATCTCGGCGGCCGGGGTACCGGCGCGCTTGGAATAGATGAAGGTATAGGCCTGAGCATAGCGGACCGTCTCGGCAAGTGAGAGCGTCTGCTCAAAGTCTTCTTCAGTCTCGCCCGGGAAGCCAACGATAATGTCGGTCGAGAGCGCGATATCGGGCATGCGGTTGCGAATGCGATCGACAAGGCCCAGATAGTCCTCGCGTGTATAGCGGCGATTCATCTCTTTGAGGATCCGTGTCGAACCTGACTGGACGGCCAAGTGCAGCTGCGGCATAACGGCAGGCGTCTCGGCCATGGCGTCGATGGTCTCGGGCAGCAGATCCTTGGGATGCGAAGACGTGAAGAAGATGCGCTCGACGCCCGTATCACCCACCGCGCGCAGCAAATCGGCAAAACGCGGCTTGCCAAACAGATCGCGACCATATGAGTTAACGTTTTGGCCCAGCAGTGTAATCTCACGCACGCCCTGGCGCACCAAACCGGTCACCTCGTCGACAATTTCCTCGAAGGGGCGGCTCTTTTCGCGACCGCGCACGTACGGCACGATGCAATAGGTGCAGAAATTATTGCAGCCCGTCATGATGGGCACCCAAGCGTGATACTGGGTCTCGCGATGCCACGGCATGCTCATGGCATCCGTATCCTCATGCTCATTGGTGCGGATATGACGCTTGCCGTCAAGGAACGCCTCGGCAATGAGCTCGGCCACATGTGCGATAGAATGCGTGCCAAAGATGACATTGACGTTATCAACGTTGGTGAGCAGGCCCTCGCCATCACGCTGCGCAATGCAGCCGCCCACGGCAACCACACGCTTGCCCGAAGGCGAAGGCGGCAGGCTTTTGCATGAATTGCACTGACCGTACAGGCGAGTATCGGCGGCCTCACGCACACAGCATGTCATGAAGACAACGATATCGGCATGCTCGGGATCGAGCGCCATGAGGCAACCATACGAATCGAGCAGACCGCTCACGCGCTCAGAATCGTGCTGATTCATCTGGCAGCCAAAGGTGCGGATAAAGTAGGTTTTACCGGCAAGAATATCGCGTACGGAACGCTGGTCCATGTGCATAAGTCCTAACGATGGAAGGGAGGCGAATCGAGGCAAGCAGAAGCTATGCCACAGGCTTAACATCATCAATGACGACGTTATCCATAGCAGCTCGATTGATCTGGTGAACGTAGATAGAAAGGCGGATGGCTGTGCGCGACTCCCCGTTAATGAGGATGTCGGAGAACACAGGCGCGCAGGAAATATCAAAACCGGTTGGAATCAAAAAACCGCGCGCGATAGCCACGGCCTTAATGGCCTGGTTGACAGCACCGGCACCGACACACTGGATGTTGACGGGTACACCATCCTTGACCATGCCGGCGATGGCGCCGGCAACGGACGCGGGCGATGATTTGCTTGATACCTTCAGGCAATCCATGAAGAAACTCCTGCGTTTAAAAGTACGTTTTAACTGCAATAACTTTATCGTACCGAGTGGACTCGGTAAAGGCACTATTCCTCTTTGGCAAGATCGAAGGTCACGGTGATTCGATCACGCGAAACGCGAATCTTTGGGTCGCCGCAAAGGTTGAGATAGTACCGGGCGGCAAGGTCATTAAAGTCGCGCTCCACAGCACGCGAAAACTGTGCCATGTCATCCTTGGCAATACGTAGCCCGCGACGATCTTTCGCAAGATCGACAGGAGCCGGCGCATGCGAGGAAGAATCACGCTCGCGCAGCAAACGCGCGGTCACACCGCGAACGGGCTTAATCTGCCCTGCCAAAATGCGATGTGCCGTGCGCTCGGACATCTCAAGACCCAAACCCGAACAGATGCGGATAAAGTCCTCGGCATCAGAGGCAAGGCCTAAACGATCGACAACCGGAAGCTCGCTCTCGTCATCAATAAACAGGAGACGCGACGTATCGAGCCGGCTTGACGCCTGAGCATAAAGGGTCGCGGCAATCTCAGACGGAGAACCAAGATAGACATCGCAACCACGCAACTCCTCGAGCGCAAACTCACAGGCAGCGCGAATAATATTATGCGGACCGCGAGCACAGACATAACGTCCGTCCTCATCCTTGACGGCCTGGGGCCAGCTGGACTGATCGGCGCGCTCACTGAGGCGGTCGGCCGCAACGCTCACCTTAAAGGCTGAACCAAGATCGACACCGGACGTGACCACACGGGCCTCGTCGGTGTTCTGCTTGATCGAAAACAATGCCATGCCACGACCGTGAACGCCCCAACGGTCCATCTTCATGCTCTCGAGCTTGGAGGTAACGCGAGCATCGAAGATTCGCTCTTGCATATCCTGCGGAACACCCGAGCCGTTATCCAGAAAGACAAGCGTGCGGACGCCATCTTCCTTGGTCGTAGCGAGAAAGACCTTGTCGGCGCCGGCATCGCGAGCATTACGGAGCATTTCGATGACGATATCCTCGACATGCTGAATGTCGTGCTTTGCCTGGCGCCGCTCGGCCTCCGAAACGCGGAGGCGGACATACCCCTCGCCAAGGTTCTCCTCGACGCGAAGGTTGCCCTCCCCCGACATCGACGCGATAAATGAGATGAGCTCGTTCGCGTCGCTCATGTTATTTAGCGATATCGACAGCGCGGCTCTCGCGAATCACGACGACGCGCACCTGACCGGGATACTCCATCTCTTCCTCGATCTGATGGGCGATATCGTGAGCCAGGACCGTGGACTGGGCATCGGAGATCTTGTCCGGCTGAACCATGACGTGGACCTCGCGACCAGCCTGCATGGCATAGGTACGCTCGACGCCGTCATGGGAGTTGGCGATCTCCTCGAGCTTCTCAAGACGCTTGATGTAGTTCTCGGCAGACTCGCGACGGGCACCGGGGCGAGAGGCAGAGACAGCATCGGCGGCCTGTACCAGGACATCGAGCACCGTGTTGGGGTCGACATCGGCATGGTGAGCCTCGATAGCGTGGACGATAACGGGCTTTTCGCCATAACGGCGGGCAAGCTCGGCGCCGATGACGGCATGCGGGCCCTCGACATCATGGTCGATTGCCTTGCCCAGGTCGTGCAGCAGGCCGGCGCGCTTGGCGGTCACAACGTCCAGGCCAAGCTCAGAAGCCATCACGCCGCACAGGTCAGAGACTTCGAGGGAGTGCTGAAGCACGTTCTGACCAAACGAAGTACGGTAGCGCAGGGCACCAAGGGTCTTGACGATCTCGGGGTGCAGGTCGTGAATGCCGGTATCGAAGGCAGCCTGCTCGCCAGCCTCGCGCACGCGCTGCTGAACCAGGTCGGCAGCCTTGTGATACATCTCCTCGATGCGGGCGGGGTGAATGCGGCCGTCGGCGATGAGGTTCTCGAGGGCAACACGAGCGGTCTCACGACGGACTGGGTCGAAGCTCGAAAGAACGACGGTCTCGGGCGTGTCGTCGATCACGAGGTTGACGCCGGAGACCTGCTCGAAGGTCCGGATGTTGCGACCCTCGCGACCGATGATACGGCCCTTGAGGTCATCAGAGGGAATGTGCACGGAGGTAACGGTGACCTCGGCAGTGTGGTCGGCAGCGCAGCGCTGAATCGCCAGGGACAGAATCTCCTGGGCGGTCTTGTGGCACTCGGCGCGAACCTGCTGCTCGGACTCGCGAATGATCGTGGCGGCCTCGTGGGTGACCTCGCCGCGAACCTTATCGAGGAGCTCCTTGTGGGCGTCCTCGCGGGTAAGGTCGGCGATACGCTCGAGCTCGGAGGTCTGCTTTGCGCAGAGCTCCTCGAGCTCTCGGGAGCGCTTCTCGACCTGACCGGCCTGGCTGGACAGCTGATGCTCGCGCTTGTCGAGAGCGTCGTTGCGGCGATCGAGGGATTCCTCGCGCTGCATCACGCGGTTCTCGAGCGTACGAATCTCGCTCTTGCGCTGCTTGTCCTCGGCCTCGGCGGCCTGCTTGTTTTTGATGATCTCCTCTTTAGCCTCGAGCAGAGCCTCTTTTTTGAGGGTCTCGGCCTGACGCTTTGCATCACCGATCAGGGACTCAGCCTGTGCGTGTGCCGACTGGATCTTTTCGTCGGCCTCGTGAAGACTACCCTGCTTGGCGGTGCGCATGTAGGCAATGGCGGCGATAGCACCCAAAACGATGCCAACGAGCGCTGCGATGATAGGCATGCTCACTCCTTTTTATGGATTCGTTACACAACAAAGCGAACCGTCCTTACGAACGGCTCGCGACATTTGAGTAATATGGGCGCAGCTTATGCGGGTCGGATACAGATAAACATATAAACAAACTCATCACAGATGAGCACATATCACAAAGCAAATGACAGTGTTTATCGTACGTTGAACCACAACAACTGTCAAATAAATGGCCCCAGCACGGCGGCTAAAACGCGGTGAACGGCAGGGCCACAAAACGCATACGCCTAAACCGCACATTCCTCGCGTTCGGCATCGAGACGTGCCTTAACGGCATCGGCGGCGATGTGATACGAGAAGCCCTTGCCCATCAAAAACCGAACCAGTTTTTCGAATCCGCGCGTCTCTGGAACACGACGCTTGGCGAGCAGGGCTGACGCACGCGCCAAATCGTCTTCGACGGCAAAATAATTCTCAGGATAACCGGGAATGTCATCGAGCACGACATGACGGCGCTTGAGCTCGGTCTCGATTTTGCGCTGACCCCAACCGCGCCGCTTGCGTTCCTCGATAAAGTACGAGCAAAAGCGGTTCTCGTCTAAAAAGTGATACTCGGTGGCGCGTTCGACGGCGAAATCGATCGCGGGCTGGTGAAAGCCGTAGCAAGCCAGCTTGTCACGGACCTCACCCGTCGCATGGTCGCGGCGCGATAACATCTCAGTCACCATGGTAAGTGCACATTTACGCTCGATGAGCTGCACCGCCTCACGAAAGTTGTCCCAATCACAGGGAAGATCGGGGCGGTTTTTGACATACAGGCGCGCGACCCGCACGGGAATCCAAATGGACCGCTCAAAACCGCCCTCAAGCTCACAATCGATATGTGCGCAAGGCTTTTTGGACGCATACCCGCTCGAGAACGAGGAGGCCGCCTTCTTATCGGGAAAGACGACCGTGGCCTCGGTCACCGTATACGACATGAACGTAACCGCTACTCGTCGTCATCATCGAGCATGGCTGACCCATCGATGGCGTAAAGCTCGTCAAACTCCTCAGGCGCAGGCTGATCGGTCAGCTCAACCTCGGACGGAGCATCGTCATCAAACTCAAGTCCGCAGGCAAGACGGACCTTATGCTCAATCTCGTCGGCGCAATCGGGGTGTTCGCGCAAGAACGCCTTGGCAGCCTCGCGACCGTTGCCGAGCTTGTCCTCGCCATAGGCAAACCAAGAGCCCATCTTCTTGCAGATGCCGCACTCGACAGCCATGTCCAAGATCGAGCCCTCCTTAGAGATGCCCGTACCGTACATGATGTCGAACTCAGCAGAACGGAACGGAGCTGCCACCTTGTTCTTAACGACCTTGGCGCGCACGCGGTTACCGATAACCTCGTCCTTAAGCTTAATGCTGTCGATGCGGCGAATGTCGATACGCACCGAAGAGAAGAACTTAAGGGCGCGGCCGCCCGTCGTGGTCTCGGGGTTGCCGAACATGACGCCGATCTTCTCTCGCAGCTGGTTAATGAAGATGCATGTCGTGTTGGACTTGGACAGCGAGCCGGCGAGCTTGCGGAGCGCCTGGCTCATCAGGCGAGCTTGCAAGCCGACCGTGGTATCGCCGATCTCTCCCTCGATCTCGGCACGCGGGGTCAGCGCGGCAACGGAGTCGACGACGATGGCATCGATGGCGCCGGAACGCACGAGCATGTCAACAATCTCGAGCGCCTGCTCACCCGTATCAGGCTGGGAAATCAGTACCTCGTCGATATCCACGCCGATGCGCGCGGCATACGTGGGATCGAGCGCGTGCTCGGCATCGATAAATGCCACAACGCCACCCATTGCCTGGGCCTCGGCCAGGATCTCGAGCGAAAGCGTCGTCTTACCGGAGGACTCAGGACCGTAAATCTCGACGATACGGCCGCGCGGCACACCGCCGATACCCAGAGCGGCATCGAGTGCCAGAGCGCCCGTGGGGATGGCCTCGACCTCGAGCTCGGGGCCACCGTCGCCGTACCTCATGATGGAACCCTGGCCGAATTTCTTCTCGATCTCGGCCTTGGTGGTGGCGATCATCTCATCGCGCTCTTTACCCGTCGTGCGAGCATGAACGGTACGTACGGGACCTGAATTCTTGGCCATGAAAAGCCCTCCTCTTAACAACCTGCATCGATAATAAACGAACGGCTGTTCGTGGTCAACCGTTCAGATAAATCATATGCAGCCGACCTTTCCAAAACCCAACCAAACGCCGACCAAACACTGACCAAATGCTTGACCAAAAAGGGCCAAATATAAGCAAGGAAGGCGAAAATAAAATCTATGACCAGCAAAAACGCTGAATTTGTCAGAGGTCCCTATCTCCACAATTAAGGGGCCCTAAGGCCCCTTAAAACACGTCTATTCCATAGAGTTGAGCACAAGGGCAATGCGTCCCAATGCCTCCGCGACCGCATGGGCACGAACACACGAACGGTCGCCCTCATAGTGGCAGCGCACAGAGTCCACGACCGGCACTTCTCCATCAGCCGCGCGATACGCCCAGCCAATATAGAAAGTGCCAGCCGGATCGTCCTCAGTGCCGCCGCCGGGGCCGGCATAACCCGTTGCGCTCACTGCAATATCGCTCTGGTACAGCTCCAGCGAACCAGCCGCCATCTCGCGCGCGGTCTGATGCGACACCGCGGTATAGCGGTCGAGTGTCTCCTGCTCAACACCCAAAACGCGATGCTTGATCTCATCGCAGTAGGTCACAGCACCGCCACGCAGCACCGCCGAGGCGCCCGGGATATCGGCAATCGTCGAGGCGATCATACCTGCTGTCAGCGACTCAGCCGTCGAAACCGTCACGCCCCGAGCGCTCGCGCGCTCGACAATATCGCGCGCCAGCTCCTCGTTATGTGCGGAAATCTGCTCAAAAGAGTCCGTCATACCCACCAGGACCTAGACCGAAAAGACGATCTTGCGGCAGTTCCAGAAGTACTGAGCGCCCGAGATAACGGTCAGGATAACGGCCACGGCGTACAGGAAGCGCGACACCGAGTAGATGCCGAGCGTCAGCGCCAGCGGGCCAAGGTGCAAGCCGGCCATCGCAAAGACGCACAGGTAACCGCAGATGGAGACCATCGTGGTCGCCGTCTTGTACTTGCCGAGCTTATCGGCGGCAACGACCACGCCGGCGGCACTCGCAACCATGCGCAGGGCGCTTACCAACAGCTCGCGGAATAAGATGATGAACACGGACCAAACCGACACGGCGCCAAAGTCCAAGAACAGCAGCAAGGCCGAGAACACGAGTAGCTTGTCGGCGATGGGGTCCAAGAATTTACCGAAGTCGGTAATCTCGTTGCGTGAGCGCGCCAGATAGCCGTCAACTTTATCGGTGCACGACAGGATGACGTACAGAATGAAGGCTGCGGCAGCGAGCGGGCCGTCGAAGGTGCTCCAATCCGTGCCGGCAACGCTCGTGTGAGACAGCGCCGACACGATCATGAACACCGGGATAAAGACGATGCGCACGCACGTCACGATGTTGGCGGGCGTCCAGACACTCGTCAGTTCCTTATTGCTCTCGTTAGCCACAACGCGCTCCTACTCCACAACATGACCGATAAGCTCATAGCAGAAGCTATCGGTAAACTCGACCGTCAGAATATCGCCCACGGACGCCTCGCTGGCGTCCAGGTGCACCGCGCCATCGGAATCGGGCGCCTGGAACCAGGCATGGCCGATCAGCTCGGCGCCGTCCTCGGTCTCTTCGATACCGTCGACGATCACCTGGGCTCGTTCGCCCACATGTGCGGCAGTTGCAGCAAAACCGAGCGACTCGGCCAAGTCCATGGCCTCCTGGGCGCGCTCGAGCTTGACCTCTTCGTCGACCTGACCCTCCATCTTGGCGGCCAGGCTGCCCTCCTCCTGCGAGTAGGCAAAGACACTCGTGTAGTCAAAGCCGACGGTGTCCATAAAGTCGATAAGGTCGCGGAACTCGTCGTCGGTCTCGGTCGGGAAGCCGACCATGGCCGTGGAGCGAATCACGATACCGGGGATGCGCTCGCGAAGGTCGCGGAACAGGTCCTCGAGCTCCTGGCGCGAACCGGATCGACGCATGGCCTTAAGGATGCGAGCATCGCAGTGCTGCACGGGGATATCGATATAGGGCAGCACCTCGGGCGTATCACGAATGGTCTCAATGAGCTCGTCAGTCATGCCCTCGGGCTGCAAGTAGAGCACACGGACCCAGACGTTGTGCGGGCGCACGGCCTCGGCGACGGCACGCAGCAGCTGCGCCAGATTGCGCGGCGAGCCCTCGGCGACGTCCTCGTCGGCAAAGTCGGTGCCCCAAATTCCCGTGTCCTGGCCGATCAGCACAATCTCTCGCACGCCACCGGCAACCAAGTCGCGCACCTCGGAAATAATGCTCTCGGCATTGCGCGAGTGATAACGACCGCGGATATAAGGGATCATGCAGAAGCTGCAGAAGCGGTTGCAGCCATCGGAAATCTTGACGTAGGCGACAGCGCCCTCGACAGTGCGCTTGACTTGCGGAATATAGGCAGCGATCTCACGCTCGACACCCAGCACGCCATCGATAACCGCCACGATGCCGTCCTCCTCGTCAGCCTTCACAAAGGCAGCGACCTCGGGCAGCTCGTCAGGCAGGTCGTCGCCATAGCGCGACGGCACACAGCCGCACATGACGATGGGGCAAGAACGAACGCCGTCCTGAACCTCGTTAGCGAGCTCGAGGGTGGTCTCGATGCTCTCGGACGTTGCGGAGGCGAGGAACGAGCATGTATTGACGATGGCGATATCGGCATCCTGCGGGTCGAATGCCTCCTCGTAGCCTGCGGCAGTCAAAAGAGAACGCATGCGGTCGGTGTCAACCTCGTTCTTAGCGCACCCGAGGGTAATGTAGAGCACGGAGCCCAACGGTGTATCCATGTTGGAGAGCGGTCCTTTCGAAAGATATTAGCGGTAGTTGGTGAACTGTAGCGGCTGGCCGTAGTCCTGGTCGCGCAGGAACTGGATAACGGTCTGCAACGCGTCCTTCGAAGCAGAGGAAACACGCAGCTTGTCGGCCTCGATGGTCACCTTGACCTTGAGCTTTTGGTCCTTGATGTCCTTATTGATCTTCTTGGCGGTCGCCGGGTCGATACCCTCGACGATATGGCCGAGTACGCGCACGGTGCCGCCCGATGCCGCCTGCGGAGCATCCCACGAGACAGCCTTGAGGTCGATGCCGCGCTTGATGAGCTTGGAGCTCAGGACATCGATGATCTGCTTGGAGACAAAGTCGGCCGGGGCGTTGATCATAAAGAGTTTGTCGCCCTTCGAAAGCTCGATCGTAGCGCCGGAATCCTTCAGGTCATAGCGCTGGGAAATCTCGCGCGTGGTCTGCTGGAAGGCGTTGTCGACCTCTTGTATGTTGACCTCGGACACGACGTCGAAGCTGGAATCTTTAGCCATGATGTTTCCTTTCGCGTACGAGCGGCTTAGTAGCTATCGTACGAATAGTCGGTAGAATCGGTGGGCGTCTGGCCGTCAGTTGCGGTATCGGCGCCATCCGTGGACTGGGCATCGGTACCGTCGGTGGTGTCGTTACCATCGGTGGCGTCGGCACCATCAGAACTTTCACCATTCTCGGAATCAGTCGTCTCCTTCTTGGGAACGGTGATCGTCACACGTGCCACGCCCGAGGTCTTGGTATCGTAACGGACCTTTTCACCGTTCTTGGTAACGGTGACATCGGAAGGCTTGGACGTGGTGATCTCGATCGAGGACTCGGGCGAGTACTCCTGCTCAAAGGGGCCAGTCGCTTGGGCGCCATAGACCGACTTGCCGTCGACCTTGACCTCAATCCACGCGGTCTTTCCCTTGGCAACGGAGACTTTGACCTTCGTGACCTCGTTCTCTTCCTTCTTGGCCGTCGTCTTGGTAGCGTCCGAGTCAGTCGACTCATCCGTCGCCTCATCGGTGTCTTCGTCCTCGTCGACCGTTTCGGTCTTCTTAGAAGACTTCTTGGTCGTCGTCTTGGTAGCAGTGGGCGTCTCGGGCGTGGTCTCGGGCGCCGAAGATGCGCAGCCGCGCAGAAGCACCACGATGAGCACGATCAGCAGCAACGCCACGGCACCGATACCGGCGTAGACGATACGCGGATCGAGCCCGTTGTTTTGAGGAGCACGGGAACCGCCGCGTCCACGACTGAAACTGCTGCGGCCGCCTCCCTGAGGCATACGGCCACGATTGCTATCGGAACGGCCGCGATAGCCACCCTGGCCCTGAAGGCTGCGCTGACCCGAGCGGGGCGCAAGTTCACCGCGGCCTTGATAGCCACGCTGGCCCGCACGCGGAGCCGAAGAGCGCTGGCCATACGGCTGTGGTTGAGAGCGAAGACGCGGCGTCACCTGCGTGGTATCGGCGTCCGCATAGCCACTGCGAGAGCGTCCGGTGGAGATACCACGGTGACCGCGATCGGAATAGCCGCCGTCGCCGTAGCCGGCACGAGGGTCACGCGCCACGCCGCGGGCAGCGGGAAGCGCACGGTCCTCGGGCATCGGCGTACTGCGGAACCGGTCACGCTGCGAGCGAATCTCCTCGCCCGAACCAGTCTCGGTAATATAACCGGCCTGCTGAGGACGCTGTCCATAGCGAGTCGAACGACCGCCCTGAACCATCAGGAAGCGCCCGTTATCGACAGAGGAACGCGAATTGACGTAGCCGGCGGCGTCCTGAAAACGACCGCCCTGCTGCGACGTCTCGCGCTCGTATGCCATCAGCTCGTCAAAGTAGGCATTGACGACCTCGCGTGGATTGAGGCCCAAAAAGCGAGCATAGCTCGAAATCATGCCCTGCGCATAGCCGCGCGGCGGCATCGAAGCAAAGTTACCGGTCTCGAAAAACTCGATGATCTGCGGCCTGATTTTGATGGTGTTGGCGACCTGCTGAATGGAAAGGCCCATTCGGCGACGCTGCTCGAGCAGCATGTCACCAAAGCGTGCAGCCATCAGAATCCTCCAAACTCACGATCTTCACGTGCCATCTCGGCGTCGACAGATTCCAGCGCGGCAAGCCCCTCCTCGTCCAGCAGGACCTCGCGCGGCTTGGAACCGTCGGGCGGGCCGACGACACCCTTTTCTTCCAGCATGTCCATAATACGCCCGGCACGCGCATAGCCAACCTTCAGGCGGCGTTGCAGGCCAGATGTGGAGCCAAGCTGCGATTCCACCACAATATGGGCGGCTTCCCAGATAAGCGGGTCGTCATCTTGCGGCTCGGCGACTCCGGTGCGGACAATGCCGCCGCCACCCGCCATGGACATGGAAGCGGGCGCCACGGCGGACAGAATCTCCTCGTGGTAGTCGGGCTCGCTCTGCGACTTGACAAACTCGACAATCTCGTTGATTTCGTCGTCCGAGACAAAGCAGCCCTGGATACGGCGAGGCTTGCCCCAGTCTACTTTTGAGAACAGCATGTCGCCCAAACCGGTGAGCTTTTCGGCACCCATCTGGTCGATGATGACGCGCGAGTCGATGCCCGTGGCGACGTTAAAGGCGATGCGGTTGGTGATGTTGGCCTTGATGAGGCCCGTCACCACGTTGGAGCTCGGGCGCTGCGTGGCCACGATAAGGTGGATACCGGCGGCACGGCCCAGCTGAGCAATACGCACGATCGAGGCCTCGACATCCTTACCGGCGACCATCATCAGGTCCGAGAGCTCGTCGATGATGATGACCAGGTAGGGCATCTTTTGCGGCGGGTTATCGTAATGCTCAAACTCGCCGGCGGCCTGCTTTTCGTTATAGGTCGAAATCTTACGGACGTTGAGGCGTTCGAATACCTTCAGGCGGCGCTCCATTTCGGACACGGCCCACTGCAGGGCGCTCGCGGCCTGCTTGGGCTCGGTCACCACGGGCACATAGAGATGCGGCAGACCGTTATAGCCCGCAAGCTCGACGCGCTTGGGGTCGACCATGATCAGGCGAACGTCCTCGGGAAGGGCGCGCATGAGCAAGGTCGTGATGATGGAATTGATCATCACCGACTTACCAGAACCGGTCGTACCGGCGATCAACAGGTGAGGCATCTTGGCGAGGTCGGCGACGACCGGCGTGCCCTCGGCGTCGCGGCCGATGGCAAGCTCGAGCGGACCGCCCTTCACATAGGGCAGCACGTCGCCCAGATTGACGTTCTGGCGCTTGCGGTTGGGAATCTCGATGCCCACGAGCGAGGTGCCGGGGATCGGGGCAAAGATACGAACCGACTGGGCGGCGAGCGAAAGCGCAATATCGTCCTCGAGGCTCGAAATCTTGCTCACGCGCTCGCCCTCGCCAGGTTGCAGCTTAAAGGTCGTCACCGTGGGGCCGGCGATCCAGCCGACCACGCGGGCACTGCGGCCAAACTCAAGCAAGGTGGATTGCAGTGACTCAGCGGTCTGCTCCAGCTCTTTATCCGAAGACGCGGCAGAAGCCGACTGCGGGTTGGCATGTAGGATTTCGAGCGGCGGAAGCTTGAGGCCGTCCTCTTCTTCGCCCTTGTTATCTGCGGCGCCGCCGTCCGCTCCCCCATCACGAGCCGCAGCCGATTCGACAGCACTCGTGGCAGGCGCATCGGCAACCTTGGGATGCTTTAAGAAGTCGGGAATCTGAGGTGCGGCCGAAACAGGGTTCACGGCAAACGGCGGCTCGGACTCGTCAACCTTGTCCGGATCGTCCTCCATCGAAAGCTGTCCAGTGACCTGCCCGCGCTTGGCGTGGCGACGCGGCAGCAAGGTTGTCTTGGCGGTCTCGAGCGGAGCCTCGTCGTCCTCGTCGTCACCCTCGGTGAGCTCAATCTCGCTATCGGACCAAGACGGGTCGGGCTCGCTTGTGTTGAGCTTGGGCGCAGCCTTGCCCTTCTTGGCATGGCGGCGCGGCAGCAGCGTGGTCTTGGCGCGCTCGGCTTCAACCGACTCGGATACGTCGACAAATGGGTCATCGTCCTCGTCGTCATCCAAAACCGGGTCGACATCGCCACCCATGACCGTGGTCACCGCGGCGTCAGTCCCCTTCTGGCGCAGAATGCTCAGGTGCGGACGAGCGACGCCGGGAACAGACAGGGCCTCTTCATCGCCCCACGGGCTCGCATTGACATCGGCACGTCGACGCTCGGCAAAATCGGCAGCGCGATCGCGTGCGGAGCGCAAAACGCCACCCACCGAAAAGCCGATAATGACCAAACCAACGACGACAAGCCCCAGCAAGACAACCATGGCGATAGGTTTACCCAGGGCGTTTTGCAAGGCACTTGCGATAAAGGCGCCAATGTAGCCGCCCGACACGGAAAGGTTCTGCGGCGTAAACATAAGGTCGCACGAATCGCTCGTGCCCGGCACCATCAGCGAAAGAATGGAGACGACGGCGATAAAGACCAAGGCGCCGCCCGCAACAGAGCGCACGTTGAGCGGCGAGTCCTCACCCAAAAAGAGCGTGGCGGCAAACAGCAAGATGACGATCGGCAGCACGTAGGCGCCCAGACCAAAGCCCAGGTGGTAGAAACCGGCAACCGCAGCCGTCACGGGCGCTGTTGCCGGAGAGATCACGGCAATGAAGGACGCGATCGCCAAAACGGCGATGACCACACCGGCGATATCGCGATTGGCCGAAGGCTCGACCAAGGGCTCAAAATCGTCGAAGTCTGCCTCATGGCCCTTATTGGCACGAAGATGGGAACCGGCACCCTTAGCAGATGCCGGTTGGTTGTTGGCCTTATTGCCTTTGGCGTTTTGTGCAGATCCGCGCGCCAAACTAAACCTCCATGACGACCGGGATGATCATCGGGCGAGTGCGCGTACGGCTCCAGATAAAGTTGGAGAGCGAGTCGCGCACGGCCTTGCGAATGGCGTCGGAACCGCTGCTGGTAAAGCTGAACTTGCCCTTCTCGATCGTCTTCATGACGGACGCGGAGGCATCCTCGGAGAACTGGTCGTCGATGGCAAACGAAACGCCGCGGCCCGAGAACTCGATGGCCTCGATCTTCTTGTGCTTGAGCGAGACGATGGCGACAGCCGTAACCATACCGTCGTTGGCGAGCTTCTGGCGATCGCGCAGGACGATGGGGTCGGTATCGCCGATGCGCAGACCGTCGACGTAGACGACGCCGGACTCGACGGGCGTGCCGCGCTTGACGATGCCGCCACGCATCTCGAGCGTGTCACCGTTATCGAGGATAAAGATATGATCGTCCTTGAGACCCATCTTACGGGCCAGCTGGGCATGGGCGCGCAGATGCACGGCCTCACCGTGAACCGGCATAAAGTACGTGGGCTTGGCCATGGCAATCAGGAGCTTGAGCTCCTCCTGGCTACCGTGACCGGAGACGTGAACGAGAGCGCGGTTCTTATCCCACACGTCGCAGCCGAGCTTGGCAAGGCTGTTGACGACCTGCTGGACGGCTTTCTCATTGCCGGGAACAGGAGTTGCCGAGAGGATAACGGTATCACCCTCATGGATGGAGAGCGTCTTGTGCTCGCCATTGGCCATGCGGGACAGGGCCGACAGCGGCTCGCCCTGCGAACCGGTGCACATGACGACAATCTTGTCGTCGGGCAGGTTATCAATGTCGAAGGCATCGATGATATCAGCGTCATCGATGTTGAGGTAGCCCAGCTCGCGCGCCACGCGGGTGTTAGTGAGCATGGAGCGACCGGTCACGACGACCTTACGGCCGCACTTGCGGGCGGCATCGCAGATCTGCTGCAAACGATGGATGTGGCTCGAGAACGACGCGACGAACACGCGACCCGGGGCGTTCTTGATGGCGTGCAGCAGGTTGGGACCAACCTCGGCCTCGGACTTGGTAAAGCCGGGAACCGTGGCGTTGGTAGAGTCGGAAAGCAGCAGGTCGATGCCCTGCTTGGCAAAGCGGCTGATAGCGGCATAGTCGGGCGTGACGCCGTCGATGGGCGTCTGGTCAAGCTTAAAGTCACCCGTGTGCATAACGGTGCCCTGATTGGTGCGGATGAACACGCCCAGAGCGCCGGGGATGGAGTGCGTCATCGAGAAGAAGTCGAGCGAGATGCCGCCGAGGTTGACATGGCTGCCGCCCTTGACCTCGCGGAACTTAGGCGCGCGGATACGGAACTCAGAAAGCTTGCCCTCGATAAAGCCAAGCGTCAGCTTGCTCGAGAAAATGGGCACCTTATTGTTGAGGTCCTGCAGCAGATACGGAAGCGAACCGGTGTGGTCCTCGTGGCCGTGGGTGACGACGATACCGCGGAGCTTCTCCTCGTTCTCTAGAACATAGGTGTAGTCGGGAAGCACCAGGTCGATACCGGGCTGGGAGTCGTCGGGGAACATAAGACCGGCGTCGACGAGCACCATGTCGTCGCCGCACTCGAAGACCGTCATGTTCTTGCCGATGCCGTCAAGACCGCCGAGCGGGATGATCTTCAAGGGAGATGATTTTTTAGCTGCCATAGGTTAGTGTGGTTTCCTTTCTTCGAAACGGGTCTGGAACAACCGACGGGGCGCTTCTGGCAAACCGACCGCCGGGAACGTACAAACATGCATCGCAGAGTCGATGCAATAACCACAGTATGATACCCATTTGCACAGCCACAGACCACCCATGCATTAAAGCCCCATCTGGACCCGTCTATCCCGCCGGTTTCCCGTGGGGCGGGCACTGATGAAGTTTCCTGCTCTACAGTCCTGCTCACGACGGAGGCCACATTAAGTGGCCTCCTGTTCGTGCGGAACTCGCGATAAACTTCATCAGTGCCCGCCCCACGGGAAACCTATTAAAAAGGGACAGGTTTATTTTAGTCGGTTTTATCTGGGGAAATGCGGCAGCTATGACCTAGTTGCCTCGTTGTAGGCATTCAGTTGGTCTTGCCAGAGATTGTGATCGCTATCGGTAATCTCTCGAATGATATGAGCCGGATTGCCACCGATGATGACGTGGCTGGGGACGTCTTTGACAACGACTGATCCTGAGGCGATGACAACGTCGCTTCCGATTGTGACGCCTGGATTGATAATCACACCGCCGCCCATCCAGACGTTGTCGCCAATTGTGACAGGCTTTGCATACTCAAGGTCCAGATTGCGCACATCTGCATCAATAGGATGCCCAGCGGTGAAAATGCTCACGTGGGGTCCCAGAAAAACGTTGTCGCCAAAGGTCACGTAGTTTTCGTCCAAAATCGTCAAGCCAGTATTCGCATAGAAATGATTGCCAAACGAAATCCTATCGCCGTGATCAAAATAGACGGGAGCCGTTAAGACCATATCGTCCGGAGCGGCGCGAAAACACTTCTTAAGCTCCTCAAGAGCACTCGAATCATCCCAATACTCCGATTCGTTAAACAACTTCTGAGCCGCATGCACCCTACTAAACGAATGGTCGCCAACTCTATAGGGGTTATAAAGCTCCCCGGCAATCATACGATCCCATTCAACCTTATTGATCATGCCAACCCCCATCAGCTATGCGTCAGATGCGAAACAAAGTATAGCAACTAAGAACAGGAACGCAGCAAGCGCCCAACAGCGTTAACCAGCCCTTTTGCTATCCCCGGCGGGGTCCGCGGTTAAAGTTTATCGCGAGTTCCGCACGAGCCGGAGAGCACTTAATGTGCTCTCCGTGCGAGCAGGACTGTAGAGCAGGAAACTTTACCCGCGGACCCCGCCGGGGATAGCAAAAGGGCGACCCCAGTACGGAGTCGCCCTTGCGGTGCTGGTTATGTACGGCTGTTACTCGGCGTCGTGGTGGCGGCGGGGCTTGCGGCCTCCGTTGTCGCCGGGACGGCGCGGGCGGTCGCTGCGCTCGGAGCGCTCACGACGCGGGCGTTCACGACGCTGGAAGTGCTCGCCGTCGCCCTCGGAGGCACCCTCGGCGCGAGCCGGAGCCTCAGGCTTGTCAAGACGATCGAGCGAGATCTTGCCGCGATCGTCGACCTCGATGACGACGACCTTGACCTCGTCGCCCACGTTGAGGACGTCCTCGACCTTCTCCACGCGACCCTTGGCAACGCGGGAGATGTGCAGCAGGCCGTCCTTACCGGGCAGCAGGTTCACGAAGGCGCCGAACGGCTGGATGGAGACAACACGACCGGTGTACTCCTCGCCCGGCTCGGGAACCTTGATGATGAGCTTGATGCGCTCGACGGCCTGATCGACGGACTCGCCAGTGCCGCCGACAAAGACGGTGCCGTCCTCCTGGATGTCGACCGAGGCGCCGGTCTCGTCCTGGATACCGCGGATGACCTTACCGCCGGAACCGATGACGTCGCGGATCTTGTCGGTCGGAACCTGGATGGAAACGATGCGCGGAGCGGTGCTGCGCGTGGTGTGGCGCGGCTCGGGGATCACATCGAGCATCTTCTGCAGGATGAAGGCGCGACCCTCCTTGGCCTGCTGCAGGGCGCGGGCCAGGATGTCGAAGGTGAGGCCGGTGGCCTTGTTGTCCATCTGCAGGGCGGTGATGCCCTCGGTGGTGCCGGTGACCTTAAAGTCCATGTCGCCCAGGAAGTCCTCGAGACCCTGGATGTCGGACAGGACCACGGTCTTGCCCTCCTCCTGGATCAGGCCCATGGCGATACCGGAGACCGGACGCTTAATGGGCACGCCGCCGTCCATGAGGGCGAGCGTGGAACCGCAGGTCGAAGCCATCGAAGAAGAGCCGTTGGACTCCATGACCTCGGAGACCACGCGAATGGCGTAGGGGAACTCGTTCTCGTCGGGGAGCACCGGGAGCAGGGCGCGCTCGGCCAGGTTGCCGTGACCGATCTCGCGGCGCTTGGGGCTGCCCATACGACCGGTCTCGCCGGTGCAGAACGGCGGGAAGTTGTAGTGGTGCATGTAGCGCTTGCCCTCGGTGGGCTCGATGGTATCCAAACGCTGGCCCTCGTTGAGCATACCGAGCGACAGGACGGAAAGCACCTGGGTCTGGCCACGCTGGAACAGACCGGAGCCGTGAACGAGCGGCAGGTAGTTATCCTTCACCATGATGGGGCGAATCTCATCGGCGGCACGGCCGTCGACGCGCTCACCGGTCTCGACGACCATGGTGCGCATAGCCTTCTTCTCGAGCTTCTTGAGCGCCACGGGGATCTCGCGCTCCCAAGCGGACTGCTCCTCCTCGGTGAACTCGGCACGGATGGACTCCTTCAGAGCCTCGACCTTGCCGATACGGGAGAGCTTGTCGGCGTCGCGAAGGGCGGCTGCCATCTCGTCGTAATGGGCGAAGATGCGCTCCTGGACCTCCTCGACGGGTTGGTCGAGCGGGTACTCCTTCTTGACGATAGCGCCGTTGACCTGCTCCCACTCAGCGACAAACTCGTCCTGAGCCTGGCAGAAGGCAGCAAGGGCCTCCTGGCCAAACTTCATGGCGGCGAGCATGTCGTCCTCGGAGATCTCCTCGGCGCCGGCCTCGACCATCGAGATGAAGTCAGCAGAGCCGCCCAGCTCCAGGTCCAGATCGGAGTTCTCGCGCTCCTCATAGGTGGGGTTAACGATAAACTCGCCGGTCTCCACGTTGCGGCCGATGCGCACGCAGGCAAGCGGGCCCTCGAAGGGCACGCCGCCGAGCGTCATGGCCAGGGAAGCACCCATGACGTTGATGACGTCAAAGGGGTTGACCTGGTCGGCGACGAGCGAGGTAGCGACGATGTGCACCTCGTTGCGGAAGCCGTCCGGGAAGCTCGGGCGAATCGGACGGTCGATCATGCGCGCGGTGAGCGTGGCCTTCTCGCTGGGACGGCCCTCACGCTTGAGGTAGCCACCCGGGATGCGACCGGCAGCGTACATCTTCTCGTTGAAGTCGACGGTCAGCGGGAAGAAGTCGTAGTTCTTGCGCTCCTTGGAGACGACCACGGTATCGAGCATCGTGGTATCGCCCTGCTTGACCAGACAAGCGCCGGTGGCCTGCTTGGCAAGCTCGCCGGACTCGAAGGTGTAGGTCTTGCCGTACAGCTCAAAGGTCTTGGATACGAGTGTCATTGTTCTCCTTTACCCCACAGGCCCCTTGCCTGCAGGCTTCTCATGTGACGCGGGCCCCCTGCCCCCGCCACGCTTCAGAGCGTGATTGTTCGCGCCCTTACACAAAAAGAGCGCCCCGCTGCGCAGGACGCTCCTTGCATGTACAAATCCTTACTGGATGTTGTCGCGGATGCCCAGAGCCTTGATGAGCTCACGATACTCGACGATGTCGTTCTTCTTGATGTAGGAGAGAAGACGACGACGACGGCCGACGAGCATGAGCAGACCACGACGGGTGTGGAAGTCCTTCTGGTGGGACTTCATGTGCTCGGTCAGCTCCTTGATGCGCTCGGTCAGGATGGCGACCTGAACCTTGGGGTTGCCGGTATCGACCGGGGTGTTACCGAACTGGGCAGTCAGCTCTGCCTTGCGCTCTTTGGAAACAGTCATTGTTTCACCTTTCGTTTCTTGTCGCCAGCGGGCGACGCTATTCGCCTCGGACTGGGAAGCCGCCGGTGGAGCGAGCATCCAAGGTCGAGGTACCAACAGGTCGGTATGTTACCACAAGCAGCCCGCGCCTGCGCATCATCACCGACCCAACATGAATTCCATCGCACGGAGACGTTGATCGGTGTGCGTCGCAGCCCACACGTGCGAAAGCCCCAGCAAAAAGGCAGCGGTATGGGGGTCGACCCTCTCGGCCATAAGCGCATCGAAGGTCATGGACATGAGGGCGCGCAGCCATGCAACCTCACCGGTCGACACCAGCTCGGCACCCGGAACGCTCGACGCGCACGACCCGCACATGAGACCGCCCACCTGGGGCGAAAAATACGACAACATGGGGTCTCCGCACAGCACGCAGGCCGAAAAATCGGGTCGGTAGCCAACGTGGGACAGCAGCTTAAAGACATATGCCGCCACAAGTAGATCCATATGCGCCGCGTCGAGCCCGCTGCCCATCAAGGCAAGCGCTCGCTGCGTGATGGCAAAGGTAAACGGGTCCTCGGCGTCCTCGAACGAGCACACGCGCGCGACCTCGGCGATCGCGCTTGCGGCGCATGTCATCTCGTAATCGGGAGCAGCGCCGAGCGGTGCCTCCATAAGCTCGGCCTGGGAAACCACGTCGAGCGACCGTCCATGCGCAAGCAGCAGATCAACGGTACAGAACATCTCGCAGCGCGCAGCCAGGCGTCCGCCGGGTTTGCGGGCGCCCTTTGCCACGGCACGAACCTGCCGACCCCGCTCGTCAAGCATCGTCAGGATCAGGTCCGTCTCTTTGAGCTTCGTCTTATCGAGCACGAGCACTTTCGTGCGATATGTACGAGAACCTGCCATTCGCGCCGCGTGTCCCTAATCCTCGGCGTTATAGCCAAAGCGGCGAATCTGGGCCTCGTCGTCACGCCAGCCGGCCTTGACCTTCACGTCCAGCTCCAAAAAGACCTGGGTGCCAAAGATGCGCTCAAGGTCACGACGGGCGTCGATGCCGATATGTTTGATCATCTCGCCGCCCTTGCCGATGATGATGCCCTTTTGGCCCTCGCGCTCGACGTAAATGGTGGCGTGCACGCGCAGCACCTTCTTGGTCTGCTCAAGCGCATCGCAAATCACGCCCACGGAGTGCGGGATCTCATCACGGGTGCGGCGCAAGACCTTCTCGCGCACAAACTCGGCAACGAGCGTCTCATCGGAAGCGTCGGTACCCATGTCCTCGGGGAACCAACGCGGACCCTCGGGCAAAAAGTGCGCAACGGTCTCGATGAAGGCATCGACGTTAAAGTTCTTGACCGACGACGTCACGATCTCGTCGTCATATTCCATAAGCTCGTGGGCGGCCTTAAGCTGCTCCATGACCTGTGCGGGGTCGGCTTCATCGGTCTTGGTGAGCACCAGGACCTTCTTGGAACGGGCATTCTTGACACGCTCGGCAACCCAGGCGTCTCCCCTGCCGATCGGTTTGGTGGCATCAATCAAAAACGCGACGACATCGACATCGTTCAGCTCGAACAGCGCGCTCTTGTTGAGCTCGGAGCCCAGGCCGTCCTTGGGCTTGTGGATACCCGGGGTATCGACAAAGACCAGCTGGTAGCCGGGGCGGTTGACGACGGCGCGCATGCGGCGGCGGGTCGTCTGGGCCACCGGCGAGGTGATGGCGACCTTTTTGCCATAGCAGGCGTTGAGCAGCGTGGACTTGCCGGCGTTGGGGCGGCCGACCAGGGCCACAAAGCCGCTGCGGAAACCGGGCTCAACGTCACCAAAGCCCGCGAGGTTGTCGTCCTCGTCGCACAGGGCGTCGAGCTCCTCGTCGCTCATGCCCTCAAACGGGTCGAACTCCTCGACCTCATCGCAATCCTCGGTCGCCTTAGCATCCAGGGACTCTTCGTCCAAAATCTCATCGGTAGGCTGCATATTGTCGGACATGGGAATCCCTTTCTAAATAAAGTCGAGCGCGTGGGCAAAGACAAGCAAGCCCACGATCGCGGCGGTAATGGAAAGAACGTATACAGAGGCGGCGGCGATATCCTTCGCACGCTTTGCCAGCGGATGGAGCTCTTGGGTCGCCAGGTCGACGATGGCCTCCATGGCGGTGTTACACAGCTCGCCATGAATCACCAGGCCGCAGCAGATGATGACCGTAGCCCACTCGGCAATATCGAGCCCCACGATACAGCCGGCAATGACGGTGCACACGCCTGCCACGAGCATGACCTTAATGTTGCGCTCGGTCTTGACGGCGGTGACGAAGCCCTCCATGGCGTATGAGAACGACTTTAAAAAGGAAGGATGGTCCTTGTTCGATCCGGGAATCATAAACGGCTCCTAGTCGTGGGCATGATTGGTGATGGGGCCGACGTGGACCAGTTTAGGATCCTCGCCGCGCTCGAGCGCCAAATCGCGCAGGATAGCGTCCTCGCGAGCCTCCATGACCTCGGCCTCGTCGTCCTCGATATGGTCATACCCCAGCAGGTGCAGCATGCCGTGTACGAGCATCAGGCGGCACTCGTCGGCAGGGCTATTGCCAAAGCCGGGGGCCTGACGGGCAATGACCTGCGGGGCAAAGATGATATCGCCGAGCTCGAGCGTCTCGTCGGCGGGAATATCCTCGTCAAAGGCCGAGTCGCATTCAAACGAGAGCACATCGGTGGTGCGGTCGATACCGCGCCACTCGTGGTTGAGCTCGTGCATCTCGTCCTCGTCGACATACGAAAGGGAAATCTCGACTTCACGCCCAACACCCTCGGCGGCAAGCACAACCTCGCAGATGTGCTCCACCTCCTGCGCGTCGAGCAGCGTATCGAGCTCGGCATCGTTGCTGATCAATACACTCAACGGGACTCCTTTCGGTCGCGCGAGCGCTGCTCGCGCACGTCATCATAAGCATCATATGCCTCAACGATACGACCCACTAGGGCATGGCGCACCACGTCGGCGCGCTCCAGGTGTGCAAACGCCACATCGTCGACACGGCCCAAAATCTTCTCAACATCCGCCAAGCCACCACGACGACCCACCAGGTCGCGCTGGCTAAGGTCGCCGGTAATCACGAACTTGGAGTTGAATCCAAGGCGTGTCAGGAACATCTTCATCTGCTCGGGCGTAGTATTTTGCGCCTCGTCGAGCACCACGAAAGCATCGCTCAGCGTACGACCGCGCATATAGGCAAGCGGGGCGATCTCGATCACGCCGCGCTCCATAAGCTCATCGGTGCGCTCGCGATCCATCATGTCAAAAAGGGCGTCGTAGAGCGGACGCATGTACGGATCGATCTTTTCCTCGAGGGTGCCAGGCAAAAAGCCCAGGTTCTCCCCCGCCTCGACAACAGGACGCGTCAAGATCAAACGGCCCACCTCATGGCGCTTGAGCGCGGCAACGGCGAGCGCCATGGCCAGATAGGTCTTACCGGTACCGGCAGGACCCAAGCCAAAGGTGATGGTATGCGAGCGAATGGCATCCACATAGCGCTTTTGCCCGAGCGTCTTGGGACGAATGGCACGACCGCGGTATGAAAGCAGCACGTCATCGCGAAGCGATGTGGCCTCATGCTCGCCGTCGCGCAAGACGGCCAGGCAACGCGAGACATCGTCGGCAGACAGGGTACGACCGGCCGCCGCCTCGCGAAAAGCATGTTCGAAAAAGCGAGCCACGAGCTCGACCTCGTCCGGGTCGCCGCTCACGGAGATCCTATCGCCACGGGCGACCACGTGAGCGCGAACCAAACTCTCGAGCGCACGAAGGACGCCGTCGCCGGCGCCCAAAACGCGCGAGGGATCAATTCCCTCGGGAACGGTAAGTCTAATCTTCGAGGCTTCCATGGACCTCCCTGCGCGCATGGACCAAGCCGGAATCATCGACTCCGATGATAGCAACATCGAGCAGGCACGGGGCTGTAAGTCCACAGGTATCGTCAAGACGGGCATGATGGAACGAACCGAGCGTCAGGTTGTCACCATACTCGAGCACGGCACGCTCGACAGTGCCCACGCGACGACGAGCATCGGCAATAGCGAGCTCCTGCGCCGTGTCTCGCATACGACGGCTGCGCTCGGCCATAACCTCGGGCGGCACCTGGTCGGGCATGTCGGCAGCAAGGGTACCGGGACGCTTGCTGTAGCGGAACACGTGCATTCGCGAGAACCCCACACGGCGGCACAGCGCCAGCGACTCCTCGAACTCCTCGTCCGTCTCACCAGGAAAACCGACGATGACATCGCACGAAAGAGACGCCTGGGGCAAGTTGGCGCGAATCATACGCACCGTGTCCTCAAAGGCCTCCGCACTATAGGGACGACCCATGCGATGCAGGGTCGCCGTACAGCCGGACTGCACGGGCAGGTGCAAAAACGGGGCGATACGCTGCGGATAGCGCGCCATAACCTTAAGCAGGCGCTCAGAGATATCCATGGGCTCGACCGAGGAAATGCGCACATGCGCAATAGTCGTGCGCTCCATGATGGCCTCGAGCAGCTCATCGATTTCGACATGCTCGTCGGTCGCGCTCTTGCCATCGTAGGCACCCAGGTTCACACCGGTCAGCACCACCTCGGGCACGCCGGCCTCCTGGGCCTCGCGAACTTGCTCAAGCACGGACTCGACGGGCACGGAACGCTCGGGGCCGCGGGCCTTCCACACGATGCAATAGGTGCAACGGTGGTTGCAGCCATCCTGGATCTTCACGCCCAGCCGCGAACGACCGAGCGCATCGACCACGTCACCATCGCTGCAGGCGGGAACGCTATCGGACTCAACGCCCAGCACATCGCAGACACGTTCGGCGACATCGATCTTAGACGGCTCGGCAATCACGCGATCCGAAAGCTCCAACAGCTCCTCGGGATGCAAATTGACCACGCATCCGGTCACGACCACATAGGGCTCGTTTGGATGGGCCAGCGCATGACGGACGGCCTTACGGGTCTTGGCCTCGGCCTCGCCCGTAACGGCACAGGTGTTAATGACGATCAGATCGGCATCGTGGGGCTCCACCATAGCAAAGCCCAGGCGCATAAGATCGGCAGTGATACGGTCAGACTCAACCCGGTTGACACGGCAGCCGAGGTTGACGACGGAAATATGGGGTGCGAGCACGCGGGCTCCTTAATCGAGGATATCGTCGAGGGCACTCTTGATACGGTCGGTCACCGACTTCTTACCGGAAGCGACGTCATCGCCCATCTCATCGGCAAAAGCACGGAGCAGCTCGCGTTGCTTATTGGAAAGATTGGTGGGAACGACCACGCGCAGTTGCACGATCAGGCGGCCACGCGAACCGCCACCGCCAATGCGCGGCATGCCGTAATTATTGACGCTCACGGTGTCGCCGTACTGGGCGCCGGCGGGAACCGTCACCTTAACGACCTCGTCGGGCATAATGCCCTCGACCTCGATCTCGCAGCCGAGCGCAGCCTGCGCAATCGAGATATCGCTCACCAGGTACAGGTCGTCACCGTTGCGCTTAAAACGCTCGTGGTCGGCGACGCGCACGTTGACAATCAAGTCGCCCGAAGGCTCGCCGCGAAGGCCGGCCTCGCCAAAGCCGCTCACACGCAGCTGGCGACCGGTAGAAACGCCGGCGGGAATATCGATGTCGATCTTTTCATGCGAAGGCGTGCGGCCCTGACCGTCGCAGGTCTCGCAGGGATGGTCGATAACCGTGCCCTCGCCATGGCAGTCGGGGCAAGGCGAGGAAGACTGAACCTGGCCCAAAAACGATCGCTGAACCGTCGTGACGTAGCCCGTACCGTGGCAACGGCCGCACTGCTTTTCCTGTGCGCCCTCTGCCCTACCGGTGCCATTGCAGTCCTCGCAAGGAGCAAGGCGGTCATAGCTGATCGTCTTTTTGCAGCCGAGCGCCGCCTCCTCGAGCGTCACCGAAAGCGAGATGGCCATGTCACGTCCGCGACGACGCTCACGACGGCTGCGGGCGCCTCCGCCGGCACCGCCGCCAAAGAACGACGAGAACAAGTCGTCCATGCCCATGCCACCAAAGATATCGTTGATATCGACGTAGCCCGAACCACCAGGGCCGTCGGCAGTGCCGTAACGGTCGTAGTTAGCACGTTTCTGTTCATCGGAAAGAACGGAATAGGCCTCGTTGAGCTCCTTGAACTTGGCCTCGGCCTCGGGGTCGTCCGAAACATCCGGATGTACGGTACGGGCCTTCTTTAGAAACGCACGCTTAATCGTCCGCGCGTCGGCATCCTTGTCGACGCCAAGCACCTCGTAGTAATCCCTATTTTCCGACACGACCGAATCCTTCCGACTTTCATTATTGTCACAGTGCGTCCTATACCCAAGCTGGGCCGACCGCAAACAGAGGGTTTGATGTTATTGCATTTGGTACGGCGAAAGCATGGCCCGTTGCGAGCAACTTGCGAACCAAACCGACACGAGCGCGAACATGAAGCCGTTGGCAAAACCGTTGGCAAACTGCATCGCGCCGCGCTTCCACCACAGCAGGCTGCGATGAAGCACACCGTCCGAAAGCACCATGAACAGGCCCATGGTAAACGGAATAAAGCACATCACGGCGAAGGCCGAGAACACGCCCGAGATGGCCGACAGCACCAAAAATGGCGCCACGATGCCCATCAGGTAAAAACCGGTACGGGCCTTGCCTTCCAGGCGCTCGGCCTCAACATGGGCGCGGCCGACAAGATCGCCACCCGAGGCACCGTTGGTGCCGGCGTGACCCATACCGCTAATGCGGACCTCGTCGCCGTCATGCGTGCCGGCAGGAAACTCAATCGTCTGCTCGGAGGTCACACGGGTTCGCCCGCTGCCACCGCAATCGGGGCAGGGGTCGGCCACGACCTTACCGGAACCGCCGCACTCGGGGCAGACCGACTGGAACGTGCCCGCACCAAACAGGAAGGACAGGTCGACGTCGATGTGGCCGCGGCCACCGCAGCTCGGGCAGGTATGTGCATGCTCGGACGAAACAGAGCCCGAGCCGCCGCAGTGAACACAGGTATCGAAGCGCGTGTAGCGGACGGTCTTGTGGGCACCGCCCTTGGCCTCCTTGGCGTCGAGTTTGATATCGACGACCACGTTGGCGCCGTTCTCGGGATTGTAGGCAGCCTGGCCGCGACGCTGCTGGCCCCAGGCGCCACCAAAGGGAAAGCCGCCCTCAAAGGGATTGCCATAGCCCGTGTTGCCGGCGTAGCCGCCACCATAGGGCGAAGCCGTAGGAGCACCGGCAAAGGGATTGCCAGAACGCATGGCGTCGTAGCGCGCACGTTTTTGCTCATCCGAAAGCACGGCGTAGGCCTCGGAAACCTCTTTAAACTTTTCCTCGGCATCCGGCTCTTTATTGACGTCCGGATGGAGCTTACGGGCCTTTTGCTGGAAGGCCTTTTGAATATCACGCGAGGTGGCGTCCTTGGAGACACCCAGAATCTCGTAGTAATCTTTTTCGTTCATCGTCGCCATGCGCGGCAACCTCCTGCTCACAGCAGCGTATATATTCCGGTAATTCTACCCGAGCGGCCTAAGCTAGATCCCAAAACAGCTCGAACAGAACATTTCCATCGAGCCAGCCCAGATGGGTCGGCGCCAGACGAGCTCGAACATGGCCCGCGACGACATCTGCCGTAGTGAAGGGTCCCTCATGACCCCAGAGCGTCTCGGGCACCCAAGTGGCAAGACCCAATTCGAGCGCGCGATCGCAGGCAGCTGCCAGCTCGCCCGTTGGGATGACGCAAGCTGCACGAGCCAACAAGTCGGACGCAACACCGCGCGTCATGCGACAAGCGAGCATCAAGTCTTCGGCGACAGCCTCGCGCTGCGACAGATATTCGGCCTCGAACGCCGTCGCGTCATCGTCACGTTGCACCAGACGCACGCGGTACGCATCGCCTCGAGAAGACACGCCGGGGAACAAACCTGCAAGACGGTCGAAATCCTCGTCGTCGAGCATGCCCGCGGCAGAACGACCCAGGCCCAGGTAGCCCTGTCCGGTCCAGTAGGCAATGTTATGGGCGCACTCATGGCCGTCGAGCGCATAGCTTGCCACCTCATACGGACGATAGCCGGCCGCACCCAGGCGCTCACGCGCCGCGTCCATGCACGAAGCCTGAAAATCCTCGTCGGGCTCGAGCGACTCGTCACGGCACGCCATGCGATAGAGTGGCGTGCCCTCCTCGAGCGTGAGCGGGTAGACCGACACATGATGAGGCGCCGCCGCCAACACGCCATCGAGCGTGCTCCGCCAGCTTGCGGCCGTCTGCCCGGGAAGGCCGCACATCAGGTCGCACGACACATCGAGGCCAGCGTCCTTCACCGTCGCGATAGCCGCAAGTGCCCGATTAGCATCGTGAATGCGGCCAATAGCAGCCAGCTCGGTATTGTCGAGGGTTTGCACGCCCAGAGAGATGCGCGTGACACCCGCCTCAGCAAGCGCGGTGGCGAGCTCGGCGGTCAGCGACTCAGGATTGGCTTCGCAAGTAAATTCAACGGGCTTGCACCACATGGAGATACGACGGGCAAGTTTCACCAGGCGCTCCCCAGCCAGTGACGGCGTGCCGCCGCCAATATAGACCGTGCGGACCTGCGCAAGCGCCCCGGCGTCGCCAAAGGAATCGAGGCGCGCATACAGCTGCTCAAAATAGGAATCGAGCGCAGCATCCAAATCACACAGAGCAAAGCTACGCGAGTCAAAGTCGCAATAGCGGCATTTTTGAGCGCAAAACGGCACGTGCACGTACAGCGCGGTAACGGCCACCCTTAAGCCTCCAGCGGATGAGCGGGCACCGATTCACCGGCGGCAAGCGCTGCCTCGCAGGCCACCACATCGCGCTCGATATCATCGACCAGCGACATGAACTCCTCGTGCGTAGAGCAACGCACCACCTGAGCGCGCCAGGCGGCGGCATGAGGCATGCCCTTTAAGTACCAACTTGCGTACGTGCGGGCACGCGACATGAGCGGCAGAAGCTCGTGCGTCAACGTCAGGTGCTCGCGCAGAGCCTCCAGGCGCTCGACCGAGGAGCGAGAAGGAACCGGCGTGCCATCGAGTGCAAGGGCTCGGGCATCGCCGAACACCCACGGATTGCCGTAGATGCCGCGCGCGATAAACACCGCGCTGGCACCCGAGCCGTGCAGATGCTCAGCAGCGTCCTCGGCCGAGAACACATCGCCCGAACCAATCACGGGAATCTCGACAGCGTCGGCAACCTCATCGACGACCGACCAATCAGCCTGGCCCGTGTAGAGCTGCGTGGCGCAACGACCATGCACGGCGACTGCGGCAGCCCCTGCGCCCTCAAGCATCTGGGCAAACGTCGCGGCATTACGGTCCTCGGCATAAAAGCCCTTGCGGATCTTGACGGTCACGGGCACGTGCGCCGCGCCCACCGTGGCCTCGACGATCTTCTCCGCCAGGTCGGGCGTGCGCATGAGCGCCGAACCCTCGCCCTTGGTAACGACCTTGCGGGCGGGGCATGCCATATTGACGTCGATGAGCGACAGGCGATCGCCAACGCGCTCCTCGACGGCGGCGACGGCGCTCGCAAACTGATCGGGCTTGGAGCCAAAGAGCTGCACGCAAATCTGCTGTTCCTCGTCGGCCGGCAGCACCAGGCGCCACGTTTTGTTGCTGGCATAGGCAAGGCCCGCCACGCTCACCATCTCGCTGTAGGCAAGGTTGGCACCGCGGCGGCGGCACATAATGCGGTAGGCGGGGTCGGTCACGCCCGCCATGGGAGCCATAAGGAACGGCTGCTCGGCATAGGCACCCAGCAGCCGCTTGCTGTATTCAGAAAGCGCCATGGACCTACTCGTCCACCTTGAGGATCGCCATAAACGCCTCCTGCGGGACCTCGACCGAGCCGATGGCCTTCATGCGCTTCTTGCCCTCTTTCTGCTTCTCGAGCAGTTTGCGCTTACGCGAGATATCGCCGCCGTAGCACTTGGCAAGAACGTCCTTGCGACGCGCCTTGACGGTGGAACGGGCGATGATCTTGTTGCCGATAGCACCCTGGATGGGCACCTCGAACAGCTGACGCGGGATGATCTCCTTGAGCTTGTCGCACAGGCCACGGGCCAGGCCATATGCCTTGTCCTTATGGACGATAAACGAAAGCGCGTCCACCTCGTCGCCCGAAAGCAAAATATCGAGCTTCACGAGCTCGGAGGGACGGTACTCGTTGAACTCGTAGTCGAGCGAGGCATAGCCCTTGGTGCGGCTCTTGAGCTGATCGAAGAAGTCCAAGATGAGCTCGGCGAGCGGCATATCGAAGCGCATCTCGACCGATTTGCTCGTCAGGTGGATCATGTCGGTTGTGACGCCACGGTGCTCGATGGCGAGCTGCATGACGGCACCCGTGTACTCAGGCGGGCAGATGATCTTTGCCTTGAGGTAGGGTTCCTCGATACGATCGATGCGTGTGGCCTCGGGAAGGTCCTGCGGACTGCGGACATCGATCATTTCGCCGTCGGTCTTGTAGACGTGATAATCGACCGAGGGACTCGTGGCAATGAGGTCCAGGTTGAACTCGCGCTCCAGGCGTTCCTTGACGACTTCCATGTGCAGCAGGCCCAGGAAGCCCACGCGGAAACCAAAGCCGAGCGCCACCGAGGTCTCGGGCTCCCACACCAACGACGGGTCGTTGACGTGCAGTTTATCGAGCGCGTCACGCAGGTTCTCGTAGTCCTTATTATCGATCGGGAACAGGCCCGTATAGACCATGGGCTTAGCCTCGCGGTAGCCAGGAAGCGGCTCGGGGCAGGGATTCGACGCCCACGTGAGGGTATCGCCCACGCGCACGGCCTCGGGGTCCTTTAGGCCCGTGACCACGTAGCCCACCTCGCCGACCGTCAGCGCATCGACCGGAGTCTCGGCGGGACGCTTGACGCCCACGCCATCGACCAAAAAGTCGCCCTTTGCCTGCATCATGCGCAGGGTATCGCCCTTTTTGATGGAACCGTCAAAAACGCGAACGGTGGCGACGACGCCGCGGTATTCATCAAAATACGAGTCAAGGATGAGCGCCTTGAGCGGCGCGTTCGCATCGCCCTTGGGCGGAGAGATCAAAAAGACAATGGACTCCAGCAGATCATGGATGCCCTCGCCGGTCTTGCCCGAGACGCACACGGCATCATCGGCAGGGATCGCCAGGTCATCCTCGATCTCGGTCTTAACCTCATCGGGATGGGCCGAGGGCAGGTCGATCTTGTTGATGGCCGGCACAATGTCCAGATTGGCGTTCATGGCGAGCGTCGCGTTGGAGACGGTCTGCGCCTCGACACCCTGGGTGGCATCGACGACGAGCACCGCGCCCTCGCAGGCGGCCAGAGAACGCGAGACCTCGTAGGTAAAGTCAACGTGACCCGGCGTATCGATCAGATTGAACTGATACGTCTCACCATCGTCGGCGTCATAGGAAACGCGAACGGCATTGGACTTGATCGTAATGCCGCGCTCGCGCTCGATATCCATGGTGTCGAGTAGCTGCGACTCCATGTCGCGCTCGTCGACGGTATGGGTGAGCTCGAGAATGCGGTCACTGATCGTGGACTTGCCATGGTCGATGTGCGCAACAATCGAGAAGTTGCGGATGTGGGAAATGTCAATTGAAGTACTCATGCGGACTATCTTACCCGAGCGGTACAAAAAATGGAGCCTGTTCCATAAAACAGGCTCCATTTATGCGCGTAATCTGTGTGGTGTGAAATTTACAACTTAGGCGTTGATGCTGTTCACGAGCTTGGCAAGACCGGACTTGCGGTTGGAAGCCTGGTTCTTGTGGATGACATGCTTGGCGGCAGCCATGTCGAGACGCTTGGTGACGGTCTTGAGGGCAGCCTGGGCCTTCTCGGCGTCGCCCTCGGCGACGGCGGACTGAACGTGCTTGGTCAGCGTCTTGAGCTCGGACTTGACAGCCTTGTTACGCATGCGAGCTGCCTCATTGGTGCGGATACGCTTCTTCTGAGACTTGATGTTTGCCACTTCTGGAGTTCCTTTCGAGTTCCTTGCAAAAAATGTATGACACCTCTGAGACACGGTGAGGTCATGCAAGCGCCTACTATAGCACGCTCCCCCTCAAAGGGATAGAACGAATTTGTCAAATAGGCAGGTATCATCACGATTTTCTCAAGATGTTCGTAATCCAGAGCAAAAGTGCGGTCTCCGAATCGGCCGAACCTTTGAGTGCAAGCTCAACATCGACGGCGCCCTCGAGGGCCGCGACGAGCTCAGCCATCGAAAAACGACGCGCCCAGGTAAGGTGATTCTTGACCTGCCAGGCCTGAAGCTTGAGCGTTGCGGCAAGCTCACGCCCCTGCCCGCGCGCATCGAGCGCCTTGGCGACGATCAGCTCGCGGATGCGCCCGCACAGCAGCGTATAGGTCCACACGTAGCTCTTGGAGGGCAGCAGTTTAAAGAGCTCGAGCGAACGGCGCATGTCGCGGGCCGAGACGGCGTTGAGGAAGTCCCAGGGCTGAACCTCGGCCGTACGCACGATCCAACGCTCCACATCGGCAAGCTCAATCTGGGGCGCCTCGACCATCTGGGCGAGCTTTGCCAGGTCGTTATCGAGCATACGGGTGTTTTCGCCCGAACGCGAGACGAGCTCCTCAGCCGCGGCCGTCGAGATAGACTTGCCGTGCTGCGTCGCCATCTGCTGCACGCGGCGCGGCAGCTCCCGGCGCTTGGTGCCCGAGCAATCGATGACGGCCTTCTTGTCGATCTTGGCGATCGCCTTATACAGGCGAGTGTTCTTGGCAAGTGAGTCGGCGATGATGAGGCAGACCGTCGTAGGACTGGGACTTGCGAGGTATTCGACGAGCGGCTCTGAAACCGACTTGGCGAGCTTTGAGCAGCCGTCGAGGATTACCAGACGAAACTCGCTACCCATGGGAAAAGTATTGAGCGAGCCGATGATCGACTCGATATCGGGGTCCTTGGACATGTCGCGCTCGTCGAGGTTGAACTCGACCATGCCCGACTTTTCCAAGCGAGCCTTCATACGCGAGACGGCGTGGTCGCGCTTGACTCCGTCGGTACCGACGATCAGATATGCCGGCAGCAGACCGTTTTCAGACATCGCGCTCCCCTCTCACAGGCCCTCGTGTTCGTACCGTGTCATTCTAGCCCAGGGACCTATGGTGCGCCAACGACGTCGTTATGGTCGCTGGCATCGCATGGCAAACCCCTTCGCGGTCGGTGTGATGGTGATGTCGCCGCGCTCGATCGTACACGCGAAGGCCCCGCCCGCTTCCCTCACGGCATCGACGCAGGCATCCGACGGATGACCGTAGCGGTTACCCTCGCCGGCGCTCGCAATGGAGAGTTCGGGCCTTAGGACATCCAGCAGCTCGCCGTCGACCGAGACCTTGGAGCCGTGATGCCCAAGCTTAAGGACATCGATATCGCCCACTTCTTGTGCAAACTTACGCTCTTGATCGAGCTCAGCGTCACCGGTTAGGAGCATACGCAGACTCTTGCCTTCCTGAGCATAGGAGAGCAGCAAGACGAGCGAGTCTTCATTGCCCTCGCCATCCACGGACTCGAATGGCCACATCACGCGGGCGCGAAATGCGCCAATGTCAACGGCATCTCCACGCCGCACTTGCCGATACTCCACGCCAGATCGGTTCAGCACCTCGGCAGGGGCATCCTCCAGCGCATTCGCCGCCACGGCAATGGTTCCAACCGAAAACTGTTCCAACACGTCAGGTAGACCGCCCCAGTGATCCTCGTCCCAATGCGTTACAAACACAGCATCGATATGATGAACGTTGTTGCGCACCAATGCCGTCACCACACGCTCGTCGAGCCCACAGTCGACGAGCGCCACGGCACCGCCTTGGCGAATAAGAATGGCATCAGCCTGGCCAACATCGAGAATCGTCACCGAAGGTGGAGCGAATCGATCCCAGTAGACGTACGGGACAACCGCCGCGAGAGCCAAGCACAGCAACCCTACAGCCATGGGGCGAGTACGGGGTCGTGGCCACCATACCAAGAGAGCCGTCAAAGAAAGCGGCACTAGGTATATCCAAATGGAATCGGGCGGTACGCTCACGGACGCACCCGGCACGGCTGCGAAGAGCTGCTCAAAGAACAGCGCACAGCGTGCGGCAACCATGGGCACCACAAGCGCCCAGGGTCGCAACAGGGGCACGAGCGAGCACGGCGCCAACACAATCGAAACAGAAAGCAACACGCTCACCACCGGGCCGATCACGGCATTTGCAATCGGGGCAATGAGCGAAAAAGTACCGAATGCGGGAACGGTGATGGGAAGCGTTGCCAGCTGCGAGCAGAGCGTGACGGAAAGTATACCGGCAATGCCCGCCGGCACGCCCAACTCGTCCAAAGCGTAGGTGGCATACGGGCAAAAGCACAAGATGGCAAAGACGCTGGCACACGAAAGCTGAAAGCCCATCTCGAACAGCACCGTTGGACGGAGTAGCACAAAAATCGACATGGTCACAAAGAGCGCAGAGATGCCGTGGCGGCGACGCCCGGCACCGTTGGCGACAAGCGTCGCCGCCACCATGCAGCACGCACGAACAGCCGAGGGCGATGCACCTGTAAAGGCGGCGTAGGCCACAAGCGTTGCCGCCAAAAGCGCCCGCTGCAGCCCACGCGAGCAACGAGTCATTTGTAAAGCGCTCTCGATTACAAAGCCCACGATAGCCAGATGACTTCCCGAAACAGCAATGAGATGCGCCGTTCCCGTCACCGAAAACCATTCGCCCGCCGGCTGAGCGCGCAGCTCGGACGAACGTCCGCAGACAACGCCGGCAATGAGCGAGCGCGCCGGATCGGTCGCGGGAGCAATGGCGGTAAGTAGCTCATTTCGCAGCCGAAGCAACGGCCCTGGAGAGCCCCCATCGATCGACACAATCCGGACAGCCTTAACCTTGCGCAGCTCACCCCGAAGCACGCGCGAACGCCCATACGCATCATTCTCGAAGCGCGAAACGCGGCCGATGACACGCACGCGCGACCCAGCACTGAGCTCGCGATCGCACGATAATCGAACGGCACCCACGCGCCAAACGTCCGCGATCGCGTCACAGGTATAGGAATACGCATCGTCGTTGATAGACGGATCGCTCTGAACGACGAACTCAAGACTGCTTGCAGCCCGTCCATCCAGAGCGACGGAAGCTCGGAGGGCACCTATCGCCCACCCCGCGGACACGATCGCTCCTGCCACGAGTCCGACCGCCGCGGCATACAGCCATCGCTTCCATCGCACAAGACGCATGCAAGACCGAGCCAATACGACGAACGCTACAGCCACAACGGGAATGCCCCAGAGTAACGTGACGGAAGTCAGTCCTTCTCCTAGTAGCGCATCAGCCGCCACGTTAAGCACCAAGCCGCAACTCGCACACAAGCCGGCACAAAGGGCCATCGTCCACGGCAACAATGGCCGTGGAGGCATCACGTGCTCACGCTCGGTCGCACTCATACGCAGATGCAATCTTTGATTTTGGCGAGTTTCTTCTCGCCAATTCCCGACACACGCATCAGGTCGTCGACCGAGGCAAAAGCGCCGTTTTGGGTCCGCTCGTCGATAATCGACTGGGCCATAGAGGGACCGATGCCCGAAAGCGTCTGCAATTCTGCCGCGCTTGCCGTATTGATGTTCACAAGCCCCGACGAAGCGCCCGCGCCCGATGCCGCGGCAGCGCCGCCTTCGGCCCCGCCAGCCGCCAAAGCCGCCTGCTGCTCCCCCACTGTCGGCACATAGATCTTTTGTCCATCCGTGACTTTCGAAGCACGGTTAAGCCCCGTCACATCCGCCTCTGCCGTTAGCCCTCCGGCAGCGTCAATCGCCTGGGATACCCGCGCTCCATCTTGAAGCCGATACACGCCCGGGGATGCAACGGCACCATCAACATCGACGTACACCTCCGTTTCGGCAGACGCCTTAGACGAAAACCCATCGGATGCATCGTCCGAAAGATCGCCGGACCCCGGCTCCGCCGATGGACCCGAGTCCTCAACGCGCCCAAACGAAACATTGCCGGAGCGGTCACCAAAGCTCGCCATCGCCAAGCCGCTCGCCATCGCAATGACGACGAGCATCGCCACGACTACCGCCTTATGCCCGAGCAACTTGCCCGCCCAGCGGTCCATTCGCTTGACCCGTTCGTGTTGTTCGCGCTGCGCCATAGCAAAAACCTCCCAACACCATCGTGTCAGGAAATCGCAGCCGAACGAACCGCTCGGGCAAACCAGTTTTGACGGTCAAACCAAACACTGACCAAAACCATGCGCAAACATGTCCATTTATTCAGTCACACGTCAGCGAATGAACATCTTGACATTGTTTACCCAGATAACAAAAAACCGACGATACAAACGTATCGTCGGTTTATGCAGGGACTATTCGTGATCTTGATAAATCTCACGCGGAGCGAGCTCCGAATGTTTGCGTTTTAAGGTCTTAGGAGCCTTATACGTGTTGCTCTCAAAGTCGATGTACTCGGTCTGCTTGAGCAAGCGCTCAATCATCTCCTCGTGATCGAACAGCTCCCAGGCCTCATGAACGGCATCGAGCTTGGCGTGCGTCTCGGGACGGCGCGGCATAAAGAGCGTGCAACAGTCGGGCGCGGCCTCGGTCGAGATGTCGAATGTACCGATTTCCTCGGCACGCGCAATGATCTCCTGCTTGTCCGAGCCGATGAGCGGACGGAACACGGGAATCTTCACAGCCTCGTTGACAGCCATGATGTTCTCGAGCGTCTGAGAGGCGACCTGGCCAAGCGACTCACCGGTCACGATAGCCTTGGCGCCCTCGATATGCGCGATGCGCTCGGCAACCGAATACATGATGCGGCGATACATGATCACGCGCAGGTTGCTGGGGCAGGTGACCGAAATCTCGCGCTGGCAGTCGCCAAACGGAACCACGTACAGACGGCCGATCTGGACTCCCGGCGCAAGGGCACGGATGATGTCCTGCACCAGATACTCACTCGTATCGGGCGTCTGCGGACGACCGGAGAAATGCACCGGTACGCACACGGCGCCGCGGCGGGCGAGCATCCACGTCGACACGGGCGAATCGATACCCGAAGACAGCAGCGTCACAACCTTGCCGGCAGAACCCACCGGCAGGCCGCCCACGCCGCGCTCGGAGCGCGCATACACATAGACGCTGCCCTGGACCACCAGCACATGCACCATCGCGTCGGGGTCGTGCATCTGGACCTTTTTATCGGGAAACGCCTCGCACAGCACCTCGCCAACCTGACGGTTGATATCGATGGAGGTAAGCTCATAGTCGGTGTTGGAGCGCTTAGCATGCACCTTAAACGAATCGAAGGGACCGAACTCGCGCAGCGCCTTGACGGCGGCGGCGCAGTACTCCTGCGGGTCGCGGTTGGTGTGGTATGCCAGGGACACACGGGCGACGCCGGGAACGGTGCGAATGACACGCGCCGCCTCGTCAGCCTGATGCTCGTTAAAGGTCACGAGGATATAACCGGAAATTCGAGACACGGCATTCACGGAAAAGGCGGCCAAGGCCGCCTTGATGTTATCCATGAGGATATGCTCAAAATGTGCGCGGTTCTTGCCCTTCAGTCCAACCTCGTGATAGTGGACCAGGCAGACGCGAGCTGCCATTTAGGCTTCAGCAACCTTGTGGCCGAGCGCTTTCTCGTAACGGGCCTCATCGTAGGAGATATCGCCGTCGACGATCTCGTCCATAGCCATCGAGATGGTATCGGCACCAGAAAGGCCGATGGTAATGTCATCGACATCCTGAACGGCAAGCACGCGGTTGTGCTGGCCGCGCAGCATGCTATTGATATCGCAGGCGCGCTTGGAGGCAAGCGAAGCGAGCAGGAAGCGGTTGTGATCGGTCTTCTCCAGAAGATCGTCAATGCAAGGCTTTACAACGGACACGGACCTCAGATCCTTTCATGCATATCGAGAACGCGAACGAGCTCGTCGGTCGCGCGGTCGAGATCGTCATTCACCACGACGTCGTCGTAGCGGTCGGCAAGGGCAAGCTCATCGGCGGCGTTTGCCATACGCAGCTCAATCGTCTCGGGCGTCTCGGTACCGCGACCGACTAGACGCTCGCGGAGCACCTCAAGCGAAGGCGGCTTGATAAAGATCAGCACGGCCTCGGGGAAACGCTCCTTCACCTGCAGAGCGCCCTGGACATCGATCTCCAAAATCAGAGACGCGCCCGAGGCGAGCTTGGATGTGACCTCGCTCACCAACGTGCCGTAGCAGTTACCGTGGACCTCGGCCCACTCAACAAACTCACCGTTTGCCACGCGGCGGTCGAACTCCTCGCGCGTCAGAAAAAAGTAGTTGACGCCGTCGACCTCACCTTTGCGTGGTGCTCGCGTGGTAGCCGAAACCGTCAGGCCCAGGTTCGAGCGGCGCTCGCGCACACGAGTGACGAGCGTACCCTTGCCTGCGCCTGACGGTCCAGAAATCACAAAGAGCTTGGAATCCTGAGCGCTCACTTATTTGGTCAGCTGCTCGAGGAGCTGCTCGCGCTGACGGACGCCGAGGCCCTGGACGCGACGAGTAGCGGAGATACCGAGCTCCTCCATGATCTTGGCGGCCTTGGCCTTGCCATAACCGGGGAGAGACTCGATGAGAGTGGAAACCTTCATGCGGGAAGCGATGGGGTCATCGGAGTTGAGCACGGACTCGAGGGACTTCTCGCCCTTCTTGATCTGCTCGCGAAGCTCAGCGCGGGCGTGACGTGCGGCAGCAGCCTTCTCAAGAGCCTGCTTGCGCTGCTCGTCGGTAAGCTGAGGGAGTGCCATTCGTACCTCCAAATAGTTGGGTTATATCTGATTCAATAATTGGCATTTTAGCACGTAGAACGTACAAAATGCCTAATCGCGGCTCCATAGGTTAGACGATACCCGCAAAAAGTGCAATATACTGCGCCCAAAGTTAAGCCCCTGACCTGCGATTCCACACAAAGGATGGGAAAGTTTACGCAGGCACAGGGGCTATTTTGTGCTAATGAGACCCAAAAGTGGTGACTTAGGGGAATCTTTTACGCGACGTTTTCGACCAGCTCGGCGACGATGGCGTCAAAGGCGGCAACCGGATCGTCGGCACCGGTGATGGGACGGCCCACCACAATGTGGCTTGCGCCACGCTCGATAGCCTGAGAAGGCGTCGCCACGCGGGACTGGTCACCAAGGGCGGCACCCACCGGACGCACACCCGGAGTCACGATCAGGGCATCAGGACCCAGCAGCTCACGCATGTCGTGAGCCTCCATCGGCGAGCACACGATGCCATCGATGCCGTTGGCCTGAGCGAGCTTTGCCAAGCGGGCGGCCTCCTCGGCCACGGGCGACTCGACGCCGATCTCGCTCAAGGCATCCTGATTCATGCTCGTGAGCACGGTGATGGCGACGAGCTTGGCGCGGTCCTCGCGCGCCTCCTCGGCACCCTCACGGCAGGCAGCGAGCATAGCGCCCGAGCCCAGGCCGTGGACCGAAAGCAGGTCGGCACCGGCAAGCGAGGCCGAGCGGGCAGCGCCGCGCACCTGATGCGGAATGTCATGGAACTTAAGGTCGAGGAAGACCTTAAAGCCAAGGTCCTTAAAGGTCTTGACGATCTGGGGACCCTCAGCGTAATAGAGCGTCATGCCAACCTTGAGCCAGGCGGCATGGCCCGAAAGCTCGTGGGCGAGCTCGAGCGCGCGCTCACGGTCGCAGTCGAGGGCGACGATAACACGGTCGCGGGCATCATTCTCTAGCATTCGAAAGCACCCACCAGCTCGTTGATGTCCTTTACGCCCTGGGACTCGGCCCAGGCCTCGAGCTCATGCGCGATCTTAAGCGAAGCACACGGATCGACGAAGTTGGCCATGCCGACCGACACGCAGGTGGCGCCGGCCAGGATAAACTCAGCCGCATCCTCGCCGGTCATGACACCGCCGACACCATTGATGGGGATATCGACGGCCTGGGCGACCTCCCAGACCATGCGCACGGCAATGTGGTGGCACAGCGGGCCCGAGAGGCCGCCCTTGGGCTTGGCCACGCGGGACTTGCGGGTATGGACGTCGATGGCCATGCCCTGGATGGAGTTGATGACTGAAAGGCCGTCGGCACCGGCAGCCTCGAGGGCCTTGGCGATCTCGGCGACGTTGACCGGCGCCATCTTTACGAACAGCGGCTTATCGGTCACCTTGCGGCAGGCAGCCATAACGGAAGAGGCGCCCTCGGGCGTGGAGCCCATGGCGGCACCGCCGGCGGCGATGTTGGGGCAGCTCACGTTGATCTCGTAGCCGGCAGCCCAGGGGCACAGCTCGACATACATCTCGAGCGCGCGGACAAACTCGTCAACGGAGTGGCCGGCAACCTGGCAGATGACCTGGCAGCCGTCCTTGGACAGCTGCTCGAGCCACGGACCGGACTCACGGGCGAAAGCGGCCACGCCGGGGTTCTGCAGACCCACGGAGTTGATCATGCCGCCGGGAATCTCGGCCATGCGGGGCGCAGGGTTGCCGGGCCAGGGCTCGGCAGCGCAACCTTTGGTGGTGATGGCGCCCAGCTGGGAAACATCAAAGAAGTTCTGGAACTGCCAACCGTAGCCAAAGGTACCGGCTGCGGTGTTGATGGGGTTCTGCATCTTGACGCCGCCGAAATCGACGGCCATGTTCACGGTACCCACTAGAAGACCACCACCTTGGAAGCATCAAACACGGGGCCGCACATGCAGGCGCCCTTCATACCGTCGACCGTCTCGACGTTGCAGGTGTTGCAGGCGCCAAAGCCGCAGCTCATCATGCGCTCGAGCGACACCTCACAATACGCGCCGGCCTCGGCGGCAGCGGCGGCGACCTTCTTCATCATGACGGCGGGACCGCAGCTGGCGACGTAGTCGTAACCGCCCTCGCCAAGCAGCTCGGCGGCAGGATCGGTGCAGAAACCGTGCGTGCCCAGCGTACCGTCGTCGGTGCACACGTTGACCGTGGCGCCCAGCGCGCGGAACTCATCGACGCCCACGGCCTTGGACGCGGTGCCAAAGCCCAGGCACACGTCGACGTCCACGCCCTGCTCGGCAAGCATGCCGGCCAGGCACAGCACGGGCGGAACGCCAATGCCGCCGGCGACAAGCAGCGCCTTCCTGGTGCCCTCGGGAACGAGCCAGCCGCGACCGCCAGGGCCCAGCAGGTTGGAGGTGGAGCCAGGGGCCATCTGCGACAGACGACGGGTGTCGTCGCCCACGACGGCGTACCACAGCTCGACGGTGCCGGCCTGGGCGTCGGCGCGATAGAAGCTCAGGGGCACGCGAAGCAGCGAGGACGCATCGCCGGGCACGGCAATGTTCACAAACTGACCGGGCTTGAGCGCACTTGCAAGCTTGGGGGCCGAGATAACGAGCGAGAAGATGCCGTCGGCAATCTCCTGGTTCGAGACGACCTCGAAGTCGTGCATGCGCGCAGTGGAAGGTGTGGGCATAGACGCTCCAATCCCCCATGCGGTTGCATGGACCAAACGAACAGAAAGCGCGGCACCGCAAGGGCGCCGCGCACAAAAGCGATAAGGCTATGCTAGCAGATGCAGCCGTCGGCAAGCGTCTGTTTACCGCCGACAAATACATCGGTGGCACGACCGGTGAGCGTGCGACCGGCAAAACCGGAGTTCTCGGCGCGCGACTCGTAGCCGTCCTCGCCGACCGTCCAGGTGGCGTTTGCGTCGAAGACGGTCAGGTCGGCAACGGAGCCCGCCTTGACCTGGACCTGATCCAAGCCCAGGATCTCACGCGGCTTGATGGCCATGAGCTCGACCATGCGGTCCATGCCCATCTTGCCGGTGTTGACCAGCTCGGTGAGCACGAGCGAGAGCGAGGTCTCGAGGCCGATCATGCCGAAGGGCGCAAGCTCGAACTCACGGGCCTTCTCCCACGGGGTGTGGGGAGCGTGATCGGTGACGATAGCGTCGACGGTGCCGTCGATGACACCCTGGCGGATGGCCTCGGCATCCTCCTCGGTACGCAGCGGCGGATTGACCTTGAGCGAGGTATTGTAGGTCTCGTCCAGGTCGTTCTCGGTCAGGAACATGTGGTGCGGGGTGGCCTCGCAGGTAACCTGAACGCCAGCGGCCTTACCGGCACGCACGATCTCCAGGCCATGGGCGGTGGAGATGTGCTGGATGTGCAGCTTGGCACCGGTCAGCTTGGCGATCTCGATGTCGCGGGCGATCTGGAGCTCCTCGCCGGCAGCCGGCCAGCCCTCAAGAGCCAGACGGGTAGAGACCTTGCCCTCGTTGATCTGGCCGTGGCCGACCAGGTCCTCGTCCTGGCAGTGGCTCATAAAGACCTTGCCGAACATCTTGCCGTAGTCCATGCAGCGACGGAGCATGCCCGCGCCCTGCACGCCGCGACCGTCGTCGGTGAAGGCGACGGCGCCGTGGGCGACCATATCGCCCATCTCGGACATAGCCTCGCCCTTAAGACCGCGGGTCATGGCGCCCGACGGATAGACGCGGCAGTGACCGACCTCGGCAGCGCGGGACTTGACGAACTCCACGACGGTACCGTTATCGGTGACAGGATCGGTGTTGGGCATGGAGCACACGCCGGTAAAGCCGCCCTTGGCAGCTGCGCGGGTGCCGCTCTCGATGTCCTCTTTGACCTCGTAGCCGGGCTCGCGAAGGTGAACGTGCATATCCACCAGACCGGGGACGAGGTACTTGCCGGAAAGGTCGAGGACCTCGGCCCCCTCGACGGCGAGATTCTCGCCGACCTCGGCGATCTTATCGCCGTCAATCAGGACGTCAACGACACCGTCAAGCTCGACGGACGGGTCGACGACGCGGGCATTCTTAAGAAGCAAGGCCATTATCGGCACCTCCAAGCAGCAGATACAGGATAGCCATACGCACGCAGATACCAGCGTAGACCTGCTCCAGGATGACGGAGCGTTGCGGGTGGTCGGCCATATAGGAGTCGAACTCGACGCCGCGGTTGATGGGACCCGGGTGGCAGATGATCGCGTCGGGCTTCATGAGCTTCTCGCGGTCCTTGGTCAGACCGAAGAGTTTGTGGTACTCGCGAATGGTCGGGAACGGGGCACCCTCGAGGCGCTCCTGCTGCACGCGCAGCATATAGACGACGTCCAGCTCGGGCAGGACGGAATCGAGGTCGCTCGTCACGTGGTCGCAGCCCAGAACCTCGGGCGCCGGCGGCAGCAGCGTGCCAGGGGCGACGGCGTAGGTCTCGCAGCCCATGATCTTAAGAGCGGGGATCAGCGAGCCGCAGACACGGGAGTGGGCGATATCGCCGACGACGGCGACCTTCAGACCGTGGAAGTCGCCCTTGTGCTCCCAGATGGTGTAGAGGTCGAGCAGGGCCTGCGTGGGATGGTTGTGCTTGCCGTCGCCGGCGCAGATGACGCTCGCGGGCGAGTTCTGCGTGACGATGTAGGGAGCACCGGCGTGCTTATCGCGAACGACGATGCAATCAATCTTATACGCGTTGAGGGTCTCGACGGTGTCGACGAGGCTCTCGCCCTTGACCGTGGAGGTCGAGGAGCCGCCAAAGTTGAGGCTGTCGGCCGAAAGACGCTTCTCGGCGAGCTCGAAGGAGCTGCGGGTGCGCGTCGAGGGCTCGTTGAACATGTTGACGATGGTCTTACCCTTGAGCGTGGGGACCTTCTTGATCGCACGCTCGTTGACCTCGGAGAACGCCTTGGCGGTCTCGAGGATGAGCTTGATGTCCTCTTCGGAGTACTCGGTAATGTCGATCAGGTGCTTATGGTTGAACGCCACGGTACTACTCACCTCCCAGCGGCGCGGAGCCCACATGGGAACCCGGCGCGACGTCGTTAATCTCGACAGCGGTGTGGCCGTCGACTTCCTTCATATATAGGTGCACGTTCTCCTCATGCGACGAGGGAACGTTCTTGCCGACAAAGTCCGGCGAGATGGGGAGCTCACGGTGGCCGCGGTCAACGAGGACCGCCAGCTCGATGCGGCTCGGACGGCCCAGGTCCATGACGGCGTCCAGAGCGGCGCGAATGGTACGACCCGTATACAGGATGTCGTCCACCAGCACGACGCGCTTGCCGTCGACGCTGAAGGGAATGTTGGTGGCGTGGATCGCGGGAGCGAAATTGGTCGCATAGTCATCGCGATAGAAGCTGATGTCGAGGCTGCCGAGCGGAACGTCGACGCCCTCGATCTCCTTGATCTCCTCGGCGAGCTTCTTTGCCAGAAGGTCGCCGCGCGTGACGATGCCGACCAGAGCGAGGTCTTCACAGCCCTCGTTGCGCTCGAGGATCTCGTGCGCGATGCGGGTCATCGCTCGGTTGACGGCGGTCTCGTCCATGATGACCGCCTTGGGGGAAGTCGTGCCCATCGATCTCCTTCCTCACATGTCTTGACTGCTGACACAGTCAAAAAAATAGATGCCCGACCGCTCAAAGCGGACCAGACACCCACAGGAAGGGCTGCTCTTTGGCAGCTATGTAATTCCATGTGGGTATCTCGTACCCCTTTAATGGTCAAGGGATAGTGTAGCCAACCTTGAGCTTAATTGCGAGCATAAATACAGAGCAATCCGTAAACGGAGCCCTACGCTCAATAAACCTATATATATTTGTGGGACGAGCTTGAAAACGCACGCACGAGCTGGCATAATCCCCCCTGCTGCACGCAAATCGGATCTACGTCCAGGGCCGTGGCGTGGGCACTATCGCCAAAAGAGGAATATCTCTGTGTAGATTGCGCACAGGGAGTGACTTCTGTGCTATAGTTCAGGCTTGTTTGTTAACGCGACATGTTCGTTTGTCGCCCAAGGAGGGTCAGTTATGTCCAAAGTTTGCGAAGTTTGCGGTAAGCACCCCGTTGCCGGTCGCTCCATCAGCCACTCTCACCGCGTCACCAACCGTAAGTTCCGCCCCAACATCCAGCGCGTCTACGTCGTCGTCGATGGTCACCGTCGCAAGATGAACGTTTGCTCCACCTGCCTCAAGTCCGGCAAGGTTGCGCGCTCCTAAATAAGGTCTTACCAACAAGTACCTCGGACTCTCCGGGTCAAAGACCTCGCGTTCACATAGAACTTACCAAAGGCGCCCTCCCCCACGGAGGGCGCCTTTTTCCACTCATTGGGGACAGACTTACATGAGTGTTTTCATGCATTGGGGACAGACGTAACGCATGCCGGCAGCGGTTCGGCCCCTGCCTCAGGCCGCCTCGTTCCAGCCTGTGGTGGCCTTGGTTACGCTTGTAGCGCCGATACCGGTGATACGGGCAATTTGCTTGACCGTGAGATGGGCCCGCCTGAGCCTTAGCAGACAGGCATCGCGTTCGGGGCGTGGCAGGGCCTTGAGCAGCGCAGGATCAATGCTCGGCAGGGCCTCGTGTGCGACGGTAAGGGCATCCTCGTCTGGAATCCGTCGACGCGGAAGAATCTCAACTGACCAGATCCGCTCGGCAACTTCCTTAAGATGCTCGCAATAGCGACGGGAACCCCCGACAATATCGAGCATGGGGGCCGCATCGCAGATATCAAAGGGATCGTATCCCAGCTGGTATGCCTTGTAGCTTGACCAGCGGTAGGCATCAAGCGAGTCGAGCGCACCTTTCACGGGATTGAGATGGATATAATCGAGCAACTGCACCGCCTGCGTGTCCGACTCGACCGCGACCCGCGAATAGCGATTATCAAACAGGTGGCCCGTTCTTCCGGTTTTCCCATTGAAATACTTGGCATAGGCCGTCAGCGCGCACTGCATTGCCTTTGAAAGGTTGTCAAATGGGTCATCAACCATCAAATGGAAGTGGTTGTCCATAAGGCACCAGGCCAACACCGCCACGTCATGGCAAGCAAACCTGTCCGAGATGTCCGATAAGAAACGATATCGGTCAGAGTCATCTTCAAAAATGATCTGTTTGGAGTTGCCACGGTCAAAGACGTGGTAATAGCCGGTGAGCGAAATTTCGCGGGCGCAACGGGGCATGGTCTCTCCTTTCAAAGCCGTACAGGCAACACCTAAAAGGAGAGAAGGAACGCGAAATGCTGAGCCTGTGACCTATTTATATACAATGAACGACAAAAACATGCCCAAAACGACAAAATGACAAATCGATGTCTGTCCCAAATGAGTGAAAGCACACATATAAGTCTGTCCCCAATGAGTGTAATGAACAAACAATGAACAAACTCCACACCATAGCCATGGGGAAACTAGGAATTCGCCCGGAGAAGACGTTCGGCTTTTAGTTAAATGGTTAAAACGCTTCAGTTTATTGAAGCGTTTTAGTGTGCCTTTTAGAGGAATCTGACCGTTCGCCGAATAATTTCTTGCTATCATGCAAGGCGTAGGGTAAATCTCCGATCGCAAGGAGACACAAATGGTGAAAAAGTCACCGGAAAACACTACTCCCGCAATTGTGGACAACGTAGAGGCGCTTGAGGCTAAGCTCGCTCAGATGCGAGAGGCCCAGGCGCTTTTTGCTACGTACACGCAGGAGCAGGTCGACAAGATCTTCTACGAGGCCGCCATGGCCGCCAACAAGGCTCGTATCCCGTTGGCGAAGATGGCCATCGAGGAGACCGGCCGCGGCGTTCTTGAGGACAAGGTCATCAAGAACCACTACGCCGCAGAGTACATCTACAACGCTTACAAGAACACCAAGACCTGTGGTGTCCTGGAGCGCGACGAGGCTTACGGCATCACCAAGATCGCTGAGCCCATCGGCATCGTGGGCGCCGTCATCCCGACGACCAACCCCACCTCCACCGCGATCTTCAAGACGCTGATCAGCCTGAAGACCCGCAACGGCATCATCATCTCCCCGCACCCGGCAGCCGCCAAGTGCACCATCGCCGCCGCCAAGCTCGTACTTGACGCCGCCGTCAAGGCCGGCGCCCCCGAGGGCATCATCGGCTGGGTCGATGTCCCCTCCATCGAGCTGACCAACATGGTCATGCGCGACGTCGACATCATCCTCGCCACCGGTGGCCCGGGCATGGTCAAGGCCGCCTACTCCTCGGGCAAGCCCGCCCTGGGCGTTGGCGCCGGTAACACCCCGGTCGTCATCGACGACACCGCCGACGTGCTGCTCGCCGTCAACTCCATCATTCACTCCAAGACCTTCGACAACGGCATGATCTGCGCTTCCGAGCAGTCCGTGACCGTCATCGACACCATCTATGACCAGGTCAAGGCCGAGTTCCAGAAGCGCGGCTGCTACTTCGTCAAGCAGGGTGCCGAGATGGAGGCCCTGCGTGCCGCCATGTTCAAGAACGGCGCCCTCGATCACCGCATCCCCGGCATGGCTGCCGCCAAGATCGCCGAGCTCGCCGGCATCGATGTTCCCGCCAAGACCAAGATCCTGATCGCCGAGGTCACCTCCACCGACCCCGCCAAGGAGGAGTTCTCCCACGAGAAGCTCTCCCCGGTCCTGGCCATGTACCACGCCAAGGACTTCCAGGA
>CAKUGT010000011.1 GCA_934654795.1 uncultured Collinsella sp.
CCGCAGAACCCTACATAAAAGAAAAGGACCCCTTTGCAGAGGTCCTAGTCAATTCAAGGTGGCGGGGAAGGGAATCGCGTCCGCGCGCTGCGCGGACGGACCGCTGCGGCGCTTACGCGCCTTGCGAGCTGCGCTGGCAAACGCTTACGCGTTTACTCAGCTCCGCGCCCTCACGGAGTTCGATTCCATGTGGGGGCCGCATAAAAGAAAAGGACCCCTTTGCAGAGGTCCTAGTCAATTCAAGGTGGCGGGGAAGGGAATCGAACCCCTGACACGAGGATTTTCAGTCCTCTGCTCTACCAACTGAGCTACCCAGCCATTTGAGGTGTGCCTTGTTTCAAGGCTTGATTAGTATAACCAAGGACGCGTTCCGGTCAACCGAGAATTTCAAAAAAGTTTTTGAGCACAGCCTCGGTTCTTTAAATCGGCACGTCAGAGGCATCAGCCGGCAGCAAGAAGTTTTTCGCTCAGAGCCGCACGGGCAAACTCACTTGGCGTCATCCCCTCGGCAGCCGCCCGTCGACGAATGGCCTCCTTCATTCCCAGAGGAATCTTGACCGACAGCGTTGCCGTCCCCTCACCTGAGAGTGGGGGCCGTCCATGCACGATCCCACCAACGGCGTGTTCGCCATCCGGAAACTCTCCGCGCTCGTACGACTCGCACCACGCGTCAATCATTTCATCCGTTACAACCTGACCATTAGCGGCCGTATACGTCTTACCCATCATCGACCCCTTCCGTCAGGTGCTTTTTAGCGTTGGGATGGATCTCAACATCCATGCATCTTCTCCTCCATCTTACCCAATTTCGTATGACGAAAGTCCGCTGTCGCCAATTCTTAAGCCGGCACGCGTTGGAGAGCAGGGGTCGAAACAATGATTGAAGGGCGCTCTAGTGCGGCCCAGGCGCCGGGGCAGGAGCACATACGCCAGGGACGTACGTTTTCGTAGCGCGCGAGGATATTGCCGTCGCGATCGATGAAGGCGATGTCGATGGGATAGGCCATAAAACACGTATGGACCGAAGAGCAGCGTGGAAATGCCATGACGAGCGGCAGACCGTTGGCGGCAACCGGACACCGTCCCAGCATGCCGCGCAGGCGCACGGCAAACGACTCCGCCACCGCAAACTCGGCCGGCGTCCAGCCCAGCCTATTGAGTGCCCGCGCGTAGGCGATGTAGGACAAGACCGCGGTCACATGACCACCCCCGGACGCCATGGATCGACCGTCACCGCGCGCTCGTGCGACAACGTTGCCGGTGCCCCCAGCGAAACGCCGGCGATGCTGAGCGAGCTCGGCCACGGCTCATAGCGCATGGTGCAGGTATAGGTCCTAAACGTGCCGGAAAGCGAAAGCAAACCGCCATCCGATGTCGTCGCACCCTGTTCGCTCGAGACCTCGATCAGCAAGTCATAGCCTTCCATGGCATGTTGGATCTGAGCCTGAACGGTCGCGGAAGCATCGATGGAGCTGCCATCGCCCTCCCCGCTCGGCGCCACGGCATGTGCTAGCACGATATCGGGCACCACGCAATCGAAGCGTGCGACCGCACTGGCAAAGACCATGACGTTGTACACGATAAGCGCCAGAACCAGCAGGACGGGCGTGACCACGGCCATCTCGACCGTCGCCTGGGCGCGCTCCTCGCACAGGCGCGTGCGGATGCCCATTACGACCCACCGCCCAGGGCACCCGCCAGTGTGGTGACATCGACGGTAAGTGGGATGGAACCGCCGCCGGGCAGCGGAATCTCCGCAAGCGTGAACGTCGTGCCGCTGATGGTGCGCTCGACTTGATATTCCAGCGCTTCGCAAAGCGCCTTGGGGTCGGTCACGCCCAACGGAATACTTCGTAGCTCGTCCTGCGCATTAGAAAGAGCCGTGATGTCAGACCCCGGGCTCTTGATGACATTGGCGGTGTCGGTCAGCACCGGCTTTCGCAGGCGCAAGTCGCACGGCTCCAAGCCCAGCGCCGCCACGGACGCCGAAACGGTATCGCCGAGCCACGATGCAATGGAGCCCAACGCGCCGCTGCCCCCTCCTAGGCCTTTAATCATCTCGTCCATAAGTTCGTCGGCCGAACCTTGGATGTCTCCGTATCCCACAAGCAGCCGTCCCCAGACATCCATGACGCCATCGAGTACGCCGGCAACGCCACCCGAGCGCTCCTTCAATGTCGAGAAAAATCGCGAAAGCACGTTGTTTTGCGCCGTCGCCTCATCGGGCGCCAGCACCGCGGCAGAGATGGCACCGCGATCGCCAAGCCTGACTGCCGTGTTAAACGAAGAGTTGAGCTCATCGGGGCTCGAGATGGCACCCGAAACCGCAAAGGCAACCACGCCGTTGCGACCGGGCGGAGCGATACGCGGACGCTCGCCCGAAAGCGCTTTAATGGCCTGGTCAAACGCATTGCCCGTACGGTCGGCTTCGTCCTCGGTCTGACGCTCGTGCTCGAGCTCCTTGTTGCGACAGTCGACGTAGTCCTCCAGGGCGTCTTTAAACTTGTCAAAGTGATACTCGAAGCCGTTTTCGATAGAGGTTGAAGGCGCCGCAACAGCACCAAGCGACAAAACGCCAAAATGGCATTTGCTGCATTTATCCTGTCCATCGTAATCGGCAACCGAAGCAAATCCGCTCGGCATCCCTTTCTTATAGTTAGGGCAGGTCGTCCCGTAATGCAGATACGCCTTGTCATCGTTCACGCTCGTCGGCCACACCGCATCGGTATAGAGTTCCGTCGCCCGAACCTCATCAGAGTTGCGCGGCAGCAGCGGAATATAGGAGGAAACCCTGTCTCCGTTCTCGGTTATATGCGCCCGATCGACCTCCGCGCTCGCATAGGTATAAAACGCCTTACGCGCCGCAGACTCTGCCTTCATCTCGACACTCGAGCCGTGGGGCTTCTCATTTGTCAGACGCCAATGGTAGTAGTCCTTCGCGCGATCAAGGGCAACTTGGGGCTCCCACGTAACGCTCGATGAATAATGCGGATTTTGAACACCGGAGAGATCCGTTAGGCTTTTCGCACGCTCCCACATGCAAGAACAGCTGCCGACCGAGCCCTTGTCAGACCCACCACAATCCGCCAGCCAAGCACGCTCTTTAGCCTTCGCCGTGTCCTCAGAAGCCTTCCGCAGCTCCTCGGCCGCACACTCTAAATCATCTGATGTGTCTTTAATGGTATCGGTCGAGATCTCTGATCCTTTGAGCGCAGCGAAGTCAGACTCGGATGTCCTGGGCACGGCAAGCGCCGTACCGGTATAGGTCACACTATCGGTATCCTGCGCCGACACCGCCTGCGTGGCACGCGCGGCGATCAGATACGGCAGAGCCGTCTCGATTTTCTGTAAGCCTTCCGATGCGCTTTTGGCAAACTTGTTGCGCGTTTTAATGATCTCAATCCCGGTGTCGACCATATTGCCGGCAACCGGCTCGGCACCCGGGATGAGAATGGCGACCAGGCCCGTCCCGATCGTGGCAAACCCCGCCAGCCCCAGACTCAAGATGCTCGCATCAACCACCGTGGCAGCCGTGTGATAGGACGACACTACGTTGGCACCCGCCAGCGCGCCGCTATCGGCCGCCACCTGGGTATCCCCGGCACGCGACATGCTCCATATCGCCGCGGTCGACGAAAACAACAATGTGAGCACCACTAGGATGACCACGGCAGAAGAAAGCGTGGTATAGGCGCCGTCTTCGATAAACAGATCGACACCGGCTCGACCCATAAAGCCGCCTCGCTTGCGATGGCAGCTCGGACGGTGCGTCAAAACGCGTCTAGACCAGAAACACTTAATCCCATGCAGCAATCCACGAATCATAATCTCCCTCCAGCCATTCGGGACGCGATTGATACGAGACATCGACCTTGAGCTCAACGTAGCCGCCCTCGGCGGTACCACCCATAGCCTGCGCAAACGCACCGATCACAGGCAACGGCTTGACCTCGCCGGAAACGGACACGGACGAGACGCCACCCGCACCGGCCCGGCCAAGCTCGATATCCCACGACAACGGCCCGCCGGCATGAAAGATCGAAACGTTGGGCACTGCGGCAAGTCGGCGGCGGGTGAACTCCTTAAGATCGTCGTCCTCCGCCGTCGTTGTGGTCATGAGCCGCGCGGTCTCGGCGGCGGCAGACTCCATGACCGCGCGCGTATAGAGCAGGCACACCGGTTGCAGCGCGAGAAGGATGAGTGTCAGAAACGTCGGCAGCAAAAAAGCGGCCTCGACCGTAGACTGCGCCCGGTCCTCGCGAGCGGCATCAATACAACGCGATGTCCTTAGCGGCCGCAGCGGCGTCGATAACCGACGTCGAGGCAACGCCATGGGATGCCGCCCGCTCAACCAGCGCCGCCAAGCGCCCATCGGTGCCGGCACGCCAAAGTCCCGCGATCGCCAGCACGATCGATAACAGCGCCACCGTGACGATGGCGTATTCGACCGTCGCCTGGGCAGATTCCTCACGCAGGACATCATGCATTTCACGATCCCTCCTTTGAGTCCGTTGCCTGCGGGCTCAGGCGCACGGCGCGCAGACGACACGAAGCATCGCCAGCATCCGCGGCAATTGTCACCATATCGACCCAGCCGCGTCCGTCGCGCACGATGGCGCCCCACACGTTTCCCTTGATGTCGAGATAGCCGCTCAGAGCAAGTTGCGCCGTGGGTACCTCGCGATAGGCACGCAGCATATCCGCCGCCGCTTCGGTCATCGGTCGGTCCTCGGACCATGCAAGCCGGACCGCAATCGCGTTGCCCTCAGGCGAATCCGTCGCAGTGCCAGACCGCTTGTCGAGCGTCCGCAGAAAGGTTTGCGCCGTGACAGCGACATCCGAATCGTCCGCATCTCGCATCTCATCTTTTTGAGACGCCACCGCCGAATCTGAACCCAAATCGGAGGCGGTCCCAGGACGCTGCTGCCGCGCGGCGTTAAGCCCCCAAAGCACCGCCGCTATCGCCACGGTCAGGCAAGCAAACACCAGCAGCACCCCGATGGGGCGCTCGCCCTCTACAGGCTGTTGATGCCCTCGCTGATAGCGTTCCATAGATCTTGGACCTTGCCCTTAAATGCGACGATGGCGATAATCGCGATCACCACGAGCACGCCGACCAAGATGGCATACTCGGTGGTACCCTGTGCACTCTCCTCCTGCAATAGTTCCTTGGCGCGCTGACGAACATGTGCCGCCCGGCAAAACGCCCAGCCCTGGACCTTGCCAGCAGCGTCAGTCATCGTGTTCATGTATTCCTCCCTACATCATCCCGCCTGCTCCCAGCAGCGGGCCCAATATGGACAGAAGCAACGCCGGCAAGATGAGCGTACCGGTGGGAATCAGCAGCTTGACGGGCGCACGCTCGATCTCGCGCTCGACCGCGGCGCGATGAGCCGCACGGATCTCGCGACTTTGAGCGGCCAGCGTCTCGGCAAGTGGGGCACCCAGGGCGAGCGCCTGCCCCACCGTGATGGCAAAGGTCTCGAGCGCTCGCACGTCCAAGTCGCGCGCGGCGGCCAACAACTCGTCCTCACGCGTGCCCACGCCCACCTGCCACGCCATGCAGGCTCGCTCAAGGCGAAGAGCCAGCACTGACCGGCGGTTGGCGCAGAAAATCTCAAGCGCCGCATCAAACGAAAGACCGGCCGAAAGACCCAAGCGAACAACATCGATCATCTCGGACACTTCGCCGAGCGACACTCGCGCCGGGCCGCCCGCTCCAACCGCACCCTTCACTCGCGCGATCAGAGCATCGACCACCGAGCGACCTGCGGCAGCGACCAGCACCGCCTCGCGCTTGCAGGCCCCTGCGATCTTGCGTGCATCCGCCCGATCCAAACCCGTCGCGACAAATACGCTCAGGGCGCACAGGCAAGCCGCAACTGCAACCGGGGCGCTCATAGCTCCACCCGCATAATGCGCCGGATAACCACCAGGGCAACGGCGTTGAGGGCAAGACCCAGCACCACAGCGCCCGCGCCGGCAGGCGTCGCAAGACCGCGACGAAAATCTGCCGAAAGCAGCGCCAACACCGCGCACATGCCCGCCGGCATCGCCGCGACCATATGCGCAGACATGCGAGCCTGCGACGTCTTAACATCCAGGCGGCGCTTGAGCTCAATGCGCTCCCCCACCATGCTCGACGCCTCGGACAGTAAGTCGGCAAGCGGAGCGCCGGTGCGCTGAGACACCTTAAGCGCCAAGGTCACAAGCGAAAGACCGGGGGCGTCGATACGCACGAGCAAGTCATCGAGCGCGTCGGTCGCCGAGATGCCGCAATCGATCGCCGCCGCCACCCGCAAAAACTCGGTATGCACTGGCTCTTGCGCATGAGCGCCCACAAAGCGCATGCCCTGGGCCAGCGAATGTCCCGAGGCAAGCGACATGGAAAGTGCGGTAAACGCCTCGGGCATCGCCTCTTCTGCATCGTGTTGCTCGCGCCGGCTCTCAAAGCCATCCCGAGCGGCACCAACGGCAAACGGAGCAACAAGTCCCAAGGCAAATCCGTGGGGCGATAACGACACCATCGTTAGTAAAACGCAGCAGACACCGCTCGATAGCAGCAGAAACGCCAAACGCCCCGAAGCATCTTCGATCACGAGGCCAAGGCGATGCGCCGGAGCCAGCGATGCCCACGAACGGGCGATCTTTTTCAGCAGATCGTTTTCCACCAGCTCACGCGGCAGCTTCTCTGCCACCGTCTCGAGCGCCTGACGTGCCAGCTCCGCCGGCGGTACCTGCGGCACACGAGGTTCCGCCCCGCACGCCGTCGCGACAGAAAGCCCTGCCAAGCCCCCTACGACGAGGGGCACAGTGATCTCCATTCGTCCACCTCCTCTTGTGTGAGCGTCCCCGACCGCAGGCCTTCTGCGATAAACGGCGGCTCGCGGTCAAGCGTCCAGGTGCGCTCGGCGGCATCGAACGTCACATAGCGCTCGAGCTCTACGCCACCCGATGCGGCGCGTCGCACCCCCGAATACGAGGAGACGAAACGCCTGCCATCGGCGTGGCGCTCGGACATCACGATGCCGTCGAGCGCCATGGCAATCTGCTCCTCGATGAGCTCGCTCGGCAGATCGATGCCATAACGTGCAAGCAACGTCAGACGCACCACGGTCTCCTGTTCTGAACCCGCATGAAGTGTGGTGAGCGACCCGTCGTGGCCCGTGTTCATGGCCTGCAACATGTCGCAGCACTCGGCACCGCGCACCTCGCCCACCACGATGCGGTCGGGGCGCATGCGCAGGGCATTGGTCACCAGGTCGCGGATCGTCACCGCGCCCTCGCCCTCAATTGAAGCCTCGCGCGCCTCTAGGCGCACCACGTGCGGATGATGCGCAAACTTGAGCTCGGCAGAGTCCTCGATCGTCACGATGCGCTCGCCGGTGGAAATCTCACATGACAACGCGTTGAGCAGGGTGGTCTTACCAGATCCCGTGCCTCCCGCAACCGCCAGGTCCTGTCGCAGCGACACCGCGCACGACAGCAGCTGCGCATACCAAAGCGGCAGCGATCCCAACCCCACGAGCTCGTCCAGCGAGCAGATACGGTCCGAGAACTTTCGGATGGTGAGAATCGGTCCGTCAATCGCCACAGGCGGAATCACCGCGTTGACGCGATAGCCCGTTTTGAGGCGGGCGTTGACGATGGGGCTGCGCTCGTCGATACGGCGGCCAAGTGGCGAGATAATGCGGTCGATAAGCACACGGATCTGCTCATCATCCTCAAACGCATGCTCGATGGGGTACAAGACGCCGCCGCGTTCAAAGAAAGCCGAGCGGCAGCCGTTGATCATGATCTCGGTAACGGTGTCGTCCTCGATGAGTGGCTGCAACGGCCCCAAGCCCACCACGTCATCCAAAATCTCGTCGATGATGGTCTCGCGCTCGGGCGTCGCGAGATCGGTCGGCTCCTCAACATTGAGCGCCGCCTCCACCGCAGGACGCAATTCCGAGCGGGCAAGTGCCGGGTCGATATAGGCGCTGATACGCGCCACTTCGTCGTAACCCATGCGGTCCATCACGGCGCGCTTGGTGCGTCGTTTCACGGCGCGGCGACGCCCCGCATCTACAGGCGCTGCCGCCGCCGCAGCGCCGGCAGCCTTAATCCTCGTTTGCAGGCTCATCGCTGATCACCCTCGCGCGACCAGGGAAGGCGGATACGCGGGCGTTCGGCGCGCGTTGCACGGTCGGCGACCATATCGCTCCAAGGGCCGACGGCGCACCCCAGTTCCACGAGCATCTCGCGCGTGGCCTCGCGCACGCTAGTCGCAAAAGCGCTGGTCTGCCCCACTGCCTCGTCAGCGCGCCCAAACGCCATGAGCGCGGCGAGATCCTGCCCGCCATCGGCGATACGAATCTTGGAGCTCAACGCACAGGCAATCTCAAAGCGCATGGCGACGTCCTCGTCTGCCCCGCGCGCACCGAACCGGTTGAACACGGCGCTCATGCGCGTTCGCGGCACACCTACCCGACCTGCCAGTTCAATGACGCGCGATGCCGATGCCGCGGACGACACCGCCGCATCGCCAACGACCAGGCAACGGTCGCTCGCCGCCACCGCAGCCGCCACGGCGTCGCCCCAAAAGACCGAGGTATCGATAAAGACCACGTCGGATTCGCGACGCAGAACATCAAGCAGTAGCTCCACCGGACGTGCCATGAGCTCGGCTTGCTCGGGCGCCGCGACGGGACCCCAGAGCGTAACGCCCGGTGCCACGCGCATCGATGTGGCTACGATATCCGGCTCGGTGAGCGTGCCCGCCGCCGACGGCTCGATAAGTGCCGCCATATCGCGCGGAGCATCGACGCCTAACAAGTCGTAAAGGTTTCCAAACATCAGGTCCAGGTCGAGCACGGCGGCACGCAAGCCCAACAGCGACGATGTGTGTGCCATGGTGGCAACGATCGTCGACTTGCCGCAACCGCCCGAACCCGAAATGGCGCAGATGACCGGAGCTCGATGCGGCGAAGCGACAGCGTCTGCCGGCGGCATCGGAGGCGGCGGGGCGGGCGTCGGTGACAGCGTCCCCGTCTCCCCCGCCGCAACCACACGCTGCGTCCAAGCCGGCATGGCAGCTTGTTCGGTCTGCGAGGCAGGCTCGTTCTGTGCAATCTGCTCATGCTGCATCAGCGACAACTCGCCGCACCCGGCAAAGCCCTCAACTTCATCGAGTTCATCCGCCAGATTCACGCCGTGCACGTATCCCATATCTACAGCCGGGGAATCGCCAGCATGCTGCGCCGGCCCTCCAGCGTCATCGTATACAAGAGGGTTCCGGGGGCGCCGACCATGCTCGGCTTCCGCTTTTCCATAATCATCAACACGCGGGCCTCTTGTAGCGCGAGGCGCCCCGGGTTCCCTATCAACAAAAGCATCGGGCTCAATCGTCATGCGCCGATCGGAATCAACCGCTCCCTCGCCCGCGCGCCCGTTGCCGCATATACTGTGTGCAGCGATGACCTCGGTCGCCCCCGCGCGAAACAGCCCCTCGATATCCGACGGATCGAGCGCTTCTATCAACACGACCACGCGACTCACGCGGCCTTCGGCCGTCAGGCGCGCAACAGTCTTGCGCACATCTTCGGTATCAAACAGAGACGCCGCGATGATGGCAGCCCCGCGGCGCGACGGAAACGCCCGAGCCATGGAAATCAGCCCGTCCAGGTCACCCACGCGAAGCACCTGTGCGCCCGCATCACGGCCCTCGACTTCCCGCTGCAACAGCCCGTAATCGCCGCACGCGCAGCACGCAAGCCAGATCGCCTTCATCACTCGTCGCCTCCGCTCTTTTTGCCGCGCGCCGTGGCGGGAATCGTCAAGCTGACCGTTCCCTTGCCCGAGGCTCCCAGCAGTTCCTTGACGTCTTCGGGGTCAGCCGCCAGCGTCACCCATTCGATCTTGCCCTCGCGCGTGGCACCGGAATCCTCACTGGTATCGATCACGTACGCGCCGCACAGCCGATCGGTTACGCCGTCTTTTTGCACATACACATCCACGTAGCTGCCCACGCCCGTAGCACCGCCGACCGAGTGCTCGGCATCGACCGCCACCGAAACGGCGACCTTACCCTTAGGCACCTCGAGTGTGTGGCTCTCGGCCTTGGTGTAGACATTGCAGATCACGGCGTTTTTGGGAATACGCGAAGTCGTCACGTCGCCGCGCACCTGGCGCAGCTCGGTCGCCGCGTCACGCGGCAGCAGACTCGTCAGCCATTCCTGGGTTATGACATTGGTCTCATCGAGGGTCTCGCCCACATCGATATCGCGCGCCGCGACGCATACCTCGACGCGATCGCCACCGTACTTGGCCAAGGTCTCAGCCTGGACCTGTTCGGCTTGCGAGCGGATCGATGAACCGTAAACCATGCAGAGCAGAGCAGCGAGCACGCCCGCGACCAGACTGATAGCGATGCGCTTGTTCTTGTTCACGGCCGCTCCTCTCATGGCAGTGCCGGGCGAATGCCCGTACCACCATTGTCTGGGCGGTCAGAGCGCAAAGCGGCGCAATCGCGATCTTGGTTTTCGATGTCAAACCAATCGCTGACCAAAAGCTGACCAGCCCGTCAAGCTCGTGGCAAGGTTTTGGTCGGCACGTCAGCAAACTGCATGTTTCGAGGCTTTTCCGCAGCAAAAAGCCGTCTCCCGAACAGTTGGGAGACGGCTGTCATAGGAATAATCAATTACAGATGGACATCGGGATCGAGCATTTGAGCGCTCACGCGCATGGATGACGCCAAGTTTTGGAACGTTTCCAGACGCAGGCTGTCGATCTGCCCGGCGTCCTCGGCCTCGCGAACGGCGCAGCCCGGCTCATGGGTATGCGTGCAATCGCCAAACCGGCACGCGCGCGATGCCTCGACAATCTCGGGGAAAGCGCGCGCCAGACCCCGCTCGTGACCCACGAGCGGCAGGCTGCGCAGGCCCGGGGCATCGGCGATCACGCCGGCGTCGCCCGGCAGTGCCACCATCACGCGCGCGACGGTAGTGTGACGGCCCTGATCGTCGCGTTCGCGCACACCGCCGGTCGCCAACGTATCGTGGCCCAGCAGTGCATTGAGCAGCGTCGACTTGCCGGCACCCGACTCGCCCAGAATCATGGCGCAGCTCCCGACAGGCACGCAGGCACGGACCTCGTCCAGGCCGCGGCCCTCGGCAGAGGACGTCACGATCACGCGCACGTCCGGACCCACCAGGCGGCGCACGCGGTCCAGATCGCGCTCGAGCTCCTCGGTATCGCAACGGTCAGCTTTGGTGAGTACCACCACCGGTTCGGCATCGCAGTCGAGCGCCAACACCAGCGAGCGCGCCACGCGGTCGAGCAGCACCTCACCGGCACCGAGCGCCTGCACGATTAGCACGCTATCCACGTTGGAGCAGAGCACCTGGCGCTCTCCGCGGGCACGGCCGCGCCAACGCTCAAAGCTCGTACGGCGCGGCAGCACGCACTCAATCACGCCCATATCGTGCCCGGGAGCGCGGCGCACCGCCACACGATCGCCCACGGCAGGCAGCAGGACCTCGTCCTCACCGCGCGACTTGGCAAACCCCACGGCATGCTCGGCGCGGAAGGTATCGTCGGCAGTCGCCACCAGCGGAAACCCGCGATCCAAGCGCACCACGGCGCCAAGCTGCATCTGCTCGGGCTCCTCGGCATGTGCGCAGAAATCATCAAAGGCAGTCTGCTGAGCTTCATCGACCGGCAGGTCATCAAACGCCGGAACGTCCTGCAGCGCGTCGAGTCCCGGCACGCTTGCCAGCAGCTCCTCAGCAGATGCGGGAGCCTCGGTCGCGAGCTTCCGACGACGATCGCGCTTAGCCCGCGCCCCCGTCGTCTTTTTCTTCGCTTTAGCCTTAGCCTTGCCCACAGATGCCTCCCAGCACAAAACCACACAACTGAGCAGGTATTTTACCCACAAAAAAGAGTCGGTCGAGCAAACGCTCGACCGGCTCACACACTTTCCCTCAGCCCTTTTCATCCGCACGAGAGAAAAGCCAGCAAAGTCACCGCAGGGCCCGCCCGCCGAGAGGGGTTTCCAAAGGGCACATCCCGCAGCCGCAACGCGGCGAGGACGTGCCCGTGGAAACCCCGCAGGCGGGCGGGCCCGGACAGGTACGTTACTCTTTCTCCACCGCGCGCATGATCGCCTTGTAGATCTCCATCAGCGGGATGATCAGGAAGGCCAGGCCCAGGGCAGCGACAACGCCCTTGAGCTCAAGCGTCACGGGGCCAAAGAACATCTCGGCAAGCGTCGGCTGCACGGTTACGATCACCGTCAGCACCAGCGCCAGCGCGGCGGAAGCCCACAGCCACTTGTTCTGCTTCTTCATGGTGAACAGCGACGCACGACGGCTGCGCATATTGAAGCAGTGGAAAATCTCGACCATGTTGAGCGTGATGAACGCCATCATCACGCCTTCCTCGTCGGCATTGCCGGCGATCATATCGGCGATGTGGATGTAGCCCATGTCAAAGTACACGCCCACAAAGAAGCTCGCCAGCACCAGCACGGTGATGATTAGGCCCTGGACCACACAGTCCAGGCCCATATTGCCGGCAAAGACGCCGTCCTTGGCGTTGCGCGGCTTGCGCTTCATGATGTCGCCCTCGGCATCCTCCATGCCCAACGCGAGCGCGGGGAAGCAGTCGGTAACCAGGTTCACCCACAGCAGCTGCACCGGCTGGAAGATGGTAAAGCCGATGAGCGTGGCGATAAACACCGAGAACACCTCGGCAAGGTTGGCCGAAAGCAGGAACTGGATGACCTTGCGGATGTTGTCGTAGATGCGACGGCCCTCTTCGCAGGCACCGATGATGGTGGCGAAGTTGTCGTCGGCGAGCACCATGTCGGCGACGTTCTTGGTGACATCGGTACCGGTGATGCCCATGCCCACGCCGATGTCGGCGCGCTTGATGGACGGAGCGTCGTTGACGCCGTCGCCCGTCATGGCCACGATCTGGTCGCGCGACTTCCAAGCCTCGACGATGCGGGTCTTGTGCTCGGGCTGGACGCGGGCGTACACGCCGTAATCCTCGATGTGCGCGTCGAGCTCCTCGTCGCTCATGCGATCGAGGTCGGCACCGGTGATGGCCTGGCTGCGATCGGCGACGATGCCCAGCTGCTTGGCGATGGCCACGGCGGTGTCGATGTGGTCGCCCGTGATCATGACGGTGCGGATACCGGCGTCGTGCGCCTCGCGGATGGCGTCGGCGACCTCGGGGCGGACCGGGTCAATCATGCCGGACAGGCCGCAAAAGACCAGGTCGTGCTCGAGCGCGGCGGGGCTGCAGTCGGCCGGGACCTCGGTGTAGGTGCGGCTTGCCAGCGCCAGCACGCGCAGGGCCTCGTCGGCCATGGCCTTGTTGGCGGCCACGAGCTCGGCACGACGCTCCTCGGTCAGTGGAACGACCTTGTCGCCGTCGTAGATATGGGTGCACAGGCCGATCACCACATCGGGCGCGCCCTTGGTGTACTGCTCATACTCGCCGTCCAGGGTCTCGACGACCACGGACATCATCTTGCGGCCCGAGTCAAACGGGGCCTCACCCACACGCGGATGCTCGGCGGTCAGGCCGGTGAGCCCCGCCTTGCCGGCGTCGTTGACGAGCGCGCACTCAGTCGGCTCACCCACGGCCTCGCCCAGCTCCTCATCCCACTGGGCGTCGGAGCACAGAGCCATACCGGCCAGGAACTTCTCCTTGGGCGCAGCGAGCTCGTGCTTGACAACGGTCATCTTGTTTTGGGTAAGGGTGCCGGTCTTGTCGGAGCAGATGGTCTGCGTGCAGCCAAGGGTCTCGACAGCAGAGAGCTTGCGGATAATCGCCTGGCGCTTGGCCATCTTGGTCACGCCAAGCGACAGCACGATGGTCACGACGGCGACCAGGCCCTCGGGGATGGCGGCGACGGCGAGCGAGACGGCAACCATAAAGGTGTCGAGCAGGGCAGTCGGGTCGGTGAGAACGTTGCCCACGCCGTGGCGCAGGATGTCGACGCCAAAGATCACGACGCAGATGACGATAACCATAATGGTAAGGATGCGGCTGAGCTCGGCGAGCTTCACCTGCAACGGTGTGAGCTCTTCCTTGGCCTCGGCAAGAGCGCCGGCAATCTTGCCCATCTCGGTGTTCATACCGGTGCCGACCACGACGGCGCGACCGCGACCGTACACCACGGTGGAACCCATGTAGCACATGTTCTTACGGTCGCCGAGCGGCACGTCCTCGGTGCCCGCGGCGAGCTCGATCACGTTGGCGTGCTTCTCGACCGGCACGGACTCGCCGGTCAGCGCAGCCTCTTCGATCTTCATCGTGGCGCTCTCGAGCACGCGGCAATCGGCCGGGACCGAGTCGCCCGCCTCGAGCATGATCACGTCACCGGGCACGAGCTCGGCGCTCGGCAGATGCACGAGCTTGCCGTCGCGCAGCACCTTGGACTGCGCCGCGCTCATCTCCTGCAGGGCCTCGAGGGCCTCCTCGCTTTTAGCCTCCTGGACCACGCCCAGCACCGAGTTGACGATAACGACGAACATGATGATGAAGACATCGGCAAAGTCGGGCTCGCCCTTGACCATGCCCGTGAGTGCACTGATGACGGCAGCAACGATCAGCATGATGACCATGGGGTCGGCCATCTGCTCAAAGAAGCGCTTCCACAACGGCGTCTTCTCGGCTTCCTCAAGCTTGTTAGGGCCTGTCTTGGCGAGGCGCGACGACGCCTCGCCGGTGCTCAGGCCGAGGTTCTCATCGACACCCTGGTCGCTGAGCACCTCCGCCGCGGCGGACAGGTATTCCTTTTGCATATAGAGTCCCCTCCTGGGATTCGGGCCACTCAGCAGATTGATGCCCGATCATAATTCCCAGGAGAAGGGCAAGGGCTCATCAAGGCTGCCGTGCTGAGCGGCAGTTGATAGTGGAGCTATGGTACCCCAAAGCGGCGCGTCTAGCCAAAACATTCCATCTGGAAACACGGTCCGGGTACAACGGTGCAGACGGTGTGATGCTCAATGTTGGTAAAACGTTTTTTCTACGGCTCATCGCCTAACTGAAATATCTCCCAGATAGCAGCGGTAAGACCGCTTGGTAAAAGTTTTTCCTTTAGCCTTTTTGGAGTAAAAAATGAACTTCTTAATCGGCGTACGGTCGATTTTTAGGGGTATTCGGTCGGCAATTCGTTATAATCTTCTCGGTTTTATTTCTTATGGTTTATCTATCAGCGCAAGACGATGTCAGATGGAGGTCTGAATGTACAAGCGCACCAAGATTGTATGCACCATGGGTCCCGCCTGCGATAGCGACGAGACCATCCGCGAGATGATCAAGGCGGGCATGAACGTCGCCCGTTTTAACTTCTCGCACGGCTCCTACGACGAGCACCACGGTCGCATCGAGCGCGTCCGTCGTATTTCCAAGGAGCTCGGTATGCCCGTCGGCATCCTGCTCGACACCAAGGGCCCCGAGGTCCGCACCGGCCTTCTGGTCGACGGCAAGAAGGTTGCCGTCAAGACCGGCGACAAGATCGTCGTCACTGCTCAGCCCACGTCCGAGGATTTCCACGGCACCGCCGAGCACATCTCCCTCGACTACCTGGCTCTGCCCTCCGAGGTCGAGAAGGGCTCCCTCATCCTGATCGATGACGGCCTGGTTGCCCTCGAGGTCGAGTCCGTCAGCGGCCAGGACATGACCTGCGTCGTCAAGAACGACGGCCTGATCGGCGAGCGCAAGGGCGTCAACATGCCCAACGTCAACATCTCGCTGCCCGCCATCACCGAGCGCGATCGTCAGGACATCCTCTTTGGCCTGACCGAGAACATCGACTACATCGCCGCTTCCTTCATCCGTGACGGCGAGTCCGTCCGCGGCATCCGCGAGCTTTGCCGCGAGAACGGTGGCGAGCATGTGACGATCTTCCCGAAGATCGAGTGCGCCCTGGGCGTCGAGAACTTCGACGAGATCCTCGAGGCTTCCGACGGCATCATGGTCGCCCGTGGCGACCTGGGCATCGAGATCAAGCCCGAGCTCGTTCCGCACATCCAGAAGGAGATCATCGCCAAGTGCAACGCGGCCTACAAGCCCGTCATCACCGCTACGCAGATGCTCGACTCCATGCAGCAGAACCCGCGCCCGACGCGCGCCGAGGTTGCCGACGTTGCTAACGCCATCTACGACGGCACCGATGCCGTCATGCTGTCCGGCGAGTCCGCTGCCGGTAAGTACCCGGTTGAGGCCGTTAAGATGCAGGCCAGCATTGCTCTCGAGACCGAGAAGTATCTCCCGGCCCACGCTCCGCTCGAGGTTCCGGCAGATGCTCACGGCACCCGCGTCGTCAACAACGTTGTGGGTATGTCCGCTGTAAACATGGCTACCACCGTTGGCGCCAAGTGCATCACCGTGCCGACGACCACCGGTCGTACCGCTCGCCTGATTTCGCACTTCCGTCCCAACATGCCGATCTGCGCGTTCTCCCGCCACGAGTGGGCCGTCCAGCAGATGATCATGTACTGGGGCGTTATCCCGCACCAGGCCGAGATTACCCAGGGCACCGTCAACGGCACGATCGTCAAGGCGATCGAGACCGCTAAGGAGCTCGGCTACGTCGAGGCCGGCGATCTGACCGTCGCTACCGCCGGCGATCCCCGCATGAGCGTTCAGCTCGAGGATAAGGTCTCCTCGACCAACGTCGCTTACGTCGCTCAGGTGCGCTAAAACGCACTTGCAAGCACGCTTGCATTGCAAAGGGCCCGGAAGGCTTTGCCTTCCGGGCCCTTTTTCTGTGCGCCGATGCCTACTGTATAGCATGACACGCAACCAGCTGCTTATGGCATGCTACGAAATGTGCAGCTCGTTTGCCGTGTTTACGCCCTGCGACGGGAGCTATTGGTCGATTGGGATGAGCTGTTCGCCGTCAAGCCGGCCAGCTAGCAGCTAGTGATCAGAGGGACTGCGGGGACGTCAGAAGCGGCAACGCGAGCCGCAAAGCCCACCTCGGTCAGCTCGATGACCTCGGTAAACGTTGCATCGAAAAACTCCTCAGTTAGCAGGCGGTATGGCGGATGATCGGGCTCACCGGGGTTTTCGCGCACAATCTCGTGCATAACGCCGATGGTCTTAAGCACATACTCCTTATGGATGGGATACTGCCCAAAACGCGTCGCCGCAGTATACAGGCGATCGGTCGCGCGCGGAATCGAAACAATGCCGAGCGTCTTACCAAACCAGTCAAAGTCACCTTGCTTTTTAATGCGGAATTCCTCGCACGGCTTGCCGCCGTGCGCCTCCAGGTACTGATTCACGCGCGTATTCCATACGGTATCGGCCACCAGATGCGACCAGACACCCAGTGTCAAATCGAGCAACGACTGCGCCACATCTTCGGACGCAAGCGAGAACTCACAGGCGCCGGGACCGGCAACCGGCCCGGCATCCTTGTAGCGCTGGGGATAGTGCACGCGGTTCAGTCGCTCGCGTTCCTCGATAATCGAGGTCGCCGCGGCTGGCGCACCGATGGGCGAACTTTTAAGCAACGGTGCCACATAGGTATCCCAGAACTCATGCTCACGAGGCTTAGGGATGGGCTCAGGCTTGGCAAAGTGCGTAATGCGGTACGGGATGGGATCGGCGATGCCAGGGACCATATAGCCCACAAAGATGTCCGGAACCACGCAGCCAAACAAAAAGGCATTGCGGTCGCGCACGCTATCGGCAAGCGCACCGGTGCGCTCCAGCAAACGCTCCGTCTGAGCGATATGAATGTTCCAGCTTGGCATAGCCACCCCCATAAAAAACCTGGATAACTATACCATCACGGCAAAGCCGCGCGGGCGGCTACGCATCCTCTACGCAGCAACTAGTCCGTAGCATCGCTTTCGGTTCCATACGACGGCACGGGCGCCTCGACCACATGGTGATATCGATCGATATAGATGGCACGGGCCCCCAGGCGGCGCACCAAATCTTGATGGTGCGTACTCATCAAAACCGTCTTACCCGCCGCGACGTAAGCCAGCAAGAAGTTGACCACGATGTCGCATGAATCCTCGTCGAGCCCATTGGTAGGTTCGTCGAGGACCAAGATATCCGGGTTCATCGACACCACCGCAGCCAGCGCAACGCGCTTCTTTTGCCCGCCCGAAAGCTGATAGGGCGAGGCATCGACCAGATCGGCAACCTGGAACAGCTCCATGGCATCGCGGACGCGGCGCTCGAGCTCGTCTGTCGGCAGCCCCATCTGCGCGGGGCCAAAAGCAACTTCCTCGCCCACCGTAGCGCAGAACAGCTGGGCGTCGGCATTCTGGAACACAAAGCCCACGCGCTGATGAAAACGATGAGCGGCTGCGGAATCCTTGAGATATGCCGCATCGATCACGTGCCCGTCAAACAGGTACGCACCCGCGTCCGCGAGCTCAAGGCCGTTGATAAGGCGCATAATCGTCGTCTTACCGCAGCCGTTGGGACCGAGCAAGGCAACGAGTTCACCACGATCGACCTGCAGCGACACGCCATCGACAACCGTATGCCCCGTATAGGAGAACACCACGTCGCGCAGCTCGATGAGCGGCGCGACCTCGGCGCCGCCCGCACCGTTCGTGCCCGCCGCGCTATTCATATCGATCGTCAAAACGTCGCCCTTCCCTATTTGCATCCCCAGCCAGAACCAGCAGCGCCTACAGCACGGCGCACAACACTGCCAGCAGCGCCATGCCGGCCGCATAGACCGCATCTCGCCAGCCAAACCCGGCGCGCGCGGGCGCCGGATACGCACCGGCAAAGCCGCGGCAAAGCATAGCCTCGTCCATCGCGTGGCTGCATTCCATCGCCTTGATAAAGGTCATGCCCATGATACCCGCGATTGAATCGGTTCGCGAAAATCCCTCAGGCGTACGGCCAACGCTGCGCAGCATGACCGATTCGGTCAGATCGTGCGCCGTGCGACCCAGTACCTCGATGTGCTTGAGCGCCATATCAAACGTAAAGATAACTTCGTCGGGTAGATGCAGTATCTTGAGCGCCGCCGACATGCGGCTCCACGTGAGGGTCCACGAAACGCCCAGCACCAGCGACACATTAATGAAGGTCTTGAGCGCAATCTTGAGCATGGCGCCCGCGGCAGAAGCGTCCAGCAGCAAGGCGGGCAGCGCCAGAACCACCGCGAGCCCCGCAGCGCCAAGCGCCGGCACAAAGGTTGCCCGCAGCCCGCGTACGGGGCGCACGGCAACGAGCACCAGCGCGATAGCCGCCATCGACATGAGGTACAGCGGGCTCTGTGTCAGACTCACGCACAGGACGCAAACGAACATCCCCACCAGGCGCACCGGAGCCGAAACGCAAGAAAGGGCGCGGTCGACCATCGACCCGCCCTCGTGTGCGCCTCCACCCAGGCGAACCCGCTCAAGCAGGCTCGCCAGGTGCAGGACATTCTTTTGCATCACACGATGCCGAGCCCCCGCGGGCTCGTATCGCTCCTCAGCCGCAAGCCAGCTAGGCAGCTCGGCTATTGCCATGAGCACCGCTTTCCTTGACCGTCAGCGAGAACAGGCGGAATGCGATGGTGAGCACCGCCACGCCAATCACGCCCGAAAGAATATACATCGCGGCCTGGCCGGCAAAGCCAAGGCCCTGCTCCTCGGAATAGGCCTGCAGGTAATCACCCGTAGGTAGAGCGTCGGCAAAGGTCGGGGTATCGAGACCGACCGAAGCCTGCAGGCTGTCGTCGCCAGCCTCCTGAACGGCGGTCGCGGCGCCCTCGGCGTCCCACTCGCCCCAGGCGTCACCCGTGGCCAGCAGGCCAAGCGGCGTGGCCACGACAAGCACGGCAACCAGGATGAGCGTGGGGACCAGCGAGGTCTTCTTGGCAGCAGCGCCCTCGGCAGCAAGCTGGCCATCGACGGCCTCGGGCCCGACGATAATGCTCGGCGCCGTCTTCTTGATAAAGCCGTAGATGGCGGCCGTCGCCACGCCCTCGATCACGCCGGCAACCAGCATATGCGGAATCAACATGGCCGGAATAGCCACGGACAGCGGGAAGGGGCAGTAAAGCGGAGCGCCCGAGGCGTTGGTGAAGAGCATCGGCTGAATACCGAACTCGATCGCCGCGCACAGGGCCGCTACGCACAGCCCGACCCAACCGCTCACGATGGCAGAAGCCGAGGTGCCCCAGCTCTTGTCGTGCAGACGGCTGTTGAGTGCACGGAACACGATAGCAGCGGTAAACGGCAGCACAAAGGCCATGTTAAAGCAGTTGGCGCCAAAGGACAGAACGCCGCCGTCGCCAAACAGCAGCGCCTGCAGCGCCAGCGCGACCGAGACAGCGATAGCCGCGGCCTCGGGGCCCAGCAGCAGCGCGATGAGTGCGCCGCCGACGGCGTGGCCTGTGGTGCCGCCGGGCAGCGGAACGTTAAACATCATGAGCAAAAAGGAGAATGCGGCGCAAATGCCCAGGAACGCAGTGTGCTCGCGATCGAGCGTGGCGCGTACCTTTTTGATGCAATGGACCCAAACGGGCACCATCGCCACCGCCATAACGGCATCGGTCTGCGGGGACAGATAATTATCTGGAATGTGCATGAGCCCTCTCAATCAGAACGTTGCGTGTTACGTTTCCAACAATCCGTAACACCGACTCTGCATACTAACAAAAAGGCGCACCGCCCACAACGCAGCACGCCCTTGCAATACGTACGTTATTAACCCAGGTCCACGCACCGTCCAATAAAGGCCCATGCACTCCCAACTTTCCGGTCACCCGGAAGAAGGTGCGGTCCGCTCGCAACAAGGTTAACGCAGGAACCCGCCCCCGAGAGGGGTTTTCTAAGGCAACATCCCGCAGCCGCGAAGCGGCGAGGACGTTGCCGTGAAAACCCCGCAGGGGGCGGGTTCCGAACGGCAAAGATTACGAGCGAACCTCGCCGTTTACGCCCTTGCACACCTTGGTGACGATCTTCTGGTGCGCCTTCTCGACCTCTTCGCTGGTAAGCGTGTGGTCATCCGAGCGATACGTGAGCGCAAAGGCCATGGACTTCTTGCCCGCACCGATGCGGACCGGATCGCGGTAGACATCGAACAGGCGCACGCCCTCGAGCAGCTTGCCGCCGGCACTGGTAATGCGACGCTCAAGATCCTCGCAGGTCACAGTGTTGTCGACCACAATGGCAAGGTCATGCTCAACAGCCGGGTACTGCGAGAACTCGCGATAGTTCTCCTGGTTGCGGGCGCCCTTAATCAGCTTGTCCAAGTCGAGCTCAAAGGCAACGACGACCTCATCGATGCCCATCGCCTCGCGCGCCTCGGGGTGAATCTCGCCGACCCAGCCCAGCACGGTTCCGCCGGACAGAACCTCGGCCGCACGACCCGGCTGCAGGAAGGCGTAGCCCTCGCCCTCGACGGGACGGAAGCGGACCTTTTCGATGCGCAGCTGGGCGAGCAGCTCCTCGACAATGCCCTTGCCAAAGAAGAAACGCAGCTTGCGGTACTTCATGTTCCAGGACTGCTCGCTCCACTGGCCCGAGAGCACGCCCGCCACGGACTTGGTCTCCTTGGGCAGGCTGGCGTTCTCGCGGCCGTGGAACAGGCTGCCGACCTCGTACAGGTGCACGTTGGGCGTGCCGTGGGCCTCGTTGTAGGCCACGGACTGCAGCAGGCCCGGCAGCAGCGAGCGGCGCATCTCGGTCTGCTCGGCCACCAGCGGGTTCATGAGCACCACGGGGCAACCGCGACCCTCGGTGGACATGCCGATCTTCTCCAGGTCGCCCGGGGCGGCAAAGCCAAAGGTCGTGGTCTCGTTGAGGCCGCAGGCGCGCAGGATCTCGCCGACCTTGCGGGTGAGCTTCTGCTCGCGGGTCAGGCCGCCGATGTGGTTCTTGGCAGCCGGAATGGTCGCCGTCACGCGGCCCATGCCCCACAGGCGCAGGACCTCCTCGATCAGGTCAATCTCGCGCGGCAGGTCGGGACGGAAGCTCGGCGGGGTCACCATAAAGTTCTCGCCGTCGCGCTCGACGGTGCAGCCCAAGCGGGTGAGCGAGCGCTCGATAAAGTCGGGCTCGATGTCGGCGCCGCAGATGGCGTGCACGCGGGCCAGGCGCAGCTTGATGCAGTCGATGGTCTTGGGCGCGGGGAACACGTCGATGTAGCCGGGAGCGACCTCGCCGCCGGCGATCTCCTCGATCAGCGCGCAGGTGACGTTGGCGACATCCACGCAGCCGGTCTCGTCGACCTGGCGCTCAAAGCGGATGGAGGCGTCGGAGATCAGCGACAGGTCGCGGCTGGTGTGCGAAGTGCGGCCGGCATTGAAGCAGGCGCTCTCGACCATCACGTCGACGGTGTCGTCCTCGATCTCGGAATCCATGCCGCCCATGACGCCGGCCAGCGCCACGGGACGCTCGCCGTCGGTGATCAGGCCCATGCCGGCGTCGAGCACGCGCTCCTCGCCGTCGAGGGTCGTGAACTTCTCGTCCTGCTGGGCAGCGCGGACCACCACGCGGCGCCTGCCCTCGCGCTCGGCAAAGGTGTCCAGGTCAAAGGCGTGCAGGGGCTGACCGGTGAGCATCATCACGTAGTTGGTGATGTCGACGATGTTGTTGTGCGGGCGCACGCCCAGGGCGTTGAGGCGCTTGACCATCCAGTCGGGCGACGGACCGACCTTCACGTTGCGCACGATGCGGGCGACGTAGCGGTCGCACAGGCCCTCGTCGGCGATCTCGACGGAAAGCTCGTCATCGGTCGCGCGGCCGGTCTCGGCCTTGATGGTGGGCAGCTCAACGTGGAAATCGCGGTCGAAGATGGCGCCGGTCTCGCGGGCCATGCCGATCATGGACAGGCAGTCGGGGCGGTTGGGCGTGATCTCGCAGTCGAGCACGGTGTCGCTCGATCCCACGTACTCGGCAAACGGCATGCCGCAGGGCGTGTCCTCGGGCAGGATCATGATGCCGGAGTGGTCGCCGCCCAAGCCGAGCTCGCGCGCGGAGCAGTTCATGCCCATGGACACGACACCGCGGAGCTTGCTCTTCTTAATCTTGACGTCGCCGGGCAGGACCGCGCCGATCATGGCCGTGACGATGTGGTCGCCGGCCTCAAAGTTCTGCGCGCCGCAGACAATCTGCAGCGGAGCGGGGTTGCCGTCGGCGTCGAGGTTCTTGTCGCCCACGTCGACCGAGCACACATACATGTGGTCGCTATCGGGGTGCGGGGTCTTGGTGAGCACCTTGGCGGTCACCACGTGGTCGAAAGACTCGCCCACGGTGTCGATCGCCTCGACCTCGGTGCCGATGCGGATATATTCGTCCGAAAGGGTCTTAGGATCCTCCGGAATATCGATCATGGTCTTGAGCCAGTCGTAAGAGACACGCATCTAGCTCTCCTTTCATATTGAAAGCCTGCAGAAGGATGCAGGTGGAAACTTCAACCTTGTGAACATTTCTTACAAAAGCGAGGGTTGTCCAAGTGCGGCAGATCGGCCCGAAAGAGGAGCGCCGCGTACTTTGGTACGCAAGCGACGAATGAGCGCCGAGGTGCCGTGCTTGGGCAAGCCGCAGCCTAGAACTGGTTCAAGAAGCGCATATCACCAGTCATCAACGTGCGCAGGTCGGGCAGGTCGTAGCGCAGGGCCGCGACGCGCTCGGCGCCAATGCCAAAGGCGAAGCCGGTGTACTTCTCGGGGTCGATGCCGCAGTTGATAAGGACGTTAGGATCGACCATGCCGCAGCCCAGGATCTCGATCCAGCCGCTGTGCTTGCAGAAGTTGCAGCCCTTGCCGCCGCACACGTGGCAGCTCACGTCCACCTCGCAGCTGGGCTCGGTGAAGGGGAAGAAGTGCGGGCGGTAACGCGTCTTGCGGTCCTCGCCAAACATGCACTTAACAAAGTAGTCGAGCGTGCCCTTAAGGTCGCCGAAGGTGATGCCCTCGTCGACGACCAGGCCCTCGATCTGGTTGAACTGCGGCAGGTGGCAGGCATCGGCCGTGTCGGGACGGTAGACGGTGCCCGGGCAGATCATGTAGATGGGCGGCTTCTGCGTCTCCATGGTGTGAATCTGCACGCCCGAGGTCTGGGTGCGCAGCAGCACGTCGGACTCGCCATGGGCATGTGCCTCGGGGTGCGCGACGCTGCCGGGATTGTTGTCGACCACGTAGAAGGTGTCGCGGGCCGAGCGGCTCGGGTGATCCATGGGCGCGTTGAGCGCGGTGAAGTTGTAGTAGGAGGTGTCGACCATGGGGCCGGATTCGACGGTGTAGCCGATGCCGCAGAAGATGTCCTCGGCCTCCTCGATGATCTGCTTGATCAGGTGCTGGTGACCGATCTGCGGACGGATGCCCGGCAGCGTAATATCGACGGCCTCGTGCTCAAGCGCGTGCTTGAGGGCAGCGGCCTTCATCTCGGTCGTGCGCTCGTCGAGCATGCCCTCGATCAGCTGGCGCATCTCGTTGGCGCGCTTGCCCATAACGGGGCGATCCTCGGGGGCGAGCTTGCCCATCATGCGCATCAAGCCGGTGATGCGACCCTTGCGGCCGAGCAGCTCAATGCGTGCGGCCTCGAGCTTGGCGGCGTCGTCGGCGCCGGCGACGAGCTCCTTGGCCTCTTCCTCGAGTTTGACCAGATCATCAATCAGACTCATGTCTTCCCTTTCGTCTCTCGCGCATCCACTTGCCGGGGCGGCCGATACCGCCTGGCGCTGCGGAAACGCGGCCCGGTTCGGTAACAAAAAACCGTCCTCGGGCATTTACCTTGCCCAAGGACGGTTGAATTCCGCGGTACCACCTTGTTTGACCCGGCGGATGTCTGGCCCGCCGTGCCCACTCTTTGCCCCTTGTCGCGAGGCTCACGGCTTCCCTACTGGGGCTTCGCTGCCGCTGGCCGCGTGCCCGTTGAGGTCGCTGCTCGGGAGTGAACGCTTGGCCCTTGCCACCGCAGGAAGGCTTGCAGCCCACGACCTTCCCTCTCTTGCCGGCGACGCGGCGGGCTAAACCCTCTCCGTCAACGCATTGGGCTATAGGATAACACATTCTGCCAGCGCATCGCCGCGTTCCGTTTTGTTCGCGCTGGGTACAAGGCAGGTAGTTGTGCAAACTGGCCGCACGTCCACCTTTGGCGCTCGGCCTGCGAGATCAAGGATATGGTATGGGAAAGAAACTCGATAAGAAGGCCAAGGCGGCCGTGGCAAAAGCCGCCAAGGGCATCAAGGCCGAAAAGGCCGTCAAGAAGTTCCGCAAGCTCGAGGGCAAGCTGTGGACCCGCGAGTATCTGCTCAAGATCGCCGAGTTTGACGGCGCGACCATCGCCCCCGCCAACGGCGCCGCGGCCCGTGCCGATGCCATGGGCACGCTCGCCGGCGAGCATCATAAGCTCCTGACCAGCGAAAAGTCCGTTGAATTGGTGCGCTCGCTGGCCCGCGAGACGGTCGTGGGCGGAAAGGTCGACGACCCGCAGCTGCTCGACGAGATTCGTGTGCTCGGCCGCGATCAGCGCGAGGCCAGTGCCATCCCCACCGAGGAAGCCGAGGCTTGGACCAGGCTTACCTGCGAGGCCGACGCCGTATGGCACAAGGCCAAGACGGCCAACGACTGGGCAAGCTTTGAGCCCTACGTGGACAAGATTGTCGCCCAGCTCAAGCACCAGGCCCAGCTTATGGACCCCAAGCGCGACCCGTACGACGTGTGGCTCGACCAGTACGAGCGCGGCCTTTCCACCAAGAGCTTTGATGCATTCTGCGACGAGGTCAAAGCGACGGTCGTGCCGCTCGTGCACGCTATCGGCGAACGCGGTCAGCAGCCTGCTGCCGACTTTTTGCACGCGCGCGTGCCCGAGGCTGCCCAGCGCGCCATGAGCTTCGATTTAATGAAGCTCGTCGGTCTGAACCTGGACGACACCACGCTCGCCTTTACCGAGCATCCGTTTAGCGAGGGCTTCTCGGTGGGTGACGCGCGCATCGCCACGCACATCTACGAGGGCGACTGCATCTCCAATGTCTTTAGCATCATCCACGAGGCCGGCCACGCCATGTACGAGCTGGGCGTTAACCCCGCCTACGCGCGCACGTGCTTGGAGGGCGGTACCTCCATGGGCATTCACGAGAGCCAGAGCCGCTTCTTCGAGAACACCGTGGGCCGCAGCCACGCCTTTATGGGCCCGCTGCTCGAGGTGCTGCGCCGTCACGCGCCCGAGGTCTACGGCAACGTGGACGAGGATATGCTCTACCGCGCTGTGAACATTGCGCAGCCGTCGCTGATCCGCACCGAGGCCGACGAGCTCACCTACCCGCTGCACGTTATGGTGCGCTACGAGATCGAGCGCATGCTGTTTGCCGGCGAGGCCACGGCTAAGGATATCCCCGCGCTCTGGAACCGTTTTATGGACGAGTACCTGGGCATTCCGGTTCCCGACGACACGCGCGGCTGCCTACAGGACACGCACTGGAGCGGCGGCTCGTTTGGCTACTTCCCCACCTATGCACTGGGCAGCGCCTACGACGCCATGTTCGTGCCAGCCATGTGCCGCGACGGCGTCGACCTTACCGGCGCCTGCGCGAGCGGCGACCTGGCACCCGTCCGCGCGTGGCTGGGCGAGCACATTTGGCAGTGGGGTCGCGCCAAGGACGCACCGGAGCTCATCAAGGGTGCCTGTGGCATGGCATTCGACGCCCGCTACTACTGCAGCTACCTCCAGGACAAGTTCACCACACTCTACGAGCTGTAAGACTTAAGACAGCACGCCAACGCAAAAGGGGGCACCGCGGAACCAATCCCGCGGCGCCCCTTTTGCACCTAGTCATTGGGGACGTTCTTAAACGACTAGTCATTAAAGAACGTCCCCAACGACTAGGTTGACGCCGATGTTTTGGCAACGTCAGCGAAAACGACCCTGAGCGAGCAAGGTGACGTGAAATGAAAGGGCGCTGACCTTCTGGTCGCGCCCTTGAAATTGAACGTCAGATTGCCGCTTAGGGTCGTTTGCAGCGTCGAGCAGTTACGCGGTTTGGCAAAACCGCGTAACTACAGGGCCTCCAACGCGCTCGCGATGCGCTTCATGGCGGCGTCGGCGGCTGCTTGGTCGGGGGCTTCGGCCAGGACGCGAATGACCGACTCGGTTCCGCTCTTACGCACGAGCACGCGGCCCTCGCCTGCCAGCGATGCCTCGGCCTCGGCGATGGCGTTCTGCACCCCCATGCTATCGAGCGCGGCGTCCTTATCGGCCACGCGCACGGCCACCTGCGCCTGCGGCAGCAGCTTGCACGGTGCCGTGAGCTGCGAGAGCGTCTCGCGCTCGGCACGGATCACTTCCATCACGCGCAGCGAAGTCATGATGCCGTCGCCCGTGCGCTCGATATCGCCAAAGATCGTATGGCCCGTCTGCTCGCCGCCCAGGCTGTAGCCGCCCTCGCGCATCTTGGCGTACACGTGACGGTCGCCCACGCCGCTGGTCACGGCGCTCAGGCCGGCAAGCTCCAGCGACTTGATCAGGCCAAAGTTGCTGGCGATCGTCGGCACCACGGTACCGCCCGAAAGACGGCCGTGCTTGTTCAAATACACGCCGCACACGTACAGAATCTGGTCGCCGTCGACCACGCGACCGCGCTCGTCCACGGCCAGGCAGCGGTCGGCATCGCCATCGTAGGCAAAGCCCACGTCCAGGCCCTGCTCCACCACGTGGCGCTGCAGGCGCTCCATATGCGTGGAGCCGCAGTCGACGTTAATGTTGAAGCCATCGGGCGCGGCGTTGATCACGCGCACATCGGCGCCCAGCGCGTCGAACACCGGCTTGGCGACCGAGGACGCCGAGCCGTTGGCGCAGTCCAGGCCAATCTTGACGCCCTGCAGCGAAAAGTTCGCGCTTGCGATGAGCGAGGCGATGTAGCGGTTGCGGCCCTGCATGTAGTCCACCGTGGCACCGATGTGGTTGCCTGTGGCCAGCGGCACCTCGGTCTTGCCATCGATGTAATCCTCGATGAGCTCCAGCACGTCCTCGTCCATCTTAAAGCCGTCGCTGTTGACGAGTTTGATGCCGTTATCGAAAAACGGGTTGTGGCTCGCGCTGATCATGATGCCGCAATCGAAGCAGCCCTCCACGGTCTGGTGCGCCACGCCCGGCGTCGGAATCACGTGCAGCATGTAGGCGTCCGCACCGCTCGCGACCAAGCCACTCACCAGCGCCGCCTCGAACATATAGCTAGATCGACGCGTGTCCTTACCTACGATGACGCGTGCCTTGCGCTCGCGATTGGCGCCGTAATACCAGCCCACAAAACGACCGATCTTATAGGCGTGCTCTACCGTCAGCCCAACGTTGGCCTCGCCGCGAAAGCCGTCGGTGCCAAAGTACTTCATGCGCTCTCCTTATAAAAATGGGGCGAACAGATTATCCGTCCGCCCCAAAATGGTACTCGATTATCTGAACTACCAGAAAAACCCTACGCCGAAGCGCTGTCGCGAGCCGCCTGGCACGTGGGGGTCTGGCGCAGCGCAAGCGGCTTGTCTCCCGCCTCGGCCGACGTGGTCAGCGTATAGGTGATCGTCGTCGTCTCGCCCGCGTGCAAGTCAACAGTTCCCGAATAGAAGGGAATTCCATGCCACGTAGCGGCGCCAAGACCAAACTGGGTGCCCTCAACCGTAAGGTCACTGATGTTGCCGCCCGTCGGGGCAAACAACGAGACATTCAGGCGCTCGTCGTCGCGCGCGGCATCGGGCGCGCTCGCCGCGACGTAATCGGGCAGCTTGCCTGCCTCCTCCTGCGTCATGATGTTCGTCAGGGTAACGGTGATGCGATACGAGCACGTGCCGTCGCCGTTCTTGACGCCCTGGCCAATCTGCGTATCAGCGTTCAGGTACCAGTCGAGCTTGGAGAAGCTCAGGTTGTTAAAGTAAACGCCGGCAACGGGATCTTCACTCGGATCATCCGGATCGGGCAGCGAAGCGTCAATGCCCGTCTCTTTGACGGCATTCTGCTCATCATCGTTTCTCATCCAAGCAATCAGACGGCCCTCTTCGGCACCGCGCTCGAATGCACCGACAAGCTTTGTAACGTCGACGTCACCGATGCCACCGAGAATCTTGTCGAAGGCGGCGCTGGCAACAGCCGCAAAGATGCCGTCCGATTCCTCGACCGGATAGTTCCAATACACATCGTGCATGAGAACCTTCGCCGCGTTGGTACCGTCGACGACCGTACCATCGGGCAGCGAGACATTACCGACAAGGCCCAGCAGGTACTGCAAGAACACAGGATCGATGCCGACGACGCCATCAACGTCCTGCCCATATTGGGACTTCCACAGCGCGGCGACACGCTGCGAGTTGCGAGGCCAATCGGGCGAATAGGTATTGCCCGAGTTGTACAGGTTACTGTGGTTGCCGAACAGCGCCTCATCCTCTTCGTCGACGCTCTCGACCGCCTCATCCTCGCTGAGTCCAATGCGGGGAACAAACTCGCCAATCGACATCTGGCCGTCGGTGACCGAAATCAAACCTTGCGAACCGCCAAAGCCGCCGCAGGCACGAATCTCGACGTTGTTCATGGCGTACACAAGGTAGTTGCGCGTCTGGCCGTTGGCGCCGAGCATCTGGGGAAGGACGGGGGCGACCTTCTCCGCCGCGTCAACCGCGCCGTTGAGGGTGGCAAAGCCGTCCTTGGCCTTATCGACCAGCTCGGTCACCTGGGAAATATGAGTATCGCCAATACCCTGGATCTTCTCGTTGGCGCTCTTGAACACCTTCGAGCTGCTGGAAAGCGAATCGGCGACCGCCTGCAGCGCGGACACGTTAATCATGCCGTCCTGGAACAGCTTGCCGGGCGTGGCCTGCGAAAGGTTATCGGCCATGGGAACCAGCGCATTGCTCGAGACATCGGACAGGGCGTCGATCATGGTGCGGGCAGCATTGATGTCGCTGCCGTACACCGGGATAAACGAAGCCGCCGTCCACAGCGGGCTCGAGGTCTCCGCCTTCATGCTGTCGCAGAGCTCATCGATCTTCTTCGCGTCGTCGGGCAGCGTCGAAAAATCGCCCGACGTGACCTTGTCCTTAAGGCCACCGACGATCTCGACAGCCTCCTTCGCTTCGCTCTTTACGGTCTTTGCCGAGTTAAGCAGCATAAAGCCACTTGCGCCAAGCACAACGAGAAGCACCGCGACTACAGCGGCAATAATGGCGCCGGTGTGACGCTTTTTGCGCTCGCCCTTGCGATGGCGATGACGGACCAGGCCGTCAGAGGTCGAACTCGACGAAGTGTCGCTACCGTAGTTCAAGCCAAAATCGTAATAATCTTCCTTGGAACCCGAGCCCGCAAACTCGGCACCGCTATCATCCAAGCGGGCAAACGTGCCAGTCTCGGAGGCGCCGGTGTAGATCGTACCAAGGTTGCCCGTAAGCCCCGCGCCACCGGCAGAGGGGGTATTGTTGGCGGCATTGCCGGCATTAATGTTGCCGGCGGCATTCGCGGCGTTGGCAGTGCCTGCGGTGTTCGCAGGTGTCGAAGGAGCCCCGCTCGGCTGCGATGTGGGGGTCGCACCGCCCGCAAAGACATTCCCTTTTGCTCGACCGGTCTTTTTGGCCTTCTGAGACTGCTCATACAGAGCGGTAAACATCGCCGTCTCGCCCGGGGACGTGCGCTTACCGGCACTGTACTGACCAGCTCCGCTCGGCATGCCGGCTTTTCCAGTCCCGTTCGAACGCGGCGGAACCGCAGGACGGCCGCTGTCGCTGCCCTTAAAGTGATTACCAGCCATAAAGAAATCCTCGCAATTGAGTCGCAATGAAAAAGTCCATAACGTTACTAGTTTATGGCATATTGGGCATCGACAGCTAAACTCCAGACACGGACATCAATTGGCGAAAATGTGGCGCAACACCTTATCTGTCTTGGCGGCGCCAGCTACACCGTAAGGAACATCATCACGATGATCATGGCAAAGCCGATAAGGTCGGTCGGCAAAAATACCGTGCCCAGCATAACGGCACTAGTGATAGTCGCCGAAACCGGCTCCACGGTTCCGATGAGGCTCGCACGCACCGAGCCGATGTCCTTAACGCCCTGCATATAAAGCATGTAGGCAAAAAACGAACCGATGACCACGAACACCGCGAGCGCTTCGATACCGGCAGCGTCGAGCGCAGGCATATGCGCCCAGGGCTGTACGAAGATGCACGAGACCACACCCGCCGTGAGCATAGCCGAACCCGTGACGATGGGGCTGCCGTATTCGGGCAGAATCTTAGCGGGGATCACTGCCATGCAGGTGGCGCTGACCGCACACATAAGGCCCGCGATCAGGCCGAGCGGCGAGATGCTCAGGCTGGTGGGGTCCCCGCCAGTAGCGATCAAAAACGTACCGCCCAGAGCCAGGCCAATGCCGATAACCTCGCGCGGACGCGGCATACGGCGATCGATGACGCAGGTGTATCCCATGATGATGACCAGCTGCAGGCATTGGAGCACCGTCGCGGTTCCGGCGTTGGTCAGGCGCACGGCCGAAAGATAGCAAAACTGATTGAACAGCAAGCCAAAGGCGGTAAAGAGCAGCAGCTGCTTGCGGTCGGCAGGCGTGGTCCACAGCTTGACCAGGCGCGCACGATCGCGCGCGACGACCACGACCATAAACAGCAGGCCGGCGAGAATCTGACGTACGCTCATGAGCCACAGGGTATCGACGTGGTAGGTATCGAACAGAAAGCTCGCGCTGGTACCCGAGAAGCCCCAAAACGAACCACCCACCAGCGTGGCCAGAACGCCCGTGATCATCTTGCGCGTCGAGGCGCTGTTAAGGCGGTCGCGCCACGCGCGACGGGTGTTGCGGCTGAGCTCGTCGGTGCCCTCGGGCACATCAATGTTCGATATATCGGTCATCGGCACCGAAGCCCCTGCGCCTTCGACCTGCTCGACACGCTCTTTGCTCATTCCACTCCCTCGAAGCAGCCTGGAAACAATTCGGCTTACCTTACCACGGCAAAGGCACCAGCCGAAGGCTTGTCCGTTTATCGGTAGGACAATTCCGCAGGCGTCTTTCCATAGCTCGATACCGCAATGGCCTTGCATTATGCGACAGCCAAATCGCGGCAGCGGGCTCTTTTGAAATGGATATGACAAAGCCCCCGAATTCCACAATGTAAGCGATTTTTAAAAATGTTCTTGCCACCGAGTTCAGGCTCCGTTATATTATCCCTTGCGCGCTTGCGCACCCTTGATCGGGCGTTTAGCTCAGGGGGAGAGCGCTTCCCTGACACGGAAGAGGTCAGAAGTTCAAATCTTCTAACGCCCACCAAATGTTCGCAGCTCAGAGGCTATGTCCTCTGGGCTGTTTTGTTTTATGTCGCTAAATCCGCTGGCAGTTCCAACCGTCATCGCAACGTAGCATCAATTCACCTGACGAATGGCAGCCAAACATATTCAATACCCCAACATCAACAATAGCCAGGCACAAAACTGCGCCGCAAGCTGCTCCAACCGCCCAACTGGCCAAAAGCCGACCATCTACTTGCCGATCTATCCATCGGCATAACCAATCAGTCCGCACCGCAACTTCTCAGCAAAACGCCGCGATGTCTGCGCCCTGCGGTATCCTTGAGCCACTTGCACCTGCAGCACCAAGGAGCCGCCATGCGCACCGAGCTCAATGTCCCCTTTTCGCACAAAGAAGAAGCCAAGGCGCTGGGCGCCAAATGGGACCGGACCAAGAAGATCTGGTATGTACCCAGCGGCGTCAACCCCGAGCCCTTTGCCGAGTGGCTGCCCGGTGTTGACCGATCCGACCCCTCAGCGCCGTATATATATCTAGTACTGGGCAAGCGCGAGTGCTGGAAATGCCACGAAGAGACCTCGGTCGCGGCCTTCGGCATTCCCTATCGAACCGATGACGGCAAGGGCATCGCCATTGCGCACGCGCCCAACGAAGCCGGGCACATTACCATCGACACGGCCAATGCCAACGCGCTCGCCATTGTTCCCGCTCTTGGCTGCGTGCCGGGCGAGATCCGCGACTACCTTCATAAGCGCTGTGGCTACAAGCCTGTAGGCGCGCGAGCCTCCAAAGCCCCGTCGCTCGGCAACACGTGCACCAGTTGCGACGCGCTGCAAGGCGGCCGCTATCTGTTCGAGGAGTCCTCGTCCCCGTTTGCCCTCACTGCCATCAACAAGCTGCCGGCACTGGAGTTTGTGCGCGTCGAAGTTGCCGGCGTCTTCGGCGTCCCGGCCACGCGCACCGACTTTGACCAGGCGCTCTTTACCTGGGCACGCGACCATCACGCCGAGTTCCACAAGCAGCTCGGTGAGGGGGTTTATTTGTAGGAACGGAGATGCCTTCACAGCCAGCTCCTCCGCATCACCCATCCCTCGTCGCCGGCGTCGTACACGATATCGAGGCCACAAACAGGGCATTTCTCCTGATACACCGGCATATGAACGCCTGTCCGTTTTCTCACTTCGTCGCTAAGTCTGTCGCGCGCATCGATGAACCGAATGTCGAGGCACGGTATTTGCGAGCCGCAGCAAGGACAGAAGACGACAAACGACCCGCAATCAACTTCTACGCTCGGAAACATTTTGTTGTCTATAAGGGCGCACGGCAGTTTTCCGTACTTCCCCATCGCAATATCGCCTCGCCAGCTCACGCTCGCTCCCCTCTCGCTATACAAATCAGGAAGAGCATGCACCGGAGGGCGTGCGCGAGATCGCATCGCCACGCGATCCGATCAAACAACACGATCGTAAAAGACCGCCAAAGCCAAATACGCTAATACGGCAGAGGCCCCGCCTTTTCACGCTTCTTTTCCGAGTGATCGAACTCAATGCGATGGGCCTCAAGAAACACCGTATTGGGTCCAAACCATCCGTTTTCGGGCTCGAACCGTTCAACAAACGCAAGGCCGAGCACCTTGTAGCCCACCTCGGTTGCAAATATGACTCCGACTGGAATGCCACATTCCGTGCAGTTGAGCATTTTACGGTTGTAATTCTGGTCTCGAAAACCAACGGTACCCGGCGCTTGAACCGAATACTTAATGACCCACGTACCATCGTCCAAATAGAGCGGAGGCACATTGTTGATGCTCTCGGTTTGCCGCTGGCGCACTTGTACCCCGCTACCCCACTCCCCTGTATACTGATGTAGCACGTGTTTCATCCGGGCTTGTTGGGCCGGATTGTTCATGGGAGGTTCTTGTGGCTGTTTCGAATCCGCCTAAGGGGAGCGTTTCTTCTTCGTCCATCAAGCCGGTTACGCGCAAGGCCGTGCGCTGCCAGCGCGAGGTCGCTTGGCTCGTCACGCAGGCGGCGGGCAGACTCGTGGCGAGCACGGAGGACGTCAATGCTCCCACACCGAGCTTTGTGCTGGCAGCGGCGCTGGATCGAGTACGCCAGCTGGAACTCGCCGCACAAGAAGACGGCAGCCATCTTGGCTACCAAGACGCTATGGCGCCCGACCTGTTGACCTTTTGTCGCATGACCAAGTTGCCCGCCGCACCCAATGCGCTTTCGGACGCAGGCTACATGTTTACGCTTTCGGGCGCGGACCTTATCCGCGACATCTATGCATACTGCAGCGAGCTCGCCGAGCGCCACGTCTTTGACGCGGCAGAAGTCAAACCGGGATATGTCATCAAGCTGGTTCTTAGGCTGTTCTTAATGGACGGGTTCGGGGCCATGCCGGCGTAAGCCGAGTCTTTAGCATCACCGTCGACTGAGCAACAACCGCTTTACCTTAGTGGGCGCCAATTGAGGGTCGATTATTGGTTCGCCTCGTCCACTAACGCAAGATGCCTTGGACGGTCGAGGTACGGCGCAGGTTTTTGGCGACAGCCGCGACAGTATCCGAAATCATCTCGTCCAACTATCCCTCACAGATTGTGCGGTCCATGAACCTCAGCGACTCCGCCGTGCCTTTCCGGGTCCCCGCATAGACAGCCATGTCGATAAAGAGCTTGGGATAAAACTGCTGAGGGCAGGTGCCCGCAACTTGGAGTCCAGCCTTGGTGACATTGCCCTGGGAATCAAGGAAATCCGCGGATAGATTTCCCTCGTCTCTCAGTTATCTCTCGTAATTATCTCTCATCTATCTCTCTATCTCTCGGCTTAGAGATAGAGAGATAGATGAGAGATGGAATGTCTACCATTTGCTTCATTTATACATGTTTTTGCTGGTAGAGCAATCGGCATTGAGACAATACCATGATTGCCTGTCTCTTTGCTGATCAGTTATCTCTCATAATTTATCTCTCGTCTTTCTGCTTTCTCTCGTATTAGTGACGAATGAGAGACGAGAGATACGTGAGTGATGGACGAGCGTGGATTTTTGGACGGTCGGAAAATCCCTCAAACAAAAAACGGGGCCGGCCTTACGCCGAGCCCCGTTTTCAAACGGTCAGTTAGTTATCCAACGCGCGAGCATAGCAGTCAACATTACGCCGCCGCGAACACTCCCAAGCCCGTTCCGATGATGCAGATCGCAAAGATGCCCAAGATGATCCAAATGGTCTTGACGCCCTTTTTGTACAGGGCGACGCAGGCAAAGGTTGCCAGCAAGGGCAGCAGACCGGGGAAGATCGAATCGAACAGATCCTGCAGGACAATCTCCGAACCACCCACGTCAAAGGTCAAAGCAGTGGACAGTGAGACCTGTGCCGCAATCATGGCGCCGATAACGGTCATTCCGAGGACACCGGCAGCATGCGTCATGCGAGACATAAGGTTGTTCTCTTCGGACTGCTGCAGGAACTTGGTTCCCAGGTCGTAACCCAGATGGGCTGCGACGATACGCGTTGCAAAGTTAATCACGGAGTAGATGAGCGCGTACACGATGGGGCCAAGCGGGTTGCCCGTCGAAGCGATACCAATACCAATGCCGGCGGCGACCACGCGGAACGTACCCCAGTAGAACGAATCGCCAATGCCGGAAAGCGGTCCCATGAGGCCGACCTTCATGGCGTTAATCGAGGACGTGTCGAAGTTCTTATCGGCAGCCGCCTGCTCTTCCATCGAAACCGTTAGGCCGGCTACAAACGGAAGCACATGAGGCGTGATGTTAAAGAACTCGGTATGGCGATCGAGCGCCGCATAGTAATCGTCGTCGTTGGGATAGATCTTTCGCAGGGGCTTCTGAATGGTGTACATGAAGCCCATTGCCATCATCTTGTCGTACGACTGCGAGCACTGGCTCGTAAACTGGCGAAGGAACATGCTCCGATACATATCGGGGGTCATAACCGCGTCCTTCTTGGCCTCCTTGAGGTCGGTGTTCTGGGTAGCCATTAGAAGTCCTCCTCTTCATCTGCAGCAACCGCCTGCGGACCGGACGAGCCCTCGCGGAAGGCCAGGAGCAGCGCGACGCAAATAGCAGCTGCGGCGACGCCGACCACGTCCATCTTGAGGTAGATGACCATAATGAAGCCGATGAACAGCCAAGGAAGCAGCTTGTTGTCGCCCATGGTCCTAATAAGAAGAGCGAAGCCGATGCAGACCATGACGCCGGACGCAACGTTGAGGCCGTCCATCACAAACTGCGGAATCGCGTTGAGCGCATTGTTGATGAGGTCGGCACCAAAGAACAGCGAGCCAAACACCAGCAGTGCAGACGGAATGCCAATCGACAGCGGCACGATGGTCAGATGGTACAGATTCGCCTTGGCAAGATCGCGATTTGCCAGAGCGGTCTCAATCTTCTTGCAGGCAAAGGCACCCGGAACGGCGTAGCAGAAGTTACGCCACACCTGAAGGAAGACGGAGACGGGAAGGGCGAGCGCGACGGCAGTTGCCGTGCCCGTACCCGTAATGACGGCAAACGCGCAGCCAAGCACGCCGGAGGCATAGACCTCGGGAGGAACCGCCGCGCCGACCATGATGGCGCCCATGAACATGGACTCCAAAGCAGCGCCGACGATAACGCCCTGCTGGACATCGCCTAGGATCAAGCCGACAAACAGACTTGTAAACAGCGGACGACCAAGCATCGTAATGCCAAATAATTGCTCGTCCATGGACGCAATAAATGCGACCAGTGCAACTAGAAGATACTGGACAACCATTTCGATCAACCCCAGAAATAGGTCTGCAGGCGAGGCATTCTGCGCAGCTCGCCTGCAGACAACCGCAGCAATTTGAGAGGATTAGTAGTTCATCTGGTGATAGTAACGACGCGTGGTGAGCGGGTGGTTACGGACGTGCTCGAGATGGCAGCTCAGACGCTCGGTGATGGTGTAGGTGACCATCGGGGAGACAATCTTGCGGAACTCGGGGTCGCTGAACGGCAGCTCGACCTCGGCGGTGTCAAACTTGTTCACGCGGACGTTGACGCCCTTCTCGTCGGCGAGCATGTGAGTGAAGTTGTCCACGCGGTCCATGAGCTTACGGGTGTCGTCCTCGCCGTAGAGCATGATGAGGCTCGTGCCCTCCTCGCACAGCTCGATGGTGCCGTGGAAGAACTCGGCGGCGTGGATGGACTTGGTCTTGATCCACTGCATCTCCTCGAGAATGCACATGGCGTAGTCGTAGGCCTCACCCCAGAGCATGCCGGAGCCAATCACCATGTGGTAATCGGTGTCCTTGAAGTCCTCGGCCATGGCGGCGCAGCGCTCGTCCTGAGCGTCCTTGGCCTTGATGAGGTACGGAGCGATGTTGCCGAACTCCTCCATGAAGGTGTCGTACTTGGGGAAGGCGCCGGCGTTCTTGAGGAAGCGGGCGACCAGCGTGATCTGGTAGGTGTAGATGGCCTCGCACAGGACGTCGTCCTCGGCGAAGCTGAAGAACTTGTAATCGGCGTACTCGGTGGCCGGGGTGTTGTCGTTGGAGACATACATCAGCGTGCGGGCGCCCTGCTCCTGGCAGAACTTGGCGGCCTCGATGATCTCGGGGGTGGTGCCGGTACGGGTGGAGAAGACGCAGACCGAGTCCTTGTTGAAGGTCTTGGGCGGGCATGCGAGGAACTCAGCGGCAATCTCGCAGTGGACGTCGACGTCGGCCGTGGTGGTCTCGACCCAATACTTCATCGGGAGCGTGTGGGCCCAGGTGCCGCCGCAGCCGATAAAGAAGATGTTGGAATAACCCTGCTCGCAGACCTTGTCCACGGCAGCCTCAATCTGAGGACGGAGAGCGAGGGCATCGCTCACAACCTTCTCGTAACGAGGCTCATCGAAATTGAACATCCCTTACTCCTAACTCACTTGGATGAACCCTTCATTCATCCCATGACGTTATAATACTTTATATAACTAACTATGCAAGACCTATTTCGGATTTTTTTGATTTTTCTTTAATAAAAAGCCCGCCGATCAAATGATCGACGGGCATAGACATAGAGTATCGGTTCAATAAATACCGAACACCAGCATGTTTTCGGCTAAAAAACGTCCTTGGCAAACACCTTGGCGTCATTGGGAACCTGACGGATTTCGACGGCCACGCCATCGCCCAGGAGCTCTTGGATATGCTCGGCATCTTTCTCGGTCGCAAAGATTGCAGGGGTCGGATGAAGCGTGGTCTCAGGGGTCTTTCGGGTTCCACCCAGATTGATCTCTTTGATGTCTTTGCAACCCTTAGCGAGACGATAGACATCTTCAATCGTCTCAGCGATGATAAACAGCGAATACTTGTCGGTAACGCCGCTGTTGAGCGCCTCGATAGCAGCGTCAACATCCTTGATGACGAGTTTAACGCCGCTGGGGCGGGCGAGCCTCAAGGCCGCCTTCCTCATGTCGTCTTTTGCCACAGCATCGCTGGCAAGCAGGATGCAATCTACATCCAAAGCGTGAGTCCAGGACATGGCAACTTGGCCGTGAATCAGTCGGTAATCAACTCTCGTAAGCTTAATCATCGTTATCATCTCCGCACGTGATAAAGGAATGACAGGTGTGGCCCTTAGCTAGGGCTCGAACCAGAACTAACTAGAACTCTTCTTCCTCGGCGCCGGCAAGCATGTCCGCCGCCTCGCAAAGCTGAATAAACGGACGCGACCCCTCGACCGCGGCCTTGGCCTTGTCCGCATCCAGGGAGTCCAGCTGTGTAACCATTTCCACCAGCAGCGGCAAGTTCATTCCGGTAATCAACGTAAACGATCCGGTGGTCTGTCTCTGAATGAATTCGTTGTTTACAGAGCCGCCAAAGATGTCAGTCACGACAAACCAAGAGTCGGCAGGGTCCCTCGTCTCCATCCATGCATCAATCAACGCCGCGACGTCCCTTGAATCGTCATCGACATAGGCGCACAGGCACTCGATTCGGTCGTTGGTGCCCATCAGAATCTCCAGAGAGCTTTTCATGCCTTGGGCGAGATAACCATGACTCGCTAGCAATATCTTATTCATAGTTCTCCAATACCAATAGGACGTACTATATTGTCATAACAAAGTATATTAGCAATCTACCCTACGCGGTGTGTCTATTTTCCAAATCCGCGAACGGTAACAATTGATCGGTAAATAGACCAATCTATCTCTAATTTACAAATAGAACTTCAGCCGCTCGGTGCAGTACACCTGACGGGAGATGAAGAGCGGCTCGCCGCTTGGAGCATAACGTCTATCGACAAACAGAAGCAGCGAAGAGTCCAGCTCCACGTTAAGATATGCCGCCTCGAGCTCGCTCGCATAGCAGACCTCGAGCGTACGCGTGTTGGGACCCATCTTGATCCCCTGGCGATCGAGTACCGCCATCAGCGAATCATCAAGGGATTCATGCTCCAAAAAAGAAAGCGCAGCGGAATAGCTATTGGTTTCCAGCATCGTGGGCTTGCCATCCACAAGCCGCAGACGACGACTACGCAATACCTTTTGGGTATCGTCTACGCCCAGGAACTTCGCGTCTCGCAGGCTTGGGAAGTCCCAGCCCATTTCGAGAACCCTGGTAGACGCCTGTTTGCCCGCAAGCTGGCACGAATGGGTAAAGCTCTCACGGTCGTCCGCGGCATACATCTGCGTGTCCGACGAAACGAACGTGCCCTTGCCGCGGGCCCTCTCAACAAGCCCAGCATCTTCCATTTCTTTAATTGCGGAGCGAACCGTTATTCGGCTCACGCCAAATTGCTCGATAAGCTCCGCCTCGGTCGGGAGCTTATCTCCCGGGCGGTACGTGCCGTTGGCGATCGAATCAGAAAGCGCGCGAACAATCTGTTTGTACAGGGGGATAACGCTATTTGCTTCAACCATATCAACCATACCTTTGCAAGGAATCAGCAGTTTATAGATAGATGACTTATATTGTATTAGAACTTTTTAGGAGTCCATATATTTCCTAAATGATTCGGTAAACGGGGTGTTATTTCACTTTAGCGGGGTGCAGCGGCTACCCGCGGCATTCGTTATCAACCTAGTTAGGCTAGTCTACCCACATCGTCTCCAGTTCGCTGCAGAGCCGCGCTCCATATGGGTATACTCTCGAGGATTCGACTCGATTCGCCCCCGCTGGGGCGTCAAAGGAGACTGCATATGTCCACCACCTCAACCGACCCGCGCGCCGCTGCTGCCGCGCTGCTGGTGCCCGGTACCACCTGCCACGGTTTTGCCGTCGAGCGTTGCGAGACCGTGCCCGAGCTCGACTCGGACGCCTACGTGCTGCGTCACACCGTCTCGGGCGCTCGCCTGCTGTACCTGGCGTGCGACGACGAAAACAAGGCCTTTGCCATTGGCTTTAAGACGCCGCCGGCCGATTCCACCGGCGTGTTCCATATTCTTGAGCACTCGGTGCTGTGCGGGTCGGCCAAGTTCCCCGTCAAGGAGCCGTTTGTCGATCTGATCAAGAGCTCCATGCAGACGTTCCTCAACGCCATGACCTACCCCGACAAGACCATCTACCCCGTTGCCACCACCAACGAGCAGGATCTGTACAACCTGATGGACGTGTACCTGGACGCGGTGTTCAACCCGGCCATCTATACCAAGCCCACCATTTTTGAGCAGGAAGGCTGGCACTACGAGCTGGACCTGCCGGAGAGCGTCGAGGGCGAGGGCGGCGACAGCTCCGCGAACCTGCGTGAGGGCACGCTGCGTTATAACGGCGTGGTGTTCAACGAGATGAAGGGCGCGCTGTCCGACCCCATGAGTGTGCTGGACGACGCCGTCAACGCCGCACTCTACCCCGATACCGCCTATGCGCACGAGAGCGGCGGCGATCCGCGCGCGATTCCCGCGCTCACCTACGAGCAGTTCCTGGACACGCACGCGCGCCACTACAATCCTTCCAACTCTTATATAACGCTCTACGGCGACCTGGATGTGGACCGCGCGCTGGTTTTTTTGGACGAGCGCTATCTGTCGCAACCGAGTGCCGCGAGCCGCCGCATGGACGCTGCCGTTGCCGCCGGCGAGGACCCGTCCACGCTGGCGCCCAATCCGCTGGACGTGCAGGCCCCCGTGACCTGCGAGTATGAGCGCGTCGAGATGGCCACCACGCCCGAGAACGCCCTGGTGGGCCTGGGTCTGGTACTGGGTAACGCGCTCGACCGCAAGCGCACGATCGCGGCTGATATCCTGTTCGAGGCGCTGCTGGGGTCCAACGAGGCGCCGGTTAAGAAGGCGATCCTGGCGGCAGGCCTGGGCGGCAACGTGGTGAGCTACACCGCGGCCGAGTGCCTGCAGCCCTATGAGCTCATCATGCTGCAAAATGCCCAGCCCGACGTGGCGCGCGAGCTGCGCCGCGTGTTCCAGGACGCCTGCCGCGACCTGTGCGAGCACGGCGTTCCGCGCGAGCGCCTGGAGGCCATCATCAGCAGCAACGAGTACGACCTGCGCCAGCGCGACTACGGCATCGCCGACGGCGTGGCCATTGCGTGCGACGCGCTGAGCACCTGGCTCTACGATGACGACGCCGCGACGCTGGCGCTCAAGTACGGTCCGGTGTACGAGGAGCTGCGCGGCGAGCTGGACGGCTCCTACTTTGAGGACCTGCTCCGCGAGCTGGTGCTGGAGAACGACCACATGGCGCTCGTCGAGCTGGTGCCGGTGGACGCCGCCGATGGTGCAGAGGGTGCCGAGGCAGCCGAACTTGCTGCCAAGCGCGACGCCATGACCGACGCCGAGCTGGCCGATGTGGTCGAGCGCACGGCCGCGCTGCGTGCCGCGCAGGAGGCCGAGGACACGCCCGAGGCCAAGGCAACGCTGCCGCGCCTGCGCGTGTCCGACATTGGCGAGGCACGCCCCGAGCCGCCGCTGGTCGTGGACACGACCGCGCCCATCCCCTGTCTGCGTCACGGCATTCCCACCAATCGCTTGGCCTACGCCATGCAGTATTTCGACCTGAGCTGCGTCGCGTTTGAGGACCTGCCCTACGTAACACTGCTTTGCCGCCTGCTCAAGCAGCTGCCCACGCGCGAGCACTCGGCCGAGGAACTCGACAACCTGCTCGCCGGCAAGCTGGGCTTTTTGAGCTTTACGACCGAGGTCATGACGCAGCCCGACGTGGACGGCGTGCGCCCCTACCTGCTGGTGAGCGCCGGCGCCCTGTCCGAGAAGATCGATGCGCTGGCGAGCCTGCCGCGCGAGGTGTGGTCGAGCACGCTGCTGCTCGATGCTGACGCCGACCGTGTGCGCGACGTGCTCACGCAGATTCGCATTGGGCTTGAGCAGGGCTTTATCAACAACGGCCACTCGGCGGCGCTCGGCCGCGCGATGAGCTACAGCTCGCCTTCGGCCGTGGTGCGCGAGCAGCTTTCGGGCGTGGACTTCTACCTGTTCCTGCGCGATGTGCTCGAGCACTTTGACGAGCGCTTGGACGGGCTGCGCGCCAAGCTTGCTGAGCTGGCGGGCCGCATCTTTGTGGCCAATGGCTGCATGACGAGCTTTACCGGCAGCGACGAGGACTTTGACGCGTACTGGGATGCCGCGGGCGACCTGGGGCTTGGCGCGGGCGACGGCGCCGATGCTGGCCGCGACGCGCTCGTGGTGCCGGCGCCGTGCGACCGCCACGAGGCCTTTGTGATCCCCAGCGATATCTGCTTTGCGGCGCGCGCCTGCGACCCGCGCCGTCTAGGCATTGACGTGACGGGCGCCTGGGCGGTGGCTGCCAACGCACTCTCCTACGACTGCCTGTGGAACGAGATCCGCGTGAAGGGTGGCGCGTACGGCTGCGGTTTCCGCGCGGCCGGCGAGCGTCAGACGGCGTTCTACACCTACCGCGATCCCGCGATCGATCCCTCGATTGAGCGTGTGGAGCGCGCGGGCGCATGGCTCGGCAGCTTTGAGCCTGACGAGGCCGCCTTTGAGGGCTTTATCGTGAGCTGCGTAAGCGGCATGGACGCGCCCGTGAAGCCGTACGCGCTCACCAAGCGTCGCAACACAACCTACCTGGCCGGACTCGATCCGCACGCACGCGAAGAGCGCCGCGCCCAGATGCTCGCCGCCACGCCCGGTGAGCTGCGCTCGCTCGGCGCCGATGTGACGCGCATCGCAGCCGAGTCGCCCACCTGCGTCTTCGGCGGCCGAGACGTCATCGCCAAGAGCAACGCCGGCTTTAACGTCGTCGACCTGCTGGGCTAACCACAACAAAGGTAGATTTTTGGGACATGCCTGAAAATCTACCTTTTCTTTTGCCGCTGCTTGGGCGGAGCAGCTCAGCCCGTCCCACCAGTTTGTCTAAATCTGTAACATCTAGACGGCAATATCGGCTCCAGATGTTACAGATCGAGACGTTTCCGGATGACGCCGACCCTTTGTCTAAATCTGTAACATCTAAGTCCAATTTTGCCGAGTTACTGTTACAGATCGAGACAAACCGCCGCAGACGCCCATCACAGCACAGACCACCACAAAGGTGCCTGTCCCCTTTCTCAGTGGTGATTCGAACGCTTGTTCTATACGTACACATGTTCTATATTATGAGTGTTTGCATCGGACTTAAATTGCAACTATAATATAGTTGCAGAATGTGAGACGGGATGACTCGATCCGATAAACTCATCGCCCAGCTGCTTAGCTGTCCTTCAACGTATAGATTCGCTGACTTTCTTAAAGTTATGGCTTCATATGGCTTTGAAATGGACAGCAAAGGCAAGACATCCGGATCGCGCGTTCGCTTCTACAGGCCATCAGATGGCAGGATGTTCGTAATGCACGCGCCTCATCCATCTGACGAATTGACAGCGGGGACCATTCGAAACATCGTTCGCTTTCTGCAAGATGTCGGAGGTAGTCATGAGTAACGTTTTGGCATACAAGGGTTATTTCGCCCCGGTCGAGTTCGATGCCGAACAGCATGTGCTAACAGGTATGGTCGCCGGCATTAGGGACGCAATCGTATTTGAAGGCTCCACGGCTGAAGAAGTGGAGCAATGCTTCCACGACGCCGTCGACGATTACCTTGAGTTTTGCGCCGAGAAGGGCAAGGAACCCGAGCGGGCTTTTAAGGGCTCGTTCAACGTAAGAACGGGCTCTGAGCTCCACAAGCAAGCAGCGCTGGCGGCGGCAAAGAAGGGTGAGTCACTCAATAAGTTTGTGACTGAAGCGATCGCTGCGGCGCTGTGAAGCCAACGTCGAGTCGAAGCCGCCACAAAGGGCGCCTTTGCGGCGGCTTCGACGTTTGCCCAGATAAAACCTGCCAAAATAAACCTGTCCCTTTTTGGTAGGTTTGGGAGAGGGGGCTAGGATGGACAAGGCTGAGTTGCGGCGGGCGGTGATTGCTCGGCGCGATGCTCTTGATTTGGACTTGCAGGCGGCGAAGTCTGCTGATATCTGTGCGCGGCTGGTTGAGCTGTTGGATCGCTCGGATGCCGCGGCACCGCACACCGTTGCCGTCTATGCCGCGATGGGTTCCGAAGTCAACCCAGCCGCGTTTGCCGCAGCTGCCGCCAAACGTGGCTGGCGCGTGGCCTATCCGTGCATGCTCTCGGCAACAGACGCCGCAGCTTGTGGCCAGCGCATGTGTATGCGGGCAGTTGCCGCCGACGATGCATCCGCGGCACCGTTTATCGCCCACCCCACGCGGGCCTTCGCGGCCACGGACATCGACAGCAGCCGCTTCCCTATCGTGCCTGCCGACGCTCTCGACATGATCGTCGTGCCGCTCGCAGCCTTCGACCGCGCCGGCGCGCGCCTGGGCTACGGCGGCGGCTGCTATGACCGCTACCTGCCCATGCTCTCGCCCGAATGCCAAATCATCGGCATCGCCTTTGACGAACAGCGCGTCGACCACATCCCCACCGATGCCCACGACCTGCCGCTGCCCAACATCATCAGCGCCTGATCGCCGCCACATCAGCCACGGCTACAGCAGCACCATCGCAGTCTAGTGCTCCTCGCCGGCGCGGGCCAGGTCGTAGGGCGTGGTCTGGTAGACGTAGTAGTTGAGCCAGTTGGTGTAGAGCAGCTGGGCCTGACTGCGCCAGACGTTGCGCGGCTCGGCCGTGGGGTCGTCGTTTGGGAAGTAATGCGCCGGCACCTCCGGGTTGAGCCCGCGCTTCACGTCGCGCTCGTACTCCAGACGCAGCGTGTCGGTGTCGTACTCGGGATGGCCAAAGACAAAGAAGCGGCGGCTGTCGGTCGACTTGACGATATACAGGCCCACCTCGTCGGACACGGCCACGACCTCGAGCTGCGGCTCGGCTTCCACGTCCTCGCGGAGCACGTCGGTATTGCGCGAGTGCACGGCATAGAAGCGGTCGTCAAAGCCGCGGACCAGCGGGCTTTGCGGCTTCACCAGATGATGCTCAAACACGCCGCTCGCCTTAGCCGGCAAATCGTACTTCTGAATACCGTAATGGTGATACAGGCCCGCCTGCGCGCCCCAGCAAATGTGCAGCGTGGAGTGCACGTGCGTGGTGGACCAGTCCATGATCTGGCAGAGCTCGGGCCAGTAGTCGACCTCCTCGAACGGCATCTGCTCCACGGGCGCGCCCGTGATAATCAGGCCGTCGTAGTGGATGTCGCGGATGTCGTCGAACGTGCGGTAGAACGTCTCCAGGTGACCGGCGCTCACGTGCGTGGCCTCGTGCGTCTTGGTGCGCAGCAGGTCAACCTCTACCTGCAGCGGCGTGTTGGAGAGCTTGCGCATGATCTGCGTCTCGGTGGCGATTTTGGTGGGCATGAGGTTGAGGATGAGCACGCGCAGCGGACGGATGTCCTGGTGCAGTGCGCGGTACTCGGTCATGACAAAGATGTTCTCGCTCTCGAGCTGCGCAGCGGCAGGGAGGGCGTCGGGGATGCGAATGGGCATGGATGCTCCTTACGAGTCAGTTGCAGTTATGGTACAACGAGCGGCCCCATCCGCGCGAGCACATCGCCCAGCGATGCCGTCAGCGGCCCAAATCACTCCAAAAGTAGAGATTAAGGCATGTCCCAAAATTCTACGGCGCTTTAGCCTAGCAAAGTGGCAGCAGGACGCTACAATGGTTCGACGCGAAAAACTCGGCCGAAAGGATACATATATGTACCAGACGCGTAAGATCGGTGTGGTCGGCCAGGGCCACGTAGGAGCACATGTCGCCAATAGCCTGCTCATGCAGGGCATTGCCGATGAGCTGTACCTGTGCGATATCAACGAGGCCAAGGTGACGTCCGAGGTCCAGGACCTGCGCGACTCCCTTTCGTTTGTCCCGTACAACACCAAGATCGTCAACTGCTACGACCACTACGAGGAGCTGGCCTGCTGCGACGTCATCGTCAACGCCGCCGGCAAGGTCGCGCTTGCCGCTGGCAACCGCGACGGCGAGCTGTTCTTCACCACCGACGCCGCCCGCACCTTTGCCAAGCGCATCGTCGACGCCGGCTTCGACGGCATCTTCGTGAGCATCTCCAACCCCTGCGACGTCGTGTGCACCGAGCTGTGGCACCTGACCGGCTACGACCCCAAGAAGATCATCGGCTCGGGCTGCGGTCTGGACTCCGCCCGTCTGCGTACCGAGATCTCCAAGAGGGTCGGCGTGAGCCCCAAGTCCATCGACGCCTACATGATCGGCGAGCACGGCTTTAGCCAGCTGGCCGCCTTTAAGGCAGCAACTATCGCCGGCAAGAGCCTCAACGAGCTTCAGGCCGAGAACTCCGACAAGTACGCCTTCGACCACATGGAGGTCGAGGAGCTCGCGCGCAAGGGCGGCTATGTTACCTACCAGGGCAAGCAGTGCACCGAGTACGCCGTCGCCAACTCCGCCGCGCGCGTCTGCGCTGCCGTTCTGCACAACGAGCACGCCGTGCTTTCGGCATCTACGCTCATGACCGGCCAGTATGGCGAGGAGGGCATCTTCACCTCCCTGCCGTGCGTGATCGGTGCCGAGGGCGTCGAGGAGGTCTACACGCTCGACCTTTCCGAGCACGAGCTCGAGGGCTTCCACAAGAGCTGCCAGCACATCCGCGACAACATCGCCCAGCTCGACTGGTGGGATGCCGAGGCCTACGACGCAAAGTAGGCCGCTGGCTGCTGCAACCTTGCGAATCTATGCGCGATACCAAGCGGGCCGCGCCGGAAATCCCCGGCGCGGCCCGCTTTTTTTGACTCGCGCTGCGCCCTTGCGAATCGAAGGTGAATGGTTTTCCCGCTACTTAGTACTGCTCGACGCCCATGTAGCGGCGGAACTCGGGGCTGTGGTCGAAGACCTTGCCGCGGGCGGCGCGCAGCTCGCAGCTCATCGCGTAGAAGAAGATCGGCTCCAGGAACGAACGCACGCTGGCGGGCACCTCGCCCACGCCGTACTCGAGCGCGTCGAGCACCATGATCGTGTCGGTGTGCGTGTTGAGGAACGCAAGCGCGCGCTCCTCCATGGGGCGGCACTCGCCGGCGCCGAGCTGCACAAAGTAGAACACGCCGGGCTCGGTGGCCTCGAAGGGGCCGTGGAAGTACTCACCGGAGTGGATGTAGCAGCAGTGCTGCCACTGCATCTCCATGAGCGAGCAGATGGCCATGGCATAGGTCTGGCTAAAGTTGGGGCCGGAACCCAGAATGTAGAAGAACTTGTGCTGCTGGCAGAGCTCGGCAAAGCGGGTACCCAGCTCGGCGTTGACCTTCTCGCGCGCAGCGGGCAGCAGCGCATCCATCTGCTTAAGCCCCTCGTACATGTCGGCGAGCGCCTCATAGCCCTCCTGCTGGTCGAGCAGCTCGGCGGCGATCAAGGCGCCGATGCCCTGCGGCACCTCGGCCTGCGACACGCCCTCGCCCCAAGGGTAGACCCAGGTAGTCCACTTGCCGCTGTCGATCTTGGAGCCCTCGCAGTCGGTCATGGCGACGACCTCGGCGCCGGCTGCCAGCGCCATCTCGCAGCCGTCGACCACCTCCTGCGTGTTGCCGCTGTGGCTGCAGGCGATGACGAGCGACTTCGGCCCTAGGCTCTTGGGAGCCATCAGGCAGAACTCACGCGCGGTGTAGACCGTGGAGGTAAACGTGGTGGCCTCGCGCTTGAGCAGCTCGTTGGCAGGCATCAGGTCGATCATCGAACCGCCGCAGGCGATCCAAAAGACATTCTCGACCTTGCCCTTGCGCTCGATTATTTCCTGAATCAGATCATGTGCGTTCATGCTGATGCTCCTCCTTGTGTGGTGGCTTTTGGCGACGGCTGCTCGTACCTGCGGTCGTTCTATGTTGTCCTATTTATACCACGCGAGCTACCGCAGGTGAAGTCATTTCGGCAAATTTGTTCTATGTTGTTCTATCTATGGACATTAGATGTCGAAGACGTAGCGCGAGCCCACGATCTTTTGGCGCCCGAGCAGCAAGGGCCGCTCGTCCGCATCGGTAAAGTACGCCTCCATATAAAAGAGCGGCTCGCCGACCGGCACCTCCAGCAGCGGGGCCGCCTGAGCATCGGCAAGCGCAATCTCCACGGTGCAGGGGTCGGACTTGTGCGGCGCGCGGCCCGAATGCTCGGCAACGAGCGCAAAGATTGAGTTATCAGTGAGGTCCTCGGCGGCCAGCGTCTGCAGGTAGGGATGGTCGGCGAGCACAAAGGCGTTGTTCTCGAGCATGACGGGGATGCCATCTGCCGTGCGTACGCGCTCGACCACGATAAGCTCGCAGCCGGGCTCCACGTCAAAAAACGCCGCATCCTCGTGCGTCGCCGCGACCACCGTGCGCGACACCAGACGCGCACCCGGCACCATGTCGTTGGCAGCGCAACCCTCAGTAAAGCTCTGGACGTCGCCCTTCTGGCGAATCTTGCGCTTGAGCTTGGGCGCACATACAAAGGTGCCCCTCCCCTGCTGACGGTTGAGATACCCCGCGCGCGATAGTTCCTCGATGGCACGGCGCACGGTGACGCGCCCCACGCCGTAGGACTTCGCGAGCTCCATCTCGGCAGGGATGCGCGAGCCGGCAGGGTACACGCCGCGGGCGATTTCACCCTTCAGGTCGTCCATAACCTGCTGGTACAGCGGCACGGCGGACACATCTGAGCTGCCGGTTTTATCGTCGAATGCCATCGTTACGCTCCATCCCGCGCATGCTCGGACTCAAACTCTTCAATCGCCGCCGTAAACTGCTCGCCAAAGGCGTCGGCCTTTTTCTCGCCAATGCCGTTGACCTGGATAAGCTCGTCGCGCGTCTGCGGGCGCAGGCGGCACAGGCCGCGCAGGGCCCTGTCGGAGAAGACCATGTACGGCGCCATCTCCAGCTCGGTCGAAATCTCCTTGCGCAGGGCGCGCAGGCGCTCGAACAGCTCGGCATCGTCGCCCACGCGAGGGCGCTGATCCATCTCGGCCTCCTCGCGCAGCAGATCCACCGCACGGCGGGCGCGGGCCGAGGCCTTGCGCTTGGACGCGCGACGCTTAACGGTAAAGGCGAACGCCTCGTCCTCGACCTCGCCAGCACGCGGGCCCAGCCCCACGACCGGGTACTGCCCCTGCGAGGTGGCCAAATAACCGCGGCCGCACAGCTGCCCGATGATGTCCTTGATGCGCCCGACCGATTCGCTCGACAGCTCACCGTAGCCGCGGTCCTCGTCCAGATGCATCTGGCGAATGCGCTCGGTGTTGCCGCCGTGGAGCACGTCGGCGATGAGCGACTTGCCAAAGCGCATGGGGCGCGTGGCGACGTAGCGCACGGCGGCGCGGGCCATATCGGTGACGTCCTCGACCTCGAACTGCGTGAGGCAGTTGCTGCAGTTGCCGCAGCCCTCGGCCTCGTCCGTGGCGGCGCCACCCGCACCAGCTGCGGTCGCATGCTCGGCTGCGGCCTCGTCGCCAAAGTAGCGCAGCATGTATTCGCGCAGACAGCCGGTGGTATTGCAGTAGCCCTCCATCTGGCTGAGCAGACGATATCGATTCTGAAGCGCCCACGCACGCTGCTCGTCGTCGAGCGCCTCGTCGGCAGCATCGCCGCGGTCGATCAAAAAGCGACGCATGCGAAAATCGTTGCCGTTCCACAGCAGGTGGCAGCTGGCCGGGTCGCCATCGCGGCCGGCGCGGCCCGCCTCCTGGTAGTAGGCCTCGATGCTCTCGGGCACGTTGTTGTGGATCACGTAGCGCACGTTGGGCTTGTCGATACCCATGCCAAAGGCATTGGTGGCAACCATCACCTGAATATCGTCGTCGATAAAGGCGCGCTGGCTTTGGCGACGGGCGTCGTTGCCCATACCGGCATGGTAGCGGCCAACGCGAATGCCGCTGGGACCCAGCGCCTCGGCAAGCTCACCTGCCAGCGCATCGACCGTCTTGCGGGTCGAGCAATACACGATGCCGCTCTCGCCCGAATGCGCGATCACATAGTCGCGCACCCACGCGGCCTTGGCCTTGTCGCCCATCTCCTCGCAGCCAAAGTAGAGGTTCTTGCGATCGAAGCCCGTCACCACCGTCGCAGGGTTTTGCAGGCCGAGCATCTGCTGAATGTCCGCGCGCACGCGCTCGGTCGCCGTAGCGGTAAAGGCCGCCACGATGGGGCGCTGCGGCAGGGAATCGATGAACTCGCGAATCTGAAGGTAGGCGGGGCGGAAATCCTGGCCCCATTGGCTTACGCAGTGGGCCTCGTCAATGGCCACGAGCGGCACGCCGATGCCGCCGTCCGCCGCGGCCTCCTGCGCAAAGGCTAAAAAGCGCGGCTCGAGCAGGCGCTCGGGCGCCACGTACATAAGCTGGTAGCGGCCCTCGCGTGCCCGCTTGAGCACGGTGTTTTGCTGGGCCGGAGTAAGGCTGGAGTTGAGATAGCTGGGGCGCGCACCCGCCGCGAGCAACGCACGGGTCTGGTCCTCCATAAGCGAGAGCAACGGACTCACCACAAAGGTGATGCCGGGCAGCATGAGCGCGGGCACCTGGTAGCAAATAGACTTGCCGGCGCCCGTGGGCATAACACCCAGCGCGTCGCAACCGGCAAGGATCGCATCGACCATGCGGTCCTGTCCCGGGCGAAACGAGGTGTAGCCAAAATAGGCGCCGAGCGTGTCGAGCGCCATCTGCTGCATGCTATCGGTCATGGTTTCCTAACGTCCAAGTCATCTGCCGCCGATTATACGCCGCCACGCGGACCGGCGTCGCCCGGCTACCGGCCACGGGCGGCGCAATCCGAAAGGAACGAGCGTGGATTTTTGGACACTTTCCGGATGAGCGTGGATAATCTCCCACTTTGGACCCGTCACCAAGCCAAAAATGGGAGATTATCCACGCTCATTCTGCAGATTGCCGCTCTGGCGGGCTTGCAGCGTCGACCGGTCCGTCGTTCGTCAGAACGGCGGAACCAGCCCTACATGACCATGACGTAGCGCGATCCAACGTAGTACTGCTTACCCATCAGGACCGGTTCGCCATTGGGGCCGATAAAGCCGGCGCGCAGGTTGAGCAGCGGATCGTGCGGGGCAATACCCAACTCGACCGCCTGCTCGGCGTTAGCGCGAACCGCCTCAACCGAACGATAGCCAACCGAGGCAATCGGAGTGCCGCCGACGCGCTCGACCTCGGCAAAAATCGACTTATCCTCAAGGTCTGCCGTCAATAGCTCGCGATATTGATCAAACGGCACAAAGATGTTCTCCTCAAAGATGGGCTCGCCATCGGCGGTACGCACGCGCTTAATATGCAGCAGCAGCGCATCCTTCTGCAGGCCAAAAAACTCCATCTCGTTTTGACGCGCCGGGACAATCTGGCGATCGACCACATGCGCGCCGGCCTTCATGCCATTCGATGTGCACAGCTCGGTAAACGTCTGCAGCGCCGTGGCATGGAACTGGCGGTTGATGTGCGGCGTGGCAACAAACGTGCCGCGGCCCTGTTGCTTGACCAGGTAGCCGTCGGAACACAGCTCCTCGACGGCGCGGCGCACCGTAATGCGGCTTACCTCGTACTGCTCGGCAAGCTCAAGCTCAGACGGAATGCGCTCCTTGGGTGCATAAACACCCTTCTCGATCGAATCCTTAATCTCATCGTAAATCTGCTGGTAAAGCGGTGCATTTTTAGGTGCGGACATATCTGGTCACTCTTATCAAAATAGCGAAATAACTAATACGTATATAACGTCTTTTTATATGTTACCTCAGTTTGATAAAACGATACACCACATACAGCAAATCCTTACTTGCCGTCGTCCTGCTGCAGGCTCTCCTGATCGCTCAGACGCGCCTGCCTGCTGGCCATGCGCGCCGGTTTATCCGGATCGGGCACCGCCATGGGCATGGGCTCATCGACATGACCGCCCCACCAGCCGCCCACAAAGTCGAGCGTGTGGAACACGTTGATCACGGCGCCGGGGTCCACATCGCACACCAACTTTACGATGTCCTGGCTCTCGTAGGTTGAGACAACGGTGTGCAGCAGGTACATCTTCTCGCGGCTATACCCGCCGATGACCTCGGCACAGCTAATACCATGCTGAAAATGGTCGACATAGGCAGTCATGATCTCGTCGGCCTTACGCGTCGTGATCTGTAGCGTCACGCGGTCGTAGCGGCGATAGAAGCTGTCGATGGTCTTGGTCGAAATAAACTGGAACACGATGGAATATGCCGCGTTGTCCCAGCCAAACATAAAACCGAAGATCGCCAGGATAGCGCAGTTAAAGCCAAAGATGACGCCCCAGATGGTCTTACCCGTGTGGTTGGACACCCACAGCGCGATGAAGTCGGTGCCGCCGGTCGATGCGCCGGACTTAAGCGCGATAGCGGCGCCCAGGCCCGAGACCACGCCGCCAAAGATGATGAGCATAATCTTGTCGCCCAAAAACGGTGCAAAGTGAAAGATGTTGAGGAACAGCGACGAGAGCACAACCTGCATCATCGAGAAGATGACGAAGCGCTTGCTGATGCCGCTCCAGCACAGGAGTGCCACGGGAATGTTGAGCGCGAGCATGCCGAGCGAGGTGTCGATATGGACGCCGCCGAGCGAGGTGACGCGATCGAGCAGGACCGCGACGCCGGTGAGGCCGCTGGGAAGCAGGTCGGCGGGCCGAATGAACGCCTGGATCAGAAATGTCTGAAGAACGGCGGAAATCGTGACCGCCACGGCAGTAATAGCGCGGCGGACGATGGTGAGGCGGCCGAGCACGAGCACTCGATCCGTGAGCTGATCGATGGCGTTCGCCACGTAGGCTCCTTTCGAAGGCAGATGTAGTTGTGGGGGATGCCGGCGATTGTAGCATGGAGCGCGAGGAGGCGCTTCAATTCACCCTCTCTCGACAACCAAAACGGGCCAAAACGGGCCAGCAACCCCCACGACCAAAGGCCCAAAATCTAAGTGAGTAGACTTTTCGCGATCTGCCAAGCACACCCATAGCTGCCACTTCCGTGACCTGCGGTTTTACTAAGGCAGATACGCTTTGTGCTCGGCCTGCGCCAAAAAGTCTACTCACTTAGCCTGAGTCGAAGCCAAACGGATCAAATCGAAGCCAAAATGAGCCAATCCGCCGCGATAAATGCGCGAATCGGCACTTCTCGCGGCGGATTGGCACTACAAAGCGGCCAAAATGTCGGACAGGTTGTCGATGACAACGTCGGCGGCGGACTGGTCCAGGTTGACGCCCTCGTGCGGACGCAACGCCAAGACGCGGGCGCCGGAGCGCTTGCCGGCCTCGATGCCCAAAGGCGAGTCCTCGATGACCAGGCACTCGGCTGGCTCCACACCCAGCGCCTCCATGGCGCGCAGGTAGATCTCGGGGTCGGGCTTAAACGCGCTGCACTCGTGGCCGCTGATGGTGTAGTCCAGCACGTCGGCAATACCGGCGATCTCCACCAGCTCGTCGATCAGCTCACGATAGGACGAGCTCGCTATGGCGCACATCACACCGCGCTCGTGTAGCTCGCGCATCACCGGCTCCGTCTGCTCGTTGAGCAACTCGGCATACGGTACGGGATGAACCGGGCTGTAGACCTGCTTGTACTCCACGCGCAGGCGCTCGCGCAGCTCGACATCGTCGGGCACCAGCGCCTGCCAAATGGCTGGCTCGTTCGATCCCGAAAGATCGGGGATCTCGTCAAAGTGAAAGCCCTTCTCTTCCATAAATGCCACGCGACGACGGTTGTAGAACCACTCGGTATCGACCAGCACGCCATCCATATCAAACAGCACTGCCTTGATCATACGCATCTCCTCTCAAGAGCAAAAAGGGGACGGGGCGCAAACCCCATCCCCTTTCAATCAATCCGTAAGGTTTACTTACTTGTGATTAGTAGGAAAGCTTCCACATGTAGCGACGCATGGTCAGCGGGTGCTGACGGGCCTCGGCGATCTGGTTGCCGTACTCGCGCATAACGGCGAGGTGCAGCAGCGGGTTGAAGTAGGTGACAACGCTCGCCGGCACGGCGTCGGCCAGACCGTAGTCCTTGGAGTCGATCAGAGCGACCTTGGCGCCCATGCGCTCAAGGAAGGTGAGGGCGCGGGCGTCCATCGGACGGGTGGCACCATCGGACATGAAGAAGACGTAGGGCTTACCCTCGGTGGAAACCTCGAACGGGCCGTGGAAGTACTCGCCGGTGTTGTAAGCGGCGGCGTCGATCCACTGCATCTCGGTGAACAGGAAGGCGGCGTGAGAGTAAGCCATCTTCTCGGAGGCACCGGAAGCCATGAAATAGATCATCTCGTCGTCCTTGAAGTCCTCGGCGAACTTCTTGGCGAGCTTCTTGCAGGACTGAGCAGCGTTCTCGCACAGGTCGAACACGTTGGTGAGGCCGGTGATCATATCCTCGTAGTGATCATAGCCCTCGGTCTGCTGAAGGATCTCGAGAGCGAGAGCAATGGCATAGCCGGGCTTCTCGCACTTGGCGGCGTAGTTGGCCTCGAAGCCGTGGACGATGACGTGGTCGGCGTCGACGGTCAGAGCGGAGCCAGCCTTGTTGGTGAGGGAGACGACCGGGCAGTTGTGCTTCTTGGCGGTCTTGTTGGCCTCGACGGTCTCGGGCGTGGAGCCACCGAGGGAGCAGGTGATCACGAAGGTGTGCTCGCCGACCCAGGAAGGCGTGTCGTAGTTGAACTCGTTAGCGGTGAAGATCTGAACGTTGAGCTTGTCCGTGTTGTTGGCCAGGAAGTACTTGGCGGGGTACAGGTCGGACATGGAAGCACCGCAGCCGACGAAAGCGACGCTGTGGATCTCGTGGTTGGACAGGACGTCAGCGACGATCTGCTTAGGGAGGTTAAGGTCGATCTCGTACATCTGACACATTCCTTTCGATTTTTTGCGGCGCCACATTGCCGGACGCTCGCAGGGTTACCGTGATTTGGGCCGAGTCGCCAGCCCGTCGAGGGTGTGACATAAGGGACTGCCCCTTTGTCACGTATAGGGATGGAAGCCTGCCTGGGGTATGGGATGCCAGGCAGGCCCCCGGGGAAAGCGCTTGGGCGCTAGGCCACGACTAGGCCAGGATGCCGGCCGCGGAAAGGGCGATGCCGCCCACGATGGCGATCACAAGAAGCCAACCGGTGTTGACGTTCTTCTTGATGAGCCAGTACATAAGGCCGGTGAGGCCGAGGGAGATCATCTGAGGCATCATGCCGTCCAGGATGTCCTGGATAACGACGGTGCCGTCAGCGAACTGCAGCGGGGTGGTGGCGCCGATCAGCGTAGCGATCATGCCGCCCACGGACATAAGACCCACGATGCCGCAGACATACATGAGCTTCTCCATGAGGTCGCCGCCCTGGAGCTTGCTCAGGTACTCGTGGCCGCCCTGGTAGCCCATCTTGGCAGCGAACCAAGTGATCAGCACCGAGGGGACGATGGAGATGAGCATGGCCAGGATCGGGCCCATGATGGAGCCCTGCTGAGCCAGCTGAACGCCCAGGCCAAAGGCGATGACGCGGATGGTGCCCTGGAAGAAGGAGTCACCGATACCGGAAAGCGGGCCCATGAGAGAGGTCTTGACCGCGTTGATCGAATCGGGGTCGAAGTTCTCGGGATCCTTGGCGTACTGCTCCTCCATGGAGGCGGCGAGGCCCAGGACGAAAGCGCTCGTCTGCGGGGTGCAGTTGTAGAACGCCATGTGACGGTGGTAAGCCTCTTTCTTAGCAGCGAGCTGCTTGGGGTCGGACTCATCCGGATAGAGGCGGTCGAGCGTGGGGACCATGCCGTAGAGGAAGCCCATGTTCATCTGACGCTCGTAGTTCCAAGAGGCCTGGATGGCCCAGGAGCGCCAGAAGAACTGGCTGACCTTCTTGTTCAGGGACACGTCCTTGGTTGCGGTTGCCATAGTGTGTTCCTCCTTAGTCTTCGTCGTCTTCGAGCGGATCGTAGTCGGAATCGACACCGGCGGCTGCATGGGAACCGTTGAACTTGAAGCCCATGAAGACGATAGCCAGGCACACACCGATCAGAGCGACCGCGATGACGGACAGGTTGAGGTAGGCGGCGAGCAGGAAGCCGATGAACAGGAACGGAGTCATGCCCTTCTTGATCATCATGGTGAGCAGCAGGGCCAAGCCGTAGGCGGTCATAATCTTGGTCGAGACGTTCAGACCAGTGGACAGCCACTCGGGAACCATGTTGACGATGGCCTGGACCAGGTCGGTGCCGACAAAAACGGCCAGGAAGATCGGCAGGAAGTACATGATGGCGTACAGACCGGAGCCGGCGCAGATGTGCATACGGTAGGCGGTCTTAAACTTGCCGTTATCGATCGCGCTATCGGCCACATGGGTGAGGGCGGCGATGATGGAACGGAAGACAATGCCGAGGAGCTGACCCAGGACGGCGACCGGGATGGCGATCGTCATGGCGGTCTCGGCGGAAGCATCGGTCAGGCACGCAAAGGCAGCGGCGACGATGCCGCCCAGGACCATATCGGGCGGAACGGCTGCGCCGACCTGCACCAGGCCCATGGACACGAGCTCGACGGCAGCACCGACGGCGAGGCCGGTGGGCACATCGCCCAGCAGCAGACCGACGAGCGTGGCGCCGACGAGGGGCTGCTCGAAGTTAAGACGACCGAGCAGGCGGGAGTCCCACATGCAGAACACGCCGACGAGGCCGACGAGCACCGCACTGATGAACGTATTCATACCCTTCTCCTTTCAGTCAGGCAAAAGCCTGGTTGATTACAGCTTGGCGTCGATGTCGACGCTCTGATACGTAGGGGTCTGCTGGACATAGAGTTTGATGCCCATGTCGAGCAGCTGGTTGACGTCGGCCTTTTGGGTGGCGTCGAAGAAGACGGAGCTGTCCTTGCCGCCGATCTGATCGGCACCGTCGTGGTTGGCGGTAGCGCCCAGGTTGATGGCGTCGAGCTTGTAGCCCTGGCAGAACTGCAGCATCTCGGCAGTGTTGCCAAAGACGAACATGACGCGCTCGCCGAGGGTGTTGAGCTTGTCCATCTTGGCGAGGGCACGCTCGACGGTGAAGACGTTCAGGCGCACGCCCTGGGGCTTTGCCAGCTTAAGAGCGCCCTTCTTGATGTCATCGTTGGCGGCAGCGTTGTCGACGACGATGATGCGCTCGGCCTGGACCTTGGTGGTCCAGGTAAAGACGACCTGGCCGTGCAGCAGACGGTAGTCAAGACGTGCGAGGACGATCTTGGCGGGACCGGCGTTGTGACGGGACGCCTTGGCCTTCTTGGCGGGAGCCGCGGCGACCTCGACCGGTGCGTTGGGGTTGGTCAGACCGGTGCGAGCCTCGTTGATGAGGGCCGCGAGCTCGGCACCCTTGACGGGGGCGGGGCTCATAGCGAGCGTCAGCGCCAGCGGAATGTTGAAACCGCTGACAACCGTGAACTTCGTGCCGTTCTTGGAAAGCTCGACCATGCTGTTGTTGACCGAGCTGCCGAGCATATCGGTCAGCACATAGACGGTGTCGTCCGCGTTGAACGTGGCGATCATGGCGTCCACCTTATTGGTGATGGGCTCCTTGTCGTCACGAGCAAGCGACACGACGTGGACGTTCGACACGTCGCCGAGAACCATCTCGAGCGTGTCTTTGGCGCCTGCGGCCAGGCCGCCATGAGATGCGAGAATGATCTGATTCATCTTGCCTCCTCCTTTTCGTTATGGTCATTATAACGTCTTATACGTTGCTTATATTGCTAATTAGTATAAAGACCGCTCGCGGGTGAAAATCGACCGTTGACGGGTTTAACGTACTTGAAACGTTGGAGCCGAGCAGGCCGGCGCTGGCTGGATAACCCCAGGTCAACCGCCGCGCGCAATCCCCTATCGCACGAAGTACCAGGGGCTTTCCTGAACGGTGGGCTCCAGCGCAATGCCCGTGCGCTCGCGGAACAGATCCATGTCCTGCGATTTCTCCGTCCACCACGCGTTGGGCTTAAAGGTCATGCTCTCAACGATATGGCTGACAAAGGCACTGTTGCGCAGCTTGGAGAAGTCGGTGTTCATGATCAGGATGGACATGAGCACCAGCACAATGCCCAGGACTTTGATCGCGCCGGCGGACTCGGCGTAGACACCAATGCCGACCAGAACGGTCGCCACGGTTTCGAACGAAGCCACGACCGGCACCTTCGACGTCTCAAGATCCATCGAAAGGCCCTGCATATAGAAGATGTACGCAAGAGCCGTCGGAATAAAGCCAAAGCCCGCGAACAGCAGAATGAGCTGCGGGGACATTGCCGCGGCTACATCGGACCACGGAGCCGAAAGCACTGCCATAAAGCATCCGCCAAAGACAAAGCCCCAAAACGTCACCGCCAGCGGATGCAGCGTCTTGGTGGCCATGCGGCTAAACACCGCCAGCAGCGCACCGCAAAGTCCGGCGATCACACCCGACGCGACGCCCCAAGTCGAGAAATGGAAACCGGACAGGTCGCCGCTCGTCACCGCGAGCACGCAACCCACAATGTTAAAGATGATGGCGACGAGCTTATTGGGGGTCACGCCCTCGCGATAAAGCACGCGGCCGAGCATGACGCCAAACACCGGCGAGGTATAGAGCAGCACCGAGGCCGTGGACATGCCCACCTCGCCCATGCACTCGTAATAGCAGGTGTTGGCGACGGCTAAACCGACTATACCGACAAGCGCGCAGGGAACAAGCTCTTTAGGACTTGCCTTGAACAGAGCCAGGGGACCCGAGACTTTTCCCTCACGAGCACCTCCCTGGCAACCCATAAATGCCAAGACCGGAGCCATTAAGACGGCACCCGACAACAGGCGAAAGGCCGCCATGCTCTGAGACGAAACACCCATGGCCGAGATGCCGTTTACAAAGATTCCGATGCTGCCCCACATAAGCGCGGCAATCAGCACCAGCACATAGCCCAGATTGCTTTTCTTCAACGCAGCCCCCTCGATATTGTTTCCAATATGTTTCATACTACGTTATAGTCGTTATATACATTTTTCAAGGCACAAATCGGCAAACGGAAAACGTAGTCGTTGGGGACGTTCCTAAACGACTAGTCATTGGGGACGTTCTTTAACGACTAGTCATTTAAGAACGTCCCCAACGTCTAAGCCACTTGACAAGCACGGGAACGCCGATGTTTTGGCAAAGCCAGCGAGCGCCCGTCATTTGAGCCAAGGTGCCGTGAAATGAAAAGGCGCTGACCTTCTGGTCGCGCC
>CAKUGT010000012.1 GCA_934654795.1 uncultured Collinsella sp.
ATCGTCGCTATCGAGGGTGTCGACACTCGCGCTCTGGTGCGCCATCTGCGCGACAATGGTTCCAAGATGGGCATTATCTCGACTGAGATTTTCGACGTCGACGAGCTTGCTGAGCGTCTGGCCGCAGCACCCACGCTGGTGGGCGAGAACCTGGTCAAGACCGTGAGCTGCTCCGAGCCTCACGAGTTTGCAGCCGCCGACCTGCCCGCCGAGCACGACTTCGCACTCACGCCCGCCGCCCCCGCCCGCCACAAAGTGGTCGCCTACGACTGCGGCGTGAAGCGCGGCATTCTGGAGGGTCTCGTCCGCGCCGGCTGCGACCTCACCGTCGTGCCGTGGGACACGCCCGCGAGTGAGGTGCTCGACATGAATCCCGACGGCGTCTTTTTGTCCAACGGCCCCGGCGACCCCGATGCCGTGGTGGAGACCTACGAGCAGGTGCAGCAGCTGATCGGCAAGGTGCCGGTCTTTGGCATTTGCCTGGGTCACCAGATGATCAGCCTGGCCTGCGGCGCTCAGATGGAAAAGCTTAAGTTCGGTCACCGCGGTGGCAACCAGCCGGTTATGAACCTGGTGAGCCGTCGCGTGGAGATTACCGCGCAAAACCACGGTTTTGGTTTGCTGTTCCCCAGCTTGGGCAAGTTGATTCCCGAGCTTTCCGGCGGCGAGGCCGAGCATGCGGCCGATGGCGATCTGCGCGCCTGGGTGCGCCGCGGTATCGCGCCGGTCGTGATGAACGAGCGCTTCGGCCGCATTCGCCTGACGCACGTGAACCTCAACGACGGCACTGCCGAGGGCATCCAGCTGCTCGACGCACCGTGCTTCTCGGTCCAGTATCACCCCGAGGCCTCGCCCGGCCCCACCGATGCCCACTATCTCTTTACCGCCTTTACGCGACTCATGGACGGCGAGGAGAACTACCTGGACATCGACACCGCGAAGGACCGCCTTGCCGGCTGGAATTTCGCCGAGTCCGAGAACGCTGCGACCGAGGAGAACTAACATGCCTAAACGTACTGACATCAAGCGCATCCTCGTTATTGGTTCGGGCCCCATCGTTATTGGCCAGGCCTGCGAGTTCGACTACTCCGGCGCCCAGGCCTGCAAGGTGCTCAAGGAGGATGGCTTTGAGGTCATCTTGGTCAACTCCAACCCGGCGACCATCATGACCGACCCGGGCTTGGCCGACCGCACCTATGTTGAGCCTATCACCGCCGAGTTTATCGAGCGCGTGATCAAGAAAGAGCGCCCGGACGCGCTGCTGCCCACGCTGGGCGGCCAGACCGGTCTGAACGCCGCCGTCGAGCTGGCAAAGGACGGCACGCTCGACAAGTACGGCGTCGAGATGATCGGCTGCGACCTGGCCGCTATCGAGCGCGGCGAGGACCGCAAACTCTTTAACGAGGCCATGGCCGAGATCGGCCTGCAGGTCGCGCGCTCGGGCTATGCCTACAGCGTGGCCGACGCCGAGGCTATCGCCGAGCGCGTGGGATATCCCTGCGTACTGCGCCCGAGCTTTACCCTCGGTGGCGCCGGCGGCGGCATCGCGCATACCCACGAGGAGCTCGTCTCCATCGTGAGCCAGGGCCTTGAGCTCTCGCCTGCCCATGAGGTGCTGGTCGAGGAGTCCATCGAGGGTTGGAAAGAGTATGAGATGGAGGTCATGCGCGACCACGCCGGCAACGGCATCATCGTGTGCTCCATCGAGAATCTCGACCCCATGGGCGTGCACACCGGCGACTCCATCACCGTGGCGCCGGCGCAGACACTAAGTGACCTTGAGTACCAGCGCATGCGTGTCGCGTCGCTCGCCATTCTGGAGAAGATTGGCGTCGAGACCGGCGGCTCCAACGTGCAGTTTGCCGTGAACCCCCAGACCGGCCGCCTGATCGTCATCGAGATGAACCCGCGCGTGAGCCGTTCGTCCGCACTGGCCTCCAAGGCCACGGGCTTCCCCATCGCCAAGGCCGCCGCTCGCCTGGCCGTGGGCTACACGCTCGACGAGATCGTCAACGACATCACCAAGGCAACGCCCGCCTGCTTTGAGCCCACGATCGACTACTGCGTGGTCAAGGTGCCGCGCTTTGCCTTCGAGAAGTTTAAGGGCACCGACCCCACGCTCACCACGCGCATGAAGGCCGTGGGCGAGATTATGGCGATCGGCCGCACCTTTGAGGAGGCCTTCGGCAAGGCCATGCGCTCACTGGAGGACGGTCACCAGGGCATTTGCGCCGGTGGCAAAGAGGGTGCCGATAAGCTGAGCGACGACGAGCTTGCTCAGGCCGTGGCAACCCCGACCGAGCATCGCATCTTCTTTGTGGTCGAGGCCCTGCGCCGTGGCTGGGACATCGCTCGCATCCATGCCATCTGCGGTATCGATCCGTGGTACCTCAACCGTATCAACGACATGGTGCAGGTCCAGGAGAGCATCCGCGGCCTGCGTGTGGAGGATATCGACGCCGACGCGATGCGCCTGCTCAAGCAGTACGGCACGAGCGACGCCGAGATCGCCGCGCTGACCGGCTCGGACGAGCGCTTTGTGCGCGCCTATCGTAAGGGTCTGGGCGTGGTTCCCAGCATGAAGACGGTCGATACCTGCGCGGCCGAGTTCTCGAGCGCCACGGAGTACCACTACAAGACGTACGAGCACATCTACCGCACGAGCCCGGATGCCAAGAAGTGCGTGGCTCCCGACGAGACCACGCCGGCGGACAAGCCCAAGGCGATGATCCTGGGCGCCGGCCCCAACCGCATTGGCCAGGGTATCGAGTTCGATTACTGCTGCGTGCACGCGAGCTACGCGCTGGCGGCCCGCGGCTTCGAGACCATCATGGTCAACTGCAACCCCGAGACCGTCTCGACTGACTACGACACGTCCGACCGTCTGTACTTTGAGCCGCTCACCTACGAGGATGTCATGGATGTCATCGATGTCGAGCGACCCGACGGCGTCGTGGTGACGCTCGGCGGCCAGACTCCGCTTAAGCTGGCGCGCATGCTCGAGGAGAGCGGCGTGAACATTATGGGTACCAAGCCCGATGCCATCGACTTTGCCGAGGACCGCGAGCGCTTCGCCGCCCTGCTCGACAAACTGGGCATTATGTACCCGCCGGCGGGTCAGGCCACCTCGTTTGAGGAGGCCGAGGCCGTGGCCGCGCACATCGGCTACCCGCTGCTGGTGCGTCCGAGCTACGTGCTGGGCGGCCGCGGCATGATGATCGCCTACGATGCTGAGCATCTGCGCGATTACATGGCAGAGGCTGCGCGCATCAGCCCCGACTACCCGGTGTATCTGGACCGCTTCCTGGAGGGTGCGATCGAGTCCGATGTCGACGCCCTGTGCGACGGCGAAGAGGTGTACATCGGCGGCATCCTGGAGCACATCGAGGAGGCCGGCATCCATTCCGGCGACTCCGCGACCTGCATCCCGCCGTTCAGCTTTAGCGAGAGCCTGCAGGCAAAGCTTCGCGAGACCACGCGCCGCATCGCGATGGCGCTGGGTGTACGCGGTCTGGTCAACGTGCAGTACGCCATCAAGGGCGAGACCGTCTACGTGATCGAGGCCAACCCGCGCGCGAGCCGTACCGTGCCGTTTATCTCCAAGGCCACCGGTGTGCCGCTGGCCAAGTGCGCGGCGCGTATCATGGCAGGTGACTCCATCGCGAGCCTGGGTCTGCCGAGCGACGAGCGCCAGCTCGATTGGTTCTGCATGAAGGAAGCCGTTATGCCCTGGGGCCGTTTCCCGGGAGCCGACGTTATCCTGGGGCCCGAGATGAAGTCGACGGGCGAGGTCATGGGTATCGCCAAGAGCTATCCCGAGGCGTATGCCAAGACACAGCTGGCGATTGACTACAAGCTGCCCGATCCCAGCAGCGGCAAGGTGTTCATCAGCGTGTGCGACCGCGACAAGCGTCACATCCTTTCGGTCGCGCGTATCCTGCGTTACCTGGGCTTTGACATTTGTTCCACCGAGGGTACGGCACGCGTGCTGCGCGGCGGCAACGTGACCTGCGAGGTCGTGGAGAAGATCAGCGGTCCGCACGACGGCGAGCGCCCCAACATCGGTGACCTGATCGCCGACGGCAAGATCGCGGTGATCGTCAACACGCCGTACGGCCCGGGTTCGCGCGGCGACGGCTACCTGCTGCGTACCGAGGCCGTGCGCCGCGGCGTGACCTGTGTGACCGCGATGTCCGCGGCCAACACGTACGTGAGCGCCATCGAGGCGGTGCGCGAGGACCAGCAGGGTCACGGCAGCGCCAACGACATGGGCATGGACGTCATCGCCCTGCAGGACCTGCCGCAGCACACGGTGTAGTGTGACCTGGTCGGCCGGGGCGGCAGCCGGACACTTTCTCTCGGAAACTGGGCTTCGCGAAGTTTTCCGAGAGAAAGGACCGCCTCCCGCCCCGGCCTGCGGTGACTCGGTAGCACCGTGTGCTGCCGAAGGGGCTCTGCGCGATGACTAGGGCTGAATAGAAAATGAGTGTGGGCCCTGCCGTTCGTTCGAACGGCAGGGCCCACACGAATAATTCAGCCAACGTACGTCATGGCAATTCCTGGTAGGTCCCCGGGTGCCCCGCGGCGGGCTGGGTTTATTGTCTGAGCGACTTTGCGAAGCAAGGGGAGCGAAGATAAAAACCCAGCCCGCCGCGGGGCACCCGGGGACCGCAGGGACGGGAGCAGCTATACTACTCTCAGTAGTTAAGGGTCGCGGATCCGCCGCGTCACCGCTCTCAACAGGAGGTCTTTGTTTATGGCAGATCAAAAGCCGGTTGTCGGGATCATCATGGGTTCCAAGTCCGATCTGGGCGTTATGGAAGGCTGCACCGCCGAGCTCGAGGCACTGGGTGTGCCCTATGAGCTCGTCATCGCGAGCGCGCACCGCACGCCGGCGAAGGTCCACGAGTGGGCTTCGACTGCTGCTGATCGTGGTATCAAAGTGATTATCGCTGCTGCTGGCAAGGCCGCTCACTTGGGTGGTGTCGTGGCTGCCTTTACGCCGCTGCCGGTTATCGGCGTGCCTATGAAGACGAGTGACCTGGGCGGTATGGATTCGCTGCTGTCGATGGTGCAGATGCCTTCGGGCGTGCCCGTGGCCTGCGTTGCCATCAACGGTGCCAAGAACGCCGCCATCTATGCCACGCAGATTCTGGGTGCTTGCGATCCCGAGTACCGCAAGGTTATCGAGAAGATGAAGCAGGAGATGGCTGACGCCTAAGCGTTCCGCCGTTTCACCGCAGTATAAGGAGAGCCATGTCCGATTATCAGGGAAAACGATTCAAGGCTTCTCAGGTTCCCGATCCGTCGAAGCCGGGTACTGCCCATGCGGCGCAGCAAGGTCGGACATCCTCTCCTCAGCAGCCGCGTGCGCCGCGCCCCGTGACACCGGCGACGCATCGTCGACAGGACGCGCCGGCCGCATATCGTCCTTCGTCTTATAGCTCCGCTAAGAAGCCGCCCCGGTCTTCATCGCATGCCGCGCCGTCGGATTACACCGAGCCGCCGCGCAAAAAGCGCCGCTCCATTATTCCCATTCTGCTCATCATCATCGGTATCGGTCTGATTGTCGCCGCCGCCGCTATCTTTATTAATGCTCAGATTGGCTATAAGCAGGCGAGCGATTCGTATCAGAAAATCGAGAAGCAATATGTGAGCGACAAGGACGCCAGTGGCGTGCCAATTATCGACTTTGATGCGCTTGCCCAGACAAATCCCGAGGTTGTGGGTTGGATTTACGCGCCCGGCACCAACATCAACTACCCCGTGGTGCAGACCAACAACAACTCCAAATACCTCAACACGCTGTTTGACGGTACATCTAACGCGTCCGGTGCCATTTTCTTGGATAGTGATGACACCGCGCCGGGAATGGTCGACCAGCAGACCACGATTTACGGCCACCATATGAACGACGGGTCGATGTTCAATGTGATCTCGGACACGACCGACCAGGCGACGTTCGACAGCATTGAGTTTGTGTATTACATCACACGGGATGCTACGTATAAGCTGCGACCACTGGCGACCAAAGTTGTCGAGGACACGTATGCCAAGGCGCGCACACCCAATTTTGAGGGCGACGACGGGCTCAAGAACTACCTGTCCGAGATGCTCGACGGCGCTTCTGCCGTGGCGAGTGATGCTACCGATCGTGCCGCTTCGGCAACTAAGGTTGTAACGCTTGTGACCTGTCGTTCGCTGTCGCTGAGCAACACACGCGCCGTCATGGTGCTCACGCCGGTCGAGGAATAAGTTGTTCGAGAGTAGCTAAAAAAGCCCCGTCCCAAATTGGCTACTCGACGACGGTAAGGGAGAAATGATGCTTGAGAGTGGCAAATTGATGCCTTCGATTGATGCTTGGCTGCGCGAGGCCAAGGCCGATGCTTCGGCGGCAGGCTGCGGGATGTATCTGACGCATAACGGTGTGGTGCGCGCGACGCCCAAGGCCGAGGTGCGCGGAGTCGAGACCGATGGCGTGGCGCCAGGCCACAAGGTGGGCGGCATGGTCTTTGACTACGACGCCGAAAAGGTACGGTCTGCCATCGAGGCGACGCGCGCGATGGCAGGTATCGGCTATGTGCGCGTGTGGCTGGCAAGCGGCGAGCTTGCCGTAGGTGACGACATCATGCTCGTGCTCATCGGAGGGGACATTCGCCCGCACGTGGTCGATGCGCTGCAGGCGCTCGTCGGCACCATCAAGAACGAATGCGTGAGTGAGGTCGAGCGCGAGGCGTAGAGGCTTGCGTCGATAGAAGGATCGTTTATAAAAATGCCCGCCGGTACGTGTGATACCGGCGGGCATTTTGCGTTTTGGGCGCGGTGGGCGCTACACGCGCGTCGCATCCTTGGGGCTCATGGTCATGCTCTGGAAGCGGTTTTCCATGTATTCGTTATCGAAGTGCTCTCCGTAGAACTGTGCGACGGGAATGTCCGGCTCCGTGCCGTTAACGCGCTGGTACCAGTAGTCGAGCGACTGCAGCGTCATGACGCCGTCGACCAGCATGATAACGGTAAAGATGACGGTGGCCGAGTAGCGGCTCTTCCAGGGGATCTTGTTGATAAGCTTAAGCAGCCTCGGCAGCAGCAGCTTGATCCAGATGAGGCCGCCCAGGCCCCACAGGCAGGCGAAGCCCGTGCAGGTGCGTCCGCCCGTGAGGACCACGAGCGGATCGGGCAAACCGAACAGCGTTATGTGCGAGTAGCTCCACGAGACCACGCCAAACGCGGTCTGCATAAACCAGCCCACGAACACCTCAAAGCTGGCGCCGAGCAGGGCGCTCACCAGGAAAATGATGATGGGGTTCTTTTTGTAGAAGCGGTTAAGCACCATGGTCATGAGCACGGCGCCAAATCCGTAGATGGGGCTGAAGGGGCCAAACAGCATGCCGGCGCGGTTCTGATAGACGCCCGGGTCGTCGACCGTCATGTGCCAGATGTCCTCGGCGATCAGGCCGAGTATGCAGCAGACAAAGAACACCCAGAACAGGTTGAAGTAGTTGAGCTTGATGTAGCCTTCGCCGGTTTCATCGCGCCCGAGCATGCCCACGGCGGCGGCGTCGCGGTCGAGCATCTCCTGCAGGCGGCGCTGCAGTTCGCGCTCCTGACGAAGCGTGGGGTCGACGGTTGCCGAAAGTGCAACGAGGATGCCGAGCTGGATCGCGGGACGCAGCAGGAAGGGCCCGATGCCCTGGAGCATCACGTCGACCAAAAGCTCGACGACCGTGAATGCAATAAGGATGTAGGACAGGCGGGCGGCGTTGCGGCGCTGGTTCTTGATAAGGTCCAGGCCAAAGATGATTAGGATGACGGCACTTGCCGCAGAGAGCATGATGCCGGCGACGATAAGGCCGACTGCGACGAGCGTGTTGTCGCCGAGGTTGGCGGCGGCGTTGCCGTTGATGAGCGCGGTAATGACCCGCCACATAAAGGCAGCGACCGACGGGAGCGTGCTCACGCCGGAAAGGATGCACAGGACGGCGTACACCTTAATGATGAGGGGGATCTTCTTGACCTCCGTGGCGCTGGGGACGCTGGGGTCGAGTTCGTTTCGATCCATACATAACCTTTCTCGCTTTGTTGTAGGTTACAAGGATACGCCGCCGACCTGCCAAAAGACAGGACGAACGTCCCAATTGCAACAATGTAAGCCCTAACGGCGGGCGAGACGCGCCGCAACGGAAGCATGCGGGATCGTCGGTCCCGAGGTGATTGCCCAATGAAATGTTTGGCAACAAAACTGATTATTAGCTCGGTGGGCTTTTAAAAAGCGCTGCTCATGCGCCGGGGAGCGCGTCGCGCCGTGCGTATAATAAGGCGGGTAACGCCAAAAATACGAGGCTCTGAGGGGATGCCATGTCTCAAGAAACCATCCGCGCGGCCGAGCGTGCCGCGGGACAGGTGAACACCATGTCGACGTATGATCCGGACTCCGACCAGCTGCATGAGGAATGTGGCATTTTCGGCGTATGGGCGCCCGATCGCGACGTGGCTCGACTGACGTACTTTGGCCTGCGTGCACTGCAGCACCGTGGCCAGGAATCGGCGGGAATCGCCGTGGGTGACGGCGGCACGGTTATGGTCCGCAAGGATCTGGGCCTGCTCGACCGCGTGTTCTCCAACGCCGACCTGTCGACGCTCTCCGGCCAGCTGGCCGTGGGTCATGTGCGCTACGGCACTGCCGGCGCCAAGAGCTGGGAAGCCTCTCAGCCGCACCTCTCTACCATCAATAGCGTCATTATCGCCCTCGCGCACAACGGCACTCTGGTCAACACCGATGAGCTGCGCCGCCAGCTGATCGAGCTGGGCGTGCCGTTCCTCTCCAATTCGGATTCCGAGGTCGCGACCAAGCTTATCGGCTACTTTACCCAGCGTACGGGCCACCTGCGCGAGGGTATTCGCAAGACCATGGAGCTCGTGCGCGGCGGCTACGCCATGACGCTCATCAACGAGCAGGCGCTCTACGCATTCCGCGATCCACACGGCATTCGCCCGCTCGTGCTGGGCAAGCTGGTGGACGAGGGTCTGGACCAGGCCGATGCCACAGCCGTTTCGCAGCTGCCGTCGCAGGACGGCGCCGCGACGGTCGACTCCGCCGTCCGTGTCACGCGCGCCGGCGGCTGGGTCGTTGCTTCCGAGACCTGCGCACTCGACATCGTGGGTGCCGAGTACGTCCGTGACGTCCGTCCCGGCGAGATCTTGCGCATCAGCGCCGAGGGCCTGGTATCCGAGCAGGGCGTGCCTGCAGCCGAAGAGCCCGCCAACTGCATCTTTGAGCAGGTCTACTTTGCCCGCCCCGACTCCATCATGAACGGCAAGAGCGTCTATGCCTGCCGTTACGACATGGGTCGTCAGCTGGCACATGAGGAGCCTGTCGAGGCCGACCTGGTCATCGGCGTGCCCGACTCCGGCCTGCCGCCCGCGGAGGGCTATTCGCACGAGAGCGGTATTCCCTTTGGCGAGGGCCTTATCAAGAACCGCTACGTGGGCCGTACGTTTATCGAGCCTACGCAGGAGTTGCGTGCCATGGGCGTGCGTATGAAACTCAACCCGCTGCGCGACAACATCGAGGGCAAGCGCCTGGTCGTCATCGACGACTCCATCGTGCGCGGCACCACCATGGTGCAGCTCGTCAAGATGCTGCGCAACGCCGGCGCCAAGGAGATTCATATCCGCATCAACTCGCCCGAGGTCATCTGGCCGTGCTTCTACGGTATCGATACCGACGTGCAGTCGCAGCTTATCAGCGCCAACAAGACGGTCGACGAGATTTGCGAGTATATCGGCGCCGATTCGCTGGCCTTCCTTTCGGTCGAGGGCCTGCTTAAGGTCATGCCCAAGGGCGGTTACTGCGATGCGTGCTTTACCGGCCGCTACCCCGTGGCGATTCCCGAGAGCTTTGGCCGCGACAAGTTTATGGAGGGCTTTAAGCCCCGCAACCTGGATAAGCCGCTGCACTTTGACGACGACGCCGTGGTCGAGAAATACGACGACCGCAGCTGGGAAGAGGAGCACGGCGAGGCCTAAAACCTGCCATGTGGGGACAGGTTTATTTTGGTAGGTTTTACCTGCTGTTTTGTTGATATGACGGCGCGTGCTGTTATGGTGCGCGCCGAAATGAACGCAACTATGAGCACCGTTTGGCGCCCGCGCGGCGCCACGGTAGTGGGAGAGGAAGGCTCAGATGAGCGACAGCAAGCATGTGACGTACGAGGACGCCGGCGTCGATACCGCCGAGGGCGGCCGCGCCGTCGACGCGATTAAGCAGATGGTCAAGGACACCAATCGCCCCGAGGTTATCGGCGGCATCGGCGGCTTCGGTGGCCTGTTCTCGGCTGCCGCGCTTAAGGATATGGAAGACCCGATCCTGATCAGCGGTACCGACGGCGTGGGCACCAAGCTCGTGCTCGCCCAGATCATGGACCGTCACGAGACGGTGGGCCAGGACCTGGTCGCTATGTGCGTCAACGACATTCTGGCTTCGGGCGCCGAGCCGCTGTTCTTCTTGGACTACGTCGCCATTGGCCACATCGAGGCCGAGCATATGGCAAAGATCATCAAGGGCGTTGCCGACGGCTGCAAGCTCGCGGGCTGCGCGCTCGTGGGTGGCGAGATGGCCGAGCACCCGGGCGTCATGGCTCCGGCCGACTACGACCTCGCTGGCTTTACCGTGGGCGTCGTCGACCGTCCCAAGATGCTCGACCCCGCGAACGTTCGCCCCGGCGATGTGATCCTGGGCCTGCCTTCCACCGGCGTGCACTCCAACGGCTACTCGCTCGTGCGCAAGGTCATCGGCGTCGACGGCATCAAACCGGGCACGCCCGAGGCCGCCGCTAAGGCCGAGGAGCTGAGCCGCCCGCTCGAGGAGCTCGGCGGTGCATCGCTGGCAGACGCCCTGTTGGCTCCTACGCGCATTTACGTCAAGCCGATTCTGGAGCTGCTCCGCGGTGGCGCCAACGTTCATGCCATTGCCCACATCACCGGTGGCGGTATTACCGAGAACCTCAACCGCGCGCTCGCCGACGACGTCGACGCCGTGGTCACCCGCAACGGCGCCGAGATGGGCTGGGACGTTCCGCCCGTTATCACCTACGTGTCGCGCCAGGCCGAGCTTGCGCCCAACGAGGCGTGCAAGACCTTCAACATGGGCGTTGGCCTGTGCCTGATCGTCGCCCCCGAGGACGAGGTCGCCGTGACCGAGGCTCTGGTCGCGCTGGGCGAGAAGCCGTTCCGCGTGGGCGAGTGCGTCGAGGGTTCCGGTAAGGTCGTGTACTCCGATGAGCGCTAACGAGCAGATGGCTGCTGCCGAGGTCCTGGCTTGGGACCCGTATACCCGACCGACCGGCACTGATACCGCCGAGCCGCTCAAGATCGGCGTGCTCATCAGCGGTTCGGGTACCAATCTGCAAGCGTTGATCGACCTGATCGCCGCTGGCAAGCTCAACGCCTCGATTGAGCTTGTGGTGTCGAGCCGTCCTTCGGCTAAGGGTTTGCAGCGCGCTGAGCGCGCGGGCATCCAGACGCTCACGCTGTCCAAGGATGTCTATGCCGACCCTATTGCCGCCGACGAGATCATCGCGCACGAGCTTCTCGAGCGCGGCTGCGAGTATGTGGTCATGGCCGGCTACATGCGCATGGTGCACACACCGCTGCTGGCGGCGTTTCCCAACCGCGTGGTCAACCTGCATCCGGCGCTGCTGCCGAGCTTTACCGGTGCGCATGCGATTGACGATGCCTTTGCGCGCGGCGTCAAGGTAACTGGCGTGACCGTGCATTTTGCCAACGAGGTCTACGACAACGGTCCCATCATCGCCCAGCGTGCGCTGGCTGTCGAGGAGGGCTGGGATGTCGACACGCTCGAGGAGCACATCCACGCGATTGAGCACGTGCTGTATCCCGAGGTCGTGCAAATGCTCGCCGACGGCCGCGTCCACGTGCTGGAGAGCGGCAAGGTCGCAATTGATGCGCCCCGCGGCTAGCGGCGCACAGTACAATTTAGTTGAGTGGTCAGGGTGGTCATTGGCGCCAAGGCGCGCGTGGCCACCTTTTGTTTTGGGTAGTCATCGGGGACGTTTCTGAATGACTAGGTGAGAGAGGTGAGCGCATGGCGGATAACGAAGCGCTGTTTACGCCTGAGCTGGTGTTTTTTGATTGGGAGTGTGCGACGCCGGATGAGGTGTTCGCGCGGCTTGAGGGCGAGCTTGCACCGCGTGGCTACATTGCCGACGGTTGGCTCGACGCCGTTCGCACGCGCGAGGATGCCTATCCCACGGGTCTTGCCATGCCGGCGGCAAACATTGCCATTCCGCATACCGATCCGGGGTTTGTGGCCAAGCCCTATATCGCGGTGGTGAAGCCCGCCGCGCCCGTGACATTTAACGCTATGGCTGGCATGGGCGCTCCGGTGCCGGCGCAGATCGTCATCAATCTGGGCATCGCCGAGCCGGGTGGCCAGGTCGAGGCCCTGCAGGCGCTCATGAACATCTTTATGGATGCCGATGCCGCAGCCGACGTGCTCGGCCAGACCACGCCCCAGGGCATGGTCGACGTCATCCGCCGTCACTTCTAAGGTGCCGGCTGCCACATCTGTCCCCTTTGCACCAAAATGGTGCAGATTAACTTGTCCCCCATGTGCCAGGTGTGTCGCGGGGGCCGCGTTGTGACACAATGGCGTTTGTTCGATTCGTGATGCGAAAGGCCAACTATGGCAAACAAGAAAAAGAACTCCGAGGCCGCGCCGACGCCCGAGCAGCAGACTCGCGCTGCCTCCAGCTCTCGTAAGAAGCAGCGCAAGACGTACGTGTCTAAGACCGTCAAGATCGTTCTGGTGGTCATCGGCGTGCTGGCGATGCTGCTTTCCGTCTCGGCCATGGCGTGCTCCGGTCTCATGTCGCAGGCAGAGGATACCTCGGGCTACAAGCTCACCGGCGGCGTGGCTGCCACCATCAACGGCAGCAACCTCACCGAGGACACCGTGACCAAGCAGATCATGAGCATGCGCACGTCCTATGGCTACACCAAGGACAAGGATTGGGCACAGTACCTGGTCGACAATGACCTCACGCCCAAGAAGTACCGCAAACAGCTCATCGACTCCTACACGCAGCAGATTCTGCTTCAGCAGGCGCAGAAGGAAAACGGCGTGACGGTGTCGGATAAGGAGGTCGAGAAGGCTTGGAAGGACGCGTGCAAGAGCGCGGGCGGCGCCAAGACTTTTAAGGAGACTCTCAAGACCTACGGCTACACTGAGGACACCTACAAGGATTCGCTCAAGGAGAGCCTGGCGCAGCAGAAGCTCAAGGATGCCGTGGCACCCACCAGCAAGCCCAAGGACAGCGAGATTGTCGATTACATCAATGAGAACCTGTCCAACTACAACGATGCCCGCCGCTCGTCGAATATCCTGATCAAGGTCGATTCCGACGCTTCCGACGAGGACAAGGCCGCCGCCAAGGCCAAGGCACAGGAGTGCTTGGACAAGATCAACTCTGGCGAGCTGAGCTTTGAGGACGCCGTGGAGCAGTATTCCGACGACACCGGCTCCAAGGAGAAGAAGGGCGATGTGGGCTGGGACAAGCTCACCACCTTCGTCGACAGCTATCAGGCGGCGCTCGAAGGCCTTAACAAGGGCGACGTGAGCGACGTGGTCGAGTCGACGTATGGCTACCATGTCATCAAGTGCACCGACTACTTCCATGTCGATAGCCAGGTCGATGACATTAAGCAGGTGCCCAAGGACATCAAGAAGTATGTCTCCAACGTGGTGAAGACGCAGGCAGAGAGCACTGCGTACAGCGAGTGGCTGGAGCAGTACAAGAAGGACGCCGACATCACCGTTAACCCCATGCCCAAGGATGTGCCGTACAACGTCAGCCTGAAGGGCGTCACCAAGAGTTCGACCGACGATTCGTCGACGACTGAGTAATCATGGGGCGGCGCTCGTGCGAGTGCCGACCGCACTATTGAGGAGGATTTGCAGATGACCAACGAAGAGCTGCAGAAGGAAATGATTGCGGCCATGAAGGCCAAGGACAAGGTTCGCCTGTCCATCATTCGCCAGGTTAAGGCCGAGGTGAAGAATATCGAGGTCAACGAGCGCCGCGATGTGACCGAGGAAGACGTCAACAGCATGATCAAGCGCCTGATTAAGCAGACGAGCGAGACGCTGGAGATGTCCATCAAGGCCGGTACCGACCAGGAGCGTACCGACAACCTGACCGAGCAGGTCAAGATTCTGGAGAGTCTGCTGCCCGCGCAGGTTTCGGGCGAGGAGCTCGAGGCCCTGATCGAGCAGGTCATCGCCGAGCTGGGTGCCACGTCCAAGAAGCAGATGGGCCAGGTCATGGGCGCTCTGGGCAAGGCCACCGGCGGCAACTTCGACAAGCCAGCAGCGGCCAAGATTGTCGGCGCGAAACTCGCGTAATTTGTTACGCGGTTTTACCAAACCGCGTAACGGCTCGACGCTGCAAACCCGCACGCGCGGCAATCTGACGTTCAATTTCAAGGGCGCGACCAGAAGGTCAGCGCCCTTTCATTTCACGTCACCTTGCTCGCGTGTACGGGTTTTCGCTGACTTATGCTCAACAAGGGCGGTTGCGGCAATGTCCCACTCATTGGGGACAGACTTAAATGAGTACCCAATGAGCGGGCACTCATTTAAGTCTGTCCCCAATGAGTGGGTGAAAGGTTGCGGGTTCTTTACGGGGATGCAGTGTGGGCTGCGGAAACGTGGTTCTTTCCGTACAATAGTGCAATTCGTATAAACGCAGGGAAGGAACATTCATGGCAGACATGATCGAGATCAAGCATCTCAACAAGTACTTTGGCGACCTGCATGTGCTCAAAGATATCAACCTCACCGTCAAGCGCGGCGAGAAGCTCGTTATGATCGGGCCCTCCGGTTCGGGTAAGTCGACGCTCATCCGCTGCGTCGATTATCTTGAGGAGCCCACATCGGGCGAAGTCATTATCGACGGTACGCCGCTTACCAAGAAGAATCACCTGGAGATGGCTCGCAAGTACAGCTCCATGGTGTTTCAGCAGTTCAACCTGTATCCCAACATGACGGTGCTGGGCAACCTGACGCTCGCGCCCATTAAGCTGCAAAAGAAGAGCAAGGATGAGGCGACCGAGATCGCCATCGCCGCGCTCAAGCGCGTCGGCATGGCGCATAAGGCCGGCGAGTATCCGCAGAACCTCTCGGGCGGTCAGCAGCAGCGCATTGCCATCGCCCGTGCCCTGTGCACCAAGCAGCCCATCATCCTGTTTGACGAGCCGACCTCGGCACTCGACCCCGAGATGGTCCAGGAGGTCCTGGACGTTATGATCGAGCTCGCGCAGGAAGACATCACCATGATCTGCGTGACGCACGAGATGGGCTTTGCGCGCCAGGTGGCCGACCGCGTCATCTTTATGGAGGACGGTCGCATCCTGGAGGAGGGCACGCCCGAGCACTTCTTCGATAACCCCGAGAACCCGCGCTGCCGCGAGTTCCTGTCCAAGATTCTGCACTAGGCGCGGGTGATGGACATGACGGATATGACGAGGGCGGCCGTATCACGCCGTCACTTTTTGCAGCTGGCGGGGGCCGGCATGCTCGCATTGACGGGCACCGCGCTCACCGGCTGCGGCAGCTCCGCCAGTGGCGAGAGCTCCGATAAGGGGTCCAAGCTCGCGGCCATCAAGTCGCGCGGCCACCTGAACGCCGGCGTCAAGAAGGACGTTCCCGGCTACGGCTATTACGACACCGCCAAGGGCCGCTTTGAGGGCATGGAGGTCGACCTGTGCTACCAGATTGCCGCTGCCGTCTTTGGCGTGAGCTACAAGGAGGCCCGCGCCCAAGAGCTTGTCGAGTTTACCGACGTAACGCCCAAGACGCGTGGCCCGCTCATCGATAACGGCCAGCTCGACGTGGTCGCGGCGACCTACACCATCACTGACGAGCGCAAGAAGAGCTGGGATTTCTCGGCGCCGTACCGCACCGACTACGTAGGCCTCATGGTCAAGAAGCGCTCGGGCTTTACCTCGATCGAGGATCTGGACGGCAAGGTCATTGGTGTGAGCCAGGGTGCCACCACGCAGGGCCTGATCGAGCAGATGATCAAGGACAACGGCTTTCACTGCGAGCCCGAGTTCAGGGCCTTTAGCGGCTATCCCATCATCAAGAGCTCGCTCGACGCCGGCAATATCGACGTCTTTGCCATGGACCGCTCCACGCTGGCCGGCTACATGAACGAGACCGTCGAGCTGCTGCAGCCCGAGGTCAAGTTTGGCGAGCAAGGCTACGGCGTGGCGACCAAGAAGGGTTGCGACCTTTCGGCCGTGGTCGATCAGGTGATTTGCGATCGCCTGGCCGACGGCTGGCTCGATCAAGAGGTCAAGACCTGGGGTCTTGTGTAGGCGCTCGTCCAAGGAAGGAATCAAATGCTCGAAGGATTGTTTGACGCCGACCGCTGGTCGACGACATTCCAAAACATGGGGCCCTTCTGGGAGGGCTTTGGCGTGACGCTGCAGGTGGTTGTTGCCGGCCTGCTGCTGTCGCTGGTGCTGGGCACGCTGCTGGGCGTGTTCTCGACCACCCGCTCGCGCGTGCTGCGCGCCATCAGTCGCGTGTACGTGGAGTTTTACCAGAACACCCCGCTGCCCGTGCAGGTGCTTTTTATGTACATGGCTGGCCCGCAGTTTTTGCAGGCCATAACTGGTGCCGACCAGCCGGTGCGTATCGCGCCGTTCGTGCTGGGCTTTCTGGGCGTGGGCCTGTATCACGCGGCCTACATCTCGGAGGTCATCCGCACCGGCATCGAGGCCGTTCCGCGCGGTCAGATGGAGGCGGCTCAGAGCCAGGGCTTCACGCGCGCGCAGGCCTACTGGTACATCGTGCTGCCCCAGACGTTCAAGATCATCCTGCCGCCGCTGTGCAACCAGGCACTCAACTTGGTCAAGAACACGTCGGTGCTGGCGCTCGTGGCCGGCGGCGACCTTATGTATCGTTCCGACAACTTCGTGAGTCTCTACGGTTACCTGCAGGGATACATCGTCTGCTGCCTTATGTACTTCATCATCTGCTTTCCGCTCGCCATGCTGGTGCAGTGGCTCGAGCGCCGCTCCAAGGAGCGTCCGCGCGGTGTGAGCCTGGCCGAGCTGGGGCTCGACAACGTAGAGGAGGCCTAGCGCATGGAAATCTTCAACGCGACCAACCTGCTCTACATCTGGGGCGGCTTTGTTAAGACGATCGAGATCTCGGCGCTGTCGATCTTTTTCTCGCTCATCTTTGGCACGGTGCTGGCGCTCGTCAAGAGCTATGCGCCCCGCCCGTTCCGCATTTTGGTGAGTGCCTATATCGAGCTGTTCCGCTGCACGCCGAACCTGCTGTGGATCCTGTTTATCTACTTTACGGTGCAGGGTCTGGACATTGTGATCTCGACCATCGCCTTTACGCTGTTCACCAGCGCCGTTATGGCCGAGATTGTGCGCGGCGGCCTCAACTCGATTCCGCGCGGCCAGTTTGAGGCGGCGCAGAGCCAGGGCTTCGGCTTCTTTGCCACCATGCGCTACATCATTTTGCCACAGACGTTTAAGACGATCATTCCGGCGCTGTTTAGCCAGTGCACGACCGTCATCAAGGACAGCTCGTATCTTTCGGGCATTAACGTGGCCGAGCTCATGTACACGGCAAATGTCGTGATGGCGCACGCGATCGACCTGTCGCAGGTGCTCATGCTCTACGGCCTGGTGTTTGCGATGTACTTTGTGCTCAACTTTGGTATCTCGCTGTTGGTTCGCGCATATCAGAGGCGAATGGTGGCAGCGTAGAATGTGGCAAAGGGACAGCCCCTTTGTCACATAGAGAAAGGAATCGCGATGAGCGATCTGGAGAACAAGAAGAGCCCTGTGGTCATTACCATCGCGCGCGACTTTGGCGCCGAGGGCCACGAGATTGGTCGCATGCTTGCCGACGAGTTGGGGATTCCACTGTACGATAACGAGCTGCTGGTGCGTGCGTCGCTGCGCGCGGGCGAGTCGCTCGACAAGATGGCCGCCTACGACGAGCGTCTGGCCGTGGAGAACATGGCGTTTCTGCCCGACCGCTACGATGCGCGTTCGTACTCGGATAAGTTGTTCCAAAAGATGAGTCAGGTGATTTTGGATCTGGGCGAGACCGAGAGCTGCATTATCGAAGGCCGCCTGTCCGATTACCTGCTTCGCAACAATCCCAACCACATTGCCGTGCTGGTGACCGCTCCCTTTGAGGATCGCGTCGAGATCGTGCGCAAGAAGCGTGGCCTTAACAAAAAGAAGGGCGCCAAGCTGGTCAAACAGCAGCAGAAGGCGCGCGAGGCATTTTACAAGCGCTACAGTGCCGGAAAGTGGAAGATGACGAGCGGTAAAGACATCGTCGTCAACCGCGCCAAGCTGGGCCGCGAGGGTTGCAAAGACGTTATTGCCGCAGCCTACCGCTACAAAGTAGCGCAGCTCGAAGGCTAACCGACCAAAAACCACCACAAAGGGGACGGGCACCTTTGTGGTGGTTTTTGTTTTAGGCCGAGGGGAAGACCTTGGTGAGACCGGCGCGCGTCTGCGTGTCGGTCTTTTGGTAGATAGAGCTCAGGTGGCGCTGTACCATGCGCATCGAGATGCCGAGCTCCTCGGCGATCTGCTTGAGCGGGCGCTCGTCCTGGGTAACGGCTACCAGCACGTCGACTTCGCGCGGGGTGAGAGCGTGGTTGGCGATGAAGGCCTGGCGTTGCTCCTCGATACTCGGTGCTGCCAGCGCTTCCTCGGCAAGCTGTTGATGTTCGCGCTCCTGCTCGGTTTGGGGCAGGCGGAATAGGCCCGCGGCAACGAACGCAACGCTGGCCGCTACGAGCAGCATGAGCGCGCCGATCATGATGAGGGCGACGTTGCCAGAGGTCACGAGCGCCAGTGAGATACCCGATGTGGTGAACGCGCACACATTGTTGGCCGCGCGACCCATGCCGGCCCAGAGGGCGGGCGCGTGCATGCGCGGTGCCAGCTGAGTAAACGTGGCGGTAAAGAACGTGACGAAAAAGCCCGAGCTCAGGTAAAAGACGATGAGGCCCAAGTTGGGATCGGCGCCGGCTTCCACGGCCAAAATCGAAATGGTGGAGAGTACTGTGACGCCGAGCATGACGAGCCCCATATAACGGCGCTCGGCAAGGTCAAAGACGATGCCGGCGACGAGACCGCTCGCTGCCAAAAAGAGGCGTGGCCAGGTCTGCACGGCGATGGTGCCGTGGGCGTTGGAGAACGTGACTACGTTATCGAGGGTGGAGAACAGACAGGCGAGAATCATGACGAGCGCAATGCTCCAGCACGCCTGCTTGGCGAGGGCATGCGAGGGTTCGATAAAGGGGTTGACGGTGTGGCTAGAGCCCTCGTCTGTCGCTTGGGGAGCAGCGCTCAGGGCGGAGATGACGATCGTCGTCGCTCCAAGAACGATGAGCTCTGCGATGCCGCCGCAGTCGAGCAGGTTAAGGGCGAACTGCATCAGAATGCCCGCGGCGTATGCCGCTCCTGCACCGGTGGCGAGCTTGGGATCGTCTTGGAACGCCATCGCGAACGCATGGTGCGCCGCAGCACCCAGCAGGCCGAGTCCGAGGAATGTGAGGCACCCCAGAATCTCGAGCGCAAGCGTGCCCGCGGGGAACTGTATCTGGGTCAATCCCAGGATGGCGATGGGGACGGCGGCGCTGGCAACTGCCTGGGGCTGGCCTTTACGCTGTGCGAGCCCGAGCAGTGGCGCGTATCCGATAAAGCCGATAACGCTGGCACCCAGGATAAAGCCCTGCGCGATCACTACACGCTCGGCACCGGCGAGCAGCCCGACATTGATATCGAAGCGAAACTCGGCGGCAAGAAAGACGAAGGTAAAGAGCGCGAGTGCCAAAAGCGCGTTGATTTTAGTCTTGCTCAGGTTCAAGAACGGTCCTTTGGGTGGACGGAACAATCGTGCCCTCGATTGTAGACCAGGACGGTATGGGCGGGTCTTTGGAAGGCGAAGACCCCCCCTCGGTGATTGCACGCTTGTCGCCTTTTGCACTGGCAGATGCGCCGCATGTGAATTTGTGCCCTGGAGTCCGGATATCTTCCCGTAACATGGTGTTACAGAAGCATCCCTTACGGCAAGGAGGCTCACATGCGAAAGCAAATCCATGACAACTCAATCAACCGCGACCGCTCGTGCGCGCTCTCCCACGGAACGTGGCGTCGCGTGGGCGCCAAGCTCGTCTGCGCGGGGGCTTGCGCGCTCATGGCCGGCCAGCTGTTGCTACCGAGTGTGGCACTCGCCGCCGAGTGGGTCAACGTGGGTGGCACGCAGTACAGCAAGGCCGCTGGCGACGATGCCGGAACCTGGTCCTGGGACGGCGCCGACGACATGAAGCTCAGCGGCTACGACGGCGCCAGCATCAGCGCTCAGGGCAACCTCAACATTGACGTGGCAGGCACCAACACCATCGCGGCCGACGCCAGGCAGAGCGCCATCGAGGTCAAGAACGGCAACCTCACCATCACGGGGGAGGGGGCCCTCAGCGCGACGGCCGAACGATGGTGGCGCAAGAGCGCTGTTAATGTCGAGTACGGTAACCTCGCCATCTCGGGCAACGTGACTCTCAACGCAACGGCCGGGACCGATACGATAGCGGTTTCGGGGGACGGCAAGACCGGCGGCGACGTAGACATCCGCGGTGCCAACGTTAACGTGACGGCAGCGAACAATGTGCCTGATACCATCGGCATTCACACGCGGGCAGGCAACATAACTATTAGCGAGGGCGCCGACGTCCACGTCGAGGCAAATGGGCTCGACACAGCCATTGCAGTCTGTGCCGAAAACTACTCCTCCGAGCATGGAGGCTGCATCGCGGTGGATAACGCAAAATTAAATGCGGAGGCGCGCAATGGGAACGGTGCGTCGCTCGCCCTGTATTCGGTTGGAAGCAAGACAGATTTATGTTTGAGTATTACCAACGGGGCGGATGTTACGCTCGTGGTGAGTGATAGGGCCGATGTTTTGGATGGTGTTTGGATGCGCGCGCAGGACGGCGTGTCGCGGGTGCTCGTCGAGAATTCGAACCTTACAGCTCGATGCGGTGACGGAACTGGCTACAGTCGTAAACATGGCTACGGAATATATTCCCAATCCAGCTCCCAGTCCGCCATCCCTCGAATTGACATCATTAATTCAAATGTTGAGGCGTTGGGCTCTACGGCGGCAATCTACGCTGTCAATCTAGGTGATGCAGCCCCTTATCTTGCAATTGATGGCGGATCGGTAGTTACGACTCCCGCCGGCGGCACCGTGCGAGAAACTACGGGAAACGGACTCGTCATCGGTGCTGCCGGGTCGTCTACTATCCAGGACATTAGAACTTCCGACGAGGTCGCCCGCAACGTGGTAATCAGCTCCGGAGATGCGGCCGAACCCGAGCCCACCCCGCAGCCTGAACCCACCCCGGCTCCCACGCCACAGCCGGGCGGCGGCAGCGGGACCGACGTGCCGTCCGTGACGCCGACCCAGGCGAGCTCCACGGCCGCTGCCCCCAAGCCGGCCGCGCAGGTCGCCACGGTCCAGAAGTCCGCGGGCGACCTGGCCGCCACGGGCGATAGCGCCGCGACGACGGCGGCAGCCCTCGGCATCGCCGGTGCGTCCGTCATCGGCGCCGGCTTCGTTGCGTCCAAGCGCCGCGACCGCTAGCGCAAGCTTCCGCAACATAAGACAGCGGAAGCACCCCTTACGACAAGGAGGCTCACATGCGAACGCAAATCCATGACAACCCAATCGACCACGGCCGCGCGTGCTCGCTCTCCCACGGAACATGGCGCCGCGTGGGCGCAAAACTCGCCTGCGCGGGGGCCTGCGCGCTCATGGCCGGCCAGCTGCTGCTGCCGAGCGTGGCGCTCGCCGCCGACTGGGTCAACGTGGGCGGCACGCAGTACGACGCGGGCACCGCTGCCGGCGACGAGGCGGGAACCTGGTCCTGGGACGGCGCCGACGACATGAAGCTCAACGGCTACGACGGCGGCTCCATCGGCGCCAAGGGCAACCTCACCATCGGCGTGACGGGCACCAACACCGTAACGGCCGATGCCAGGCAGAGCGCCATCGAGGTCAAGGACGGCAATCTCGCCATCACGGGGGAGGGGACCCTCAACGCGACGGCTCAGGATAATGTGCTTACTGCGTCGGGCGATGGTGTCACGAATGGAGACATCACTATAAGTGAATCCAGTGTTAACGTGATATCTACGGGTAGCTTTTATTGCTCAAACGGTATTCGCGCGAAATCGGGCAACGTGAAAATCGACAAGGGCGCCGACGTTAAAATAGAGGCAAAGAAGGCGGATGGGCTACACCGGCCGCCGCAAAGCGCCTATGGCATCTTTGCCGATGGGAAGCCAGGCGGTCGCGTTGCTCGGGAAAGCGGTCAGGAAGAACCGGATTATGTCTCCGTGCACGGGGGCGACGTCACGATCGATGGCGCCAAGGTTGCAATTAAGACGGCGGACGGCCCGTATTATTCTGCAGGCATCCATACGCTTGGCATCAACAAGAACACGCTCTTGCAGATCGTCAACGGAGCTGATGTCGAGATACTTGCCGGCGATGCGGTGCTGTCTTCGAGGGGCATTGACGCGCAGGCGGAGGGCGGTTCGACGTGGATGCTTGTCCAAAAATCGAACCTCACAGTGCGTACTGGCGGAAATGCGAGCGAACCCAATCCTGGGCCTCGTCGAGAGGACTACGGAATCATCGCCGCAGGATATGACGATCTGGAAAGGCCCCAGATTAGGATTTTCAAATCGAATGTTGAGGCGTCGGGCCTGACAGCGGGGATCTATGTTGTCAACCGAAAGACCACGGGCGGGGGACCGTCTATGAATCCCGTACTCGATATCATGTACGGGTCGGTGATTACGATTCCCGCCGGCGGCACCGTGCGAGAAACTGCCGGAAACGGACTTGACTACGACACCGCCGGAAACGGACTCGTCATCGGCACCGCCGGGTCGTCCACTATCCAGGATATTAAGACCTCCAACGAGGTCGCCCGCAACGTGGTGATCAGCTACGGGGATGCGGCCGAGCCCGAACCCACGCCGCAGCCCGATCCCGCGCCCGAGCCCACGCCGCAGCCTGAGCCCACCCCGGCTCCTGCGCCGCAGCCAGGCGGTGGAAGTGAGACGGGCACGCCGTCCGTGACGCCGACTCAGACGAGTTCCACGGCTGCTGCCTCCAAGCCGGCCGCGAAGGCAGTTGCGGCTCAGAAGTCCGTGGGCACTCTGGCCGCCACGGGCGATAGCGCCGCGACGGCGGCAGCGGCCCTCGGAATTGCCGGTGCGTCCGTCATCGGCGCCGGCTTCGTTGCGTCCAAGCGCCGCAACCGCTAGTGCAAGCTTTCATAGCCATTTTCAGCCGCCGCGTGGGCATAAATGCCCTTGCGGCGGCTCTTTGTATTTCCGCAGGTAGAGGCCTAGGTTCGCATCTACGAACCTAGGCGTATAGAGTCATTTGGCGCATCTTGGTTATACAGGACCACCACAAAGGGGACAGGCGCCTTTATGGTGGTATGTCCCTACGACCAAGGAGGCCGTTATGTACGGAAGCCACTTTGATAAGGAGGCCCAGCGCGAACGCACTTGCTCGCTGGTTCATGGTACTTGGCGCTGCGTGGGTGTGAGGATTGCGAGCGTCGGTGCGTGTGCGCTTATGGTTGGTCAGCTGCTACTGCCGAGTTTGGCGCTTGCGACCGAGTGTGCGGATCCCGCCGCTGCGACTGGTGAGGTTGCCGCGGCTCCGGTGACACCGGCGGTTGCGGAGGATGCGGCTCCGGCGACCGCGCCTGCAACTGATGATGCTCCGACGGCACAAACCGTCGCTGAACCTCAGCAGACGACTCCGGCTGATACCACCGATGAATCTAGCGATGCAACACCCGCTGAGCAAAACACTCCCAGCGACACCTCCGCCACGCCGACAAGCGACGCCATCATGCCCTGTGGCGTGACCGATGTGACAGGCGGGAGCGGCGTTAGGGTCAATACGACCGTGGTTTCCCACTACGCGGACTGCGTGCTTCCGGACAACATCACGCTCGAAAAGGGTCAGTCGTACACCTATGATTTTCCCGATGTTGAGGGTGGCATGCCGGATGAGCCGCTCTGCGAACTTGTCGAAACCAAGTACTACCGGGCCGATGCTGTTTCGGGCACCCTGGCTGAAGTCCAGGACACATCTATGTCCGATGTGACGGCTCACTTTGAGCCTGTTGACGATCACATGAGGCTGACGCTGACCTTTACGGGTGGCGCGGCGGGCGGCTCGTATCGACTCACGCGCAATGAGGTTCTTTATATTGGCGCGGCACTGACGTATACCGGAACTGACTATGGCACCGACTATGAAGGTGACAACAGCTACGCGGGCAGCTCGATTACCGTCAACGAAACCAGGGACGACTATCATCTCCGCTATGCCATCAATAGCGAAATTACGCTTGTTGCATCGGAAAACGAAGCCCTCCATAACCTGGACGTCAACGACGTGAAGACCGACTACGCGCCCGGCGAGGCGCCGTGTGCGACCGCGACGATTCCTGCCGCCGATGCCGATAAGTATGAGATCGCCTATGAGTGCTGGGAAGAGATGGATGGCAGCGACCCTGCGGAGCTCAAGCCCGTTGCCTTCTGGTATTCCGACCCCGCAAAGTACACGCCGGGCATGAAGAAGATTGACCACTTCGAAGAGGGTAAGTTCTACATGTATTCCGTCGAGCTGAGGCTCAAGGGCGACAATACCGTGGCTGATGACTGCGAAATGAACGTCAACGGTCATTGGGCGCACCACATCAAGACCGTCAACGGCGTCTTCGCGCCAAACGCCGACAATATGCTGTGCGAGCAGCCGATCGACGAATGGCGGGCCATCGACGTTATCGAGATCAACGGCGCCACGACCACCTTTAAGGCAGGCGATAAGCCGGTCTTTACGGCGAATGTTCCGACGGGCTCCAACTCCCTTCCTCAGTGTGAGTTCTGGACGGGCAGCGATGGCAGCGAAGTGAACTCTCAGAAGTTCTGGGATCAGAACATCACGAATCACATCGACGTCTTTAAGCCCGGCGTGACCTATCGCTACGGTATCTACCTCAAGTCCGCGCGCGGCTTCTACTTTACGCCCGACACCAAGCTGGTGATCAACGGCCAGGAGTGCGGCTACCAGATGGGCGAAGCGAGTGTAGTTGATCCCGAGAGCGGCTGTATCTTCACTCTGTGGCTCAACACCGATCTGACGTTTACGCCCGAGGCCACGCCGGCTCCGGTCGACCCCGAAAAGCCCGCGCCGCAGCCTGAGGTCAAGCCTGAGCCCAAGCCCGAGGTGAAGCCCGAGACCAAGCCCGCGGCTAAACCGGTCACGACAACCACCACGGCCAAGACGGTTGAGAAAACCACGCAGGCCAAGAAGGGCGATGCTGTCCTGGCTACCACGGGGGATACCACCGCGATGACGGTCGCCGCCCTAGGCATCGCCGGCGCAACCGTAGCCGCCGCCGGCCTCGCTGCGACCAAGCGCCGCAAGCGCTAGGTTTTGGCGACAGCGCCCATCCTCGGCTTTTGCAAGATCTCAATCTGTAACACCAAGTGGGGAATTTGACCTCTAACTGTTACAGATCGAGACAAACTGGCCGGCCAAGTCCAGAACCGCCACAAAGGTGCCTGTCCCCTTTGCGGTGGTTTGCGCAGGTAGAACGGTAGGTTCGTATATATGAACCTACCGTTCGCTTTGTTTTTGGACGACGATTACGCTGGATGACTTTAGGTTTGCAAGAAAGGAACGACCATGAGGTGGACTACTGCTCGAGCGCTTTGCCGCCGCCTGACCATTGCCGCGGTGACCTTCACCATGGTGACGGGTTCGTTGCCTGTGGGCGCGTTTGCTGAGGCCCTCAACACCGACGGCACTTTTGTGCAGACAGATAACGGCCAAGCAGCCGACGCCGCTCCCGCCGATTCGGCTGACGCCCAAACGTCAGACTCTGCTTCCGCCGACCCCGCGCCCGATGCCGGCGCTGCCGACCCCACAGTGCTCGATACCGGTGACACCCCTACGCCCCCGGACTCCGAGATTGCATCGGCGGCAGGCCTGACGGGCGCTGGGCAGACCGAGAGCACGCCCGTGGCCACGCTCGCCATCGATCTTGTCGAGGGCAAGGAGCTCGCCGAACAGCAGAAGCAGGAGGAGACCGCCGAAGCCGAAGCAACCTGGAATGAGGATCTTGGGCTCTGGATGACCTCGAAGGGCGCCACGGGCGTAAAGGACGAATACGACGATGGCTACGTGGCCGGCGAGCAGACCCCCGCGCAGTACTACTTCTCGATTGATAGCCTCACTAACGAAATTTCTATCGAGTATGGCGACGCGGGCATTACCACGTTGGAGGTGCCCTCGACCATCGACGACAAAAATGTCGTAAGCCTTACGGGTATGGGAAGCGCTGCGCTCACATCGATCACCTTCGCCCCTAATTCGCATGTCCGCTCGGTTGGAGGCTTGGGCGGCAGCAGCATCAAAGAGATCGCACTGCCCGATTCGGTCGAGGAGCTCAAGAGCTATGCATTCTACAAAAGCAAGACGCTCCAAACGGTAACCTGGCCCAACAACGCGGCCTTTACCACGATTCCCGAGCAGGCCTTTAAGGAATGTGAACAACTTGACGACAAGGTGGTGGCAACGCTGCCGCCTTCGGTCAAAACTATCGACTATCTTGCATTCGCCTATTGCGGCGTGCCACAGTTCTATGTCTCGGACACAACAGTGCTCACCTTTACGCAGATCAATGTGCCGGGCACGGTGGAGCGGATTGAGCGCAATGCCTTTGACGGGTGCTCGCATGTGTCGTCGGCGACGATCGGCGACGGCGTTAAATATATCGGAGCGCACGCGTTCGCCTCTCTTGATCCTGCGATTGCCGGCAAAGAGATTGTGCTACCCAAAAGCGTGGAAATGATAGAGTGGGGAGCTTTTGAGAACACGAGATACGGAAACGAGACGAACCATAATGCCGTTGCCCTGCGCGTGATGAACCCCGATCTTCAGTTTGGTGAGGCGGGCTATCCGGGCGACTATAATGAGCGCGTGACAATCGATGGCGTAACGTATGCGATTCCCTTTGGTGAAGGCCAGACCATCTATGCCTATGCGACCGATTCGGCTGGCAACCCCTCGATGGTCAAAAAGCTTGCCGATGCCGTGGCCGACCGCAAGGACTCCGTCGATTCCTCGAAGCCTGCCTACACGTTTGAGTGGATGGGCGAGGCGGCCCAGGTGACGGGCAAACTTCCCCAGAGCGCGACGGCTACACTCGTGCAGGCGGGGCAGTCCACGCCGCTGGCGGTTGGCGATGACGGCAGCTTTACAGCGGACGCTCTCTCCAAGACAGCAGCCACCCTGCGCATTTCGCTCAGCGGTTACTATGACATGGTGCTGGCGCGCCCGGGCGACCAGATGACGGGCACATGGAATATCGGAGAGATTAAGGCGGAGGACTTTACCAAGATTCCGACTTCGCGCGCGATTGAACTCAATGTGGCCTATCTCGAACCGGTCGCAGGCCAGGATAAGACCGAACGCATTGAGCTCGATAGTCTCGATAACATCGATCTGACGGTGAAAAGCGGCGGCAAGACGCTCAAACCTGCCAAGGGCGACAAGGAAAACGACTACCGTATCCAGGGTACAGCGCTCGTGGTGTCGCAGGCCATTGCCGACGCGGACCAGGATTTGGAGATAACGCTCGTGCCCAAAGACAGCCTCAAGCTGGGTGGGGCGACGGCGACGGTGAAGCCTTCGGCCGGCAAGGTCGATATCGACTTGAAGCCCTGGGGCACGGCGACGGTCACGACCAAGGGCGACTACCAGGGCGCCAACCGCGTGCTGGTGTTCCGTACGTCCGACGGCAAGCTAGTCGCCGACGGCGTCACCTATTTGATGGGTTACGAAGACGATGGCACCACGCCTATCATGAAGGCCGAGACGCCGCGCCTTAAGGCCGGTTCATACACCATCGTCGCCTTTAACAAGACGAGCTACGACATCCAAGCGACGAGCTATTCCACGTTTAGCCGCCTAGGGCTGACCGTGGGTAAGCATATCGCGCAAAAGCAGGTGAAGATTGAGGACGGCAAACAGCTCGACGTGACGCTCGACGTCCCCACGTTTGACGTGGAGACGTATCGTGCCGAGCGCGGGCTGACGGCGGGCTCGGTTATCGCTGATTCGTCCGCGGTCGTTGGCGCGGAGACCGAGCTGCGCATTCATTACGAGCTCAAGGACAGCCAGGCTGCCAAGATTGAGATTCCTCTGGCCAAGGATGCCGTCGAGGATGTGTCCGCAGGCGCTCGCGAAGCCGGCGCCAGCTCCGATGCCATGTGGGCTGCCACAACTTGGGAGGGCGACAACCTCGTTCTCGATATGAAGAAGGGCATGGGCGCCGATGTGTTTGTGCGCTTTAAGCCTAAGGCCGCGGGCATCTATGCCGTCTCGCCGCTCATTACGCTGGGCGAGGTGACATTGCCGCTGGGAAGCACCACACTCGAGGTTAGCGGATCGCGCATCGAGGTCGACAACACCGACGTTCACAGCCTGCTGGGCAATGTGGCCTACGTTTATGCAGCGCCGGGCAAGAGCGTGCAGCTCACCGTGGGGACGGGCTCGTCGGCTGCAAAGTACACCGGCAAGACCAATAAACTCGGCCGTGCCAAGATTGAATACGAACTGCCGCAGGATACGCTTGCCGCCGAGCGTGTGACGCTCGAAGCGCGCGTGGGCTCGACCGATGTCGCCGCCGCTGCTGCCGAGGTAACGGCTCGCAATTATGTGCGCTATGTTCCGGGTGCTTCGGTCTGGAACTTTGATGTGACGTATCGTGGCGGTACGCAAAACTTGGTCAAGGACGGCAAGGACACCGGCAAGAGCCTGTGGACCTTCCATCATCTGCCACAAAAGAAGAACGCCTACTGGACCTTTGACATCACGCTCGAGGTGGGAAACGAAGAGGCCGCCGACACGCTCGACCTGTACGTGGACTGCGTGGATGGCAAGACGGTGACGATTCCTCTGACTCAAAAGTCGCGCGAGGGCACCCGTGTGCGCTATGTGGCGGAGTATGTGGACGAGGGTTACCTTAAGCTGCTCGACGAGTTTAACAAGGCGAATGACTCGACCTATGTGAACTGCGGCAACTTTGAGCAGATCTTTATGCCGCAGACCTACCGCATCTCCAATGCTCAGCTTATGACCATGCTGAGTTTTGACGCCAACGCTTCGGCCAAAAAGCATTCCGCCGCGGCCGAGGAGCGCCAGCAGGAGTTCTCGAATGCTGTGCAGCAGTGGCACGAGTATATGATGGATAACTCGTTTAATGATGTCGATGAGGCCTTTAACGACGCGATTGATCAGATGGTCGCCGATGCGTTTGCCGAGGAAGAGAAGGGCGGTAAAGAGGGCGAAGCTAGTAAGGAGGGCGAGGCCCAGGGTGGTGCTGCTCGCAAGGCCCGCCGTTCCCCTGCCGCCAGCGACGGCGAGGGTGATGATGCTGGCAACGACGAGGCCGCGCAGGTTGCGGCCGAGCTCAAGGCCGCGGTCGGCGGGTCGTCGGCGCTGCTAACCCAGCAGGGCGACAGCTACGGCGTCAATGTGGACAAGATGATCTTTGAGGATGCTTATGGTACCAGCGAGGATTGGTATCAGGAACTTGCGGCGGCCCAGGGCGCGAACGCTGCGGATGCGGCGGCCATCAAGGAACTTGTCGACCATGCATCGCGAGCGGAGTTTATTGCCCAGCAGGCCGAGGATCTGGTGGGCCAGTCGATGGGTATCGGCCAGCTCAACCAATACGGAAGCTGGAATGACGCAACCGCTGCGGCGCTCAACAAGTGTGCGGGCATTAAGGCCAGCGAGTACAACGGCCAGTCGACGAGCGGGTTTAACGATTTGGGCCAGGCGCTCGGCAGCTCGCTGAGCTACAAGGCGGCTGACGACGATACCGTCAAGGGCTTTAAGGTCGCCGCGCCCGATGGCGAGCAGACGGCCTATATCGAGTCGGAGTTTATCGAGAACTCCAATAACAACAAGAACCAGGCACTTCTGTTTAACTCGATCGCCATGCAGTGCGACATTCTGGACAACCTGTACGACAACTGGAATGTGGTCCATAGCCTCAACAACTCCAAGGTGCGCGGATGGCTCATGGCCTGGAAGCGCAACGGCGACGTGAGCGCCCATATGAAGCTCATCCGCACGATCCGTTCGCTCAAGAGCTATAAGATCGAGTGCGAGATGTTCGGACAGGTCTTTAAGACCGATGCGTGGAAGGCGGCCGGCCAGGCGTTTCCTGCGGCGACCCAGGGCATCGGCATCTTTACCGGCATTTACGGCGTGAACGATGCCAGCAAGAACTGGGAGAACGTGAACGTCCGTATGCAGAAGGTGAAGGGCGAGCGCGAGGGCTATGAGCTTCAGCATACGCGCTTGCTTGCCAAGCCCGAGAAGACCGAGGACGACTGGAAGTGCATTTACGCGCTGCGTGACGCCATGGAGAAGGCGCGTGCGTTTGAGGATCTGCTGTATCGCCAGCTCTGCCACGACAGCACCGATGTGGCAGTGGGCTCCATTATGACAATCGCTGGCGTGCTGACGGCCGGTTCGGCGGGTACCGTGGTGGGCGCTGCCTATGACGCGGCTTCGACCAGCGTAGGTTCGGAGCGTGCGATTAAGCTGACCAATGCCGAATGCGCCTACGATGTTGCCTGCGAGCAGGTGGAGCGCGCGTGCCAGAATCGTATTACGGTTAACTGGGGCGAGCTGACCGATGCCGAGGTCTACAAGGCCAACAAGGACGGCTTGATCTCGGATGAAAAGATGCAGTCGATCTTCGAGGCGCGTTATCGCAATGTGCCTGCCAAGGCAGCACCCGACCCTGCGGGCGTGGTGTACGAGGGCCTGCTGTCCAATACGGTTGAAGGCGCGGCGGTTGGGCTGTGGAGCGCCGACGATGCGGCCGGTACCAATGCAGTGCGTTGGGATGCCGAGGAGTATGAGCAGGACAATCCGCTTGCGACGGGTGCGGACGGTGCTTACAACTGGAATACGCCGACCGGCTGGTATCAGGTGCGCGTGACCAAGGACGGGTATGAGGAGGCGCGTTCGGCTTGGCTGCGCGTGCCGCCGATTCAGACTGAGGTGAACATTGGCTTGGTGTCGACGGCGGCGCCCGAGGTAGCTTCGGCCCATGCCTATACCGATTGCATCGAGGTTGAGTTTGCGCAGTATATGGATGCGAGCGACGATGCCCTGGTCGCATTGTGCGCGCAGGGCTTGAGCGACGTGACGTATACGTGGCTCGACAAGCAGGACGATCCCAATGGCAAGCCGCTGTCGCGCGTGCTGCGTATTCGCTATGCCGATGCGTGTGAGGCGGGCTCGACGGTGGCGTTTGAGCTCGACGGTGCTCGCAACTACGCCGGCACGGCCATGGCGCGCTGGGCAAGTGGCGAGCTTGTCGTGGGCGTTCGTGCCGACAAGCTCAAGCTCAACGTGGAACAGGCCGTGACCATGCTTGATGGCAGTGACTTTGAGCTGGTGGCGCACGTGACCGATAAGGCGGGCAGGCCGTTTGCGGGCGCCAAGGTTAGTGTTGGGCTGGAGTCCTCGGCTATCTGCTCTGTCGATGCCACCCAGGCCGTGACGGGCGAGGACGGCGCGGCGACGTTTGTGCTGCATGGTGCTCTGCCCGGTTTGACGACGTTGACGGCGGCGGTGGACGGCACGGCGCTGTCCAAGCAGGTCGACGTTCGCGTGTCTGCCGAGGCAGTGCGACCGGCGCGACCGGTGGCGACGATTGGTGCGACGACGTTTGGTGCATGGTCGCCCAAGGAGAACTACATTACGGTGCCCAAGGGCACGAAGCTGGAGCTTTCGGCCGAGGATGGCGCGACGATTTGGTACACCACCAACGACACCTGCCCCTGCCGTGACGAAGGCCGCGTAAAGTACACCGAGCCCATTGCGCTCGATAGCAACATGTATGTGCGCATTGCGGCACAGCGCCCTGGCATGTCGTACAGCGAGTATTCCGAGCGTCTGAACATTACGATTACGGTGACTGATGAGCCGACGCCTGAGCCGACGCCCGATCCCAGTCTGAAGCCAGAGCCCGAGCCGACGCCTGACGGCGGCGAGCAGGGCGGCGGTACGGATGGCTCTGGTGGCGCCGGGGTCCCTGCGGGCAGTTCGACTTCGACGACGACCACGGTGACGACGGACAAGTCCAAGGGTAAGGGCGAGAACGGCAAGAAGTCCGGCGGCACGGAGCTTGCCAGCACGGGTGACTCCGCCGCGATGACGGTCGCTGCTCTGAGCATCGCCGGCGCAACCGTTGCCACCGCCGGCATCGCCGCAACCAAGCGCCGCAAGCGTTAGGTTTTGGTGGCGGCGCCTGTCCTCGGCTTTTACAAAATCTCAATCTGTAACACCAAACTGCCCAAAACGGCTCTAGATGTTACAGATTGAGATGAACTGTTCGGCCGCCAACCTAACGTCTCGATCTGTAACACGTGGCGAGGAATTTGGTCTCTAACTGTTACAGATTGAGACAAAATGACCGGGCAAGTCCCCAGCCACCACAAAGGTGCCTGTCCCCATCGTGGTGGTCTGGGCGGCCGGCATAGAAAAAGTCCCCGCCGGGCGCATGCTCGACGGGGACTTTGCCGTTTAGCGGCTAGCGCTGAGGGTGATTACTCGCCCAGCAGGCTCTTGGTGATGGAAGCGGCGGCCTTCTTGCCGGCGCCCATCGCCAGAATGACCGTAGCGGCACCGGTGACGATGTCGCCGCCGGCCCAGATGCGGGGATCGGTGGTCTGGCCGGTCTCCTCGTCGGCAACGATGTAGCCCCACTTGTTGAGCTCCATCTTGCCGCCGATCTTGGCAGCGAAGGGGTTGGCGTTGGTGCCGATAGCCGAGATCGCGACATCGCAGGGGATCTCCTCGATGGCGCCCTCGATGGCGACCGGACGACGACGGCCGGACTCGTCGGGCTCGCCGAGCTCCATCTTCTGGACCTTGACGGCGCACACGGAGCCGTCCTCGCCAGCGACAAACTCGAGCGGGGAGACGAGCGGCAGGACCTCGACGCCCTCGGCCTTAGCGTGGTGCAGCTCGGCGCGACGGCAGGGCATCTCGTCCTCGGTACGACGGTAGGCGATGATGGCGTGCTCGGCGCCCAGGCGCTTGGCGGTACGGACGGCGTCCATAGCCACGTTGCCGCCACCAAAGACGACGACGTTCTTGCCGTGCTTGGTGGGGGTGTCGTACTCGGGGAACTTGTTGGCCTTCATCAGGTTCACGCGGGTGAGGTACTCGTTGGCGAAGAAGACGTTGGGCAGGTTCTCGCCGGGGACGTTGAGGAACTTGGGCAGGCCGGCGCCGGTCGCCACGTAGATGGCGTCGAAGCCCTGCTCGAACAGCTCCTCGGCCGTGGCCATGTTGCCCACGACGGAGTTGTACTCAAACTTGACGCCCATGTCCTCCAGGCCGTCAATCTCGCGCTTGACGACTGCCTTGGGCAGACGGAACTCGGGGATGCCGTAGACCAGCACGCCGCCGCCGGTAAAGAAGGCCTCGAAGACGGTGACGTCAAAGCCGTTACGGGCGAGTTCGCCGGCGCAGGTGATGCCGGACGGGCCGGAGCCGACGACGGCGACCTTCTTGCCGTTCTTGGGGGCCATCTTGGGCGTGGAGGCGAGCTCGGGGCGGTCACCCAGGAAGCGCTCGAGCTGGCCGATGGCCACGGGCTCGGACTTCTTACCACGGATGCACTTGCCCTCGCACTGGTTCTCCTGCGGGCAGACGCGGCCGCAGATGGCGGGAAGCATGGAGTCCTCGCGGATGGTATCGAGAGCGCCGCCGAAGTCCTTCTCACGGATCTGCTCGATAAAGCGGGGGATGTTGATGTTGACGGGGCAGCCCTCAACGCAGAACGGCTTCTTGCAGTTGAGGCAGCGCTCGGCCTCGGCCAGCGCCATCTCCTCGGTAAAGCCCTTGTCGACGGGGCGGAAGTCGCAGGCGCGCTCGGCAGCCGGCTCCTCGTTATCGGGGGTGCGGGGCGACTTCATATCGGCAACGAAACGACCGTTAACTAGTGGCATGCGCAGCTCTTTTCCTCATAGGCCTTGAGGGACTCGCCCTCTTCGGAACGGTAAGCGGCCTGGCGGGCACGAAGGTCATCCCAGTCGACCAGGGTGGCATCGAAGTCGGGGCCGTCGACGCAAGCGAACTTGGTCACGCCGCCCACCTCGACGCGGCAGCAGCCGCACATGCCGGTGCCGTCAACCATGATGGGGTTGAGGGACGCGGTAATGGGGGTGTCGTACTTCTGGGCGGTGAGGGTCGAGAACTTCATCATCGGAACGGGGCCGACGCAGAAGACCTGGCTCACGGCCTTGTCCTGCAGCAGGCGCTCCAGCGGAGCGGTGACAACGCCCTGCTCGCCGTAGGAGCCGTCGTCAGTGGTGATGTGGATGTGGTCCTCGTCGAGGAGCTCGCGGAACTGGTCCTCCATGAGCAGGAGGTCCTTGGTGCGGGCGCCCATGATGGCGTGCACCTCGTGACCGGTCTCGACCAGGTGCTTGGCGACCGGGAAGGCAATTGCCAGGCCGACGCCGCCGCCAATGACGGCGCAGGGGCCCTCGGCCATCTCGGTGGGAACGCCCAGCGGGCCCACGACGTCGCGCAGCGACTCGCCGGCCTCGTAGGTGGAAAGCATTTCGGTGGTCTTGCCGATCACCATGAAGATGAACTCGACCCAGCCCTCGTCACCGTTCCAGCCAGCTAGGGTAAACGGGACGCGCTCGCCCGTCTCGTTGGCGCGAACCATGAGGAACTGTCCAGCGTGCGCATGTTTGGCGATTGCAGGCGCCTCGATGCGGAACTTGAACACCTTCTCCGAGAACTGCGTCTTCTCCAGGATCTTATACATAGAACCCCTCTCTTGTTAGGGCCGCCGAACCGTGCCTCCACGGAAATGGACGGTAGCCCGAGTAAAACCGTACGCGCACAGGCGTTGTGCAGACATACGGTGCAAATTATACCCTCATGGACATGCTGTTTACGTGTGTCTTCGGCGGTTGGGAAAAGGGTTTATCCACTTCGACCTACCAAATAGGGGCGGGTTTATTTTGGTCGGTTTTATCAGGAAAAACGGCAAAGGGGGCCGGCCTCAGGTTGTGATGAGGCCGGCCCCCTTTGGGGCGCTATGTGTGTATGGCAGTGCGGGGTTTATTGCGATGCGGCCACCGCGGCGTTTCCGTAGATAAAACCTGCCAAAATAAACCTGTCCCTAAATGGTAGGTTCTAGTGCTTGCCGTTGGCGGAAGCGGCGCCGTTTACGTGATCGCGGGCGTAGATTACGCCGTGGACGATGGCCAGACCGGCGGCATCTGCGGCGCGGGCGCAGGTGTCCTGGAAGTCCTCGGCCTCGCGGGCACGCAGCTGCTTGAGCACGTAGTCTGCCACGGCCATCTTGCCGGGAGGGTTGCCGATGCCGGTGCGGATACGGCTAAAGTCGCGGCTGCCCATCTTGTCGATGATGGAGCGCAGACCGTTGTGACCGGCATGGCCACCGCCCACCTTGACGCGCACATCACCGGCGGGAATGTCGAGCTCGTCGTGGATGACGAGCAGCTCCTCGGCCTTGATCTTGTACTCGCGGCAGAGCTTGGAGATGGGGCCACCCGAGGTATTCATATACGACTGCGGCTTGACCAGCACGATCTGGCGCTTGCCGCCCTCTTCCTCGGCATCGTTGATGTTGATGAGCGCGACCTCGGCGCCGGCCTGGTTTTTCCAGTACGTGACGCCGGCCTGACGGGCCAGCTCGTCGATCGCCTTAAAGCCGGCGTTGTGGCGGGTCTCGGCATATTCCTCGCCCGGGTTGCCAAGTCCGGCAACCATGCGAATCTTAAGCGGCTGTGCAGCTGCCATGTTCATCCTTTCGTTGATTTGTCGCCTGTTATGGTGAGCGACCCTGTTGCCGCTGTCAAATGGAGGGCAATTGAGGTTGTTTGGGGGCGTTTGGACGGCCGTCAAAATCCGAGGTGGACAGTTAGTTCAGATACGTATAAGTTCTGAGGACTCGAATTGCTCAATTCAATACCGATACGTTGTTTTGGAACTTTAGTTAGTCCATATGACGCTGTTTTGAAGTCTGCCCCGCTTTCAAATAGGGCGAATGGTATAGAGATAGCTGTAAAACAGCCTAATTCAATGTGTCTATTTATACGTATTTGAACTAACTGTCCAGCCCTGTTCGACGGCGCACGGGTGATTCGCCGTTTAGACCGGCGCAAGGCCGATTCCGGCCCGCAGAGCGTTGAGCCAAGCGGCCTGACGCTTGCGATAGCCCTTGATGCGATATCGGAATCGGACTCCTGCGAGTCGATGCATCGTTTGGGCGAAGGCTTCGAGTGCAACAAGGTCTTTCATCTGGTCGCGATTGATAACCAGGACGTGGATGCCCATTGCCTTGAGGCCATTATTTCGATTGCCATCGTGGATGCGAGCGTTTTGAAGCTCATGCCCAATTCCGTTGTATTCGTTGTCGACACCGGCTGCCGGGCAATATAAGTCGCAGATGGCGTAGGGGATGCCCGAGGACATGTTGACCGCAAGGGTGTCGAAGTCGACTCGATAGTTGAGTAGCAGGCCGCCCATGGGCAGGCTGCAACACCCGAATCCGCCAAAGCGCATGGGCGCTCCGAGAACAGCAAACATTAGGGATTCGGCTGGGGATGCAGATCCGGGTCGGGCAAGTTTGACGGCTGTGCGAAACGAGGTATATGAGCTGCTTTTTGCGAACCGTGCGATCGCCTCGAGCTCCTCGATGGTCGTGGCTGGCTCGCATTTGTAGTGCGCCTGTTCGTAGCGGGTTTCATTTTGCTGCTCGGTCACCGACTGGTCGCTCCGGCAATCGAGATCGTTCGCCGCTTCGAAGGTGTCGGCCTTGGGCCAGATGTCGTCATAGGCGATGGGGTAGGTTGCCTCGGGCGGAAGAGAATACGTTCCGAGCAGCTCCATGAGAAGCATTAAGGTTTTGGCAACCGATTCATTTTTGGAACACAGCAGCGCCGTCATGGCAGGGGATGTGGCATAGATGTCAGCCTCGATGTGCATAATCGCCCCTTCGGGAAGCGGGGCAGAGAGAATATGCTGAAGAAGTCGCTTGTCGGGACGTCTGTTGTCTTCGTTTGAAACGAGAAGATCGAGCAGTTCGGAATCGTCTTCATTCCAGGCATCGAGCATCGAAAGCGCGTCAAAGTCTATGGCGTCATTATTGGGGATGCAGCCAGCCAGAGCTTGTGATTGCTGTCCGACGTCGATGGAGTCCCACGGAAGCGCAGAGTAAGCCCGTCGTGCGCGGCGAATCGCGCGGAGGGCGGAGAGATGTGAAATCACGGTCGTCATAACTACAAGGTACTAAGCCGTTGGCGAAACGCGGTCGCCGAGTCGTTCTTTTCGCTCAGTGGGGTGTTGTGTGCCATGAACGGCTGGGTGTTATGAAGTCGGAGGAATTGGTTGAGGGGATTGCGGGAAATCGAGCTCTACCGCGAGGGTTGACGATAGCTACTGGACAGTTAGTTCAGATACGTATAAGGCATCGCGCGTTCGAGGCGTTTCTAAGGGCCCTCGAGGACGATTTGAGGGTAAATGTGCAGCGGTAATGCTCGAAAACGATGAGTTTTGGGCGGCATAGCGTCCGCCGGGGAGCTCAGAAAGCTCCGAACGGCCCTTTGGGGCTTTAAATAAATACGTATCTGAACTAACTGTCCAGGGCAGGTTGACGAGGAATAGAAAAAGGGTCGGAAGCGTGCTTCCGACCCTTTAAAAACATCGAAGATGATGCGATGCGCAGTAGACTACAGCGCGAAGTCGCCGCCGACGAGCGTGGAGACGGGCTCCTCGTGGTAAACGGCGGAGATGGCCTGAGCGAACTCCTCGGCGACCGAGATGGTCTTGATCTTGCCGCCGACCTCGACGGGGATGGCGTCGGTGACGACGCACTCGACGATGGGGGCGTCGTTCAAGCGCTCGATGGCCGGGCCGGAGAAGATGCCGTGGGTGGCGCACACGTAGATGTCGCCGGCGCCCATGGCCTTGAGCTCCTTGACGTTGGCGCACAGGGTGCCAGCGGTGTCGATCATGTCGTCGTTGATGATGCAGGTCTTGCCCTTGATGTCACCGATGATGCCCATGACCTCGGCGGCGTTGTGGCGCGGACGACCCTTGTGGGCGATGGCAAGGTCGCAGCCGAGCATGTCGGACAGCTTCTTGGCGGCCTTGGCGCGACCCACATCGGGGGAGACGACGACCAGGTTCTCGGTGTCGAAGTGCATGTCGTTGTAGTACTGGCCAAACAGCGGCAGAGCGGACAGGTGGTTAACCGGGATATCAAAGAAGCCCTGGATCTGACCCTGGTGCAGGTCGAGGGTGATGATGCGGTTGACGCCGGCGCGCTCGAGCAGGTTGGCGACGAGGCGGGCGGTGATGGGCTCGCGCGGGCCGGCCTTGCGGTCCTGGCGGGCATAGCCGTAGTGGGTGATAACGGCGGTGATGGAGCGGGCGGATGCGCGCTTGGCAGCGTCGGTGGCGATGAGCAGCTCCATGAGCATGTCGTTGACGTTGCCGCCGGCCACGGACTGAATCAGGAAGACGTCGGCGCCGCGGACGGTCTCGTCGTAGCGGGCGTAAATCTCACCGTTGGCGAACTGCTTAAGCGTAAGGCCCGAAAGCTCGACCCCAAGGTACTCAGCAATCTTCTGAGCGAGGGGACGGTTGGAGGAACCGGAATACACGCGGATGGACTTGCGCATATTCTCCGACTTCTCGGGATCATTAATCGGCATTACCCTTCTCCTTTATACATCGAATGCCATATAGATGCCTTGTTGCATTGTAACCGCGCGACGGGGTTTATCGAGTCTTGATAACGTCTTTACCGTCAACGGACACGAACCGACCACTCATCCGGTCGCGCAGGTCACGATAGAAAAAGGAGCCGCTCCCATGGAACAGCTCCTTTTGTGCTTGGTAAAACGTTATACCTCGTCACCCTCGTGCAGACGGCGACGATAATCGGCGGCCCAGCCCTCAATATTTACCTGACGGGCACGGCCCAGGCCGAGCGCGTCGGCGGGTACCGGCTCGGTGATGACGGAGCCGGCGGCCACGAGCGCGCCGTCGCCGATCTGGGCGGGCGCGACCATCATGGTGTCGGAGCCGATGAAGGCGTCGTTGCCAATAACGGTCTTGTGCTTGTGGACGCCGTCGTAGTTGCAGGTGATGGAGCCTGCGCCCACGTTGACGCCGGTGCCCATGGTGGTGTCGCCAATATAGGACAGGTGCGGCACCTTGGAGCCCTCACCGATCGTGGACTTCTTGATCTCCACGTGCGTGCCGGCCTTGGAGCCGTCGAGCATGTGGGTGCCCGGGCGCAGGTAGGCGCGCGGGCCGCAGTCGACGCCGTTCTCGATGACGGCCTCGATGGCGATGGTCTCATCGATGACGCAGCCGCTGCCGACGGTGGTGTCGGTGAGGCGGCTGTTGGGGCCGAGCTGGCACTCCTCGCCCACGGTGACGTGGCCGATCAGGTGCGTCTGCGGCCACACGACGGTGTCGCGGCCGATGACGGCGTCGGGGCCGATCCAGGCCTGCGTGGGGTCGATGAAGGTGACGCCCTCGGCCATCCAGTGCTCGTTGATGCGGTCGCGTGCGATGGCGGTGAGCTGCGCGAGCTGGATGCGGCTGTTGACGCCCAGACCGTCGCGGTAGTCGTCGCAGTGGAAGATAGAGACCGCCTGGCCGTGGCCCTTGAGAATCTCGAGCATGTCGGGCAGGTAGTACTCGGCCTGCGCGTTGTCGTTGCCGATCTCGTTAATGTGCGCGGCGAGCTGCGCACCGTCGAAGGCGTAGCAGCCGGCGTTGCACTCCAGCAGCGTGGCGGCCTGCTCGGGCGTGCAGTCCTTCTGCTCGATGATGCGCTCGATCTGACCATCGGCGCCCAGCTTGATGCGGCCGTAGCCGAAAGGATCGGGCGGGGTCATGGTCATGACGGTGCAGGCGAGCTCGCCGGTGGCGACGGTTTGCGCGAACTTGGCGACGGTGTCGGCGGTGATGAGCGGCAGGTCGCCGTTGAGCACCACGACGGGGCCTTGCGTGATGCCACAGGCCTCGAGCGCGACCTTCACGGCGTGACCGGTGCCCAGACGCTCGGTCTGCTCGACGCACTCGACCTTGGTGGCGCTGTTGGCGTAGGCGCCGTCGATGAGGGCGCGCATCTCGTCGGCGTGGCTGCCGATGACAACCACGACGCGGCTGCAGCCGGCCTTGATGGTAGCGTCGACGATCCACTGGACCATGGGCTTGCCCAGGATCTTGTGCGAAACCTTGCAGTGGTTCGACTTCATGCGGGTGCCCTCGCCGGCAGCGAGGATAATTGCGGTTGCGTCCATGTGATCTCCTGTTACGTTATAGAGACGTGTGTTTGGAAACGATACACGGCGCAATATGATACCGCAGGCATATGACGAGCGCGTAACGATTGGTTTGCGGCGGTTGAGGCTTGCGCCGCCGGCGTGGCGTTTGCACTGCTTGTGTGCGGCGTTGGCGGTGCTGCGGAGCTGTTGTTTGAGCGAGGGGACGGGGGTGCCCGTGGACAACATACGAGAGGAGTTTGGCGGCGAGCCCGTCGCGGCATTCTCGATGTCGCATCCGGCTGTGCCGGCACTCTATATAGTGCTGACGCTGGGGCTCACTATGTTCTCGATGCAGCCGGTGCTGATTGCGCTGTCACTTGTGGGCGGGCTGGCGTATGGATTTGCGACGCGTGGGGCTGCCCGCACGCTGGGCGCACTCCGCTGGCAGCTGCCGGTGATTTTGATCATTGCGCTGGTCAACCCGCTGTTTAGCGCCTCGGGCTCGACGGAGTTGTTCCGCATCGGCATGCGCGCAGTGTATTTGGAGAGCATGGTATACGGCCTGTGTATGGGCGGGCTGTTTGTGGCGAGCGTGCTGTGGTTTGAGGCTGCGGCGTCGATGCTCGAATACGACAAGGTGCTTGCGCTGCTGGGCAACGCCGCGCCGGTGCTTGCGCTCATGATCTCGATGTGCATGCGGCTTATCCCGCAGTTTTTGCGCCGCGGCCGCGCGGTGCTGGCGGTGCAGGACGCGATCGATGTGCCGGGGCGCGCGCCGGCCGACCCCGTGCGCTCGCGTTTGCGGGCCTCGAGTGTGCTGATGGGCTGGGGCATGGAGGATTCGCTGGAGCGCGCCGACGCCATGCGCTCGCGCGGATGGGGTGCCGCGGCGCGTCGTACGACGTATGCGCGGTATCGACTGGGGCACAGCGACGTTGCCGCGCTGGTCGGGCTTGCGCTGTTTGGTGCTGCCGCGGTGGCGGTGGCGTGGACCGCGACGGCGCAGTATTCGTTTTACCCTCAGCTTTCGGTGCCGGCGCCGTGGCCTGGTTATATTGTGTACGCGGCTTGGATGGTGTTGCCCTGTGTGTTGCACGCGATTGACGAGAAGAGGTTTGGCTGATGACCCGGTTGGATAGCTGCTCGGTAATGGGTGGGGCGTGCGGCTCCGATGTGCCTGCGATTGAGGTACGGGGTCTGAGCTTTGCCTACCCCGGGGCTGAGGCGCTGGTACTCGACGAGCTCGACTGGTCTGTTCCCCAAGGTGCGTTTGCACTGCTGGTGGGCGGTACTGGGTCGGGCAAGTCGACGCTGCTCTCGCTACTCAAGCCCGAGATTTCGCCGACGGGCGAATGCGCTGGCGAGCTGCGCGTGTTGGGCGAGAGCGTCGCCGACATGGATGTTCGGACGTCCGCGGAGCGCGTGGGCTATGTGTTTCAGGATCCCGAGAACCAGATCGTGTGCGAGACCGTGTGGCACGAGATGGCGTTTGGCCTGGAAAACTTGGGGCTAGCGCGCGACGAGATACGCCGCCGTGTGGCCGAGACCAGCTATTTCTTTGGGCTGGAGGACTGGCTCCACCGCGATACCGATACGCTTTCGGGTGGGCGCAAGCAGCTGCTGTCGCTGGCAGCCGTGCTGGCGTTGCGCCCGCGCGTGCTGCTGCTCGACGAGCCCACGTCCCAACTTGATCCCGTTGCCGAGAAAAATTTTCTGCATGCGCTGTTCCGCGTGAACCGCGAGCTGGGCTGCACGGTTGTCGTGGCAACGCACCAGCCGCGCCCGATGCTCGAATACGCGACGTGCGCGTATCGGATTGAGGGCGGCCGCGTGCGCGAGGTGGCCGACATCGCCTCCTTGGGACATCGTGAAGGGCTGTTTTCTGGCGAGGTGCCAGGGTGGGGTGCCTCGCGGCGTGCAAAAAACGGAGTTTTCAGCAGCGTCAGTGGCCAGCTGGGTTCTTCGGACCCGCGCGGGGGCGCTCCGGGTGCAAAAAAGGGACTGAAATCGGGCAAATCGGCTGAATTTGAGGCACAAATTCAGCCGCAGGACGACTCGGCGGCGCCATCGCGTGCCGGTGGACGCAGAATACTCCCAAAAATGCACGGCGAGTCGGCTACCACCCTGTCGGAAGGCTGGTTTCGCTACGACCGCGTGTCCGGTTGGGTGCTGCGCGGGCTCGATGTGACGTTTTCAGCCGGCGCGGTGCATGCGATCGTGGGCGGAAACGGCTGCGGCAAGTCGACGATGCTCTCGGTGCTGGCCAAGACGGCTAAGCTGCAGCGTGGGCGTATGGTGCGCAGGGCGGCTTCGGCGGCGCTGCTGCCGCAGAACCCCAAGGCCCTGCTGGTCGCCGAGACAGTGCACGACGAGCTGATGGAATGGGCTTCGACCTGCGGATATGACGAGGCTGTGGCGCGGGAGCGCGCGGCGCAGCTGGGATTGGACGGCCTGGATGCGCGCCATCCGTACGATCTTTCGGGCGGTCAGCGTCAGCTGCTCGCGTTGGCAAAGCTGCTGTTGATTGGTCCGGAGCTGTTACTGCTCGACGAGCCCACGAAGGGGCTGGACCTGACGAGCCGCCGCATTATCGCCCGCGCCCTGTGCGAGCATGCGCAAGCCGGCGGCACCGTCATCATGGCCACGCACGACCTGGACTTCGCCGAGCAGGTGGCAGACGACGTCGCCATGATGTTCGACGGCGAGATTGCGTGCATGGAGTCCCCGGCCGATTTCTTTGCCGACAACGTGTTCTATAGGGCGTAGACGGCCTCGTGACGGCAGGCACGGGCTTGCCGTTTGGGCGCCGGGCGCCGCCGAGGGGCGCCATGGGCCCAATACGGCTATCGACAACGGATAGACGGAGGTAAACCCTAGGGGTATAAGCGCGTCAAAACGCGTCCTATGCGAGCCATGAGTGGTCGTTCTCCTCGCGCGAACGGGACGTGGTGTTATGGCGCCGAAGAATGAAATAGACCGTTTTACCTGCCAAAATAATCTGTTTGTACAACTAAGGTTGAGTGAAATTGACCGTTTGGCTCATAGAATAAACCTCCTTTCCGACCGTAGTCTTTCCAGCGAAATCCGTTTTGGACTGAGAAGCGGATCGCAGGAAAGGAGTTTGCGATGCAAGCGGATACCGTACTTAAGGGGAAGGTGTTCACGTCCAATCGCGCAGAGTTTACGGCTCAGGCAGTAGCGATTAAGGATGGCGTCTTCGTCTATGTGGGTGACGAGGCGGGGGTGAGCGAGTACGTCGGTCCCGACACCAAGGTGATCGAGGCGGGCGACGGCATGTTCATGCCGGGCTTCTGCGATGCTCATATGCACTTCTCGTCTGGTGCTGGCCAGTTTGCCTACGAGATCGACATTTTGGGTCTCGAGACCGTGGACGAGTACGTGGATACCATCCGCAAATATGTGGAAGAGCATCCCGGACGCGAGTTCTATAAGGGCATGGGTTGGGACAACGCCGTGTTCGAGAACGAGGGCAAGATCCAGGCCAAGGAGCTGCTGGACGCAGTGTGCCCGGACGTGCCGATGCTTATCGGTTCCTACGACGGCCACTCCTATTGGGTCAACAGCAAGTGCCTCGAGAAGGCCGGCATCGGTCGCGGCTTTGTGAGCCAGGAGGCTGGAACCATCGTTTTGGATCCCGAGACGCAGGAGCCTACGGGTCTTGTGCGCGATTGGGCCATGAACGATGTCTTCAAGGCGATTCGTTCCTATACGGTCGAAGAGTTCAAGAGCGCCATTCTTACGTTGCA
>CAKUGT010000013.1 GCA_934654795.1 uncultured Collinsella sp.
GATTCTAACCCAGCAGCTTGTCGAGTGCCACCGCGATGCCATCTTCGTTGTTATTGGCGGTCACCATCTGAGCCACGACCTTGACCTCATCGACGGCGTTACCCATGGCAACACCCGTGCCCGCCCACTCGATCATGGACTTATCGTTCTGGCCGTCGCCAAACGAAACGACCTCGCTGGCATCGATACCAAGCTTGGGCAGAGCTCCCTGAAGCGCACGTGCCTTATCGATACCGGGCGCCGTAAACTCAAAGTACCAGTCGGCCGTAAACATACCCGAAAGCGTCTCGGTAAAGGGCGTGTACATCTCCTCGTGATGCGCTTGCAGATAGGCCGGGTCGCCGGCGGTGAGCAGCTTATCCACCGGGTAGGCGTCAGCGACCTCATGAAGGCTCTCGACCTCGCGGATCTTAAGATCGCACGCATCGCGCTCGTATTTGACGATATTCTTCTGCGAGCCATCGGGCAGCGTGATCATGCAGCGATATGAGTCCACGACATGCAAATCGCGGCCAAGAGAGATCATAGGGATCACGTCAAAGTTACGCAGGTGGTCGAGCAAGCGGTGCAGCTCGTCGACCGGCATGGCCTGGTCAAACAGTACCTCGTCGGTCTGAGCATCGACCACGTGCGCACCGTTAAAGGCGACCAGCAAACCATCATGGTTCTGCAGGTCGAGCTCCTGCGCCAAGGCATGCAGTCCCCATGCGGGACGGCCCGAAGCCAAGATGAGCTTGATGCCCGACTCCTGCGCCGCGAGCAGCTTCTCGCGCGTGCGCGGGCTGATCACCTTCTGGTCGTTGGTGAGCGTACCGTCGATATCCATTGCAATGGCCTTGATTGCCATATGTGCCTCCCTGCGTTGAGTTTGCCGCGCACCATCATATCCGAGCCGAGCATCCCCCGAAGAACATTTTTGAAAAAGATACTTGCCAAATCGCTGGAGCCTGATTAAGTTAAAGATGACCGCAACGATGGTCACCATTTGATCGAGCATATTCAGTTTCAGTTTTCAGCGTGTAAGAGAAAGAAGATCGGCATATGAACACCAAGCATCTTTTATCGACAACTAAATAACGGAGCAAGACCGTCCGAGGCGCTCGCTAACGTCAGCTGTCCCGTCTAAGCACGGAGCACGCCCATCACCCGACAAACGTCCTTCAAGCATATTGGCCCCATAGCACCCAATCCAGCACATCAAGAACCGCAAGCACATCACCAACGACACCCAGCACATCACTCGCAAGCAAGCACATCACAGATTGGAAACGCCATGAACACCCATCCCCAAACCGCCGGCACCGTTCTCCAGGCCCGCATCGACCGCGCCCTACACGGCGGCTACGACACCAACTTCGCCGCCGCCACGATTGCGAACTTCGCCCTGCTGCCCATCGACGAGGCCCTGAGTAACCATGAGTTTTCGGCGAATCGTTGCGCCGAGACCATGGACGATCCGGCCTTCCGTGAGCTGACCGACCCTTATCTCGGACCCCACGGCAAGACCGACGGCCCGTATACCATGGGCCATCTGGCGCATATGATCACGGCACTCGATACCAAGTTGCGACTCGACATGGACGACGAGACGCGGATGACATTGATGGACCATCGATACGATCTGCAGAACGCGATAACGCTTCCCATCCATGACCTTGCCATGGGGCTCGACGCCCTGGAGGCACGGCATCAGCAGGCAAACTGCGGGCAGGACGATACGGCAGACCCATCGGGACCACCCAACATCATGGTGCTCGACCGCGAACGTTACAACCGTGCGACTGCCCGATTCCAGGCCGGCCCGACTACGGTCCGCACCCTTATCGACATGCTCCGCACGCTCAGCCTCAATCGACTCTTCGACGGCTATCGGGCACTGGCGCCCGCGGTCCTTCGTTCCCAGACAATCCGAGTCATCGATATCCAGCAGCGGCAGTTCGAACGCTACCGCGACGAACGGGAGATGAATCAAAGCATTACCCACTTCTACCGGAAACGCTACGACCCCAACGAGTTTCCCGATGATCTCGAGCGCCAGCTGCACCTTGCCTACACCGCGCCCATCGCCACGCTCCTGCGCTTTGGCGCGTTCGACAAAGCGCTGGCTAATGCCGGCACCCATAAGGCCACTACCGAGCTTGAGCGCAGGCTCGAGCATGCCTTTGAGTCCTAAAGACAGGCACGCATAGCCCCATCAAGATCCACCACATTCAGAAAGGAGTCCTCATGGACACCACTCGGACCCCTATCATCAGCCCGCTCACGATGCGCGAATCGGCCCGCGGCGTCACGCTCACCTCCGTTTACGACGAGATGCTCGCGCGCCGCGAACTCTCCGTCGTGGGCGACATCAACAGCGCAATGGCCCACGACCTGTGTCAGCAGATCCGCCTGCTCGATGCCGCCGACCCGGTCGCCCCCATCACGGTCTTTATCGCCAGCCCCGGCGGCAACGTACGCGCCGGCCTTGCCATCTACGACACCATGCGTCTCGCAGCGTGCCCTATACACACCGTCTGCCTGGAGCTCGCCGCTTCCATGGGAGCCATCATCTTTATGGGCGGTGACGAGCGCCGCATGGCTCCCCATGCCGAGCTCATGATTCATGACCCACTCATCCCACAAGGGGCCGGGGGCTCGGCTCTAGCCCTCCAGGAGACAAGCCGGCGCCTCATGCAGACCCGCAAGGCGCTCACGCAAATCCTCTCCGAGCGTAGCGGTCTTTCGACCAAGCGCGTCCAGGCGCTCACGGCAAAGGACACGTACCTTTCGGCCGAACGAGCCGTCGAGCTCGGTTTCGCCCACAGCATTCTCACCTCGACTAAGGAGACCGCACATGTCTAACCTCAACGCGGCACTGCACGCCCCCGCCCCTGCCATCCTTGCACAGAACCACATGCTCTCGTGCAATACGCGCCAAACCGGACTCAACAACAATATGCTCGTCATCGGTCCTTCGGGCGCCGGCAAGACCCGCAACGTCCTCAAGCCCAACCTACTGCAGATGAACGCGAGCTATATCGTGCTCGACACCAAGGGGACGCTCTGCCGCGAAGTCGGCCCCGTGCTCGCCGCACATGGCTATCGCGTAGGACATCTCAACTTCGCCGATCTTGACGACACCGCCCCCTTGCCCGAGGGCGTCGAGCAATGCGGCTACAACCCGCTCAACCACATCCGCCGCAGCCGGGACGGCATGCCCAACCAGCAAGACATCATCTCGGTCGCCAAGGCCATCTGCCCCATCGAGGACCAATCCCAGCCGTTTTGGGACCACGCGGCCGCCAACCTGCTATCTTGCCTCATCGCGTATGTATGTGAGCAACTGCCCATTGAGGAGCAGACGTTTTCGTCGGTAATCAACCTTTGCGAGCATCTCCAGGACCGCGCCACGGCTCGGCTCTTCGACGACCTGCAGACCACCGACCCCACAAGCTATGCGCTCTCGCTGTGGCGGCGCTACTCCCCCACCATCACGGCAGAAAAGATGCACGCGAGCATCATGGGCATCCTTGCCGAGAAGGTGATGTGTCTGGGCTTTGACAGTGCGCGCCGTCTGTACACCGATGCAAACCAGATTGATTTCGCAGCCATGGGTCGCGAGCGCCGAGCACTCTTTATCACCGTCAGCGATCTCGACCGCAGTCTCGATCCACTCACCAATTTGTTTGTAACGCAGGCGTTCGCTGGGCTCATTCGCCACGCCGATGCACAACCCGACGGCCGCCTCGCGATCCCGGTCCGCTTTATGCTCGACGACTTCGCCAACCTGCAGATGCCGCAGATCGACAACGTGCTCTCCATCATCCGCAGCCGCGAAATCTGGGCGACGCTGCTCTTGCAGTCGACCAACCAGCTCGACGCGCTCTATGGCGAGGCACGTGCCCGCTCCATCATGGGCAACTGCGACACGCAGCTCGTGCTAGCCTTTCAGGACCCCGAGAGCGCTCGCGTCTTTTCCGAGCGTGCTGACGTGCTGCCCAGTACACTCATGGCAACGCCCGTCGACCGATCCTGGCTGTTCGTCCGCGGCCGCGCTCCCCAGCAGGTCGAGCGCTTTAGGCTCGAGGACCACCCGCTCTACGCAGAGCTCCCCGAAGCCCAAGGCGCTCAGGACGAATTCGACCTCTGACGACGTCACGCGACCCATCGAATCCGACCGACAACAGAAAAGGGGCCCGCATCCCAACGGATACGGGCCCCTTTCGGCCATGACCTATCTCAGCAACAAAGACTACTTGCGGTGAGCGCGGTAGAACTCGATGAGCGCCTGAGTCGAAGCGTCCTGCTCGGCCTTGGCAGCGTCGTCGTGGAAGGCAGGGGTGATCTGCTTGGCAAGCTGCTTGCCCAGCTCGACGCCCCACTGGTCGTAGGAGTCGATGCCCCAGACCGTGCCCTCGACAAACACGATGTGCTCGTACAGGGCGATGAGCTCGCCGAGTGCAAACGGGCTCAGCGTGTCACCGAAGATAGAGGTCGTCGGACGGTTGCCCTCAAAGCAGCGGGCCGGGACGATCTGCTCGGGCGTGCCCTCGGCGCGCACCTCGTCGGCCGTCTTGCCAAAGGCGAGCGCCTTGGTCTGGGCCAGGAAGTTGCCCAGGAACAGCTCGTGGACGTCCTGGCCGTTGTCGGTCGCGGGGTTGGCGGTGTTGGCGAAAGCGATGAAGTCGGCCGGAACCACCACGGTGCCCTGGTGCAGCAGCTGATAGAAGGCGTGCTGGCCATTGGTGCCGGGCTCGCCCCAGAAGATCTCACCGGTATCGGAGGTCACAGCGCTGCCGTCCCAGCGGACGTGCTTGCCGTTGGACTCCATGATGAGCTGCTGCAGGTAGGCCGGGAAGCGGTGCAGGTACTGGCTGTACGGAAGCACGGCGTGGCTCTTGGAGCCGAAGAAGTTGACGTACCAGACGTTGAGCAGGCCCATCAGCGCAACGGCGTTGTTCTCGAGCGGCGTGTTGCAGAAGTACTCGTCGATGGCGTGGAAGCCCTCGAGGAACTGCTGGAAGCGCTCGGGGCCGAGCACGACAATCAGCGACAGGCCCACAGCGGAGTCAACGGAGTAGCGGCCGCCGACCCAGTTCCAGAAACCGAAGGCGTTGGCCGGATCGATACCGAAGGCCTCGACCTTGTCGAGCGCGGTGGAGACGGCGACGAAGTGCTTGGCCACGGCCTCGGCGTTCTGCTCATCGGAGCCATCGATGGCACCCTGGGCCTTGAGCTGCTCGAGCATCCAGGTCTTGACCTCGCGGGCGTTGGTGAGGGTCTCGAGCGTGGTGAAGGTCTTGGAGACGATGATCACGAGCGTGGTCTCGGGGTCCAGACCCTTGAGCTTCTCGGCCTGATCGTTGGGGTCGATGTTGGAGATGTAGCGGCAGTCGATACCGGCGTCGGCATAGGGACGCAGGGCCTCGTAGGCCATGACCGGGCCCAGGTCAGAGCCGCCGATGCCGATGGACACCAGGTGCTCGATCTTCTTGCCGGTAATGCCCTTCCACTCACCGGAGCGCACACGCTCGGCGAAGGCATACATGCGGTCGAGGACCTCGTGCACGTCGGCGACGACATCCTGGCCGTCAACGATAAGCTGGCCCTTCTCGCTTGCCGGACGGCGGAGCGCGGTGTGCAGGACGGCACGGTCCTCGGTGGTGTTGATGTGCTCGCCGGAGAACATGGCGTCGCGGCGCTCCTCGAGCTTCACCTCGCGGGCAAGATCGCACAGCAGCTTGACGGTCTCATCGGTCACCAGGTTCTTGGACAGGTCGAAGTGCAGGTCACCGGCGTCAAAGCTCAGCTTGTTCACGCGGTCGGCGTCAGCAGCGAACCAGGCCTTAAGATCGATGCCCTCGGCCTCGAGCTTCTCCTGATGGGCCTCGAGCGCCTTCCAAGCGGCGGTCGACGTAGCGTCGATAGGTGCGGCAACAGTTGCCATAAAGTCCTCCTCAGCATACGGGCGCACTCCTCCATGCGCCCGGATAATCAGATGCCCCTATTCTAACGCATGTCAAGACTGCAATCAGCGAGCGTTGCCAATCCGCCCCCTAACGGCGACTGACCAAAAAGGGGCAGGTTCTATGCCGCGGCGCATACGCTGCCGAGCAGCTCGCGCAAGGGAGAGCCGATGCCTTCCAACAGCTCGGGCGCGATGATGGCAAAAACGGGAACCTCACCGGCACCCACAACGGCGGGCACTTTTCCCTCGGAGACGATGCATCCATAAGGCACAAAGCCGTCTTCGCCGGCATCGAGCGCCGCCATGCGACGCGCGAGTTCGCGCGCAAAGCCCGCCGTATCGGCATCGCCGATCGCCAGGACAAAGTCCACGCCCTCATCGGTCGCCAGGGCTACGGCCTCATCGACCAAATCGTCTCCCCCGTCGCCCCCGACCAAGCCGCAACGAAAGAGCACGCGTTCGAGCAGGGCGCGATCGAGCGAGCCCAGCGCCGCCGAAACGAGCTCATCACGCGTGTGCTTGTCGCCTCCCAGCACGACCAGCGCCTTGGTGCCGCCGTAGTGGGCGACCAATCGTCCACACCAGCGAGCCACGTCCCCATCCGCAACCAAGCGCGTCGGCATCCCAAATCCATAGTTGACCATCATCCCCACAACCCTTCCGTGCCTGTAGGTAGCACTAATCGTTAGGCTCATACTACGAAGCAAGCTTTTCCGAGCTGTTTCGCACTCTTTAGGGCTGCGTTAAAAACCCGATGCAGCCGCACGACCATACCTGCCAAAAAGGGACAGGTTTTGACGGTGTCCGGTCGAGCAGGTATTATCGAACAGGTATTCGATAAGAACATGTGTTTGATGGGAGGGCTCGGATGGCGCACGAGCAGCACACCTACATCTGCATCGACCTCAAGACGTTTTATGCCAGCGTCGAGTGCGTCGATCGTGGGCTCGATCCGCTCACCACCAACCTGGTCGTTGCCGACGAATCGCGCGGACGCACGACCATCTGTCTCGCCATCACGCAGGCTATGAAGGGCCTAGGGATTCATAACCGTTGTCGCCTGTTCGAAATACCCGATGGCATCGACTACATTAAGGCCGTACCGCGCATGCAGCACTACATGGAGGTATCGGCGCAGATCTACGGCATCTATCTGGAATACGTCAGTCCGCAGGACGTGCATGTCTATTCCATCGATGAGTGCTTTATCGACGTCACCCCCTATCTAGACCTCTATCACACCGATGCCGAGGGCTTCGCCTGCATGCTGCGCGACGAGGTCTTGGGGCGCACCGGCATCACGGCGACGGTCGGCATCGGCCCCAATCTATTCCAGGCAAAAGTGGCGCTCGATATCACCGCCAAACACGTGCCCAGCCGCATCGGCAAGCTCGATGACGAAACCTTTCGCAAGGAGATCTGGCCCCACCGCCCCATTACCGATATCTGGGGCATCGGCCCCGGCGTGGCAGCGCGGCTCGAAAAGTACGGTGTCTATGATCTGATGGGCGTCGCCGCGCTCGATGAAACCCTGCTCTACGACGAGCTCGGCGTCAATGCCGAGTACCTTATCGACCACGCCTTTGGACGCGAACCAACGACCATCGCCGATATTCAGGCTTACCGCCCGCAGGCAACCTCGACCACCACGGGACAGGTGCTCTCGAAGGGCTATGCCTACGAGCAGGCTTACACCGTCTTGCGCGAGATGGTCGATGCCGCCGTGCTGGACTTGATCGACAAGCACGTGGTGTGCGACAGCATCTCGCTCTTTGTGGGCTATGCAAGCGAACGCGCCGACATACGTCGACTCGACGCCAGCGGCACGGCGCAATACGTTGACGGGTGTGGACATCTGCGCTCGAGCACCTCGGGCATCGAGCCCGCAGCGACCGACGGCCCCGAACTCGCGCCCCGTGCCCCCAAACCCGTTCAGCAGGATGACGAACGACGTCGTTTGGTGCGAGAAGCACAAGCGATCGACGGCGTCTTTGTGGGCGAGCACGGCGGCAAGCCGCGTGGTGGCTACGCTGCGCTCTTCGCGCACTCCAACGCCTCGCGCAAGCTGCCCGAGCGCACCAATTCGTTCAAGAAGATCATGGGCTATTTTGACGACCTATGGGCACAGACTGTCGATCCCAAGCGACCGGTCAAACGCATCAACCTTGGTTTTGGCAACCTGATGCCCGAAGAGTTCGCCACCATCGACCTGTTTAGCGACGTGGAAGCCGATGAGCGTGAACGCGACCTAGCCCGCGCCGTGCTGGCCGTAAAAGGCAAATACGGCAAGAACGCCCTGGTGAAAGGGTTGAGCTTTACCGCCGGCGCCACCGCGCGTGAGCGCAACGACCAGGTAGGAGGACATCGTGCCTAAGCCCAAGCAACAGCCCATGCGTCCGCCGACGGCCTTTGAGCGTCTGGCAGACCCCGAGGGGAGGCGTCGCGCCGCCGACCCAAAGCTCACCGCCAGCGGGTCCGTCCGCGCTAACCGCGCCGCACAGTTTATGCCCTTTGCTGCACTGACGGGATACTACGAACTCGTACGCAAACAAGAGATCACTGTCGAGCCCAAGTGCGAGCTCACAGAGGAGAAAGCCCTCGAGCTTTCCAAAAAGCTCGAGGGCCTCAAACGCGGCGATTTGGTTCGAGTCACCTATTACGATACGTACGGCTATCGTGCCCGCACCGGCATCCTCGACGAGGTGCTCCCCGCCTTCAAGCTGCTCAAGCTCAAAGACATCGCTATCGACTTCGACGATATCCAAGACGTTGAGCTGCGCGGTCGAGCCTAGCGACGTTTCCTGCGCCAAGCACGCGCCCTACAGTGTCATGACGTAGTAGCCCGCGTCCTTCACGGCCGCTTCGAGGGCACAGCGATCAACCGGCTGCTTAGAGCGCACGCGTGCCGTATGGTCCGCATACGTCACCGTTGCCCACACGCCGTCCAGCGCATTGAGGGCATTGGCCACGTTCTGAGCGCAGCCGTCACAGCTCATGCCACCGATGAGCAGCTCATCGCTATAGGGATAGTGCGACGCATCGGTATCCGCCACAACAACCTTTTTGGCCTTCTTGCCGCACGCCCCATCGCTGCAGCAGCTTTTCCCGCGCGTCGAGGCGGCAATGCGGCGCAGTCCAAAAAACATGCCGATGGCAATGACGACCAGCACGATGAGATTCGCGGGGTTGAGCAAGTCGCTCATGCGCTCCCCTTTCCAAGTAGTCTTATCTAGATACCCCCATGGGGTGTCCCCATCTTACCTCAAAAACATGTCTGTTCGGTCAATTAGTTTCCCTCATCAAACTTTTTTGTTGACCATGGCTTACTTTCGTGTATAAGTTTTCCTAGGCTAACACGAAAGGACGGACAGCGACGCCATGACTCGAACCATAGACATCCCGACGTTTCAGGCGGCAGTCGTGCGCAACTGCTCCCCTACGCTCGCGGGCATCAAGCCGGCATCGCTCTTTACCTATCCAGGCACCTACGCCCACGGGAACGGCTCAACTGCAACCGAAACCATCGCAGAACGCCGAACACGTCTGCTCAACGTTATCGCCCAGTGCAATCGTGAACTTGACCCACTCGGCATCCACCTGAGCGTTTTGGTGTGGCGGCCCTGCGGAGCGCTCGTTTACGTGTACCGACCCAAAAGCCTCGCCGCCTACTTCGCGGACCCGCGCGCCCAGACGGCGCTCGCCAAGGAAGGCTACGACACGGGCGACCTCGCGACATGCCTCGTGCATCTGGCATCGCGCATCACGCTCGCGAGCAATAACGCCGCGGAATGTGCCTGTAGTCAGGCTCGATGCGCGCTGGCCCAGCAAGCCAGCTGCAGCAACGACTGCACCTGCGAGTTTCCGCACGAAATAGGCTATTTCCTGGGATACCCCTACGACGACGTGCACGAGTTTATCGCCCAGCGCGGCGAGAACTACAAGGTCTTTGGGGCCTGGAAGGTCTACACCAACGTCGAACAGGCGCTTGCGACGTTTGATGCCTACCGCGCCTGTACCCAATACCTCACCTTCGTCTATCAGCAGGGCTGCAGCCTGGCGCACCTTGCCCAGGTAACCCGATAGAGCATACAAGCCGCGGTTACGCGCCGCACAACCGAAAGGACAAAACATGAGCAAGATCGCCGTCGTCTACTGGAGCGGCACGGGCAACACCGAGGCCATGGCAAATCTCGTCGCCGAGGGCGCCACGTCCGCAGGCGCCGAGGTCGAAGTTATCCCCTGTGCCGACTTCTCTGCAGATAAGGCAGCCGGCTACGATGCCTTCGCTTTCGGCTGCCCCGCCATGGGCTCCGAGGAGCTCGAGTACGATGAGTTCCAGCCGATGTGGGACGAGGTCAAGGAGAACCTCGGCGACAAGAAGGTCGTCCTCTTTGGCTCCTATTCGTGGGCCGAGGGCGAGTGGATGGACAACTGGAAGGCCGACGCCGACGAGGCCGGCGTTAACGTCGTGGACTCCGTCATCTGCTACGACGCACCCGACGATGAGGGCGAGGCGGCCTGCCGCGCCCTTGGAGCCGAGCTCGCCTAGCGGCAATGAGCTCCGCCCGTAACGCGCTCTGCACCAAAACACATTCGCATCCCAACAAAAACGGGAGCCGGATCACATCCAGCTCCCGTTTTCTGTTATGTCAGTCATATAAAGCGGCTAAGAGATATTGCCCAAAAACGCCTTGGTGCGCTCGCTCTTGGGGTGGTCGAAGACCTCGCTCGGCGTGCCCTCTTCCACAATGACGCCGCCGTCCATAAAGACGACGCGATCGGCAACGTCGCGAGCAAAGCCCATCTCGTGCGTTACGACGATCATGGTCATGCCGTCGCGGGCCAGGTCGCGCATGACGCCCAGGACGTCGCGCACGAGCTCGGGGTCGAGCGCCGACGTGGCCTCGTCAAAGAGCATGACGTGCGGATTCATCGACAGGGCGCGGGCGATGGCAACGCGCTGCTGCTGGCCGCCCGAGAGCTGGCTCGGCATAAAGTCGATGCGCTCGGCCAGGCCGACCTTGGTGAGCTCCTCGACGGCGATCCTCTCGGCCTCCTCCTTGCTGCGCTTAAGCACCTTTTGCTGCGCAAGCATGACGTTCTTTTTGACCGACAGGTGCGGGAACAGATTGAACTGCTGGAACACCATGCCCAGATGCGTACGCACCTTGTTAAGGTCGACGCCCTTAGCGCATACATCCACGCCCTCAACGACAATCGATCCACTCGTAGGGTGCTCCAGGCGGTTGATGCAGCGAAGCATCGTCGACTTGCCCGAGCCCGAGGGGCCCAGAACTACGACAACCTCGCCCTTGTGCACGTCCAGATCGATATCGCGCAGGACCACGTTATCGCCAAAGGCCTTCTGGAGGTTCTTGATGCTGACGACGACTTCGTTCGAGTTATTGGTTTCGCTCATGATAGGACCTCCTTACAGACCGGCGATGTGATCGGCGGGCGTCGCGACAACCTGTCCGGCGCTCTTGGCGGGACGTTTCTTCTTGGACTCGGCCGTGCCCAGAAGCCTCGCCTCAAGACCGCTCACCAGGCGGGCAAGCGGCAGGGTGATGACCAGGTAGAACAGGGCGGCAACCACATACGGCGTAATGGAGCCCGTGGTGGCCACGATGGTACGGGCGTTCATGACGATCTCGACCACGCCCACGGCCGCGAGCAGCGAGGTGTCCTTGTAGAGCAGGATGAACTCACTGGTCAGCGTAGGCAGGACATTGCGGAACGTCTGCGGGATCATAACGTAGAGCAGCGTCTGGAACGCGTTCATGCCCAGCGAGCGCGCGGCCTCGTTCTGGCCCTTGGGAATCGACTGAATACCGGCACGGAAGATCTCGCACAGGTAGGCAGACGAGTTCATGGCCATGACGATGACACCGAGCACGTAGTCGTCAACCTTGACGCCAGCCAGCGGCAGACCGAAGAACGCAATGTAGATCTGCAGGAACGCCGGCGTACCGCGGATGATGTTCACGTAGATGCCGGCAAGGCAGCGAAGGATGCGCGACTTGGAGATGCGCATGAGCGACAGGGCGAAACCGAAGGGAATTGCCAGCGGAAACGCCACGAGCACGATCGAGAGCGACATGAGGAAGCCCTTGAAGACGATCGGCAGGCTCTGAACCAAAATGACCGGGTTCAGGAACAGGCGAAGGAACATGTTGGAATTCCATGCCTCGACCCACGGCTGCTCCTTAAGGTCGGCCAGGAAGTTATCGAATGCCGTCACGCCCTTAATCTCGACGGAAGGAATCTTAGAAATCTTCTTGGTCGAACCGTCGGCGAGCGTATAGGTGCCGCTGAAGGCCTCATCGCCGCCCTCGACGGGAAACGTCACGCCGTAAACCTCGACACGGAAAAAGCCGCCGGCAGGCGCCGTCTCGCCAAAGTCGATCTTGAGCGTCTGGCCGTCAGCCTTGCACGTGGGCTTCATGGGCGTACGATCCATGAGGTCCTCGCCCGAGAGCATCGTCAATCGCGTGTCATCGGTACCAAACGTCGTGCCGTCGACAAACGTCAGCGAAAGACCGCTCAGCTCCTCATCGGCATCGGCCTGAACTTCCCAGGTGATGCGCGTCTCGGTGCCGCCGACTACGTCGCTACCCGAACCAGTATTGGGTCGGGCGGTGATCTTTGCGGTCTCAAGTGCCTGAGCAGTCGAGGGCACGCAGGCCCCCGCGCATACCAGGGCGAGCACCACGGCCAGGGCGCAGGCCAGCTTTTGAAGCATCAAGGGCAGTGGATGGCTCTTGCCCATGGCTCCTTGGTTCAATCGAGACAAGGTGGCTCCTAACGTTTAAGTTGCCGACATAACGGGGCGGGATGACGCCCATTCAAGAAACGCAAAGGCCCTCTCCGCCAAAACGGAAAGGGCCCGCGTGCAATCAAGTAGCTATTTTACTTGATGTTGTACTTAGACATAAGGGCGTCAACGGTACCGTCATCGGTCAGGTCCTTGATGGCCTGGTTGATGTCGTCCTTGAGCTTGGTGTTGCCCTGGTTGATGGCGATGGCATACTCCTCGCCCGTGCTGATCTGCTTGATGGTCTGGCAGGTGTTGAACTGCTCGGCGGTCAGCTGGCTGGCAACGGAGCGGTTGGTCACCACAGCGTCACCCTTGTCGGACTGCAGGGCGCTGAAGCACTCGGTGGCGTCCTTGTAGGGGACGATCTTGGCCTTGGGGAAGTTCTCCTGGGCAAAGGCCTCGGCGGTCGAGCCGGACTGGACGATGATCGTAGCGTCGGCGTTGTTGAGCTTCTCGCTGTAGTTATCGGCCGTAATGTCGGTGTTGTCGACCTTGGTCACGATAGCCTGATCGTCCATGTAGTAGGAGTCGGAGAAAGCGACTTCCTTCTCACGCTCGGGCGTATCGGTGATAGCAGCGATGGAGACGTCGTACTTGGCGCCCGAAGCAACACCCGGAACCAGCGTGTCGAAGTCGTTGTTGACGTACTCGACGTCCAGGCCCAGCTTGTCAGCGATAGCCTTGATGAGCTCAAGGTCAAAGCCCTGGTAGTCGCCGTTGTCGTCCTTGTACTCAAACGGCGCATACTCGGCAGAGGTGCCGACGGTCAGCGTACCGTCCTTGACGAGTGCGTACTCCTTGGAGCCGTCGACCTTCTCGACCTTCACGTCGTCAGAGCTGCTGGAACCGGCATCGGAACCAGAGGTGGCGTTGGACGAGCCACAACCCGTCAATGCGAGGGCGAGTGCCATGGCACCCGTGGCGGCAAATGCGCCAAGCTTCTTGAGCTTCATGATCAGTCTCCTTCCAATGACCCCACGTGATTCAGAGGTCTGCAAAAACTGAGGGCTATTATGCACCCGCTTGTAAGAATCTGCAATTAGAAAACTGATTGAAACAAAACCATAACGGGAATGAAGCATTCAGCTTTGTGACAGTTATTACTGCTGCAATGACCTTAATAGTTTGATTTCAGCTGCATAACCTGCAAGTTCGTTCGGTGTCTCCAAAATGAACGGCAATGCGCGCAAACGGCCATTCGATACAATATTCTGCATAACCTGCATACCGCCGCCAAACTCCTCGCTGCCAAGGTATCCCTTGCCGATGCACTCGTGACGATCTTTATGGGCGCCACAAGGGTTCTTCGAATCGTTGATGTGTACGGCATGCAGGCGATCGATGCCCACCACGCGGTCGAACTCGTCGAGTACGCCGTCCAGATCATGGATGATGTCGTAGCCGGCATCGCTCACATGGCAGGTGTCCAAACAAACGCCCAGCTTATCGGACAGCTCTGGGCACTTGGCGGCAACGCCCTCGATAATGCACGCCAGCTCTTCAAAGCTACGGCCCACCTCGGTGCCCTTGCCCGCCATGGTCTCGAGTAATACCGTCGTCTGCTGCCCCTCAAACATCACCTGGCACAGCGTGTCGACAATCATCTGAATGCCGGCGTCTGCCCCCTGTCCCACATGCGCACCGGGATGGAAGTTGTAGTAATTGCCGGGCAGCGCTTCCAGACGCTGCAAATCTTCCGCCATAGCCTCCAAGGCAAACTCCCGCGCCCGCTCCTTAGTGGAGCAGGGGTTATAGGTATACGGGGCATGCGCTACCAGCGGTCCAAAGTCGTTTTGCGCCATAAGCTCGCGCAGAGCCGCCACGTCATCCATGTCAAGGTCTTTTGCCTTGCCACCGCGCGGGTTGCGCGTAAAGAACGCAAAGGTATTGGCACCAATGGACAACGCCGTCTCCCCCATTGCCCGATAGCCCTTCGTCGTCGAAAGATGACACCCGATCGTTAGCATCTCCAACTCCCCCTCATCAGTTGCGGTGAAATAGTTCCTGTTTAAGCCCTATTCTGCCGCAAACAGGAGCTATTCCACCGCAAGTTATAAAAGGGGCATCAGGAGCGCGTTTTGCCGAAGGCTTTGAGCGCAGCCGTCACGGGGCCAGGCTGAAAACGTCGGCGCACGTCGTCGAGGCGCGTGGGGATATCGATATGTTGCGGACAGTGACGCGCGCATTTTCCGCACTTGATGCAATTGCTCACCAGCTTGGGCTCGTTCGTCCGCACCGCGCTCGCCGTAAAGTACTGCGAGATGCCCGTAAACCAGCTATGCGCATAGCTCGCGTTGTAGGCGGCAAAGCAGCCGGGAATGTTGATGCCCTTGGGGCACGGCATGCAATAGCCGCACCCCGTACAGGGCACGCGATTCGATTTCTCAAACTCTCCCAGCACGCGTGCGATGGTATCGAGCTGCTCTGTCGTCATCGAATCCGGCAGCGCGTGATCCGCCAATGCCGCGTTCTCGTCCACCTGCGCGGTATCGGTCATGCCCGAAAGCAGCATCGTTACTTGAGGATGGTTCCACACCCACGAAAGGCCCCAAGCAGCCGGTGTCTTCAGGTGCGGATCGCTCGCGCTATCGAGCACGGCGCGCGCCCGCGGCGACAACTTGCCTGCCAGACGTCCGCCCAAAAGCGGCTCCATCACAAATACCGCAAGCCCGCGCTCGGCGGCTGCCATGAGCCCCGCCGTTCCTGCCTGATAGCGCTCTCCGGCGTAGTTGTACTGAATCTGGCAAAAGTCCCACTCATAAGCATTGAGCATCGTGAGGAAATCCGCCGCACTGCCGTGGTACGAAAAACCGATCTGGCGAATACGCCCCGTAGCCTTTTGGCGCGCAATCCAGTCCTCGATGCCCAACGCCACCACACGCTCCCATTGCACGGGCGAGGTGATGTTGTGCATAAGGTAATAGTCGATATGGTCGGTCCGCAGGCGGCGCAGCTGCTCGTCAAAAAAGCGGTCGAAATCCTCCGCAGATTTGCACGAAGCATGCGGCAGCTTGGTCGCGAGTAAAACCCGGTCGCGCAGACCCAGGCGCTCAAGCGAAGCGCCCACACAGGCTTCGTTGCCGGGATAGAGATAGGCCGTGTCCAGGTAGTTAATCCCCTGCTCCACCGCACGTGCAATGATGGCATCGGCCGTCTTAGCATCGGGATGTCCCGGCGCACCGGGAAACCTCATGCATCCCAGCCCCAACGCCGAGATGTGGCTGCCGCTTTTGGGGTCAACGCGATATTGCACGGCCCCTCCCTTCGCCATCGGTGCCCCGGCCACGCGAAACACAACGGTCACGCCGCCGAAACAATTTGGAATCGCAATTGAGAACGTATCGTAACGCAGCAGAAATCGAGCCGTCACGGCGCCGCTTTAACATCAGCAAAAAGTCCGATGAAAGGAGCCAACCATGCCCGCGTTCGACCTTTGGAACCTCGCCTCCCAGCTCAAAAGCACCGATTATCGCTGGGTCGACCTCACCCACACGCTCTCGTGCGACACCCCGCACTGGTTTGGCTTTAAGCCGTTCGAGTCCACCAAGCTTTTCGACTACCTGCCCGACACGCCCGAGGACATGCTCGCGCCCATGCGCTGTTTTCAGTATTCGGTCGCCTCGCAGTACGGCACCCACGTCGACGCGCCGCGCCACTTTCATGTCGACGGCCGCTCCCTCGGCGAGATCGAGCCCATTGAGTTTATGCATCCGCTCTGTGTGATTGACAAGCACGAGGAGTGTGCCGTAAACCCCGACTTTATCCTAACCGTCGAGGACCTTAAAGCCTGGGAGGATGAGCACGGCCGTATTCCCGAGGACGCCTTTGTCGCCTTCCGCTCCGACTGGTCCAAGCTCGCCGACCTCGAGAACAAAGATGAGGACGGCCAGCCCCACTACCCCGGTTGGGACCTCGACGCCATCAAGTGGCTCGTCGAAGAGCGCAACATCGGCGCCATCGGCCACGAACCGGCAGATACCGACCCGGCGACCATCACCACGCGCGAGGATGCCTACCCCTACCCCGGCGAGCAGTACATCCTCTCGGTTGACCGTTATCAGATCGAGGTCATGGACCATCTGGACGAACTTCCCGCCACGGGCGCCGTCATCTTCTGCACCTTCCCCAAGGTTCGTGATGGCGTCGGGTACCCCGCGCGCGTCTTTGCGGTCTGCCCCGCGGCATAAGTCCAGCGCATCCGTTCTTCTAAATATTCGCCGCTCCGCACGCGCGAGGCGCTCCGGCAGCTTACAATCCATCAGGCGCCCCAATTGCGGGCGCCTTTTTATGGGGAGATGATTCACATGCAGATCAACAAAGTCGCCTTTATCGGCAAAGGCGGTGTCGGCCTGCTCTACGGCAGCATGATCGCCCAGGCGCTCGGCAACGACGCCGTCGAATATGTTATGGACGACGCGCGCTTCGAGCGCCACGCGAACGACGCGCTCACCGTCAACGGCAAACCTTGCGCGCTCAAGTCCGTCCGCGCCAGCGAGGCTATGCCCGCCGATCTGGTCATCCTCACGGTCAAGACAACCGGACTCGACCAGGCGACCCAGACCATGGAGCACATCGTGGGCCCCAATACGTTCATCGCCTCGCTGTGCAACGGCATTACCAGCGAGCAAAAAATCGCCGAGCGCTTTGGCTGGGAGCACACCGTCCTCGGAATCTGCCAGGGTATGGATGCCGTATTCCTCAACGGTGAGCTCACCTTTACCAACACCGGTGAGATTCGTTTTGGCGCGGCCGCCGGCACCGACCCCGCGACTGTCGCCGCCATCGACGAGCTCTACGCGCGCTGCGGCATCGCCCACACCGTCGAGGCCGACATCGCGCACCGCATGTGGGCCAAGCTCATGCTCAACGACGGCATCAACCAGACCTGCATGGCCTACGGCGGCACCTACGGAAGCGCCACGGAACGGGGCTCCGAGCAGCGTCGTTGCTTTGTTTCCGCCATGCGCGAAACGCTTGCAGTCGCCAATGCCGAAGGCATCAAGCTGACCGAAGCAGACTTGACGCAGATGGTGCACCTCATCGAGGGGCTCGACCCCGCCGGCATGCCGTCGATGGCACAGGACCGCGTCGCACGGCGCAAGACCGAGGTCGAGGAGTTCGCGGGCACCATTTGCCGCCTGGCAGCCAAGCACGATATCCAGACGCCTCAGAACGAATGGCTCTATCAGCGTATTCGCGAAATCGAGGCAAGCTGGTAGCGCCCGTCTCGCCACGTCAACAGACTCGACAGTAAAGCCGCCGCAAGGAGCACTCCCCCTTGCGGCGGCTTTCATCTTCATCTATAACCAGTAGTCGGCGTTCCGACGGCTAGAGCTGCGACTCCGGAGCCTCGTCCTCGTCATCGCGACAAAGGGCCACGCCCGCGCTTCCCAGCAGCGCGGCCGCGATCAGCGCACCGACCACGATAGGAGCGGCCCCGCACGATCCTTGCATGCCCGCGACAAGCGCGGCCGTAGGACCAAGGCAGCCAAGCGCCAGCGCAACGGCGGCAACGGCGATATCTCGAGCGTTCACAAGACCACTTCCTCCAAGAGAAAGACCTTATTTCTCATGAACTAGTGTGCCCCGCGCCCATATGCGCGGCGTACCGCCACGGTAAGGGCTCTGTTAACTCAAGCGCACAGACAGGGCGGAGGCCTTTACGTTTGCCCGAAAGCATCGCAAAGGCCTCCGCCCGTCATCTGCCTATTGGCTTTTGGCTAATTACCAGCCAGTGTAGTAGTCGGTGGTTCCGGCAGCGCAGCCAGAGTCATAGACCTTACAATCGCCCTTGGAGCCCGTAAAGGTCGAGCCCTGGGCCATATCGCCCGCAGCCACAACGTAATAGCCATCGGAATCACGCCAGAAGCCCTCAGAATCCTGAGTCCACTCGCCCGTACGATAGTGGTAAAGCACATTGCTGCTGTAATACGTCTCACGACGACCGTTGTAGTTATTGACGCCGGCAGAACGCGTCAAACCCGACCCGTTCGCATAAGACGCGGCAAACGTGTTGGACGAGCCATAACCAGCGTTGTAATACGAAGCCTGCGCGGCTTGAGCAGCTTCAGCGGCCTCAGCCTCGGCCGCCGCCTCGAGCGCCTCGCGCTTGGCATTCTCAAGCGTGGAGCGAAGCTCGTCGAGCTCGGTCGACTTGGCGTCGACCTCCCCCATCGTCAAAAGGTTACCCGCACCGTCGATGCAACCCTGCAACACGGCTCGCTCATCATCGGTGGCATAGTCGCCATACATGTTCATGATGATCTGCGCGCGCATCTCCAGGGAATCGCGCTTGGCCTCCATCGAGGCATTCCACTCCTGCATGGAACCATAGCCATCGCCGCGATAGTCGACGGGCCGTACCAGCGTCGCCTCGGACGGCGTAGACCCTACCGCATCGGACAGTGTTGCGGCGTGGGCATCAGTTGCGCCGGCACCCGCCAAAAGTGCCACAGCCAGAGCGGCGGAAAGGGCGGCGGCTTTCGGTTTTCGTGAATCGATCCTCATGTAGCTGGAAACCTCCGTAATGCGTTTTTGCTGCGTTTGAGCTGCGTGTGATTCGATCGCGCTGCATAGTACCCCGAGCAATTCGCGACCTGCGGTTTTTCTCAAAAGGCGCACGTCAATTGCGTAAAACTCACATCCTCTCAACAGGAGTTTTCCACAACTCGAATGCATAAAGCGTGCCGAAAACCCTGTTTCGGCACGCTTTCTATGCAAAAAAGACGCCTGCGCAAACATTGTTCGCACAGGCGTCTTGAGCAGGCATTTTATGCAGTTATAGCCATCGAGTCGCAAGGGGGCCTTGCACAAGTCGCCCTACTCGTCCAGCGCGGCGAAGGCCTGCTTCAGATCCCAAATGATGTCCTCGGCGTTCTCGGTACCGATGGAAAGACGGATCGTGGAGGGCGTGATGTTCTGCTCGGCAAGCTCCTCGGCAGAGAGCTGGGAGTGCGTGGTGGTAGCCGGGTGCACGACGAGCGACTTGACGTCGGCCACGTTGGCGAGCAGCGAGAACACCTGCAGGTGATCGATGAACTTCCAAGCGGCCTCCTGGCCACCCTTAATCTCAAAGGTAAAGATCGAGGCACCGCCGTTGGGGAAGTACTCCTTGTAGAGCTCGTGATCGGGGTGCTCAGGCAGGCTCGGGTGGTTCACCTTGGCGACATGGCTGTCGCCGGTCAAGAACTCAACAACCTTCTTGGTGTTCTCGACATGGCGATCAACGCGCAGCGACAGGGTCTCGGTGCCCTGGAGCAAGACCCAGGCGTTGAACGGGCTGATGCAGGCGCCCTCGTCACGCAGCAGGATAGCGCGGACATAGGTTGCGAAGGCGGCAGGACCAGCAGCCTCGGCAAACGAGACGCCATGGTAGGAGGGGTTGGGCTCGGCGATCTGGGCGTACTTGCCGCTTGCCTTCCAATCGAAGTTACCGCCGTCGACGATCACACCGCCCAGCGAGGTGCCGTGGCCACCGATGAACTTGGTCGCGGAGTGGACAACGATGTTGGCGCCGTGCTCCAGCGGACGGAACAGGTACGGGGTGCCGAAGGTGTTGTCGACGACAACCGGCAGACCGTGCTTCTTGGCGACCTCAGAGATGGCGTCGATGTTGGGGATGTCGGAGTTGGGGTTGCCGAGCGTCTCGAGGTAGATGACCGTGGTGTTGTCCTTGATGGCGCCCTCGACCTCGTCCAGGTTATGAGCGTCGACAAACGTGGTCTCGACGCCAAACTGGGAGAGGGTATGCTCCAGCAGGTTGTAGGAGCCACCGTAGATGGTCTTTTGGGCCACCACGTGGTCACCGGCCTGGGCGAGTGCCTGCAGGGTATAGGTGATAGCGGCAGCACCGGAAGCGACGGCGAGACCGGCCACGCCGCCCTCGAGCGCGGCGATGCGGTCCTCGAAGACGCCCTGGGTGGAGTTGGTCAGACGACCGTAGATGTTACCGGCGTCGGCAAGGCCAAAGCGGTCGGCGGCGTGCTGGGCGTTGCGGAACACGTAGCTCGTGGTCTGATAGATAGGCACGGCGCGGGCATCGGATGCGGGATCGGCGCTCTCCTGGCCAACGTGCAGCTGCAGGGTATCGAAACCAAAGGTGTGCTCGGGGTTGTTGATGAACTGGCTCATGATGATCTCCTTGATCGAACAAAAGTAAATAAATAAGAGAGAAGTAAGTCGCTGTCTCCTGATCACGCCGACGGGCGCAAACAGGAGCCCGGCATTCGTCTTGGCAAGCAATTCATATGCGGGCCTCCTTTCCCATCCCGGTTTCGTGGTCGGCCTAATTACCTACCTCCTTTGTGTGTTTTGAATAGTACGAGCATTGTTTCGCTCGGTCAATCACTTAAAAGCGCTAACCTGTTATCTGTTTTATAGATAGCAATCGAAAGGATGGCGTCGATGACCCTTCAGCAGCTTCGTTTTCTGATCGCTGTGGCAGAGTCCGGCTCAATCAACGCCGCAGCCCAACGCCTCTATACCGCTCAGTCCAACATCTCAAACGCCGTCAAAAGCCTGGAACAGGAGCTCCATCTGGAGATCTTTACGCGCTCCAGCCGCGGCGTCACGCTCACCAACGACGGCACCGAGCTTTTGGGCTATGCGCGCCAGGTCGTAGAGCAGGCCGACATGCTCGAGGCGCGCTACGAGGACGGCGGCACCCCGCAAGCCCGCCTTGCCATTTCCGCCCAGCACTACGCGTTTTCGGTCGAGGCCTTTGTCAACGTCGTCGAGCGCTGCCGCGACAGCAAGTTCGAGTTCATCATGCGCGAGACCACCACAGCGCAGATCATCGACGACGTGCGCGCGTTTCGCAGCGACATCGGCATCCTCTATCTGGACGACTTTAATACCCGTGTCTTGCAGAAGGCCTTCGCCGATGCCCGCGCAAGCTTCCACCCCCTCTTCGACGCGACGGTCCACGTATTCGTCAGCGAACGCCACCCGCTCGCACGCCGCCCTCAGCTGTCCCTTGCCGACCTCACGCCCTATACGCGCTACAGCTTTGAGCAGGGAACCTCAAACTCCTTCTATTACGCCGAGGAACCCTTTAGCTATATCCCTTGCGACCGCAACATACGAATCTCGGACCGCGGAACACTTACTAACTTACTTATCACGTCGAACGGTTACACCCTGTCGACCGGTGTCCTCTCCAATGAAATGCAATGGGGTATGGCATCGATCCCGTTAGCAGACGCCCCAACGATGCACGTAGGCTATATCATGCACGATGAGCGCAAGCCCTCTCCCCTCTTGCAGCAATACCTCGACGAGCTCAACCGCATCATCCATGCCAACTAACAGTCGGAAGACGGGGTAGAAATCGTAGATTGCTGGCCCCCGGCGGGCATGGCGCTACAATGGTCACTCACGAGAGAAGCACTCAGCGAAAGGAACCATGTGAAGGTCATCATCTATACCGACGGCTCGGCCCGATCAAATCCGGGACGCGGCGGCTATGGTGCCGTACTCAAATACACCAACCCCGCCGGCAAGACCTTCACCTCCGAGCTTTCGCGCGGCTATGCCAAGACCACCAACAACCGCATGGAGCTCATGGCCGTCATCGTGGCGCTCGAAGCGCTCAACCGCCCCTGCGAGGTCGAGGTCCATTCCGACTCGCAGTACGTCGTCAACGCCTTTAACAAGCATTGGATCGACGGCTGGAAAAAGCGCGGTTGGAAGACCGCCAACAAGCAGCCCGTTAAGAACCGCGACCTGTGGGAACGCCTGATCACCGCAAAGAGCAAGCACAAGGTCGAGTTCATCTGGGTTAAGGGTCATGCCGGCCACGAGCTCAACGAACGCTGCGACGAGCTCGCCACCACGGCGGCCGACGGCGCCAACCTCGATATCGACACCGGCTTTAACGAGAGCGACCTGTAACGGCGTTTTCGCACGTTTTTTCGTTCTCCCGCGCTACACTCATCCTGTAGACCAAACAACGCAAGGGGGACGTATGCTGCGCATCGCGACCATCGGCACATCCATGATCACCGACGACTTTATCCAGGTCGTCAACGCCAACGACCAAGCCGCGTTTGTGGGCACGCTCTCGCGCGATGCCGATCGCGGCGCCGCCTTTACCGCCGAGCGCGGTGGCGAGCGAAACTTCACCTCACTCGACGAGCTCGCGTCCGCTGCCGACGTCGACGCCGTCTATATCGGCAGCCCTAACTCACTCCACTACGAGCAGGCCCTTACCTGCGTCGCCGGTGGCAAGCACGTCATCGTCGAGAAGCCCTTCTGCGCCACCGAGGCGCAGGCGCTGGAGGTCTTCCGCGCCGCCGAGGCAGCGGGCGTTGTAGCCCTCGAGGCCATGCGTCCCCTCCACGACCCCGCCTTCCACGCCATCGAGGACGCGCTGGGCGAGATCGCCCCCATTCGCCGCGCTTCGCTGCGCTTTGGCAAATATTCTTCGCGCTACAACGAGGTTCTCGCGGGACATGCCACCAATATCTTCGACTGCAACATGGCCTCGGGCTCCCTCATGGACATTGGTGTCTACACCGTCGAGCCCATGGTCGAGATCTTCGGCATGCCCTCCGGCCTCACCAGCATGACCACGTTGCTGGATCCCGCCACGCAACAGCTCACGAACGGACCCATCGACGGCTGCGGTTCCATCCTCGCCAGCTACGGCGGCGGCCGCATCTCCGTCGAACTTGCGCACTCCAAGATCACGAACGACTTGCTGCCCTCGCAGATCGAAGGCGAGCGCGGCACCATCCAGATCGACCATCTGTCCACACCCCGCAACGTGCACATCGACTACCGCGGCGATGTCGTGCGCGGATCGGCCACCGAGGCCCCGCGCGAGCAGGGCGACAACGGCCGCGTGCTCGACCTGCCAAAGTCGAGCAACACCATGGAGTATGAGCTCGCCGACTTTATCACCGCCATCGGCGGCATCGATAACGTTAAGGAAGAGATTTGGGAAACCCCGGCTGGGCGCCACGAGCTTGGCCATTACCGCGACGTCACGCTTGTCTCACTGCGTATTATGGATGCCGTGCGCCAACAGGCCGGCATCGCCTTCCCCGCCGATTCGGTCAAGCAGGCCTAGCGATGGGTTTCTTCGACAAGCTCTTCTCTGGCGTCAATCGCGAGCCCCAAAAACCCACTGACGTCGAACTCGAGCTGCGCCGCAGGCTTACCGTGCTGGCAAGTGACGAGGCCACTCAAGACACTCCCCTGCGCTATTTCTTGCGCTGGACGGGGCAAGTCCAGGGCGTCGGCTTTCGCTTTACCAACACCAACCTCGCGCAGGCACGCGCACTCACCGGTTGGGTGCGCAATATGGAAGACGGCTCGGTCGAGATGGAGGTGCAGGGCGCACCGGCGAATATCCTGTCTCAGCTCGAGGCGCTTCATGCCTCCTACGAGCGGATGGGGACGCGTTTTCGCCTCGCAGATGCCCAGGCGCGAGCCCCGCTTGCCGATGAAGACGGTTTCAACCCTCGTTATTAGTATTGTGTGCTAAATACGGTATCATTTATCTACGAACCGTTGATAGAGAAGAGGCGAGGCGCATGGCGGTGCAAAGAAGAAATACCAAGCAGCGAAAGTTAGTTCTCGACGCCGTGCGCCAAAGCTATAACCATCCCACTGCCGACGAGATCTACAACGTCGTGCGCGAGCAGGATGACAAAATCAGCCGCGGCACGGTCTACCGCAACCTCAATCTCTTAGCCGATGCCGGCGAGATCCTCTCCATCAAGACGCCGGGCGGCAGCCGCTTCGATCGCACCGTCGAGCCGCATGCGCATATCATCTGCACCTCGTGCGGCCGCGTCATCGACGTACCGCTCCCCTTCGATGCCCAGCTCGACGCCAAGGCGTCCGAGCAAATCGGCTGGAACGTCTCCTCGCACTACACTATCTTCGAAGGCCTCTGCCCCAACTGCCGGTAGGCATGTCCCAAAAGCCTACTCAGCGAGCAGGCGACGCAGCTCCTCTTCGACCGTTCGCACGTAGTGGACGCGGTCGTTGATGCCACGCATGGTAGGATTGCAGTTTTCCATCAGATAGGGATGGCCCACGACGTTGAGCATATCGCGATCGTTCTCGTTGTCGCCAAACGCCATCATCTCATCGGGCGAAATCCCCAGGGCGCGACCGTAGTCAGCAAGCGCGGAGCCCTTGCCCGAACCAAAACCGATAAAGTCCGTCCATTCGGTTCCCGACGTCATGACGTCGACCCGATCGCTAAAGCGGCGCTCGAAATACTCCAGCGCCGCCGGCTGCTCCGCCTCGGGCGTCTGGAACGCAATCTTAATGACGTCCTCGTCAATGTCTTCGGGACGGTCGACTACCGCCACATCGCAATGGACCTCATAACGCAAGTGGTCGACAAACGCATCGTTGCCGCTCATGGTGTAGAGATGCCCTTCACACGAAAGGGTCACGTCGGCATGGGGATACGCAACCACAGCATTCGCGATATCCATGGCCAGGTCGCGCCCCATAGACCGCTTAACCACGGCACGTCCCTCGCTCATGACCAGGGCGCCGTTTTCGCACACATAGCCCAGCTCGTCGGCCACCGGCGCAAAGAGGTAACGCAGGCTCGCATATTGGCGGCCGCTTGCCGGCATAAACACAATGCCGCGACGATGCAACTCGCGAATGAGCTCAAACGCCTCGGGGCGCGGCTCACGCTCCCCTGGATGCAGCAGCGTGCCATCCAAATCGCAGGCGATCAGCTTGATTCCCTCAAGACCCATATGCTTCCCCCAAAGCATCTCATCAACAGCAAGACGGACTTTGATTGATTGCCTCTCAAAGTCCGTCTTGCGTATATGCGCGCTTACTTACGCGCCCTTTTTACGATCGTAAAGTCTGGAGCCATGCTCACAACGACATCTGCCGCGCTCGACGCAAAGCGCCGGTCCGCATCGAGTTCACGGGTAACCGTCGAGAGCCGAACGCCCTCGACGCCCTGGAGCATGCGACCCAAAACAGGCTGCACCGGCGTATACATGCGCACGGTATGCTCGTCCGAATCGCCTCGGAAAAGCGGCGCGTGCATATTGCCGATCTCCCAGCACGTATGCGCGAGCGCAATCGGATCCATGCGGTCAACTTCGACCAAATAGACCTCGGCGCTGCGCAGGCGCACGACAACCGCCACGGGCACCGTGCCCGAGCGGTCGATGGCAAGCACGTCGCCATCGGCAAGACGATCGCCGTCGACAACGTCCAACCGGGTATCGACCGTACGCCCCAGCTCCGTCACGCCCACAAATGCGCGGGCATCAGTCTGGTCCCAATCGAGCGGCAGCTCATCGGTCTCAAACACGCCGCCCAACTCCCGGCGAAGCAAAAGCTCATAGGACGGGTCGTTGAGATTTCCGAGGCACGCTGTCGAAACCAGATTCGCAGGCATAGCCTAGTCCTCGACCTCGACAAGCTCAATGTCAAAGTTGAGATCCTTGCCGGCGAGCTCGTGGTTGGCGTCGAGCGTCACGGCCTCGGGCGTCACGTCGATGACCACGGCGGGGACGGGCATGCCGCTCGGCGTGGACAGGAAGAGCTTCATGCCCTTCTCGATCTGCTCGATATTGGGAACCTGCTCGGCCGGGAAGGTCAGAACCATCTCGGGGTTGTGCTCGCCGTAGGCGTCGGCAGCCGGGATGTGCACGGTCTTCTTCTCGCCGACCTGCATATCGACCACGGCGGCGTCAAAGCCCTTGATCATCTGGCCGGCGCCACAGGTGAACTCCAGCGGCTCGCCGCGATCGTAGGAGCTATCGAACTGCGTGCCGTCATCGAGCGTGCCGCGATAATGGGTCTTGACCTTCTTGCCCTGGTTGGACATGGAAACCTCCGTGATAGGGGCGGCGTACAATACGAGCCGCCGTGAACATATGGCGCTAACTATACCCTAGTCATACAATTTGAAGACAGTTTGCAAAGAAACGCTGCAACCGGAGGAACTATGGCATATCCCGTATTTGACCTACACTGCGACACCGCCGACCGCATTGGCTGGGCCACGCTCGATCTCGACTTGCGCTTCACCGCCGGCACCGACGGCTATTTCCCCGGCGACGAGACGCATCCGCAGGATTTTGACCTTATCGAGGGCAACGCCTGCGCTATCTCGCTCGCAAAAATCGGCAAGACCCCGTGGGCGCAGTGCTTTGCCACGTTTGTCCCCGACGAGATTCCCGCCGCCCACGCCGCGCGCTTCCAGGCGCAGATTATGGCGCATATGAGCGGTCAGGCCATGCTCAACCACGACCGCATGGTCAATGTGCGCAGCGCGGCAGACATTCGCCCCGCGCTCAAGGACGGCAAGGTCGCCTGCATCCACACCATCGAAAACGCCACGTTCTTTGCCGAGGACCCCGCGCTCATCGAGGTGCTTAAGGGCCTGGGCGTGCTCATGTCGTCGCTCAGCTGGAACGCGCAGGGACCGCTCGCGAGCGGACACGATACCCACGCCGGCCTCACCGCCGCCGGCATCGAGGCACTCACGCAGATGGAGCACGCCGGCATGGTGCTCGATGTCTCCCATCTCAACGATGAGTGCTTTGACGAGGTTGCCGCCCGCGCCACGCGCCCCTTTGTCGCCAGCCATTCCAACTCCCGCGCGGTCTGCGGCGTCAAGCGCAACCTGACCGATGACCAATTCCGCACCATTCGCGACATGGGCGGCATCGTCGGCCTCAACTACTGCAGCGAGTTCCTCTCCAACGACGCAACCGATGAGACCTCCGCAGATGTCACCTTCGATCAGCTGGCGGCACATATCGAGCACTGGCTCGAGCTGGGCGGCGAGGACGCCATCGCCCTTGGCGGTGACTGGGACGGAGCCGCGGTGCCCGACTTCCTCTCCGACGCCAGCAAGATGCCCGAGTTCCAAAACATGCTTTCCAAGCATTTTGGCAAGACCGTGATGCAAAAGCTCTGCAGCGACAACGCGCTTGCCTTCTTCGAGCGTTATTAATTTCACATCCCTTGAGCGGGCCGGCATGCCGAACGGTCGACATGCCGGCCCGTCCCCGATCTGAAGGACCGCTTTTGACGCAGCAGTTTACGATTTCCGCATCCCGACCGGATGGGACGACCATCCCCGTCGTCGTTACCAAAAAGCGCGTCAAGAACTTCAACCTACGCGTCACTTCGAGCGGTGAGGTCCACGCCAGCGCACCGCTCGGCGCCACCCGCGAGCGTATCGAAGCGTTTGTGAAGCGCAACAGCGCCTGGATTACCAGCCGACTTGCCCAGCGCGAGCAGCGTCAGGCGACGGCACGAGAGCCGCTCAGCCCCTCGTCCATCATTGCACTTTGGGGCAAGCCCATCACGGTACAGGATGCACTCGATCACAACTTTGCATCACCCGCACCGCGACCCAAACAGGCCACCTTCGCAAGTTTTATGGGTACCGATGAATCGGACGAAGGCCCGCAGGCCAAGCGGCACGCAATCCTCGACGGCCTAACGTCCGACGAGCTCCAAGCCCACATCGACCAGCTCTACGCGTCCGAGGTCACCGCAGCGCTACGCGACATCGTGCACGCGTACGAAATCGCAATGGGCGTCACCGTGGCCCGCGTCTCCGTGCGCAGCATGAAAACGCGTTGGGGCTCCTGCACACCCAAAACCGGCGCCATTCGCATCGCGCGCGAGCTCGCCGCCTACCCTGTCGAATGCCTCGACATGGTTGTCGCCCACGAGCTCGTCCACTTGCTCGAGCCAAGCCACAATCAGCGATTCCACGCCCTGCTCGACACGTACTGTCCCAACAATAAAGCTCTGTCGCAGCGGCTCAAGCAGCCACCCATAGAGTCGTATTAGAACCGGTTAGCGCACGCGCTCGATCTCGACGCCGCAGCTTGCCAGGGGCAGGCCAACAGGAGCCCACGGCTTATCGAGCTTTATGCGCACACCAAGCAGCGAGGGATAACGGCGCAGCAGCATCTGGGCTGTCCCCTCGGCTGCCGCCTCGATGAGCTTAAACGTGTGCTCGCGCAGATAGCCATCGACATCGTGGCACACCGAGCCGTAGTCAATCGAGGCGTCCAGGTTATCGTGCTCCCCCGCCGCGCGCAGGTCGGCATAGAGCACCAGAGAAACGATGAACTTCTGACCCAGCGCGTTCTCCTCGGGATACACGCCATGGTTGGCAAAAACCTCAAGGCCGTCAATGACAATACGATCGGCATGGCGCAGATCGTCATAGCTCACGTGAGGCACCGCCGTTGCGGTGGATATTTCGCCCCTTCCACGGCGGGCGAGCTCAGCACCTTCAGTCTTGGTTGCATTCTCGGGCAGTTTCTTGTTACTCAACGCGATCGTCTCCTTCGTTTAGAACCCCGACCGCGCAAACTAACTACACGCGAATCGACAGATTCTTTTTATCATCGCTCCAGTTGCAAGCGTTGCGCGCGGGGCATGCAAAGCAGGCACGCGACGCTTTGTCGGCTGCATAGAGCAGACGCTCAAGCGGTTGGCTGTTCACGCGCAGCTTTCGATGGCCCAGAATGGCCGTCTTAATGGCTGCGGCATCGGCCGGCTCAAACGCCACGTCATCGGGCATGCCGCCGAGAATCGCATCAGCGACGCGTTCGCTTGCAACATCATGGGATATACCCGATTCATACTGTTCATCTTTGCCGATATCGTGAAGAAGTGCCGTGGCGTAGATGACCTCGCGGTCAAATTCGAGCTGTTCCTCGAGATTCTTGATCCACATAATGCGAGCGACATCGAGCAGATGGTCAATACCGTGGCGGCAGAAGATGCGCCCCGATTCCAACTGTACGATGTTGCCCAGGTGCCGCCGGAACAGCCCGTTGGCACAAATGTAATCAATGCGAGGCATGGCACCAAAGGGGGCCAGGCCCGAAGCCATAAAGCCGCGACGCGACGTCCCCTCATCGGTCTTCGATGTAAAGTCGTTGACGACTCTCATGGTTAGCGGCCCAGCATCCTAAAGAAACGCTCCTCGAGCGCGGGATCGGTCTCAAAGACGCCGCGGCGAGCAAGCGTCACGGTCTTGGTGCCGGGCTTTTGCACGCCACGCATCGTCATACACATATGCTCGGCCTCCATCAACACAATCGCTCCCTGGGGAGCAAGATAATCCATGAGGGCATCGGCAACCTGTGCGCACAGTTGCTCCTGCAGCTGAAGACGGCGGGCATAAACCTCAACCGTGCGGGCGAGCTTAGAAAGCCCAGCCACCCGACCGTTAGGGATATAACCAATGGCGGCCTTGCCATAAAACGGCAGCAGATGATGTTCGCACAGCGAGTAGAACGTAATGTCGCGCTCGATAACCAAATCGTTCGAAGCGACGGCAAAGGTTTTGGACAGATGCTCCTCGGCACTCTGGTCCATGCCGCCGGCGATCTCACCATACATACGGGCAACGCGCGCCGGGGTCTCCAGCAGGCCCTCACGAGTTGGGTCCTCGCCTATGCCCTCAAGCAACAGCTTAATGGCGGCCTCGACTTTTTCCTGATCGACCATCTGGGCCTCACTTTTCCGATTTCACGTTCGCGCTATGGTACCACGCCCTCCGGCATCGACCACAAGCTACATAGTATGGGTCGAATAGACCGGATCATCACGCCAAAGTTCAACCGCATCACAAAGCGCAACGCCCTCGCGCTCAGCACGGGCACGCGTGGCATTCATATCGATCACGCGCTGGTTACTCGAGCCCCTAAAACGCAACGAGATATCGTACAGATCTTGAACAAACGGGCCGTCCACCAACATGTCAAGGCAGGCAAGAATGCGATCCGTCACCTCGGTATGATGACGACCGCCCGGCATAAGCTCCTCGAGCACGTCACCGGTAAAGCACCAAATAGTCTTCCCCGACTCCACGGGGTAAGCCTCACGAACACGCTCGACAAACTCAACGAGTCCCGCCTGATTCTCAGGTTCCATAGGCTCGCCGCCCAAAATCGTCAGACCATCGATAAAGGGATGGTCGAGGCTCTCAATAATCTTGTCTTCGACGGCACGATCAAACGGCTCGCCCGCAGCAAAGTCCCACGCGACAGAATTAAAGCAGTTCTTGCACCCACGACGGCACCCACTCACAAACAGAGAAGTACGAACGCCTTCCCCATCAGCAATGTCGAAATACTTAATGTTCGCGTAGTTCATAAGTAACCTTCCTGGGGGTCTGGAGTATATCATTCCGTCCTCAAACATTCTCGGCCTTTGGCCTGCGAAACTGCGGGCGGAACGATATACTCCAGACCCCTCGCGAGCAACACTCAATGAACGAAGCGAACATCGAGTATAGGGTTCGAGGTCCAATAAAAAATTTGTTGCAGCTCAATCGTTGCTGCAAGCAAACCGTTATTGCAAGTCGACTCATTTCCGCTAAGAACTTCGAGGGGTGAGCACACCGCGCGCTGTATCTCAGCTACGTCAACTTGGCTGAACCGAGAGGGCCGCTTGGGCTTTTGCTCGATATGAGTTCCGCACGCAAAGAAGGCCACTTAATGTGGCCTTCGTCTTGCGCAGGACTGTCCGAAATAGCGAGCAAATGCCCAAGCGGCCCTCTCGGTTCAGCCCCGGAGCGGTATTAGAGATGCAGCACGCGGTCGCGGATCTCCTCGGTTCGACCCTGGTTCCAGAATTGGGTACCGATGTAGCCGCACGTGCGACGGGCGACATTCATCTTCTCCTGGTCACGATTGCCGCAGTTGGGGCACTCCCACACCAGCTTGCCATCGTCCTCGACAATCTTAATCTCGCCATCGTAGCCGCACACCTGGCAATAATCGCTCTTGGTGTTGAGCTCGGCGTACATGATGTTGTCGTAGATGTACTGCATCACGCGAATGACAGCCTTGAGGTTGTCCTGCATGTTGGGAACCTCGACATAGGAGATAGCACCGCCCGGCGAAAGCTGCTGGAACATGCCCTCGAACTTGAGCTTGTCGAATGCGTCAATCTCCTCGGACACATGAACGTGGTAGCTGTTAGTAATGTAGCCCTTGTCCGTCACGCCCGGGATGATGCCAAAACGGCGCTGCAGGCACTTGGCGAACTTGTAGGTCGTCGACTCCAACGGCGTACCGTACAGCGAGAAGTCAATATCGCTTTCGGCCTTCCACTCGGCGCACTTATCGTTCATACGCTGCATGACGGCCATGGCAAAGGGCGTGCCCTCCTTCTCGGTGTGGCTGTGGCCCGTCATGTACTTGACGCACTCATACAGGCCGGCATACCCCAGGCTGATGGTGGAATAGCCACCCACGAGCAGCTTATCGATCGTCTCGCCCTTCTTCAGACGCGCCAGGGCACCGTACTGCCAAAGAATCGGTGCGGCATCCGAAAGCGTACCCATCAGACGCTCATGACGGCACAGCAGAGCGCGGTGGCACAGCTCAAGGCGCTCGTCGAAGATCTTCCAGAACTTGTCCATGTCCTGGTGCGAGCTCAGCGCGACATCGGGCAGGTTGATGGTCACAACGCCCTGGTTAAAGCGACCGTAGTACTTGGGCTTGTTTGGGTCATAGTTCAGCGCGTTGGCCACGTTGTTAAATCCGTTACCGGAGCGGTCGGGCGTCAAGAAGCTGCGGCAACCCATGCAGGTGTAGCAATCGCCGTTGCCGGCGGTCTCGCCCTTCGACAGCTTGAGCTCGCGCATCTTCTTCTCGGAGATGTAGTCGGGCACCATGCGCTTGGCAGTGCACTTGGCAGCCAGCTGGGTCAGGTAGAAGTACGGGGAATTCTCGTGAACGTTATCGTCCTCGAGTACATAGATAAGCTTGGGGAATGCCGGGGTAATCCACACACCGGCTTCGTTCTTAACGCCCTCATAGCGCTGACGAAGCGTCTCCTCCACGATCATGGCAAGGTCGTGCTTCTCCTGCGCTGAGCGAGCCTCGTTGAGATACATAAAGACCGTCACAAACGGCGCCTGGCCGTTGGTGGTCATAAGGGTCACGACCTGATACTGAATCGTCTGGACGCCGCGACGGATCTCGTCACGCAGACGGTCCTCAACGACCTCACGGACCTTTTCGGCAGATGCCGAAACACCGAGTTCCTCGAGCTCGCGGGCGACCTCGCCGCGAATCTTTTGACGGCTCACCTCAACAAAGGGGGCGAGATGGGTCAGCGAGATGGACTGGCCGCCGTACTGGGAGGAAGCGACCTGGGCGATAATCTGCGTCGCGATGTTGCAGGCAGTCGAGAAGCTATGCGGCTTCTCGATCAGCGTGCCCGAGATAACGGTGCCGTTCTGGAGCATGTCCTCCAGGTTCACCAGGTCGCAGTTATGCATGTGCTGGGCAAAGTAGTCGGAATCGTGGAAGTGGATCAGGCCCTCATTGTGGGCATCCACGATCTCCTGAGGCAGCAGCACGCGCTGAGTCAGGTCCTTGGAAATCTCGCCGGCCATATAGTCGCGCTGGACGGAATTGACGGTCGGGTTCTTGTTAGAGTTCTCCTGCTTGACCTCTTCGTTATTGCACTCGATCAGCGACAGAATCTTGTCGTCGGTCGTGTTCTTCTGGCGCTTCAGGCTCTGAACATAGCGATAGATGATGTAGTGGCGGGCAACCTCGTAGCAGTCGAGACGCATGATCTCGTCCTCGACCAAATCCTGGATCTCCTCGACCGAAACGGTGTGGCCCGCGTTCTCGCATGCCTCGGCGACGTTTTGCGCCGCGTAAACCACCTGGCGGTCGGTTAGACGAGAGCTCTCCTCGACCTCCAAGTTGGCGGCGCGGATGGCATTGACGATCTTATCGATGTCAAAGACAACCTCGGTGCCGCTGCGCTTGATGATCTTCATCCTCTTGCCTCTTTCGCATCGTAGCCTCATTGCGCTTCAGAGCCAAACGATGCCCGGCAGGGCCTGTCCCTGTCTTGCGGCGCCGTCGCGCAATCTGTGTTCTCGATAAACCATAAGCCTCCATGCGGACATTCCCAGAAGCCGATCAAGCGGCTCAAGGACACGTTCAAAAGAGGCAGTTAAGGTCTTCGTTCTCTGTCCGCCATCTATCATACGACAAAGAGGCATCTATATCCTGTATTCTTTTTTTAGGTCAAACACAACATATAGTGTTTCAGCAGGTCAAAGCAATTAGTCATTTTGCAGACGCATTAAAAATGAAGGGCTCTTGGCAGAGTGCTAAAACGTTATCAGCTCGACTACCTGCACGGCAGTTTTGAAACCCCCTCAACCGCGCCGCTGACAAATCCTACCAAAACCAAGCCGCTCACGCCAAAAGAATCCAAAAGATTATGCTTGACCAACATGTTGCGGTCGTGCCTTGCCGTGCCTCATGCAACCGCGGCACGAATCCTTAAAAGATATGTGTATGCAAACGGAGAAGATGAGAGTTTCCTCGGATGACTACTGAGAAGCATCCCGGAAGATCAAAAACTCGAAATTTGGCGACCCATTTGGCGACCAAAACAAAACAGCCCAGAGGACATAGCCTCTGAGCTGCGAACATTTGGTGGGCGTTAGAAGATTTGAACTTCTGACCTCTTCCGTGTCAGGGAAGCGCTCTCCCCCTGAGCTAAACGCCCAAATGGAGCGGACAACGGGGCTCGAACCCGCGACCCCAACCTTGGCAAGGTTGTGCTCTACCAACTGAGCCATGTCCGCTTACGAGGATTAATCTTACGTGATACCCGCATCCTATGCAAGAACTTTTTTTGAAAAGTTTTGCGACGCCCTCTCGAACCTCGCGAAGACATCAGCCACCACGGAAAGCGCGGGCAAACGCAAACTCGCCGCAAGAGGCCCCCTACAACTCAGCGAGCATGATCCAGGCAGAGCTGTCCTGCGCAAGTCTGCCGTCTGCAAGCGGTGATGAGGTGAGCAGGACCTTGCCCGCCGGCAGCTCCACGGGTGCTGCACCGAAGTTCGTCACACACGCCCAGCCGTTGTCGCGGCGATAGGCGATGACGCCGCCCTCAGCGCCCTCGGCACCATCCGCAAGGCCGGTGCGCCCGTCAAGATCGAGCCACGCAAGATCGTTGGCACACCCGCGCAGCTTGCGCCGCAGCCAGAGGGCGTCACGATAGAGCGCAAGCATCGATGTTGGGTCCGCTTCTTCCCTATCGGCAGCGTAATCGGAAAACCATGCAGGCTGCGGCAGATGGGGCGCCGCATCGGCGTCCGCCGGTGAAAACCCAAACGATCCGCCCTGCGTGGGATCGTCCGCTGCCACCCACGGCAGGGGCACGCGGCAGCCGTCGCGCCCCTTCTCGCGCTTCGGTCCGTGCGTATTGGTCGCAGTAGGATCTTCGAGTGCAGCCCACGGAATGTCAGCCACCTCAAAAAGGCCGAGCTCCTCACCCTGATACACGTATGCCGAGCCCGGAAGCGCCAGCTCGAGCAAAAGGGCCGCCCGCGCGCGGCGCTCGCCGAGTTCACGGTCCTCGTCATAAGACGACCCGTCGCGTAAGAGCCAGTCGAGCGCAATCTGGTGGTAGCGCGTCGCCTTGATCTGCGGCAGGGCATAGCGCGTCGCCACGCGCGGCACGTCGTGGTTGGAGAGCACCCAGGTCGAGGCGGAATCGGATTCTATAGCTGCCTTCAAGCCCTCCTCGATTGCAGCGTGCATGTCATCATAGGCCCAAGTGGCCTTGGCAAACTCAAAGTTGAATGTCTGGCCAAGCTCGCTGGAACGCGCGTAGAGATACTGGCGCTCGGGCAGCACCCACGCCTCGGCAACAGCGCTGCGTGGCGGATCATAGCGGTCGAACACGCGGCGCCACTCGCGATAGATCTCGTGGACCTCGTTGCGGTCCCACAGCGGATGGGTGCCGTCCTCAACCATGTCATCGCCCTCGGCGAGATGCCACCGGTCAAGATCATCGCGGTCGAGATCCTTGGCGAGACCGTGCGCTACATCAATGCGAAAGCCATCGACGCCTCGATCGCTCCAAAACGCCAGGACGTCGCAAAAGAACGCGCGAACCTCGGGGCACGACCAGTCAAAGTCCGGCTGCTCGGGCGTAAACATGTGCAGATACCATTGACCGTCCGCGACGCGCGTCCAAGCGGGGCCGCCAAAGTTGGCATTCCAATTGGTGGGAGGCAGCTCGCCGTGCTCGCCGCGACCATCGCGGAAGATATAACGGGCGCGCTCGGGCGATCCAGGGCCGGCGGCAAGAGCGGCTTTGAACCAGGGGTGCTGGTTAGATGAATGGTTGGGCACGATGTCGACGATGACCTTGATGCCGCGCGCGTGAGCCGCAGCGATCATGTCATCGAAGTCGCCAAGCGAGCCGAGACGTGGGTCGACGTCGCAGTAGTCCGCCACATCATAGCCGCCATCGACGAGAGGCGATGGGTAAAACGGACTCAGCCAGATGGCCTCGACGCCCAGCCGCTCAAGATAGTCCATCTGTTGGGTAATGCCCGCGATATCGCCCAGACCCGAACCAGTCGAATCCTTAAACGAGCGCGGGTAAATCTGATAGATCGCGGCATCGGACATCCATGAGCGCGAGGAGGACTTTTCTGTAGCCATGGGGTGTGTCTCCCTTGCAACGAGGTTTTGCGAGATGCCCACGATGATACGCCCAAAGCTGACATTCACGGCAAACAACGCCACAGCCACGTCCCAAACGCTCGCTCCCTCACGGGTTCGAGCCCAGACGACGGGTACGAAAAAGCCCGGCTACCGTAGTAGTCGGGCTGTTACGCTTGGAGCGGACAACGGGGCGTCCGCGTATCCGCTTCGCGGATCCGCACCGGCTTCGGCCGCCTGCTGGCGTCCTCGCCAGCTCGCTACAAACGCTCCGCGTTTGCTTAACGCTCGCTCCCTCTCGGGTTCGAGCCCAAGCGATGGGTACAAAAAAGCCCGGCTACCGTAGTAGTCGGGCTGCTGCATTTGGAGCGGACAACGGGGCTCGAACCCGCGACCCCAACCTTGGCAAGGTTGTGCTCTACCAACTGAGCCATGTCCGCATATGTAAAACAAAACGGGCGCCGGAGCGCCCGGATGTTGCCTGGAGGCGAAGCCCGGATTCGAACCGGGGGTAAAGGCTTTGCAGGCCTCTGCCTTACCACTTGGCCACTTCGCCGAAAAAGGACCGCTTGAGACGGTCCGGAAACGCAATGGAGCGGACAACGGGGCTCGAACCCGCGACCCCAACCTTGGCAAGGTTGTGCTCTACCAACTGAGCCATGTCCGCTTGCGGGTTATTAATTTACGCGAGTTGTCCAAAAGACGCAAGTACTTTTTTCAAAAAACTTGTCTGCCGCATGTTCTTAGTAGCTAAACGCGCTAAAGCGATTGGCTAGGCACACGATTCCAGCGCTCCGCTAAACAGCTTCACCATCTGCACGCGCGTGCCGGCGCCGTCCGTACGACGAGCAACCTCCACGTTATCGACGAGCATACGCATAAGCTTGATACCACGGCCGCGCTCTTCTGATGCGACCGGTTCGCTCGTTTCATCGATAGAATAGCCGACGCCTCGATCAAGCACCTCAACCACAACGCGATCGCCATAGGCCTGAACCGTCAGGACGCACCCAATACCGCCCGCATGGTCATAGGCATTACCCAGCGCCTCCCCCGACGCCAATGCGACATCGTAGCGCTCGTCGCGACGCAACGGAAGCGATTCAAGGAGTTCGGCAATGCGATGTCGATAGTATGGAAGATTCTCGATACCCTGACGGACCTCGACGCTCTTACTCCAGCGAGGCAGCTCCCCCACCGGAATGGCGGGAATAGACTCCCGTGCCGGACCCGCAACATGCAGGATGTCGACAAGTCGGGCAATCTCCAAAAAGCGAATAACCTCATCGGAGGCGTTAACAAGCGAAAGCAGGCCCTCTCGCCTCATGAGCTCTCTGGCACGTGTAAGCAAAAACGCCAAACCCGTCGAGTCGATAAAGCCCACGGCCTGGCAATTGATGACAATGCGACGCACGCCCCGGTCGATCAAATTATCCAACCGTCGGCGCAGCACGGGCACCGAGGCTATGTCGACATCACCCGGTGGCGTCAAAACCGCTATGTCATTCCACTCATTCATACGACCATGGTTCCCCAAAAAAGCCCACTCGATGCATTCGTTTTCCCAACCGTACGGATTCAGCCCGCCCAGCGTCGTCTATGAACGACCCCGTAAAAACTCAAGAGACACCAATGCAATGTCATCGTCCAGCGCCGAATCGGTAAATCGGTCAAGCTCGCCCAAGACCTTGCCGCAGATTCCCGATACGCCCTCACCCGAGACAGAGAGCAGAAGGTCACGAAGGCGCTGCTCGCCAAAGAAAGCACCCGAGCGGTCACGTGCTTCGATTGTTCCGTCGGTGTACATAAATAGCATGTCACCAGGAGCGAACGTAAACACGCCTGTCTCGTACACCATGCTCTCAAAGGCACCGATTACCCCCGATTGGCATCCAAGCAGCTCGACCTCTCCCCCACGAGCCTCGTCGCCACCCAGCGGCATCGACTCTGGCCTGATGACCATGGTCGGAGGATGGCCCGCCGAACAATACGTTGCGCGTCCGGCTTTAAGGTCAATCTTGGCGATAAAGGCCGTCACGAACGTCTCGACCCTCGAAAAGCCCATGAGCATGCTATTGAGCGAACGAGCCATGCGGGCGGGCCCCGCACCCTCCCAGGCATATGCCGTCAGGGCCGTCTTGACGAGCGCGGACATCGATGCAGCCTCAATGCCTTTGCCAGACACATCGCCCAGAATCATGACGGCGCAATCGTCGGGAAGACGGATGAGCGTATAGAAATCGCCGCCGACCAACGCCGAGTTCGTGGCCGACAGGTACACCGAATCGGTTGCGATACCCGGAACATCCCCCAGTGAATTTCTCATGCCAATCTGGAGGGTCTGAGCGATATGGCGCTCCTCACGCTTTTGAGATTCGCCTTCATAGATCAGTTCAAAGTCATGAGCCAAGTGCACCAAGTAGTCATATTCAAGGTCATCAATCGGCTCTTGGCTACCATCACGAAGCAGCAGCGCGCGCGTCGTCGGGCCCTTCGCAACAGAAGCAGGAACGATCGCGTCGTTACTGTGCTTGCCATCGCCCTCAGAGCGCGGGCGCCCCGCCTCGATGCCGGCGTCGACGTAGAGACCCTGGCAAGGCAGGCCATGTGCCCTAAGCCAGCCTCCCATAGGCATCGATTCGTCAACGCGAGTTATACGGACGTGTTTAAGGTCCTCGGCACTCGTGCCGCCCAAAACAGATGCCTCAAAGCCATCAGGGCCAGCCCCCAGACGTGCCGCTGGCGCCGTCGTGGAAAAGAAAAGCTTCTCGGGATCGTCCGGCAAAGCAACGCGACTGCCGCCTTCAAAATCTATGACGTAGGAATCCAGACTGGCGTCATACTCAATAGGGCAAAAATGGCAGTTGAGCATATTGCAGATCTCGGACGATACCGCCTGGGTAGCCGCGGCGGAATCGTCTAGAAAGGTAAACAACTCATCCCGCAAGACATTGAGCGAGCGGCCAAGCTCGGCCGTGCGACGGGAGCGAAGGCTCGATGCCATGCCGACCAGCTGGATAGACAGGTAATCGCAAATGACCTCGAGCACATTAACGTCATAGGCGAGCGGTGCCTGGGGGCGTTTCCAACCAACTTCCAGCACGCCAAGGATCTGCGTACCGTAAAAAACGGGAAGACAGATTTCACTGCGGTACGGAGGCATATCCTGCATGCGCAACAGGTGCTTAGAACGATTATCCAGGTCCATGAACATACCGGAGGCGGCCTTATCGCCCTCAAGGTCCTGTTGAATCGACAAGCGACAAGCACGCGACTCGCGAAGAACATACGTCGGAATGCCAGCGCCATACGGCAAAAACTCGGGCAGGTAGCTGTCGTATAGCTCCTTGGAAACACCGCGAAGCTTAAAGCCGCCGCTCTCAGAAAAATAGATAGCAGCACCCGAAGCATCGAGCGTTCCTACAAGCTGGTTCAAAACGGTATCAAGCAGGCTGGGCAACTCATCGGAGCCCACAGTGCTCATAATGACCGAGAGCGTGCCAGAGAGACGCTTGTTCGCCACTCTAAGCTCCGATAACGCACGCTTGAGCTGACGGTCGTGAGAATACTGTTCCTCGATACTGTGAAGCGCCACCAGGACACGTGGTGCGCGGCGCCCAAAGATGCGTGGAGGCGTTACGGAGCCCGCACGAACCAAGACGGGAATAAAAGAGCCGTCACTCAGCTTGAGCATCAGTTCGTTCTCGGAGCCATCAGTTTCAAATGGCAGACGATGTTCCGTCGCACGTTCAAAAGCGGACGAGTACAGGACGTCTTTAACATCTCCACCGATGACGTCGGCGCGTTCCTCGCACATCAAACCAAGTAAGCGATTATTCACATGCAGAATGGTTCCGTCGAGCTCGCAGATTATGACAGCATCGCTCGTGATCTCGACTAGTTGGGCAACGTCAGCCCACTCATTGCGCTCAAGCGTTTCCATCGTGAACCTCACCGTCTATCGGTAACAAAAAAGCCTCCGTAGAGGCTTCTCAATTGCGATGGTGTCGGAGGCGGGACTTGAACCCGCATGACCAAAAAGCGGTCACTAGCACCTCAAGCTAGCGCGTCTGCCAATTCCGCCACTCCGACATGCTATGTTGTTGATTCGCGGTTCGTTTTGTTCGACCCGCGCGTTCAACGAGGTAGATAATAACCTATGATTCGAGAACTGTGCAAGCACTTTTTTGAAAAAAGTTTTCGAATTTGTAATTGCGCAGGTAGACTGACCTGTTCGGGCCGGAATGAGATTGCTTTCCAACGCGTCCTCGGGCATGCGGCATTATTTTGATTCGCGCTTCGCGCTACAAAATAATGCCGCCCCCTGCGGAATGCGTTGGAAAGCAATCTCATTCCGGCCCTAGGAGTATATACTCCGGGCACAGTTCTCAAATATGTTCTGGGGGCTGATGCAAATTTGGTGGCTCGGCCTTGCCGAGCCCTTATATGGGGAGGCCGGAGCTAAAGCTCCGGCCTCGCTCAATTTCCTATTAGATTAAGTGAGCGATCAAGGAATCTCACTCCCCTCTGCCGCGTTAACGCAGGGCCCGCCCTGGTGTTGCTTTTCAGAACATTCCGCACTGATATCTTCTGAATTGAAGACGCCGATGGCGTATCCATATACCATTGGCGTCGACACCATCAG
>CAKUGT010000014.1 GCA_934654795.1 uncultured Collinsella sp.
GCGGTGTCCCCTTCCTTTCAAGAAAGGGAAGAGGCGGGGCATGCCCCGCCTCTTACACCACATCTCTGCGCGCTACCGGAGACACTCCTGGCGCCAGCCAATGAAGACCTTTACGGATGAATTCCAAGCCGCTCCGCCGCTCCAGGCATCGTTTCCGCGCCTCGCGCCCGCCCCAAACAATCAAAACAAGCCCTTTTCGCCGCAACCTCAAAGGTCTGTGGGCAAAAAAGGGCAAATATGAGTACTGTTGCCATTTTAGTAGCAGGCAAATCCGCCCAAAATGGCGCCTGAGCGATCCCTGTAAACCCCTAGAGCGGCCAACCTAGCTGGATTAGAGTCTGCTGAGGTGAATTTTAATGTACACACTCTATATTGTGTACATTATCTTCTTGCATATAAATGCTATCGCCCTAGCAACAGTACTCATATTTGGCATTTTTTGCCCATTGCCATATAACTAACCCCCTATAGCAAGCAAAAAACAGGCCGCAGCCCATCGCTACGGCCCGCTCGAAGCCCCAAAAGAGACGCTAGGCGCTGTAACCCATCGCCTGCAGCACAAACATAACAACTGTCAGCACCGTAATCACGCCGATGGTCGCCCACGTGAGCACATTCCACACGCGGCCGTTGCGGTTGGCGCCCATAATGTGACGGTCTGCGGCGATAACCACCTGGAACACCAGAACCACGGGCAGTAGCACGCCATTGATGACCTGCGAAGTCATCATAATCTGGAACAGATCGACACCGGGCATAAGCACCAGCACGGCCGAGATACCAATAATGGCGGTAATGATGCCGCGGTAGACCGGAGCCTCGTCCCAGCTGCGATCGGCGCCGCGCTCCCAGCCAAATGCCTCGCAGATGGCGCTGGACGTAACACCCGGCAGCACGCAGGCGGCCAAGAAGCTCGCGGCGACCAGGCCCGAGGCGAACAGCACCGTCGACCACTGGCCGGCAATAGGCTCCAACGCGCGAGCGGCGTCGGCAGCATCGCTAATTTGGATACCCGCCGGGAACAGCACCGTGCCGGTCGTGATAATGATGAAGCCGGCGATGATGTCAGCAGCGATTGAGCCGCTTACGGTATCGATGCGCTGCAGCACGATATCGTCCTCGCCCGCGTTCTTATCGACCACGTTGTTCTGCGCCAAGAAAATCATCCACGGCGCGATGGTGGTACCGATCGTTGCGACCACGAGCGACACGTAGCTGGGGTCATTTTGAATGTTAGGCACGACCAGGTCGACCGCGACCTCACCCCAGTTGGGGCCAGCCATAAACGCGGCGACGATATAGGTCACGAACACGCAGCTTACCAGCAGCAAAATCTTCTCGATGCGCTGGAAACTGCCCGACATGGTAAGCATCCACACCAGCAGCGCCACCAACGGCACCGAGATGCTCGCCGGCACGCCAAAGAGAGCAAGACCGCTGGCGATGCCCGCAAACTCCGAAATGGTCACAGCCGTGTTGGCGATCAGCAGCGCTGCCATGGCCAACACGCTCTTGCGCACGCCAAAACGCTCGCGAATGAGCGATGCCAGGCCCTTACCCGTGACGCAGCCGCAGCGCGCCGCGGTCTCCTGCGTCACGATGAGCAGCACAGTCATGACAGGAAGCATCCAGAGCATCTTGTAGCCATAGCTGGCGCCCGCGCTGGAATACGTTGCAATGCCGCCGGCGTCATTGCCCGAAAGCGCCGCCAGCAGACCGGGGCCCATAGCGCCAAAGATGGCCGCGATGGTCAGCTTTTGCTTGGTGCCCGACTTTTGCTTGGTATTTTGCACGCGACCACCTAACCCATGACTGACATGGCGAGCAGCACCGCGGCGATGCAATACGCCACACACGAGATCATGACGGCAATGACGTTCATGGCGGTGCCCGACGTGTTGAGGTCATGCTCGTCACGCCAGAACAGCACCATCAGGTAAATCACGGCACTCATGTTGCCAACCAGGCAAATGATGGCAGCGATATTAAAACACCCGGTAAAGAGTTGCTCCTCAAACATGGGCGCATCGGGGAACGCGGCGGTGCGCACCAGCTGGGCGCACAGGTAGGTCACGAGCGACAGAATCAGGCCCATGCCCGTGCTCTGGAAGAAGAATCCCAGGTACGGCTTGGGCTCGTCGTCGTGGCCGTCGTACTCCAGGAAGTAGTTCTTGACGAACGACACCATGCGCGAGGCGGCCAGCAACACGAGCGGCATGGCGCACATGGGGAACACCACCAGGTGCGCGGAGCCGAGCGCTGTCCCCAGTACCGTTGCCATGATGCACGAGGCGATACCCCACACGACAACCCAGTACTGGCGATGCACAAACCAGCTGAGCACGTTCGTCGAGTCGTCGGACGCGCTGTCGCCCGAGCCGACACCGGCGATCTGCAGGTCCTCCTGATGCTCCTCGGCGATAACGTCCATGGCGTCGTCGAAGGTTACGATACCCAGGATGTGGCGGTTCTCGTCGCAGACGGGGATGGCGACCAGGTCATACTTGGTCATCTCGTCCGTTACGTCTTCCTGGTCCTCGTCGGGTGACACATAGACCAGGTCGCGATAGGCCAGCTGGCCCAACGTGGCGTCGCGGTCGGCCACGATCAGCGTGCGCAGCGAAAGCACGCCGGTCAGCATGCCGCTCGGGTCCTCGGTGTAGACGTAGTAGACGCTCTCGAAGTCCTCGTCGAGCTTGCGGATGGCCTCGATGGCATCGGCGACCGTCGCCGTGGCGGGCAGGGCGACAAACTCCGAGGTCATGATACGGCCGGCGGTGTTTTCCTCGTAGCCCAGCAGGTTACGAATCGCCTTCTCCTCCTTGACGCCCATCAGGCGCAGGAGCTTCTCGGCCTTCTCGTAGCTGAGCTCGTCGATCAGGTCGGCAGCGTCGTCCGGGTCCATCATGGCCAGCATCGACGATGCGTCCGTGTCGGACAGGCCCTCGAGCATCTCGGTCATGAGCTCGTCGTCATCGAACTCCGAGATGGCCTCGGCTGCCTGGGCGGTATCGAGCTGTGCGAACACCTGCGCACGCAGGCGCGGGTCGAGCTGCTCGATAATGTCAGCGATGTCGGCGGGGTGCAGCTCGCCAAGCGTCTTGTGCGAAACCGAGAGCTGGATGTTCTTAGTCGAACGGTCAAGCAGGTCCATGTAGGACCAGGCGATGATGTCCTCGCTGAGCGGCTTGCCCAGATGCTTCATAAAGCCCTCGACGACATGCTCGAGCGCGGGGCTAATCGCGCGCAGCAGGCCGCGGGCACCGACCTCGGCACCCAGCAGGCGCAGCTGGTTTTCGCCCGACATGGAGAACTTGATGTCGTTTACGCGCACGACCTTCATGCCCTGCGTGTCGACAATCTGCTTGTTGAGAACATCGCGCGCCAGCAACAGCTCGGTCGGCTGCAGGTACGAAAAGCGGATTTCGGTGGCCGACGTCTTGAGGTACACGCCCGTCTCGTCGATACGATCGACCCATTTGCGCCAGCTGATCATAAACGGCGTCTTGCCGGGGCCGCGGAACGCGAGCGACGTCACGTGCGGAAAAACTTCGCCGGTAGCAATGCCAAAATCGTTGACCACGCCGAGCTTCTCGCCGTCGACGTCCAAGACCGGCAGTTTGAGCATCTCACTCAGATAATTCAATGGTGCTCCCCATCATTATTCCTGCGGACCGCGGCAAAACGGGCACGCCATCCGTGGACAATTGGATATGTATACGCATGCGCGGGCGGCACGCCGCTCGACGCTCACACCCCGTGCATGCGCAAAAAGCACCTGCATGGGGTCATCGACTGTATGGTCGAGGTTTGGATTTCACCTGCAACCTTTCTCTTGACCCTCATTAACCGCAGTAACTATAGCATCAGCATCGCGCTGCGGCACCGAATTTATGCGCTGCACATTGCAGGCATACCAAACGCTGACGTATCCGTGACATAGCCGTTTAAGAACGTCCCCGATGACTACTCCGTGGTTTCGTCGTCCTCGGCGAGTTGGGGGAACACGGCGTTCTTGGGCATCGTGACCTTCGTCAGCGAGGTGAGCTTTTTGCTCAGCGACGTGTCCGTCTTGACCAGGTCGCTCAGCGTCACGATCTTGTAGCCGTCGGCAACAAGGCCGTCGATAATCTGCGGCAGCGCCTCGAGCGTCTGCTCGGCGCACTCGTCGCTATCGGTGAGCAGCACGATATTGCCCGGCGTCACCGAGTCGAGCACCGTCGAGACCTGCTCGTCGGCACCATTGAGCAACCAGTCGCCCGAGTCGATATTCCACGAGACCACGGCAGACACCAAGTCCATCGAGTCAATCCAATTTTGCTCGTCAAAAGCGGCGTAGGGAGCGCGCAACAGCATCGTCTTGACGCCGGTTGCCGACTTGATGGCGTCGGTTCCCCTCGAGATCTGCTTGCGCACCGTCTCGCAATCCTCGCCCTTGAGCGAATCATCGCTATAGCTATTGGAACCGACCTCGCACCCGGCGTCGACAATCGCCTTAGCCGTGGCGGGCGAGGCCTCGGCGGCATCGCCCGAAAGGAAGAACGTGGCGCTCACGCCCTTCTCCTTGAGCACCTGCAAAATCTGCTTGGTGGCGCCGCTCGGTCCCTCATCAAACGTCAGGGCCACAACCTTCTCGTTGCCCTTTGGCGCCACGCTGGCGCAGGCAACCACGCAATCGGTGGCGGGCACAACCTCGCCACGGTCCTGCGTCTTGCCCGATTGCTCGCCAACCCACACCTCGGAGCGACCCTGGACGCCCCACGTCTGCACATACTCGATGGCGCCCGTGCCCTCGACCTTCAGCTTGGGCTCGATGGTCGTGGCCTGCACCTCGTGCTTCTCGTAGATGTTGCGGCCGTCTCTGACCGTCACCTTCTCGCCGCCGGCAAGTTCGCGGCTATCCCATTTGCCCTGCTTCACACGCTTGCCGTCAACCTTCACCGACAGCTTTTCGCCCCCGTGGCGCTTGAGCACGCTGTCGTCGACGGCCAGCAGGTCGCCCGCGTCATAGGTGTCGGTCAGCTCCTGGTCGTCGATAAGATTCTGCAGCGTTGAGCCCACGCGCACCGCGGTCTTTTGTCCGTTGAGCTCCACGTCCACGCTGCGGTTGACGTAGCCCACGACGGCAGCGATAAACAGCACGAGCGCGCAGCCCACGGCGATGAGCGCATAGGGCAGACGGGACGGACGGCGGGGCGAGCGCCCATTGCCAATGCGCGCGCTGCGGTCGCTAAAACCGCGACTATGGTTGAGGTACATCGCGCCGGGCTTACGGCGGCGTTTGCGCTGGCCGCTGGGCAGCTGCCCCAGGTCGCGGCGAGCCGTCGGACGCGCACCGGAGTGCCCGTTTAAGTTGGATCCGTTTTGGCGCATGTGCCCTCCCCCATAAACACAGCGAGCCGGAGCAACATGTCTCCGGCTCGCCTCCCATCATTTGGTACGTCGCTATTTGCTAGCTTTTAACGAGCCCCCGCTCGCCTTTTGGTATTCGTCCTTAAAGGCCTTGAACATGCTGCGCGTCTTGCCGAGCTGCTTGCCCAGCGCGCGACTGCCCTTGTCCACGGCGACCGATCCCTTGTCATCGAGCACCTTGGCTCCCTTTTTGACCTTATCGCCCACCACGACACTGGCCTCGGCAGCCTTTGCGGCGGCGCCGCCCGAATACCCGAGCGCCTTGACCTCGTCCGAAACGATCATCGCGCCGTTCTCGTAGCCGCGCAGCATCGTCGGCGGCACCTGCGTGTCACCGACAAGCACGCTCGAAGCGGCACCAGCAGTCACATAGAACATCTGGACGATGCCCGAGCGCGGCTTGAACTCCACGTCCGAACAATAGCCCACGACATCGCCCGATTCCGTGCGCACGTCCATACCAACCCAGATGATGCAATCGTCCAGGTTAATGTCGAGGCGCTTGGCCGCGGCGGCATCGTAGGTGTCCTTGACGTCATTCACCGCAATGGCGCCCTCGTAGACGCCGATGGCATCGAGCGCCACAAAACGGTCGGGGCGCTCGATCATGCCCGCAATGTCGGACTGGCGAACCATAAAGCCCACCACGCGCGTTCCGCCTGGAGTAAAGACCGGAAAGTGTATCTTTCCGAGCTTTTTAGGGCTACGTGGCGTGCCGTCCTTTTTGGTGCGCTTATCCTCAGCAGGCTTGCGATAAACCTTGACGCCGACAAAATCCCCGGCGCGCATTATGCCTCGGTCGAGGGCTCCGCAGCCTCGGTGTCGGCCTCGGCGGCGTTCTCGACCACGACGTCGGCAGCGGGCGTCACGTTGCCGCCCGAGATGGCGTCGTTGAGCTGCTCGCGCAGCTGATCCATACGCTCGCGGGCCAGGTCGACCTTGGCGCGCAGGTCATCGGTCTTGGCATCGACCATCGGGCCGAAGTCGTTGACCGCGGCGCGGGCCTCCTCGGCACCGTGCTCGTAGGTATCGCGCATGTTATCCCAAGCGTCGTTGGCGATATCGGCAGCCATGGCGCGGGTCTCGGCGCCCGAGCGCGGGGCCAGAGCAACGCCGATGATAGCGCCGGCGGCGGCACCAAAGAGTGCACCGGAGACAAAGCTAAAAGTCTTACCCATGATCATTCCTCTCCTGCGGGCACGTCGGCGCCCACCGTTTGAATGCTGTCCATTATACCCGCAGCGCAACACTTGCCGCCCCGCTCATCTGCATACGGTAAAAGCGCAGGCAATACGGCCTATCGAATGTGTTACGAATCTGTCTATTCCACAGGCAGGGCCGGCATGGCCGTCGTGGCCGCCGGATCCTCGCCGGCACCGTCTACGAGCGGCAGCGCGCTTTCGTGCACCGAGCCAGTCGGAGCCGTTGCCGCGCCGCCGAAGACGGCCGCGGAGGCCTCGTGGTTCTCGACAACCGCGCCCTCGGTATCAATCGCTACCTGGGGCTCGTCTTCAAAGTTGGGGACGCCCTGAGGCTCAGCTGCCGGCTCGGCGGCCGCATCGACAACGGAATCGACATCGTCGTCGGCAGGAGCTTCGCCCTCAGTCGCATCCTCGGCCACGTCCTCACCATTCGCGGCGGCGACGGCCTCATGCGGATCCTTGCCCTCGGCCTCGGCACGCATACCCAGCACCAGGTTGCGCAGGCCAGCGACCGTACCGTCCACGTCGGGGGCGGGCTGGTCGGCGTGCAGGTAAGCCCAATCCATCATGAAGGTAGCAGACGACAGCGCGCCGATGGCCAGCGCATCGTCGGGACACGAAAGCTCAATCTCAAAGACGCGCTCGTCATGCTCGCTCACGCGGGTGCGCCCGCACGAGATATTGCCGGCAAGGCCGGTCTCGTTCATCAGCTCGACCGACACGTGCTCCAACAGGTGGCAGAGCTCAGTCTGACCCATGCAATCCTGGAACTCGCGGCCGGAATCGCCCAGGCACAGATGCTTGGCAATCGCCGGCACCAGATAGTACACGCGCGCCGTGGCCTCGATATCCTCCGAGGTCATGAGCGGCATGCCGGGGTTCACCAGCACATGCGCGCAGATCTTGTCCTCGCTGACGGTGACCTTAAGGATGTTGAACAGGCCTGCCATAACTCTCCCCTACTCGTCCTTGTCCTACTCGTCGCCGTCGTGCGGGTCGGCAAGACCCGCACCCGACGCCGCCGGCTCGTCCGCCGCGGACTCGGAATCCTTCTTATCGGTTTCGGCCGGAGCGATCACGCGAATGAGCGAGATGCGCTGGCCACGCATCGACTGCACCTTAAACTTGTACCCCGCGACCTCAAACACCTCTCCGATGTCGGGCACCGAGTCGCAAAGCTCCAAAATCCAGCCGGCGATGGTCTCATAATCATCGCTTTCCTCGAGCGGCCATCCAAGCTCAATCGCATCATCGCACGAAAAACGCCCATCGACGAGCCACTCGCGGCGCGAAAGGCGCGTGAGGTACTTGTTGTCGGGGTCGAACTCGTCCTCGATCTCGCCGACGATCTCCTCGACAATGTCCTCGATGGTGATGATGCCGGCCGTGCCGCCGTACTCGTCCACGACCACCACGATCTGGTCGTGCGAGGTCTGCATCTCGGACAGCAGCGGCAGGATGTCCTTGGTATCGGGCACAAAAGCAGCATCGCGAAGGAAGCCGGCAATGGGCTGGTCGCCCTTGCCGTCGAGCGCGGGCTGGATCAGGTCCTTGATATGCGCGATGCCGGCCACGTTGTCGGGATCCTCGTGGTAGACGGGGATACGGCTGAAGCCGGTCTGGCGCATGGTGGATAGCACGCTGGCGACCGTCTCGTCGTCCTCGCACATGGTGGTGTCCACGCGCGGCACCATGACCTCGCGGGCAACGGTGTCGCCCAGGTCGAAGATCTCGTGGATCATGCGCTTTTCCTCGTCGAGCAGGTCGTCCTGCTCCGAGACCATGTACTTGATCTCTTCCTCCGAGACGTTCTGGCGGTCGTCGGCGCTCTTGATGCGCAGGATACGGGCCAGGCCGTCGGAGCAGGCGCCGGTCAGCCACACGAGCGGGCGGGCGATCTTCTGGAACACGGAAAGCGGCCCCACGACCTGCTTGGACACGCCCTCGGCGTTGGCCAGGCCGATACGCTTGGGCACGAGCTCGCCGATCACGATGGACACGAAGGCGACGGCGACGGTAATGATGACCGGTGCCAGCCCGCGCGCGATGGCGGAGAGCGGCGCGATGCCAAAGCTCATGAGCCACGTGGCGAGCGGGTCGGACAGGCTCGTCGAGGCGACGGCGGATGAGGCGAAACCCACGAGCGTGATGGCGACCTGGATGGTGGCCAGCAGCTGGTCGGAGTCGGCGGCGAGCTTAATGGCGTGCTCGGCACGCTTGTCGCCCTCCTCGGCCTCGTGCTCCAGCACGGCGCGCTTGGCCGTGGTGAGGGCCATCTCGGACATAGAGAAGTAGCCGTTGATGAGGGTCAAAACGAGTGTGGTGATAAGGGAGATGGTTATGTCCATCGGGAGTTTCTCGAACCTCCAAGATTCGGGACGTTGGCAGGAGACGTAGTTGGCGGATAAGACGGTTGCGCCCGGCGGCCACCTGGGTGGATCCGCGCGCAGGCTCGGTCGTTAGATTACGAAGAGGATCACCGCCATGAACTGGAAGATGCTACCGGCGAGCACCCACAGGTGAAACACGCTGTGCAGGTAGCGCACGTTTTTGGCGATGTAGAACGGCACGCCCACGGTGTAGCACACACCGCCGACGGCAAGCAGCGCCAACGCGACGGGATTCAGCAGCGCCACGAGCGCAGGCAGCTTAAAGACGACGAGCCAGCCCATTAGCAGGTAGACCAGGCCGCTTACCCAGTGCGGCTGACGCTCGCGCAAAAAGCACTCGAGCGCGATGCCGATAATGGCGATGGCCCATACGGCAAAGAACAATGCAGCGCCGCCGTCGTTTGCCAGCGTGATGAGGCAAAACGGGGTATAGCTGCCCGCAATGAGCAGGTAGATGCAGCTGTGGTCGATGATGCGGAATACGCGCTTGGCGCGCTCGGGCTGAATCGCGTGATAGAGCGTGGAGGCCAGGTATTCGAGGATGATGCTGACGCCGTAGACGATCGCCGCGGCCATATGTGCCGGGCCGCCACCGCGCAGGGCAGCGAATACGATCAGAAGCACCAGGCCTGCGATGCCCAGCAGGCAGCCGACACCATGGGTGACGGAGTTCATGATCTCCTCGCCCACCGTGTACTGCGGAACGGCCGCGGCCTTAGGTCGCGGCTTGGAACTGTCGCTCGAATCGGACATGCCGGTTACATCCTCCAACATAAATAGTTCTCAACACTATATCAAAGCGTCTGGGTACGTGTGAAATTTGCACCTTACGTGACCTTTTGTTTACCCATTCTTTGCTTGTTGACGCATCAACGGTGAACATCCATAATGCGCTTGCATTAAATGTTGATGTATTAACATCTTATAGGAAAGCCTCTTATGTCTCAAAACGCACGTTCCCATCGAAAGCTCAAGATAGCCGGCGTCGTTGCGCTGGTGCTCGTTGTCGCGCTGTTGGGGTTTGCCGGCAACTTCTTGTTCGACTTTGCCCTGAATCCCCAAGCGCCGTACACCATGAAGATGATGCAGGACGGCAAGGACGCCGAAAAGGGCGAGCAGATTGACGCCGAGGAGGGCGAGGCACGGGCGTGGTTTAAGGAAAACCGCGAGAGCAGCAGCCTCACCGCGGACGACGGGACCGAGCTTGCCGCCTGGTATTTTGCTGCGTCGGAGAGCACGCACGACTACGCCGTCTGCCTGCATGGATATACCAACGAGCCCATCGGTATGGCCCGATACGTCAAGCGATTCCATGACCGCGGCATGAATGTACTCGCACCCGCCGCCCGCGCCCACGAGCGCTCCGGCGGTGACTACATCGGCATGGGCTGGCCCGAGCGCCTCGATGTCGTCGCGTGGATCGGGCGGATCATTGCGGCCGATCCCAAGGCGCGCATCCTGGTCTTTGGCGAGTCGATGGGCGCGGCGACCGCCATGAATGTAGCGGGGGAATCTCTGCCCGCAAATGTGAAATGCATTATCGAGGATTGCGGCTATACGAGCGTCTGGGACGAGTTTTCCCTGCAGCTCAAGGACGTGTTCGGCCTGCCCAGTTTTCCCTTGCTCGATGTGGCCAACCTGGTATGCAACGTGCGCGCAGGCTACGACTTTCATAAGGCGAGCAGCGTGGAACAGCTCAAGCGCGCGACGGTTCCCATGCTTTTTATCCACGGTGACCAAGACACCTTTGTGCCGTACGACATGCTCGACCAAAACTACGACGCGTGCGCCAGCAAGGTCAAGCAAAAGCTCACCATTCATGGCGCCACCCACGCCAAGAGTGCGCAAGTCGACCCCGAGCTCTACTGGAATACGGTCGACGACTTCCTCGATAGGAATTTTTAGGCGAATAGTACGGTTTACTGGTCTATCTGACCCCTAGCACTTCCGAAAATCCGCCCGCGAGCGCTGTGCTCGCGGGCGGATTTTGCTTGAATTAAGCCACGAATGCGCTTGTTTTGTCCAATAGCTAGGCGCTACTTGACCTCGATGAGCTCATACTCGCTCGTGCCCAGGCCAATCTTCTCGGCGTGCGCGATGCACACGCGCCAGTCGGTGTCGGGATGCGTGATGCAGAAGGGGTCCTTAGCCTGCTCGCCCTCCAGATGCTCGTGGTTGTGCTCCATCTTGGCCGCGCTATCGGTGAGCTCGGTGTTGGGCAGCGGCTCGGATGCCATGACGGCATCGGCGCAGGCCTGGTCGATGGCGACCGGGTCGAAGCTCGCGAACATGCCGATGTCGTTGACGATAGGCGTATCGTTTTCGGGGTGGCAGTCGCAGTTGGGGCTGATGTCCATGGCGAGCGAGATGTGGAAGCTCGGGCGGCCGTCGACGACGGCCTTGGTGTACTCGGCGATCTTACAGTTGAGCACGTCGGCCGCGGCATCATAGCCGGGCTTGATGGCGTCCTGGTTGCACACGCCGATGCAGCGGCCGCAACCCACACAGCGATCGTGGTCGATGGCGGCGACGTGGACCGTGCGGGTGTTGCCATTGGCAAGCTCGCGCTCACGGGTATCGTCAAACGAGATGGCGTTGTGCGCGCAGATCTTTTCGCAGGCACGGCAGCCAACGCAGTGCTCGGTCGCGACGTTCGGCTTGCCGGCGGCATGCTGCTCCATCTTGCCGGCACGGCTGCCGCCTCCCATGCCCAGGTTCTTCATGGCGCCGCCAAAACCGGCCTGCTCATGGCCCTTAAAGTGGGTGAGGCTGATCACAATATCGGCATCCATAAGTGCCTGACCGATCTTTGCCTCGCGCACGTACTCGCCGCCCTCGACCGGGACAAGCGCCTCGTCGGTGCCCTTGAGGCCGTCGGCGATGATGATCTGGCAACCCGTGGCATACGGGGTAAAGCCGTTCTGGTAGGCGGTGTCGATGTGCTCGAGCGCGTTTTTGCGGCTACCGACATAGAGCGTGTTGCAGTCGGTGAGGAAGGGCTTGCCGCCCAGCTCCTTCACGACGTCTGCGACGGCGCGGGCGTAGTTGGGGCGCAAAAAGCTCAGATTGCCCAGCTCGCCAAAGTGAATCTTGATGGCGACAAACTTGTTCTCGAAGTCGATCTGCTCAATGCCGGCGCGGCGAATGAGGCGCTTGAGTTTGTCGAGCTGGCTCTCGCGAGCATGCGTGCGCAGGTTGGTGAAGTACACCTTTGCCGGTGCTGCGGGTGCGGTTGCGGTCATAGATCTATCCCCTCGGTCTATATGGCGTTACAGACATAGAGGATGGTACCCGGTGAAGTGGGGTTGAAGTCAAGCACGGCCACTCATTGGGGACAGACTTAAATGACTGAAACCACTCATTGGGGACAGACTTAAATGAGTGCCGCCAGGGACAGTCCCTGCCAGCCCGGCCGGCGAGCCGGCGATCCGACAAAGACTGTCCCCAACGACTAGTCGTTTAAGAACGTCCCCAATTGCTACTCCTGCACCTTGAGGGCTTCGGCCAGACTGACGCGCTTGATAGAGCGCGTGTGTAGCAGCGCCACGACCAGGTAGGTCGCAAAGCCGATGCCGACGCATGCAGCCATGGACCAAGCGGGCACGTAAATCTCGATATTGCCGTTATAGGCGAGCAACATAGAGCGGAAGATGGCCGTGAGCGAGCCAATAATGACCGGCAGGCTCAGCACGAGCGACGCCGCCACGCACAGCGTAATCGAGCGGATGTACAGATGCGAAATCTCGCTATCGCGATAGCCAAAGACCTTCATGTAGCTGATCGACCGGGCGCTATGGTCGATCACAGCCTTGGTCAGCAGGTACATAAACAGCAGGAAGATAAACACCGCGAGCCCGATCATCATGCCGATCATTTTGCTCATCATGCCGATGAACTGGTCACCCACGGCGCGCATGTCGTCGGGCGTGGTGTCGCCGGCAAAGTAGCGCGCGTCGAGGTCGAGCTTCTCGTCGCTCACATAGCCGTTAAAGTAGGCGGCGTCGTTGTCGAACAGCTCGTTAAAGTCGTCGATACTCATATAGATATTCATGTCCGACTTGGAGCCCCAGGTGCAGTCCTTGCCCGCGTACTCAAGGGAATAATCCCGAGCCTCGTACTTGTCGCGAAGCTCGACCTTCTGGCCCTCGCTCCAGCCAAACTTATCGAGCAGACCGCCGCCAAAAACGACGTGCCCATCGCCGACGTTGAGGTCTTTCCAATAGCGCGAATCGGGCGAGATGCCGTAGACAGAAATCGTCTCCTCGCCATTACCATCGCCGCGGTCGTATTGCAGCTGGTAAACGGCATATTTCTCGGCCTGCGCGATTGCGCCCGCGCCGTTGTCGGTCGTGTTGACCGGGTGAATGTCGTCGTTGTCCGCGTCAATTTTCGAGGCCTTGTCGATCAGGTCGATAGCCTCGTCGCGGTCGCAGCCGAGGGCATCGGCAAGGTCATCGAGGCGCGCATAAAGCGCATCCTTCTTGTCCTTGACCTTAGCAAGCGCATCCTGCGCTGCGGCCAGGCTCTCGGCAGACGGAGATGCGGTCGCGGCATCGGCTGCCGTCTGCGCCGCATCGGCCGCGCCGTCAAGCTCGTCATCGGCATCCTGGGCGGCAGAAAGCAGCGCGCCGTCAACCGACTGCAAGCGCTCGAGTGCCGACCACTGCTCGCGCTCCTCGGCAGTGCCCTCGAGCTCCAACGGCGCCTTGAGCGTGTACTGGTGCTCGGCAACCAGGCTCGTCTCGAGGTTGTCCGCGTAGTGCGTCATCGTGGGCAGAATCGCCAGGCCAAAGAGCAGCAGCAGCGAGGCAAACGCAATGCCCACGAAGAGCGTGGCGAAGTTGCCCAGGTTGCGCAGGAAGACGCGCAGGCGGAAGCGCGAGACAAAGCCCACGCGCTCCGGCAGCTGCAGACCGCGCTTGGTACCCGACTTACCGCTCGCCTCGTGGCGAAGGAACTGCAGCGGCGTCTTGCCCATTTTGCGGAGCAGACCCACCAGCGTGATGAGGATGAGCGCGGCGGCGGGGACCACGGCGCACTTCACAAAGATCTCCCAGCTCCAGTACACCTGGAAGGGCGGCAGGCTGTACGAGCCGTAGTAGAGACCGCGCATGGGCTCGGTAAAGAACGCAACGCCGAGCGCGGTGCCCAAAAGTGCCGCGAGCACGCCCACGATGGCGGGAAGTGCCAGGTAGTGCAGCACGATCTCGCGACGGCGATAGCCGCTGGCGAGCAGCGTGCCGATGATGGCGCTCTCCTCCTCGATGGTGGCGTCGGTGAGCACCACAAAGACAAACGCCATGATCACGATGATGATGTCGAGCAACGTCATCCACATCATGGAGTCGCCGTCCACGTCGTCGCGCGCATAGCCAATGCCCTGATTGGAATCGGCATCGATCAGATCGTCCACGCGCGCATCGGCATCGGTCAGCGCCTCGACCATATCCTGCTCCGCATCGATGCGATCCGCGGTGGGGAGATCGCGGTCGGTAAAAGTAAAGGAGTAGGTGTAGGCAGGCGCGCCGCCGGCGTCCTCGAGCGCGGTAAAGCCGGCGTCGGTGACCTCGGCCACGCCGTACGTGATGGTGTTCACCGTGAAGTCCGAATTGTTGAGGAACAGCGCCTGGCTATCGGGCTGGGTCATGATGCCGCAGATGGTGTAGGTGCGACCCTCGAGCTCGACCCTATCGCCCACGGCGAGGTCGTTGTTGGTGGCAAAAACGCGGTCGATGGCCACCTCGTCGTCCGCCTTGGGTTCCTTGCCCTCACAGTAGGACGCGATATCGACCTTGGTGCGGTGCGCATAGGTGCGCAGCGTGCGCTTGGTGCCGTCGTCGCCGGCGGTCTTTTTGATGATGGCGTCGATGGAGAAATTCTTGTAGAGTGTGACGCCACCGACGTCGCCGGCTGCATCCTCGGCGGCCTTGAGCTGGTCTTTGGTAGCCTCGAAGGAGGTGGTCACGCGGCCGTCCTCAATCGTGTATGCATCGCGCATGTCGTCGATAAGGCAACCGATGGAATGCGCCGCGAGCAAAAAGCCCGAGGTAAGGGCGATGCTTCCGCACATAAGCAAAAAGATGCCCAGGTACTTGCCGATATTGCGGCGCAGCTCGCGCGGGAGACGTTTTGCGAGAGGTGTCATGGCGCCGCCTACCAATCGAGCTCGGCGGCCGCGACGGGCAACTCGTTGAGCTCATCCTCGACGATGCGCCCGTCGCGCAGGCGCAGCACGCGATTGGCCATGCGCGCGATGGCGGCATTGTGGGTGACAATGATGATGGTGCAGCCGTAGGTGCGGTTGACATCCTCCATGAGCTGCAGGATTTCCTTGGATGTCTTGTAGTCGAGCGCGCCCGTGGGCTCGTCGCACAGCAGCAGGCCCGGATTTTTGACGAGCGCACGGCCGATGGCGCAGCGCTGCTGCTGGCCGCCCGAGACCTGGCGCGGAAACTTGTTGCGGTGCTCGTAGAGGCCCAGCGAACGCAGCAGATCGTCGACGTCGAGCGGTTTTTTGGACAGGTGCGCCGTGACCTCGATGTTTTCCTTGATGGTAAGGTCGGGCACCAGGTTGTAGAACTGGAAGACAAAGCCCAGCTCGCGGCGTCGGTACTCGCCCAGATCGGCGGGCTTGAGCGCCGTGAGATCGCAGCCGTCCACCATGATGGAGCCGCCGTCGGCATCCTCCAGGCCGCCAATGAGATTGAGAAAGGTCGACTTGCCCGAGCCCGAGGGCCCCAGCATGACGCAGATCTCGCCGCGGTTGATGGATGTGTCGATGCCGTCGAGCACCGTCAGGCGTGCATCACCGTCGCCGTAGTGTTTCTTGAGGTCCTTAACCTGGACGTAGGCCTGTTTCGTCGCCATACTATCCCCCATTGTTAGCCTTCCGCTACTTTTCTAGGGCTATAGTAAACCCCGGCGAACTATTTTTGCGCGACATATGGCATTTATTTCAAACTAGTCACCCGACAGTTAGGGACGCTCCTTTCCTGCCGGCAGTTGGGGACAGCCCTTGCCAACCCTACTGGCAAAACGGCCGATCGGCAAAGACTGTCCCCAATGACTAGTCGTTTAAGTCTGTCCCCAATGACTACTCTTGGTCGTTTAAGTCTGTCCCCAATGAGTACCCGATGACTAGGTGGCTAGGCGTGGGATTTGTTATGGGTGAGGGCTAGGCCTACGGCGGCGACGGCGACGGCGAAGAGTACGGTGACGCCCAGATCGCAGGCAATGTCGCCCAGCACGGCAGACGTCAGGTCCGACGCGAGCGCCTTGCCGATCGCGTCGTTCACCCAATATGTCGGCACAAAGTGCGCCGCCGTCTGCACGGTCGAGCCCATGAGCGACAGCGGCATCCAGGCGCCGCCCAAAAACGTCATGAGCATGCCGAGCAGGTTGCCCACGCCGTTGAGCAGCTCCTCGCGCGCACCCAGGCCCGACAGCGTAAAGCCAACAGCCAGGGGCGTGCACGCCAGAGCAAACGTCGCCGCCAGCGCCAGGCACACGCGGCCCACGCCGACCTCGGCAACCGCGCCGGCAAAGCCCACGACGCCCATCATGCTCGACACAAACCAGATGCAGACGGTGAGCACCGCGGCGGCCGCGAACACGGCAAGCGAGCGCTGGCGCTCGGAGACCGGGCCGGCATCCATGCGGCGCACGCGCTCGGGCTCGTTCATGCCCGAGAACACCAGGCCCACCGACACGATGACCGACGAGATGATCGCATACGCGCCAAAGTTGAAATACGACTCGAGCGTGGCGGCGGCAGTCGAATCGACCTTGACCTGCTCGATCTGGACCTCGGCGCGCTTGGCGGCGGCATGCTCGGCAGCCTTGGCCACGTCGCCGTCGGAGGCAGCGGGCTCAAGTGCCGCCGCAGCGCCCGCGAGCGAGATCCAGCGCGAGGCCTCCGCAGACGAAAGCGCCGCCGCCATGGTGCCGGAGCCGTAGGTCACATCGAGCTTGGGCAGGGCCTCCCCCGCACGGGCGGCCGCGATCAGGTCGCCCTCAAACCCGTCCGGGATAAAGAACACGCAGTCGGCGCTACCCTTGGCACTGTTGCTCTTGGAGAGCGCGTCCGCAAGATCGTACGTGTCGTCGCCGACGCCCGTGACCAGGTCAAAGCGCGACCCCAAGTGCTTGGTGAGCGCCCGCGAAAGGTCGCTGTCGTCGCGATCGACCACGATCACGTTGGTGTCGTAGGGCTTGTATTCGGTGAGCTGCGACGAATTCCAGCTCACCGACGCCGCAATGAACACGCCCATGAGCGAGATGAACACCGTGTAGATGAGCAGGTAGAACGGGTGTGCCAGCGCCATGCGAAGCGCGGTCTTAAAGGTGCTCATAGCGACTCCTTCCAAACACCAGCGTGGCGGCAACGACAAACACCAGGGCCATCAGGACGAGCGCGCCCGCGCGCACGGCAAAGGGGCCCAGGTCCTCAAAGAAATACAGACGGTTGAACATGTCGCAGATGAGCTTGACGGGGTTGAGCCAGCACTCGGCCGGGCAGGCGCGGGCGACGTCGTCGGCAAGCGCCATCGCCGGCTCGCCGTAAAGGCCGGCGAACAGGGCGCACGTGGTGGCGAAGCCCGTGAGGATACCCGACTTGGACGCCTTGCCTCCCTTAACGGGCAGCGTGCCCACAAAGAGCCCCAAGCCCGTTGCGGCAAGCGCGGATGCAGCGCCGCCTACCAGGCAGAGCCCCTCGCGCCCGCCAAAGTCGACGCCGACGACCAGGCGCACATAGCCAATCGCAACCGTCATCGAGGCAAAAGAAACCAGCCACGAGCCGACAAAAATGCCGGCCAGCGACGCCGTCTTGGAAAGGCCGCCCACGCAGCGGCGTGCGCCAAGACCCGACAGGTTGGGCTGCAGGTCGACGACGCTCAAGGCGGCAAACTCGGCAGACATCATCGCGACCAGGCCAAAAAGCGCGTAGTAGTAAATGGTCGTGCCGTCGGGCGTGGTGCGTGTCAGGCTCACGCGACGGGTTCCGCCCTCGAGCGACAGGGCGCGGGCGACCGCCTCCGAATCGGCAAGCGCCGCCGGGTTGTCCTGGGCAATCTGGGCCATGAGCTCGGCATTTTGCGTATACGAGCTTGCCACCGTTTCCAGAATGCTGCGGTCGACGAGCACCGTGGACGCACGCGAGCTGTCGTAGCTCGAGAGCAGCGTGAGCCTGGGCGTGCCCGCGGCATCGACCGTGTAGATGCCCGCGACCTCGCCGGCCTTGAGCGCGCGGTTCGCGGTGGCTGCATCCTCGCACTCGTGAATCTCGAGCAGCTGATCGTCGCCCTCCTTGGCAAGCGACGTCGCCACATCCTTAAAGGTCGACGCGTCCCAGGCTTCGTCAGCCACGATGGCCACCGGCACCGGGTCGACCTTGCCGTCGGAGCTCAGGTTCGCAAACATAAACATGAACATCGTGGAAAGCGCAATGGGAAAGACCGCGCCCCAGACCCACGTGCTCGGCCGACGCAGCAGCGTCTTGAGCGTGATGATGACGGTGTTGAACATGGCCGCCCCCTAGTCGCGCAGCTCGCGGCCGGTGATCTCGAGGAACACGTCGTTGAGGGTCGGCGGCTCTGAGTAGATGCGGCCGAGCGGCACGTCATGCGAGCGCAGCGCGTCGAGGATGTCGGTCAGGTTATGCGGGCTCGCCTCGCACGAGAACGTGAGCTGGCCCGCCGTCGCCGCCAAGTCCAGGACATGCGGCAGACTCGCAACGGCGGCGAGCGCCGCGCTCGGCACCTCGCCGACCTCGATCACGATTTTCTCGCCCATCTGGATCATGCGCTTGAGCTCGTCGTTGGTGCCCTGCGCCAGCACGCGCCCGCCGTCCATGATCATGATGCGGCTGCAGATCTGCTCGACTTCCTCCATGTAATGGCTGGTATACACCACCGTGGCGCCTTCGTCGCGCAGGCGGCAGATGCCCTCCAGGATGGCATTGCGGCTTTGCGGGTCGACCGCCACCGTGGGCTCGTCAAAAAAGATGAGCTCGGGCTTGTGCGCGATGCCGCAGGCGATGTTAAGGCGACGTGCCAGGCCGCCCGAAAGCTTGCCGGGGCGGAACTTGGTAAAGTCGCCCAGGCCGACAAAGTCGATCGCCTCGTCCACCAACGCGCGGCGGCGCTTGCGATCGTTGACGTAGAGGCTGCAGAAATAATCGATGTTCTCGCGCACGGTGAGCTCGTCGAACACCGCCACCTGCTGCGGCACCACGCCGATGCGACGCTTAAGGTCATAGCGGGCGGGCGTCATGGGCTCGCCGAACAGCTCGATGGTGCCTTTGTCGTAGGCAAGCAGCTGCAGGATACAGTTGATGGACGTAGTTTTGCCCGAGCCGTTGGGGCCCAGCAGACCAAAGATCTCACCAGGGGCGATGCTCAGGTTAAAGTGGTCGAGCGCAATAAGATCGTCGTAGCGCTTGACGAGGTTTTCGACGTGGACGATGTCTGTCATGAGGCGGCCCTTCCGTTGATTGCGGCCCGGTACGATTGCATCATCGCAGGAGCGGGCGGGCCGCACCAGTGAGCTTTGTCACGAGTGCGGCGCCAACAGAACCGGCATCGCCACGGGACAAAGCAATCAGATGTGTTTGTCCCAAATCTTAAGTAAGTGAGGCTTGCATTTCTGATCACTTTGACCCGTCCGCGCCGTAGCAATCACCAGCTAAAACAGCTCCACCTCATCCCGCAAGAACTGCTCAACCGAAACGTTACGATCGCCCACAATCATCGGCTTCGCCTGAGGGTTCTGCGCCAAAAACTCAGTCATACCGCTCTTGGACACGCGGCCGCTTTTAACCTCGATCGCCGCAAGGGCGTCATCGCCGCGCTTCGCCACAAAGTCCACCTCGAGATTGCCCTCACGCCACCAATACAGCTCAAAGCCTTCTGTTTGAGCACGCGCGATGAGCCGGGCGCCCACCGCAGTTTCGACCAAATGCCCTCGCAGGGCAGAATCAGCCAACAAGTCACCCGTCCCGCGCCACATCGAGAACATTAATGAGGGATCATGCACAAGCAGTCGCGGCGAGCTTGCCCTCGACCTCACCTGCTTGGCGTCGTATTTTTGCAACCCGCTCATCATGCCCGCCTTGGACAGCAGATCAAGATAATGGCGCACGGTATCAGTGTTTCCCTTATCGTCAAGCTGCCCCAGCAGTTTTCGATACGATATCTCCTGCGCCGAATACTGCGCACCCAGCTCAAAGAGGGCTTGCATGAGCGCCGGCTTGCGCACGTCTTCCATCTGCAATACGTCACGCGAAATCGTCGATTCCACGATCGAATCGCGCATATACTCTCGCCAACGATTGACATCGCTCTTGAGAATCGCGGCGCCCGGATACCCGCCAAACATCAGATAATCCTCGAAGCTATAGCCAAACGCCTCGGACATCTCGGATAGGCTCCAATGCGTCGAACGCAGTAGCTCAAATCGCCCCGCAAGCGATTCGGTCAGCCCACTGTCGAGAAGCAAGCTCGACGAACCGGACAGCACCACGAGAAGCTCGGTGTCGTTCCAAGAGTCTTCGTCCCACAGGGCCTTGACCGTCTCGGACCAACCCGTAACCTTTTGTATCTCGTCGAGCACAAGGATGGCACGCGAGCCATTACTTGTCAGCTGCCGAGCCTGGCGCCACTCAAGGTCGATCCAATCCCCCGCGAGTTCGCGCGACGAGTCGGCACTCGCCACGCGACACGGAAGCCCGCAAGCCTTGACCGCCTGCTTGATGGCCGTGGTCTTGCCAGTTTGTCTGGGACCCATAACCACCTGAATAAAGGAACGCGGCCCCATGAGTCTTTGCTGTAACACGGTCGATATCTTGCGCCTATACACCTAGAGCCTCCTTTTGATAAATCTATCTAGCAAAAATAATAGTTGTATCTAGCAAAAATGATAGATACAACTATCAAAAATGTTCAGGTGAAATGATTGTCGGCGAGATATAGTCGCGGTCCCCCTTGCTGGGACAAATGTCACGGTTGCTCCCGGTGGGGCCTCCCCCGTGCGCGGCATCGCGTACAATACCCGTATGAACAGGCTATTCGACAAATCGATCGTGCTGGCGTGCTGTATCGCAGCCGCTCTGGGCCTTGCTGTGGACGCGCGCTTGGTCGCGGCGTTTTGCCTTGGCGTCGTAGTCGCCTCGCTAACGGAAACCGCGCAAGGCGAACGTGGCCGCCGCGCCAGCGAGGCCGCCAGCTACGCTTACATTATGGTGGCCGTCTTTGCGCCGTCGTTTGCTCCGTTTGCACCCCTCGCCCTCTACGATATCGCACGACGCGTGCGCCGCGAGCACGTCTGGGGCGCACTGGGCGCCGGCGCCATCTTTGTCTGCGCGCTCGTCGCATATGCCCACGCCGGCGCGCTTCCCACCCGTGCGCTGCTGTTGACCGCCATCCTTTCGGTCGCCGCCACCTTACTGTCGTTGCGCACCGCCCAGTTGGAACGTGAGCAGGAGCGCATGCGTCGCACCCGTGACGAACTGCAGGAACGAGCCCTCGCGCTCGAGGCGCGCAACCGCGACCTTGCCGACCGCCAGGACTACGAGGTCGAGCTCGCGACGCTCGCCGAACGCGCACGCATCGCGCGCGAGATCCACGATAACGTGGGCCACCAGCTCACGCGTGCCTCGCTGCAAACCGAAGCCCTACGCGTGGTCCACGCCAACGAGCCCGGCGTCGCCGCCGACTTCGCCGACGTCAAGCGCACGGTCGATGAGGCGCTTCAGCTCGTGCGCACCAGCGTCCACGCGCTCAACGACAACGCGGCCAATCTCACCGTACAGCTCGAGCGCATCGTGAAAGGCGCGCGCTCGGATGGCGGGCCGCAGATTGATCTTGAGGTTTTGGCCGAGCATGCACCCGCCAACGTCGCCAACTGCTTTGCGGCGATCCTGCGCGAGGCACTCTCCAACACCATACGCCACGCCCGTGCTCAAAACGTTACCGTGCGATGCATGGAGCATCCGTCGTTTTACCAGCTCATCGTTACCGACGATGGCGAGGGTAGGATCCGGGCGGGCGGTCGCGGAGTCGCGGAAGGCATGGGGCTCGGCTCCATGCGCGAACGCGTCGAGGCGCTTGGCGGGATCTTTACCGCCGGGCCGCGCGCCGGCGCCCCCGGCTGGCGCGTGTTTGCCACCGTCCCCAAACAGCAAGGAGATGACGCCCGATGAGGCTCATTGTTGTCGACGACGACCGCCTGGTGGTCGATTCGCTCAAGATTATCCTGGGTGCCCAGCCGCAGATCGAAGTCGTGGGCACCGGCGCCGACGGCAACGACGCGGTCGCGCTCTACGCCGAGCATGCGCCCGATATCGCGCTACTCGACATCCAGATGCCGGGGCGTGACGGCCTTTCGGCGGCGCGCGAGATCCTCGAGCGCGACCCCGCGGCACGCGTGGTGTTCCTGACCACGTTTTCGGATGACGAGTACATTGTGTCGGCGCTCAAGCTGGGCGCCCGCGGCTACCTGATCAAGACCGATGTCGCCGCCATTCCGCCAGCGCTGGCGCAAGTCATGGATGGCAAGCGCGTGCTGGAGGGCAAGGCAATCGAGGATGTTGACTTTGACGGGATGGGTGACAAGGCAGGCACGCCCCACCGGCCCGCCGCCTTCGCCAGCCTGACCGACCGCGAGTTCGAGGTCGCCGAGCTCATTGCCCGCGGCCTCGATAACAAGGAGATTGCCGCCACCGCCTATATGGGCGAAGGCACCGTGCGAAACCACATCAGCTCAATCCTGGCCAAAATGGGCCTACGCAACCGCACCCAGATCGCCATCGCCTACCTGCGAGGGTAACTCAAAGAATCGACGACTCAGTTGCGGTGAAATACGGACTGCTGTGCCCCCTAGGGCTGCCAAACAGTCCGTATTTCACCGCAACTTATAGAGCAGTCGCACAAAAGTGCCGCCACGGAGGAGGGAGATGCCTCCGTGGCGGCTGGGGGTGGGGTGGGGGCTATGTTTTGGCTCCCCGCCGGCGGCCCGGGGCCTTTTGGCCCCAGGCTCCGTCGACGTGCCTAGCGCTTGCGGATACCCCAGACCAGGGCTCCGACGCCAGCCATGGCAATGACAAATGCCATGAGCAGTGCGGCTGCCTGCTGGTCACCCGTGGTGGGCAGGAAGCCCTTGACCGTCTTGACGATGTTCGTCACGGTCTTGGGCGTACCGGGGTCGGGCGTCGGCACAGGCGTCTCGGGCTTCTTGTACGTGTTGTTGAACACGATACCCTCGACGCTCTTGTCGCCCTTGGTATAGGCGACGCTCGCCTTGAGGTTGCCCTCGCCGTCATCGACCACGTTGACGGTCGCGGTGAAGACGGACTTGTCGTAGGTCATGCCGGCCTCGTCGCCCTTGACCTCGCTGATGGCGTAGACGTACGTTCCAGGCTCGCTGTACTCGAACTTGTCGAAGCTGATCTTGCCGTCGGCATCGTTGGTGACGGTGGACTCGACGTCCTCACCAGCGAGCTTAAAGCTAAACTCGTCCTTCTTGAGCTCGCGTCCCTCGAGCACCTTGATGGCGCCGATGGAGACCTGAGTGGGCATGGCGTGATACTTGTTGGTAAAGCCAGCGGACTCGGTGGTTCCCTCGAGCTTGTGCGTCGCGGTCAGCGTGCCGTCGCCGTTGTCGGAGACGGTGGTCACGACGGTGTAGGTCGCGCCGTCATAGGTGACGCCCTTGTACAGGCCGAGCGCGTTGGGGCAAGCCTCGCGCAGCATGTACGTGTGCGTGCCGGGCGCCTCGTAGCGGATCGGGCTCAGTGTCACGGTGCCGTTGGCGTCGTTGGCGCCGCTCGCGACAACCACGCCGTCCTCGAGCAGATCAAACGTGAACTCGCCTGCTGCAAGGTCGCGTCCGGTCAGACGCTTGACCGTCTTGACCTGGTCGGTCACCACAGAATCGGTAGGCGTCACGCTGTAGGTGTTAGTGAACGTGAAGGCTGCGCCGTCGTCGCCTTCGCGCACGACCTTCAGATGTCCGGCGCCGTCGTCAGTCACGGTGTAGGAAACCTTGCGCGTGGCGTTGGCATCGTTGGTCACGCCAGGAACGCTACCGGACTCGGTCACCGTGTAGGTAAAGGTGTGCGAGCGCGAAGTAGTGGTGGCAGGCTCGTTCTCGTCCTTGGATTCGTCAGCGTTAACGTCAACGTCGGCCTCGTCGGCCTCTGCCTCGTCGGCCTCTGCCTCATCAGCATCAGCTTCATCGGCTTCGGTCTCGTCGGTTGCGTCGTCCGTCACGCCCAGGGCGCGGTTGAGGTCCTCGAGCGTAAAGTGGATCTTGCCAAAGTCCACGTTGCCGGCCGCGTCGTTGGTTGCGGTCGCGTGCTCGGGCATCGGGGCGCCCGCCTCGTCGGCGGCCACGGTAAAGGTGAACTTACCCGCGATGTCGGCCGGGGTCAGGCCCTCGGCGGCTTGGAGCTTCTTGGTGCCGGCGAGCGCGGCATCAACGGCATCGGTGCCGTAGACGTTCTCGAACAAGGGCTTAATGCCGTCGTAGACAGGCGTTGCCGTCAGGGTACCGTCGCCGTTATCGACGACAATAACCTTAAAGCTAAAGCTCGGCGTTGCGGCCGTGATGCCCTTGGCCGCGAGCTGCGGCGTGAACTCAAAGGCGGTGTAACCGATGGTCCACTCAGGCTTGGCATCCGTATCGGTGCGGATGGCGCGCTTGGCATTTACCAGATTGGCGAGCATCTCGGTGGTGTAATGCAGGGAACCGAAGCGTACATGCTCATTAACGTTGGTAGTGCACGTGCCCTCAATGGCTTCCTTCTCACCTGCGTAGGCGATGCCAAAGTAGAACTCGCCGTCGGCCATCGGGCGACCGGTCAGGGTCTTGGCGGCAACGACCTGAGCAGCGGCGCCACCAGTCGTGTTGGTCGTAGCACTGTAGCTGTTGACGAACGGGACCACGGCGCTCTCGACCGCAGCGGCACCAGTCTTGTACTCGGTCACCAGCGTGCCCTCGGAACCGCCAGAAACGGTCGTCGTGGCGGTGAGCGTACCGGCGGTGTCGTCGGCGATGGCGATCGTCACGGTACGCACGGCGTCGTCGTAGGTGTAACCGGGCTGGCCGTCATTCTTCTCGGCCACGGTGTACTTGAAGGTCTTGCCGGCGTCAGCCTGCGTAAACTTGACCTCATGGCCAGCCAGGATGTCGATCAGGCCGACCGTTCCCTCTGCCGTCGCAGGGGACTTGAATTCGTTGGCGACGGGCAGTAGACCAAGCGCGTTGGCCGAAGCCTCGTCGGCGGGCGTCACGGTAAAGGTAAACTGGCCCTCGGTCATGGGACGTCCGCGGAGGGTCTTGCTGAGCTTGAGGCCGCCGGCCGCGGTGTAGTTAAGCTCAGTGCGGTACGTGTTGGTAAAGCGTCCGTTTTCCTTCTTGGTGACGTTGGCGGTCAGCTTGCCTTCGCCGTCCTCGGTCACGGTCACTTCGGCGGTCGCGACATGGGCGTCATACGTCATGCCAACCGTGCTGCCCGCGTTCTCGCGGATCTCGTACTTGTAGGTTCCAGCAGCCGTGTAGCGAATCTTGCCGAACTTGATGGCGGCGATGCCGTCCTTCGCGTCGTGCCTGCTCACGGTCACGGTTGCGGGGTCGGGCAGCGGGGTGCCCTCGGGAGCGGTGATGGTAAAGCTGAACTCGTCCCCATCCGTCCACTCGCGACCGTCGATGGCCTTGCTCAGACCAAAGTCGAGGTCTGCATCGGTCGGGGTCACGCTGTAAGTGTTCTCGAAGGTCGCAGGCTTGTCGCTCTTCAGGACATGCTTTGCCTCGAGCGTGCCGTCGCCCTTGTCGGTGATGGTGGTCTCGATGGTGAACTTGGCGTCGCTGTAGGTGATGCCCTTGCTGGTGGTTCCGCCGTTGACCTCGCGCAGCGTGTAGGTGTGCTTGCCGGGCTTGTCGTAGGTGATCTTGCCCATCGCGATCTTGCCGTCGGCAGTGTTGGTGCCCTTGGCAACGACCTTGTCGCCCTCGACGAGCTCAAAGCTAAACTCGCCGTCCTTGAGCGTGCGACCGGTCAGAACCTTGGTCGCGGTGATCTGGTCGGTGACACTGAACTCGTTGGGGTTCGGCTTATAGCTGTTGTTGAACTTCGCCTCGCCGGCTCCCTTCAGCTCATGCGTAGCGTTGAGCGTGCCGTCACCGTTGTCGGTGATGGTCGTCTCGATGGTGTAGGTCTTGCTGTCGTAAGTGATGCCATTGCCGGCGTCGCCCGGGACCTCGCGCAGCGTGTAGGCGTGCTTGCCGGCCTCGGTGTAGGTGATCTCGCCCATCGCAATGTTGCCGTCGGCGTCATTGGTACCGGTGGCGACCACGTCGTTGCCCTCGACGAGCTCGAAGGAGAACTCGCCGGCCTTGAGGTCGCGGCCGGCCAGGACCTTGGTCGCCGCGATCTTGTCGGTGACACTCGACTTGCCAGGATTCGGCTTGTAGGTGTTCTCGAAGATCGCCTTCTCGGCGTTCTGCAGCTTATGCTCCACGCTGAGGGTACCGTCGCCGTTGTCCGTAACCGTAGTCACGATGGTGTACTCGGCGGTGCTGTAGGTAATGCCGTTCTCGGTGGCGCCGGCCTTGGCCTCGCGCAGCGTGTAAGTGTGTTCGCCGGCCTCAGTGTACGTGACGGGATCCATCACGATCTTGCCGTCGGCGTTGTTGGTACCGGTGGCGACGACCTCGTTGTCCTTGACGAGCTCAAAGCGGAACTCGCCGGCCACAAGGCCAAGCTCGCGCCCGGTCAGGACCTTAGTCGCGTTGATCTGGTCGGTGACGCTGGAGTCCTTGGGGGCCACGGTGTAGGCGTTCACAAACTTGTTGCCGGTATCGCCGTAGACAGCCGTCGCCGTCAGGGTACCATCGCCGTTGTCGACAACGGTTACATATGCGTCAATTACCGACACGGTGGCGCTCACGCCCGCAGGCAGCCTATCGGTCTGCTCGGCAGCAATGTAGCGAATGGTCCACGTGGGCTTGTCTGAGCTATCGTCAAACGACGCCTTGTCTTCCTTGACCAGCTTGGCAAGCGACTCGGTCGTGTACTCCAGCGGACCGAACTCAACCTTGCCACTCTTGTTGGTTGCGTTCAGCAGGACCTCGTCGTGCCCCGCGTAGCTCAACGTAAACTTGAATTCGCCGTCGGCCATCAGGCGCCCCGTGAGCGTCTTGGTAGCCTCAAGAGTCAGCGGGGTTTCCGTCTTGGCGCTATAGGTGTTCGTGAACTTAGTCTCACCCGAGGTCTTTTCAACGTCGGCCTTAAGCTCGCCCTTGGCGTTAACCGTCACAGTCACCTTGAACGTGGCAACGTTATCGCTGTAGGTGATACCGCCCAGCTTGCCCTTGACCTCGCGGACCTCATAAGTGTACTCGCCCGGCTTGTTGTAGGTGATCTTGCCGAAGTCGATGGCGGCGACGCCATTGTCGTCCGCATTCTGATTGGTCACGGTTACGGTTGCAGGATCGGGCAGCGGAGCGTCGTTCTCGGACGTCGCGGAGAGCTCAAACTTAAACTCATCGGTATCCGTCCAGCCGCGGCCTTCGAGCACCTTGGTCAGGCCGAAGTCGGCCTTGGTATCCACCGTTGCCGGCGTCATGTTGTACGCAAAGCTGATCTTGCCGTTATTGCCCAGGTAGGAGTTGACATGCGTCGCGGTCGCCTTGGCGGACGTGTTGTTCCACTTGGGATTGAGAACGTCGGAGGCGGTATGGGTGTTGTTGCCGCCCACGCTCTCCTTAGTGGTGTGGAGCTCATCGATAAAGGCCAGGCGTGCGGTTCCCACAGTAAACACCAAGTTACCGTTCTCATCGGGAACAATCGCGCCGTCGAACTTCGCGGCGTCGCCGCCGATAAATTCGATGACGTCGGTGGCGGGCTTGGCCTCGCCGTTCTCGCCCTGCTCCTCAAACTCATCCTTGTAGTAATACTTGCCGTCATCAGCCAGCGAGCCCGTTGCCGGCTTCGTGCATTCCTTATCCGTGTAAATGGGCGTCTGCTTCTGGAAGTAGTAGTAGCGGTTGGTGTCGGCCGGCTCAAAGGTCGCAACCGTATCACCCAGCTCGCCGCCGTTCCACTTGTTCGCGTAGAAATTCACGGTCTTGGTGCGGTCAACGACGGTCGTATTATGCTCGATGTAGTCCTTGAGCCCCGTGACCTTCTCGGGCGTAAACAGATTGTCGAGTGCAGCTTTCTTCACGCTCGAGGCGTACTTTACGCGGATAGGCTGAGCGCTGTCGACCGAGAGCTTGCCGTCTTCGTTCTTAAAGTGGCTCTGCGGAATCAACGATGCAGGGATGCTGACCGTTACGATATCGCCCTTCTGGGGATTGTCCTTGTCAGCACGCTGCACGGTGATGAGCAGGTCTTTTGCCTTACCGGTGAACTCGTAGGTATCGGTATTGGTTTCTTTGTTGACCATCTTGTTAGGCTTGGTAAACGACGTGCCGTTGATGACGACTTCAGTAAAGCCGTCGACCTGCATAAAGTCGCCCAGCTCATCGGTAAACGTGATGTAGCCGGACTTGGTCGCGTCGTAGCCCTTATCAATTTTGGTTGGATGGGGCGGCTCCGACGTAATGGCCTTTGAGATGTCGTCGAAGACCTTCTTGAGCTCATCGGCATTGGTCGCCGACTTGTAGAAGTCGGAGTTCTCCGCGCGCGCACCGTGAGCATCCCATGCCGTAGCATTGGGATAGTTGCTCGACACGGCCTGCATGAACTTGTTCGCTTTATTCGCTTCGTCTGTTCCTAAATCTTGAATGCCTGCACTGGGATTCGCTCCGCTAAAGATACCGATGGTATAAACGGTGGCCTTGCCGTCCTTCATGCTCTTGGCAAACTTCACGGCATCGTTGGCAACGCCCGAATCGAATTTACTTTGCTTTGTTGGCGTACCGTCGGTAAAGAACACAATAATCTTCTTGGCGTCTTCGCGGCCAGAAGTGATGCCCTTAGCCAGCTCCAGACCATTGTCGGCGCGCGTGGCACCGGCAGGTTTGATTCCAGCAATTTTATTCTTGAGATTGGTTGCCTTGCCGCCGGAACAATCGGTCAGGCCCTCCACTACCTGCGAGTAGTTGTACCAAAATTGCCCCTGCTTGTACTGGTCGTTGCCGATTTTATCGGTCTTATCACCTGCAAACTTGACAATGGCAACCCTATGCTGCCTATCGACGCCCTCGATACCTTCGTTTTGTTTGGCGATGGTATCGATAAAGCTATTCGCAGCGTTCTTCAACGCTTCGATACGCTCGGTCTTGTCGCCGCCGCCCATAGGATCATTCATCGAGCCAGAGGCATCCAGCACCATCACGATGTCAAGCGGCGTGGTAACCGTCACGGTTGAATTGGATGTCGAAGACATAGCCGAAAGCGTAGTCAAGAAATCCGACTCTTCGTTTTCTCCGGTTGCCTCAACCGTCTTGTCGGTCCAGATTCGGCCGACGTTTTGAGTCGTCACCTTATTGCCGCTGTGGCCGGCCGCCCATTTTTCCCAGCGTCCGCTGGTGTCGGGGTCGACGACCGTCGGTCCGCTCACTGTCGGTCCGTCCATTCCTGTGCTGGACCTGGCGTTGGCCTCGGGCAGCATGGCGAATGCTGCGGCTGGCAATACCAGCACTACGGCAAGTATCACCGCCAAGAGACCCCTCGTGTACTTACCCATCGTGTCTCCCTTCTCGCAGGATCAGACCTTGCATCAGCCTAAAGTTACGAAATGAGACACAGTTAGGGCAGGTGACACACGTTCCAGATTCAGTTTTGGGCGTGAGACAAATGTCTCACCAAAGTTGAGACACGGCGTTTTCGCAGGAAAACGGGTGCGACTCGGAGCCGACAGGCCAAAATGATCCGTTTTCCTCCGTCCCCGGGGGATCAGGGGCTGCTACCAATACGGCACCATTTCAAAACTATGCCGGTTTACTACGATAAAAACGAAATCCCCGACCACACCCGCTTTTTTTCGCAAAGTCGCAAGCCGTCTACCTGCGGTTTTGTTTTTGCCGAATGCGGTGTGGTTGGAGGTTGGCGATTTATCGTAGTAAACCGGCATAGTTTTGTTCGCGGCGGCCTGACCGCGCGCTCAAGCGCGGGGCCGGCGGGGCATTTTTGCCCCGCCGGCCCTATTTCAGCGCTATTCCGGCTTGGTTTCTACCGTGGGCGTCTTGTCCGCCGCGACTGGGGTGCGGGCGGTGTCCATAGTCAGGCAGTGCTTGGGGCAGCTTTCGATGCATTCGCCACACACCACGCAGGCATACGGGTCAATCGACCACGTTCCTCCCTTGCGATCGACCGCGAGCGCGCCCGCCGGGCAGCGGCGCGCGCACATGCCGCAGCAAATGCACACGTCCATGTCGTTGACGATGTGCCCGCGCAAGCGCTCGGGCGCCGCCAGCTTCTCCTGCGGATAGCACACCGTGACCGGCTGCTTGACCATAGAGCCCAAGGCCGTCTTGGCAAATGTCAGTAAACTCATGCCGCGCCTACCTTTCCGTGCAGCTAATGCAGGGGTCGATGGTCAGGATAATCATGGGCACGTTGGCGATGAGCACGCCCTGCAGCGCATGCGTCAGACCCGCCAGGTTCTGCGACGTCGGCGTGCGCACGCGGAAGCGGTCCAGGTTCTTGGTGCCGTTGCCGCGCACATAGTAGTACGCCTCGCCGCGCGGCTGCTCAATCACAACTTCGCCGCGCGCGCCGTCGGCCGGTGTGAGCTTGGTGCGCCCACCGATACCGTCGTGCGGAATCTTGCCAACAAGCTCCTTAATAATGTCCATAGCTTGCGTGACCTCGGCGCAACGCACCTGGCAGCGAGCGTAGCAATCGCCGTCGGTCGCCACGATGGGCTCAAACGCAGCCAGATCCGCATAGGCGCCGTCGCCAAACATGCGCACGTCGTAGTCCACACCCGAGGCGCGCCCAAACGGGCCGACCATCGAAAGCTCCAGCGCGTCCTTCTTGCTGATCACGCCCACGCCATGCAGGCGCTCGCCACAGCTGTCGTCATCCAAAAACGTATGCATCAGGGCCTCGTAGTCGGGACGCATGGCATCGAGTGTCTGGACAATACCCGTCAGCTCGGAGTCCTCAATGTCGTGCTTAAGGCCGCCGATTTCGTTGATCGACAGGATCACGCGGCCGCCGCAGGTGCTCTCGAAGATCTTGAGAATCTGCTCGCGCAGGGTCCACGAACGATAGAACAGTGCCTCGAAGCCAAAGGCATCGGCGAGCAGGCCCAGCCACAGCAGGTGCGAGTGGATGCGCGAAAGCTCGTGCAAAATGGTGCGGATATACTGCACGCGGCCGGGCACCTCGATGTCAAGCATGCGTTCGCAGGCGCTGGCATAGCCGCAGCTGTGGCCCACGGCGCAAATGCCGCAGATGCGCTCGGCGATGTAGCCAAACTGATGCATATCGCGCTTTTCGGTGAGCTTCTCGAGCCCGCGGTGCACAAAGCCGATCTGCGGAATTGCCTCGATGACGCGATCGTCCTCGATCACCAGGTCCAGATGAAGCGGCTCGGGCAGCACCGGGTGCTGCGGGCCAAACGGAATAACGGAGCGATGTGCCATGGACCTTACGCCTCCTTTTTCTGCTTGTCGCGGGCGGCCTTGGCGGCAAGCGCCGCGCGGACCTTGGCCGCTTTCTCGGGATCCATGGCGGCGAGCTTTGCCTCCATCTCGACGGCTTTAAGTGCGGCCTTGGCGGCGGCCTCGTCATGCTGAGCATCGGAGCCGGCAGCCGCAGCGGGCTGAGCGGCGGCGCCCGCGGCATCGCCGGCGCCCGCAACGCCCTCCCCTGCAGCAGCCGCAGCCGCGGCGGCCTTCTCGGCAGCGGCCTTGCGCGCCTTAGCCTCGGCAGCCGCGCGGACCTTCATGGCCTTCTCACGCGCAGCCTTCACCTCGGGCGTGATAACGCTCATGGGCTCGGCCGTCGAGACCTGGTAGAAAAAGCCCTTAAAGTCGATCTGCATGTCGGTAATGGCAAGACCAAACAGGTCGTGGACCTCATTTTCAAACGGGAATACCGCCGGATAATACGAGCTGATGGACGGAATCTCCTGGTACCGGTCGATTCCCTCGACTACCAGGTTCTCAATCGCATGGCTGCCGTCCTGCGCAATATGCTCCTGAGCAGCTCGAACGTTGATAAACGTATAGACCAAGCGATACGTGCCGTCGTCGACGTTGCGCTCGGCGTGCATTTGCACAAAGCGCGCGCCGACGCCCTTGAGCTCCTGGACATGCGACAGCAACTCATCGATCCCGACGGTGATATAGATTGCCTCTTGCATTACTCGGCCTCCTTTGCAGCGGCGGGCTCGTCGGTAGCGCCGTCAGCAGCGGCGGGCGCACCGTTAGCGGCACCCGCGTCGGCACCGGCCCCAGCCCCGGCCCCCGCAGCTGCCACAAACCCGTCCTCGCCCAGCTCAACGCCGCCGTCCCAGGTAGCAGCGCCGCCCACGGTAAGTGGATCGCCGCCGGCGCGCATCACGGCCCCCTTCTGGTCCAGGATGCCGCACGCCTCCACGACGGCATCGATCACCGTCTCGGGGCGAATGGCGCACCCGGGCGCGTACACGTCCACGGGAATCGCGCGGTCCACGCCGCCGATCACGTTGTACGCATCGCGGAACACGCCGCCCGAACACGCGCAGATACCGCAGGCCACCACGCACTTGGGCTCGAGCATCTGGTTGTAGATCTGGCGCACGACGGGCAGGTTCTGGGCATTGACCGAACCCGTCACCAAAAAGATATCCGCATGCTTGGGATTGCCGGTGTTGACCACACCAAAACGCTCCGCATCAAACAGCGGGGTGAGCGAGGCCAGCACCTCGATATCGCATCCGTTGCAGCTCGAGCCGTCGTAATGAATAACCCACGGCGAGCGCGACATTTTATGATCCATGGATGCCGCCTCCTAAATAAACACGTCAACGAGGATGGGCATAAGGTTGAGCAGGCCAAACACCAGCGCCACGCCCCAGCCGAGCTTAAAGCAGCTGCGCCAGGTGCTGCGCGCGAAGGTGTTATCGATCAGCACCTCGACAAAATACGTCACGGCCATCACGACCAGGGCAACCACCCAGCTCACCGGGTTGTCCCAAACAAAGAACATGCCCACCCACATCAAAAACAGCACGGTCTCGCACCAGTGCATAAGGGTCATCTTGGCCAGCGTGCTGCCGCTCATCTCGGTGGCGACGCCCTGGACAATCTCCTGATGCGCGTGATGCGAGTACGAAAGATCGAACGGCGACTTGCGCAGCTTGATGGTAAGCACCGCGAGCAGCGCGAGGAAAATGGGCGCGCTGTACACGATGATGGGGACCGACTGCCCCGTCACGGCGATGGAATCGAAGCTGTCGGTGGCAAGGTACAGACCCACGCTCATCAGCAGAACGGCGGGCTCGTAGCTCATGACCTGCAGCAGCTCGCGGTCGGCGCCGACCTGGGCAAACGGGCTTTGCGTCGAGGCGGACGCCAACACCACAAAGATCGCAGCGAGCGTAACCATGAAAGCGCACAGCAGCGTGTTGGAGCCCGACACAAAGATGCCGCCGCCCACCACGGTAAAGATGAGCGCGCACGCCATGTAGGTATCGTCCATGGTGTTTACGCTGGCAGGGGCCTTGCGCAGCAGCTTGGCAACGTCGTAGAACGGTTGCAGCAGGCGCGGGCCCACGCGGCCCTGCATACGGGCGGACAGCTTGCGATCGATGCCGTCGATCAGGCCGCCCACAAACGGCGCTAGGAGGGCAAACGCCACGGTGCCTATAAAGATGCCCACGACGCCCGAGCCTTCGAAATATTTACCGCGCAGCACCGAGGGCGCACTCATGGCAAGCCGCTCGGGCCCAATCCACGCGCAGCACAGCAGCGCAAACAGAATGATGCTGCAGCACACGACGCTACCCGCGGGGCCAATACGCTTCTCGCCAAGGGCGTCCTCCGAGTACCAATTGCGCTTTTCGGCCTTTACCTCGCGTCCCATCGAGCCGCGGAAATGGCGATATTTGTCGGTTCCCACACCCGAAAGATATACGTTTACGTGCGGCTTGTTGCTCACGCGGAATGAAGTCAGCAGCACCACGGCGATAAAAGCCACGATAACCACCATCAGATACATGGCATCCTTGCCAATAACGTACGGCACGCGGCCAAACACCATGGCCAAGTAAGGCGACACCAGACCGCTCGAGATAATCGGGAACGCCACGCAGCACAGAATCAGCAGCGCGGCGATGGTGTTGAGGGCCATCCATTCGGTCTTATGGACATTGACCTCAACGTTTTGAGCCGTGGGGTCGACGCCCGAAAGCTTGGCGAGCCACTTGCCCCAGAAGAAGAACGTCGCGGCCGAGCCAAAGGCCAGCACCATGATCATGAGCACGTTGCCGGTCTGCGCGAACGCCACCAGGGCGCCCCACTTGGACACGAGCATGCCAAACGGCGCCACGAACATGCCCATAATGCCCAGCATCATCAGGCGCGTCAGGTGCGGCATACGGCTGAACATGCCGTCCATGTCCTCGATGTTGCGGCTGCCGATATGATGCTCGGCGGTGCCCACGCACAGGAACAGCAGCGACTTAGCCACCGTGTGGAACAGGATCAGGAAGATGGCGGCCCACACGGCCTCGGGCGCGCCGACGCCCAGGCAGGCACTGATGAGGCCCAGGTTGGAGATGGTGGAGTACGCGAGCACGCGCTTGGCGTTGCTCTGCGAGATCGCCATAAGGGCGGCGAGCAAAAACGTGATGGCGCCCACGCTGGTGACCATAAAGCCCGTCACGGGATAGGTGGCGTAGAGCGGGCTGAGCTTGACCATCAGGAACACGCCGGCCTTGACCATGGTGGACGAGTGCAGCAGGGCGCTCGTGGGCGTGGGGGCGACCATGGCGCCAAGCAGCCAGGTATGGAACGGCATCTGCGCGGCCTTGGTGAGGGCAGCGAGCGACAGCAGGACGACCGGCATCACCAGCAGAGCGGACTGCGCGGTGCCGGCGCCGGAAAGCTCGATCATGCCCGAGATGGTCAGCGGCATGCCGTTGAAGTGCAGAAACATAAGGCCCGCCAAAAACGCGATGCCGCCTAGCATGTTGAGGATGATCTGGGTAAAGGCGTTTTTGATGGCCTCGGGCGTGCGCGTGTAGCCAATCATGAGGAACGAACACACGGTGGTGATTTCCCAGCCGCAGAACAGCCACTCCAGGTTGTCACTCGTCACGATGACGAACATGGCCGAGAGGAACAGGAACATGAGCGCCAGGAACTGCGGGCGACGGTCGGGCGCGGTCTGCCCGCGCAGCGCGGCCTCGTGCTCGTCGTGGGCTTGGAAGTCCTTCATGTAGCCCAGGGCATAAACGCAGATCAGGCTGCCGACGATGCCGACGGCAAGCACCATGATTACGCTCATGTAGTCCAGGTAGAGCGGCGTGGCGGTAACGACCTCGGCCGCGGGCAGCGTCATGGCAGCGAAGGCGACCGAGCCCACCAGCTGCACCACGCCAAGCACCGTGGTGAGCGTGCTCTTATATTTGCGCGCGTTGTACAGGATGACGGCGCACAGGATCACGTCAATGGCAGAGCTGATGATCGAAAGCACGTGCGAGGCGCCCGGCGCGACCTCGAAGCTCTGCGGGCCCGTGCCAAAAAACATGACGGCGACTACAACCGTCACCGCCATGATGATGCCGGAGCCTATGAGTCCCACCGCATCGCGGGCGCGGTCACCGCGTGCGAGCAACATGCCCAGCGCCGGTACCAGCGGAAACAGGGTAAGGAAATACAGTAGCGTCATACCATCACTCCCCCATGCTAAAACGCTGCAATTGTTTAACGTTATAGCTCAGTTGAGGAGTAGCGGCGGCGGGTTTTCGGTCAACTGGGGAGTTTTAGGCGTACGGGGTAAGGAGTCTGTCCGCTTTGGAGCAGAGAGGCGACGCTCCCCCTATCGCGGCGGCGGGCGCACGGGCCACTGCGCGCGGTTTATTAACCACTTTGGAGGATGTTCCAGTAGGCTCACGACGGTCCAAAAAGTTGGCGCGGCAAGAAAAATGCGCCCCTGTGGGCGCACCATCCCGTTCGCTATTCCGCCTTTTTAACGCGCGGCTTGCGACCGCGCGGCTTATCGACCAGCGCGGACTCACCGCTCTCGCGATACTGGCGGCACCAAGCCTTGACCGAAGACTCGCTGGGAATCTTGTGCTTGATCATGGCCTCGCGAACCGTTAAGCCATTTTCCAAGCGGTCTTTGACCACGGCGAGCTTAACTTCGTACGAATAGGTGTGATGATGCGAACCGGCGTTGAGAACGGCGTCGGCACCGCCTACGGCATACGCGCGGGCCCACTGACGAGCCGTGGCCTGGGGAATGCCAAGCTCCGCGGCGAGGGCGCGATGACCGACCCCCTCTTGGAGGATCTCGACGGCGCGCTGCCTAACCTCGGGCGCATGCGTGCGAGTCCTAGTTGCTTCCGACATACCTGCCACTTCTTAGCCTTAACCGTTAATCTGCTTTCTTACGTGCAAGTTAGATAGTAGCATTTTACTGTTTGCTCAAAGCAGTTAATTAAAATAGACGCGGTGTTATCTGGGCATTTGGCACCAATTTACAACATTTCTTTATCGATTATTTACGCTGGTAGCTGACTCGCAGCTAATCGTCATTCGCTTGTCAACAAAATTGGCATCTCTTTATGTCCTTTGGCATAGAGGATATAGTTATTAACCCCTCCCCCAATAATTTTGAGCGATCGGCAAGGCAGCAGACGTACTTACTCCTCATGATTACCGCGCATTGCCATCCACCGGAGCAAAACAAAAAGGGCGGGGCCTGCTGCGCTTGCAGGCCCCGCACCGGTTGACACCCGACGGGACACAGCCGGGCGAGACGGATCCGTGCTACCGTCCCGCCTGGCCGCGATGTTCAACTACAGCTCGTTGGCCGCGTGATACGCCGTGCGAATGGCGCTCGCGATGTCGGCGGTGCGCTCGCCCGAGCAGTCGCCCACGCAAGTCACGGGCACCGTCACGCCGTCCAGGTCAAACGCGTTGGCCTTGGAGCCCACGGCCATCACCACGTAATCGCAGGCAATCTTCACCGGCTCCTCGGCGCCGTCCTCGGTAGTGCGCACGGCCTCCACGCCCTCGTCGGTAATGGCGGTCAGGCGGGTCTTCACGTGCTGCTCCACGTTGTGCTCGGCAAAGTCGCTCATGATCAGCGGCAGAATGGTCTCGGACTCGCCTGCGGCAATCTTGTCGAGCATTTCCACGATTGCCACCTCGCAGCCGTGCTGCAGCAGGTACTCGGCAGTCTCGGTGCCCACCAAGCCACCGCCAATGACGGCGACGCGGCCCGTAAGCTCCACCTTGCCGGCCAGCACGTCCCAGCTCGAGACGACCTTCTCCGAGTCGGCGCCCGGGACGGGGATGACCACGTCGTGCGCGCCCACGGCCACAATCGCGGCGTCGGCGGCGTTGAGGTCCTCTGCCGTGGCGGCGTGGTTGAGTTCAACCTTAACGCCCAGGCCAGGCAGAATCTTCTCGTAGTACTCGACCGAGCGCATAATCTCGTCCTTGCGCGGAGGCGCTGCCGCAAGCACAATCTGGCCGCCCAGGTGATCGCTCGCCTCGTAGACGGTCACGTCGTAGCCGCGCTTGGCCGCCACGCGCGCGGCCTCCAGGCCGGCGATACCGCCGCCCACCACGGCGATCTTCTTGTCGCCCTCGCCCGGCTTGATGGCGATGGTCGCCTCGTCACCGTTCTCGGCATTGAGTACGCACGAGATGTACTTGCGGTTTTGAATCGCGTCGACGCAGCCCTTGTTGCAGTTGAGGCACTCGCGGATGGGCTCGCCAGTCGCGGCCTTCAGCGCAATGTCGGGGTCGCACATGAGCGAGCGGCCGTAGGCGACAATGTCTGCCGAGCCGTCCTCCAGGATCTTCTCGCCGGCCTCGACCGAAACCACGCGGCCGACGGTTGCCACCGGCACGGAGACCAGGGCCTTGACGCGCTCGGCCACGGGCAGCGTCCAGTTGTAGGGCATGGCGCCCATGGGCGGAATGGTGTCGCCCATGTTGCCGGTGTGGTTTGCCTGCGCCACTTGGATCATGTCGATGCCGGCGTCCTCGAGCAGCTTGGCAAACTCGCAGGCCTCGTCGGGCTGCAGGCCGCCCTTGCCGCGCGGCGTGCCGTCGGGGTTCTCCATGATCACGGGGAGCTTGTACTCCACCATCAGCTGCGGCGCGGCCTCCTTAATGGCGGCGACGACCTCCAGCGCATAGCGGACGCGGTTTTCGAACGAGCCGCCGTACTCATCGGTGCGCTTGTTGAGGATGGCCGAGCACAGCGAACCCACCAGACGGTCGCCGTGGACCTCGATGGCGTCGATGCCGGCCTGCTGCGCGCGGGCGGCCGAGGCGGCGATGGCCTCCTTGATCTGGGTGAGCTGCTCGACACTCGCCTCGTTCACAAAGTGTTGCATGTCGTGGTGCAGCTTGGCGTAGGCCTGCTTGCGGATCTCGTTGGACTCGGCCATCTTGGCGGCGAAGGTCTCCTCGTCGCCGGCGGCCTTGGCCTCCTGCGCGGCCTTGGCGGCGGCCATGGAACCCATGACCATGCGGCCGACACCGGGCACGTCGTACTCGGGGTGGAACAGCTGCAGCGCGACCTTGGCGCCGTGCTTGTGGACGGCGTCGGCCAGCGCCTTAAACGTGGGGATCTGGGCGTCGGTCGCCAGCTTGGGCGTGGGGCTCGCGGTCATGACGGGAGCGACGTCGCCGATGACGATGTAGCTCACGCCGCCACGGGCAAGGCGCTCGTAAAAAGCCAGGCTGCGCTCGCCGATGGAGCCGTCGCGCTCCTCGTAGCCGGTGGTCAGCGGCGGGAACATAATGCGGTTCTTGAGCTCGAGCGGGCCAACCGTAATGGGCTGAAGCAGCTTTGATGCAGGTGCGGTCATGGACATTCCTCTCTTATAGGCGCGGCGGCGATGATACCGCGTAGTTGTTTAAAGGATATGGCATGGGGGCACAGCGGCACAACGGAAATCGGCGGATAGCAGGTGGCGGCAGGTGGATGGGGACGGGGCCGGCTCCCGGTTTGTCTCAATCTGTAACATCTACTCAGCAAAATAAGGTCTAACTGTTACAGATCGAGACAAACTAATTCGGTCCGACCAAACATCTCAATCTGTAACACCTAGACCGACTTTTGACCTCCACCTGTTACAGATCGAGACAAACCAAACCCGGACTGCCGGAAAATCTCGATCTGTAACAGTAACTCGGCAAAATCCGTCCCTCGTGTTACAGATCGAGACAAACAGAACCATCCCACCGAAACGTCTCAATCTGTAACAATTAATCGTCCAAATCGGGTCTAGGTGTTACAGATTGAGATTTTGATCTGAGGGGTTGAGGGCTGGGCCGGGGGACACCGGACGGAGTCGCGGACGAACCGGTAACCCGGCCCCGATCCCTCACCGGGGCCGCATCACAGTGTCCCGAGTGCCGGACAGCCCCTCAATTCCGGACATTCAAGTCTCTTTCCGGACATTTTTGGCCCCTTTCCGGACATTGTCCGCGAATGTCCGGAAAGGGGCCATCGTGTCCGGAACGAGGCTCGGTCAGCGATGGCCCCCTGGTTCCCTAGTAAAAGTTCCTCAGTTCCGCAGTAAAGTTCCCTAGTATCCACCTCAGTGACAGGCGCCAGTTTGAATTCGCGAGTCGCCCTCTTCGCACAACGGGGCCGGCCTGCCGAAATGTCTCGATCTGTAACATCTAGACCTACTTTTGGGCTCCAACTGTTACAGAACTAGACATTCAAAATCGGTCTGCCGGAAAATCTCAATCTGTAACAGTAACTCGGCAAAATCCGTCCCTCGTGTTACAGATTGAGACAAACCAAACCATCCCGCTGGATAATCTTGATCTGTAACAGTAACTCAGCCAAATCCACCCCTCGTGTTACAGATTTAGACAAACGGAGGTCGTCCCGCCGAAATATCTCAATCTGTAACAGTTAGCCGCCCAAATCGAGTCCAGGTGTTACAGATTGAGATTTTGTTTGGGAAGTTGAGAATTGGACCGAAAACACGGTTCCCAAATAAATCAGAACCACCCTTAAAAAGGGTGGTTTGCTCTTAGGGTATAACCCACGGGCCCCGGGCTCGCGTCTAAAGG
>CAKUGT010000015.1 GCA_934654795.1 uncultured Collinsella sp.
CGTGGGCATGCGCGTACTCCGTCACGTCCAAGCCAATAATACGTTCGAACGAACGACCCGAAACCATAACATCGTCGCGCACAAATAGGCGAATCTCGGCGGAAGAAATCTCGATCACCGCACGCGCCTCACCAAAGCGGTCCAAGTTGATCCGCACGCGATTCCTGCTGCTTTCGGGCATTTGCATGCTGAGTTTGCGAAGGCCATTCCACGTGCCACTCATATCGCCCAGGTCGGTGGGCATGTGAAGCTCCACGAGGTTCTTGCGCATGCAGCGGTTCATGAGCAACGGACGGCCCTTCGAATCCAGATACAGAATGCCCACGGGAATCACGTTGATAGTCTCGATCGTCGAGAACGCCGTGATGTCCTCCTGGCGGATGCGCACATCCATCAAAAGCGCCGCGATGGAGCGGAATAGGAAGAACGCGCCCTCCGCGATAAGGACCGCGGTCCATGCCGGGCCCATGGCATAAACCACTGGCGGCGTCACGGCGGCAACGAGCAGCAGTTCGGCCAACATAACGGGGCGACGATAGTGCACCATAAGCACCGCGCCGTAGAAAAAGATCGCAGCGTTGAGCCATAGCAGCGCGCCAGCCGCCTCGGCGGCGACGTGAGGCGGCGCCACCAAATATGAGCCAGACAACGCGAACAAGATGACGGCCGAGATAATCAAGTGCAGCACAAGGCTCGCCTCGTAGGCACAAATCACTTTGCGGTTGTAGGACGAGCGGCGCGATGCGATGAGCGGAACGTGAATGGTCTGCAGGCACGCCGCCAGAGCAAAGGCGATATCGAGCGCAACGATTTGGGGAAGGATAAGCGGAATCTGCATCGTCACTCACCTGCCCGCGGCATCAATACGATCATGCGCAGCTGACCGGGCTCGCCCTCAAGGCGATATGCCACGTTGCGCCCCTGCAGCGCGCTTTCGAGTTCGTGGGCAGCCGGCGTCTGCGACAAGTCCTCCTCGTCATTGGAGAAGAGCGTGGCGCGCAGCTCCACACTGCACGAATCGTGGTCGCTCAGGTGATACATGAGCGCCGGATGGTCGGTGGTGTAAGCGAAGGACGCAAAATCGTACACGCAGTCGTACAGCGCGCTCACCGCACTGGCATGCATGGGGCGCCGTATGGCAATAATCGAGGCGCAGTCGACATCGATGGTGCGCAGATCGCTTGCCATCTCGTTGGCGATCAGCTGGATACGGTCGCGGTCAAAACCGCTCTCCCCGTGCTGCGCCAGCGTGAGCGAGCCTTTGCGCTTGCAATAGGCGACAAACATCTTGGCACACTGCAGCATGCGGTACCGCTCGTGCGAGGATGCCTCATCGGTTAACGGCGGCAGCGAGCTCAGCAAGCCATACATCTCGCCAAGTGCGCGGGCAAGTGCCTGGTCAACGTCTTTGACCAACAAGGCCTCGGCCTCTTGATCTGCCAGATGCGCTTTAAGGTCGTAGTCGGCCGTGAGCAGTTCGTTTTGGCGCTGCAGTTCCATACGCCGATGCGCCAGCTCGCGGTTGAGTTCGTTGACCTCCGATACGTCTTGAGCAAGCAGGGCCGACCCGCCCAACAGTGGAAAGGAGCGATACATCACATCGGGATTGGAAACGACGGCAAAGGCGTGGGAGTGTCCGAGTTCTTGAGCGCGCAGCTCCTCGCGCACGCCCGCCGGAATCGGCTTTGATACCGGCGTGGCATAAACTTCCTGCAGGTCGCGCGTTAGGACCTTAAGGTCGAGCGGCAGGGTATCGAAGATGCCGGCGATGTCGTGATACGACGGAATGACGCCGCAATCGAGGCAAATCTCGAGCGTCACCACGCACAGCACGCAGTAGACGAGCGAAAAGTTGAGCTTCCATGCCCACGGCACGCGCAGGGCATACGAGATGGCAAAGAACGCGCCGCCCAGCAGCACGAGTGCCGCCGTGCCCGAAAAGCGCTGAATGCGGAAAGATGCAGACCGACCCACCAAAATGAAAAAGGCGACAAAGTTAAAGGCCGTCCATATGAGCACAGCGAAATAGCCCCAGCCGTACGTGTAGTCGTTGCTCCAGGTGTCACTTGAGCGATCGAAATGAAAGACCTGCTGGTGAAAATCGTTGGTGAGCACAAACCCAATGAGCAGGATGGCCGCGACCCACAAGGCCGTACGATAGCGGCGGCCCGCACGATGTTGCTCCAGGCCAGCAAGGCGCAGGCCGCAGAGCTGATAGAGCAGCGGAACGAGCGTCATGGGCACGTAGTACAGGTACCACAAGATCGTGGCATAGAACGGCGTGAACGACTTGTACTTGAGGATGACCTCGATCATCCACAGGGCGCAGATAGTGGCAACGGCAACGAGGCGCCGGCGCAAAACGTAATCCAAACAGCGCAGGTAAACCAACACGCCCCAGATTGAAAAGGCGATCGCAGCGACAAGCAGCGGAATCGAGCTCGAATGGATAAGCCCGTCCACCACCTCTTTGGACACCTCGCTATAGGCAGGCACGGTGTTGGATAGCTTGGGGTCGAAGGCGAATAACGCAGGCAAGACCGCCAAAAGCAGAAGAAATAGTGCGGTTATGACGCCGGCAATGACGAAGGCGCGGCGACGGTACACCAGGTGCGTTATGCCAACGAGGAATCGCGGCATGGCGAAGAGCCTGCCGCCCCTGGGATCCGCCACCGGCGCGGATCGGGCGGCCGTGTGGCCGATATGTCGCTCACGGGTACCCATAGTGCTTTTAGTGTACCGACAGGCAGGCTCAAAAAACGGGCCGCATGTCCCAAAATCCGCCGACGGCAAGGCGCCCGGCAAGCATTAACTGCTCGCCGGGCGCCTTGATCAGGAGACTCTGAAGTCGAGTGTCTCAGCTTCCTTAGGAAAGGTCCTCACCATTAGAAGCAATAACCTTCTTGTACCAGCCGAAGCTCTTCTTCTTGGAGCGCTTGAGGGTACCGTTGCCGGCGTCGTCGCGGTCAACGTAGATAAAGCCGTAGCGCTTGGACATCTCGCCCGTGCCAGCCGAGACCAGGTCGATCGGACCCCAGGTGGTGTAGCCCAGCAGGTCGATGCCGTCCTCGGTCACCGCGTCGCGCATGGTCTGGATGTGCTGGCGCAGGTAGTCGATACGGTAATCGTCGTTGATGGAGCCGTCCTCCTCGACAACATCCTTGGCGCCCAAGCCGTTCTCGACCACAAACAGCGGCTTCTGATAGCGGTCGTACAGGTCGTTGAGGGTGATGCGAAAGCCCAGCGGATCGATGGCCCAGCCCCACTGGCTCTGCTGCAGATAGGGGTTCTTGGCGCCGGCGAAGGCATTGCCCTGGGTCTTCTCGACCTCGGGGTTGTCGGCACCGGCGGAGCAACGGGTGCTGTAGTAACTAAAGCTGATGAAGTCGACGGTGTTGGCGGCCAGGATCTCGCGGTCCTCGTCGGTCATGCCCACATCGATGCCCAGGCGCTCAAGCTTCTTGACGGCATAGGCCGGGTAATAGCCGCGGCTCTGGACGTCAACGAAGAAATAGTTGCTCTGGTTGTCAATCTGCGCCTGGCGCACATCGCCCGGACGGCAGCTGTAGGGGTAATAGCTACCCGCGGCGAGCATGCAGCCGATCTTGACCTCGGGGTCGATCTCGTGAGCGATCTTGGTTGCCCAGGCGCTGGCGACGAGCTCGTTGTGGGCGGCCAGGTACTCGACGGCCTCCTTGTTCTCGCCCTCCTCAAAGACCAGACCGGCACCCATAAACGGTAGGTGCAGGATCATATTGATCTCGTTGAAGGTGAGCCAGTACTTCACCAGGCCCTTGTAGCGAGTGAAGATCGTGGTCGCGAGGTTCTTGTAGAAGTCGATGAGCTTGCGGTTGCGCCAGCCGCCGTACTCCTTGATGAGGTGAATCGGGCAGTCGAAGTGCGTGATGGTCACGAGCGGCTCGATGCCGTGCGCCTGGCACTCGCGGAACACGTCCTCGTAAAAAGCCAGGCCAGCCTCGTTGGGCTCGGTCTCGTCACCGTTGGGGAAGATGCGGGTCCACGCCAGGCTCATGCGGAAGGTCTTAAAGCCCATCTCGGCAAAGAGGGCGATGTCCTCCTTGTAGTGGTGGTAGAAATCGATGCCGGTCTGCGCGGGATAGTAATAGCCGTCCTCGAAGTCGAGCATCTTGCGCTGGCCGGAGACCACCGCATAGCGCTCGGGGCCGTGCGGCGCCACATCCACGTTGGCCAGGCCGCGGCCATCCACGTCGTAAGCGCCCTCGCACTGGTTGGCAGCCGTCGCGCCGCCCCACAGGAAGTCTTTACGGAAAGCCATGCATCAATCCTTTCACACGCTGTTTGTCGTGATTTCAGTATCCCCGCAAACAGCGCGCCGCTCAACGGCAACGGCGCAGGTCGACACTTCTTTTCGTGCGCAGACGCCCGGCAGCTGCCCCGTCTGACACTTTTTGATACCCGCCCGCCCAACCACCACAAAGTGGACAGGCACCTTTGTGGTGGTTGGGGGCGGTTTGTCTCGATCTGTAACAGGTAGGTCGCCAAAACCGGTCCTGGTGTTACAGATCGAGATTTTCGGGCGGGCCCCTACAGTTTGTCTAAATCTGTAACAGGTAGAGACGATTTAGCCCGCTAGATGTTACAGATCGAGACGGAAGATACTAGTCGCAGGTGATGTCGAGATTTTTGTTTAGGACAGGAGGCCACGAGTCGGGCCACCAGCCGCCAATCAATCGCACTCGCCAAGCGAGCGGCGCAGCGTGCGCACAGCGCCAAGCAAATTGGCATCGTTGCCGTTCTGTGCTGGCTTGATGCAGGGCCTCGGTATGATGGGAAGAACGTGAGCCTGATCCATCATGCGCTCAAATGCCTCAAACAGCTCGGGACGGGCGCTGATTCCGCCGCCGACCACGATGACCTCAGGGTCGATGACCGACTGCAACCCCATCAGCATGTTGTCGAAGACCAACGCGTATGCATCCAGACCGCGACGAGCGTCCTCATCCCCCTCTTCAATCCAAGAGAAAATCCGATATCCGTCGATATCATCGGTCGGATCAATCCCCTTCGCCGCACACACCTGGTCTCGGAGCGCCCGCCAGCTGGTGACATCACCGTACACCGACCCAAAGGTCACGGGCTTGCGCACATCGTTGCTCACAAAGCACACGGTGCCGGCGAGATTGTGCGCGCCTCGCAAGATGTGACCGTCAACAACGATGGCACCGCCGAGACCCGTACCGATCACCACCATCAACCCCAGGGAGACCCCCTTCAGCGCGCCGACGGCATATTCTCCCAGTGCCGCGCACATCGCATCGTTCTCGATGGTTACGGGAAGCCCCGTGCTCTCGCGCAAGATGCGACCGAGCGGATATCCGTCCAAACAGTGAAGGGCGCCGCCTCCCCCAACCACGCCATCGGAATCGCCTTCGGAAAAGACTCCGGGCATACTTATTCCCACACCCCTCACCCGGGCGCGATGGGGCTCGATCACCGAGCGGAACGTTTCGATAACCTGGTCGGCGGGCGAGGTACATGTTGGGATACTTCCGTGCTCCTCAATGTGGTAGTCGGCGTTCACCACCGCCCATTTCACCTGAGTGCCGCCCGCATCTATACCGAAATAGCAGTCCATAATCTTATCCCCTGTCCCATAGGGTTAGTCCAGGTCCTCGCCGTTGCTCTCGATGACCTTCTTGTACCAATAGAAGCTGTCCTTGCGGCTGCGCGCGAGCGTGCCCTTGCCCTCGTCGTCGCGGTCGACGTAGACGAAGCCGTAGCGCTTGCGCATCTCGCCCGTGCCGGCGCTGACCAGGTCGATGCAGCCCCACATGGTGTAGCCCATGAGGTCCACGCCGTCGAGTTCCACGGCATCCTTCATGCTCTGGATGTTCTTGCGCAGGTAGTCGATGCGGTAGCCGTCATGGATGGAGCCGTCGGCCTTCACCTCGTCGCTCCAGCCGATACCGTTCTCCACGATCCAAAGCGGCTTGTGATAGCGGTCGTAGAGCTCGTTCAAGGCGATGCGCAGGCAGTACGAATCGGTCGCCCAGCCCCAGGCGTTGGTCTCGAGGTAGGGGTTTTTCACCATGCCGAAAGCGAGATTGCCGGACGCGACCTCGAGCTCCTTCTGGCGCAACGATACCGTCGAGCCTCCGTAGCACGAGAACGACAGGAAATCTGCCGGATAGGTTGCGAGAAGCTCGAGGTCGTTCTCGCCCATTTCCAGCTTGATGCCCGCGCGCTCCATCTCCCTCAAGCGATAGGCGGGATAGTGGCCGCCCACCTGCACGTCGGCATACCACAGCGCGTCACGCTCGCGTTCCATGGCGAGCAGATGATCGGCGGGGTCGGCGGAATAGGAGTAGATGGGGTTGTACGCGAGCATCTGACCCACCATGATCTTAGGGGAGATTTGGTGCGCCGACCGAACCGTAAGGGCAGACGCCACGAACTGGTTGTGCGCCGCCTGGGCCTTCGCATGGGGGCTCCCATCCGTAAGCCCGCCCGCCATGAAGCTCCCCATGCTCATCATGTTGATCTCGTTGAAGGTGAGCCAGTACTTCACCTTGCCCTGATAGTGCTTCATGACGCAGGTGGCGTAGCGCACGAACAGGTCGATGAGCTCGCGGCTCTTCCAACCGCCGTACTTGTTCACGAGCGCGAGCGGGGTCTCGTAGTGCGAGAGCGTCACGAGCGGTTCGATGCCGTACTTAGCGCACTCGTCAAACACGGCGTCGTAGAACGCTAGACCCTCGGTGTTGGGCTCAGCCTCCTCGCCCGTGGGGAAGATGCGCGCCCAGTTCATGGACAGGCGGAAGCACTTGAAGCCCATCTCGCCCATGAGGGCGATGTCCTCGGCGTAGTGGTGGTAGAAGTCGGTGGCCGTGTGGCTGGGATAGTAGTAGCCATCAACCACCGCCACCTCCAGCCCTTCAGGAAGTCCCTCCTCGCAAACCGCATACACGGGAAGCGCGCCGGTTTCCCCTGTCGCGGTATTACGCCACGTTATCTGCCGTGACACCGTATGGCTACCGCTGGTCATGGCGTCCGAGGTGTTCGGTCCCTTGCCGCCCTCTTCCCAGCCGCCCTCATACTGGTTGGCGGCGGTGGCGCCACCCCACAGGAAACCTTCCGGAAATGCCATTGGGTACCTCCTCGATCGTGAAAACATCTTCATGAAACGGGAAGACGGGCTACATGGCAGTCCCGGCTTCCCGTCAGATAATCAGTTAGGCGCTTGCACCCATGCGTTGATAGACCGTGATGAAGCGCTCGGCAAGGATACGGAAGCCCTCAGCGCTCATGAGCTGATCCTCCGCATGCAGCAAGATGATGCGAAACGGCAGCTCCTCGCCGCTGGCCTCTTGCTGAAGCAGTTTCATGTGAGCGTCGTGGCCTGCGTTGAACACCACGTTGCCCTCGTCGATAAGTTTCCGGGCGGCCTCAAAATCACCATTCTCGGCACAGGTTATCGCTTCGAGGTAGCAGCTGCGCGCGCTCCCCACCTGAGCGACGATAGAGAAGCACGTCATTTCAAACTGATCGATCGCTTCTTGTTTGATCTCTGACATGGCTATGCCCCCAGCAACTTTCGAGCCTGTTTGAGCACGGCCTCGCCGTTCATTGTCCCATACGCTGTCATATCAATCGGCTCCACCGGACAGTTCACTTGATTCTTCACCTTGTTGAGTTCAAAGCGAACCTGCGGTCCCAGCAGGATAACGTCGCTATCCGCATATTCCGCCGCTTGGTTGACAGGGTGCGCCTCGATGGTGCACGCGAAACCGTCTTTTTCAGCCGCCTGTTGCATGCGCCGTACCAGCATGCTCGTCGAAGCGCCCGCGGCGCACATAAGTACGATATGTTTCATCCTACGCTCCCAACCTCATGGAAAATGATGGTGTGAATATGAAAATCCCTATGCGGCCGATTCCTCGAGAGCGGCCTGCTCCTCTCGCAACGCCTGGCGATCAGCCATAAGGGTGAAGGGGGTATACATGAGCACCGACACCGCCAAAACCGCAACCGAGATCACCAGGCACCCGATGCCGCCCTGCATGAATGCGATGACCGGCTGGGGAAGCACCCAGGGAAGCTGAATCGTGGGATTGAACGCAGCCCCAAGACCGAGGGCGTAAAGCGCCTGGACCACGATGGCGCAGACCGGGATGTTCAGCACGAACGGGATGAAGTACGCGGGATTCAGCACGACCGGCAGACCGAACATGAGCGGCTCGGAGATATTGAAAAGCGACGGAACAAGCGCGATGCCGCGAATCGCCTTGAAGCGCTCGGACTTGGTGAAGAGCAGCGAGATGCTGATGCCCAGGGCGTTAGCCTGGCCACCGATGGCGGTGCCGAGCGCGACGACGGCCCAAGCGCCATAGGGCAGTGCCTGGCCCGCGATGATGGCCTCGGCGTTAGCAGCGCTGCAAGCCATGATTACCGGAGCGTAGAAGTTGAGCATCACGTTGGGGTGGACACCGAAGAACCAGAAGATCGACTGCAGCGAGCACACGATGATATATGCCAAAGGAGAGGCACCGACCATCGTGACCGGCGTGCCGATCAAGGTGTTGATCATATCGAACAGGTTGCCCCACGGGGTGAAAGAAAGACCCCACTTGGCGAACCACACCGCAGTGAATAGCACGATGGCGGCAAACATCGGCGACAGCGAGTCTGCAACCATGGGCGGAACCATATCGGGGAGCTTGATTTCAAGCTTGCTCATCAAAATGGCTGTCACCTTCGGCACGATCAGGCCAAGCAGAATGGCGACGAAGATGCCGTTCGATCCCATGTACGACGTGTTGATGAAACTCGCCATGGGAATATCCTCGAACGATTGCTGCGGCATGAATGCCAAAAACACCGCGCCGCTCACGATGCCACCGGTATAACCGCTAAGGCCGCATACCTTACCCCACCTCAAACCGATGAAGAAGGAGATGTATATACCCATCATGTTCATGGTAACGGTGAGGATGGAGTTGCCGGTCGCCATGAGACCGCTCGAAACCACCCAATCGGAGAACCCCGGAATGGGGAAGTTGATGAGAATCGCGATAACACAGACGCCAAGGGTCATGGGCAGCGTGCACATCATGCCGCCCATGAGGGCGTCGAGCATCTTGCTGTCAGCAACCTTGCTTGCCACAGGTGCGATTGTCTTATCCATTATGTTTTGGATCTTGTCGAATACCGACATATTTCAGCTCCAATCTTTGCAGTGAACTCTATCGATGCCCGTGTGCGGCATCTTCCCCTCTAGATAGCGCATCCACCTCTCTTCAAAATCACAACGACGTGCTTCAGGCAGTACGCCATTCAGCGTGAATTGGCGAGATTGCCCCAGCGGACGCTTACGTCAGGTCTGCGTACGTCACGAGCCCCACGTCCTGCTCTGCAAGCCATGCGGCGACATCAGGGTCGACAAGCATCGCGGCTTCCCGGATGCGGGCCTCGAGCATGGTCGAGTTATCTCGCAAGTACGCGTCGATATAACCTGGGTGAAACACCATGAGACGGCATATCCCTTCCGGTGTCGTTTCAAGCGCCTCTCGAAGCGCCGCAAAGGGATCCGCTTCATATGACGAGAAATCCTTGGGAACATAGGAAAGCACCGGCGTCGAGCGAAAGGTGACTGGCTCGCCCGGAGCACCCATCGCGAAATAGGGCAGGCCGTGACGCTCGGCAACGATCTCAAGGCCGCGGAAGAACATGGGGCTTGCGACCGCATGTCCCTCGAAGTAATCGGGCTCACGCCCGACGAGCTCAAGGAATCGCCGATACTGCGCCTCGATTTCGATAATGACCTCGTCAAGCACCACGAAGTCCTCCCCAGCCCGCGCGGCGGCGCGATATGCTGAGCTCCGCTTGAAATTGCCATCATCGTCAACGATGCTCGAGATGAGCGAGGAATCGCTGAGGGGCCTACCCGTGCAGATATTGGTGTGCTGACCCAAGCAGAGATCCTTGATTTGCAGGCGCGCCAAACCGCTTTCTGCAAGCGGCATGTTGGTCATGACGCCCACCGAGCGAATGAGCCCCGCTTGGACCGCGGCCGCTATCCCGCAATTAACACCGTCGCTGTAACCTAAATCGTCGGCGCGCAGCAATAACCGCTTCATCCGATCCTCCTCAACCGATATCTCGTCGAGCGGCAAAGCAACGAAGCGATGCCCTGTGTAGAGCCGATGCCGTGTTCCGGCGGGGCGGCAAGCTTCGTCGTCTCTTCTTGCATTAAGATAACGCCGGCTATATCCAAAATCGGTTACATGCTGTGCCACAAGGTTGCGAGATGGCTACGCGAGTTTCATAACGTGAAACTCCGCAGGAATACCGGCATGTTTGAGCTATAGTTTGGTCAAATGAGGCCCTCTTATTCGGGCCACTGAGCATAAAGGGGACAGCCATCATGGAAAAATCCATCTCGATGGGATCGGTTGCCGAACGGTTGCTTGACTACATCGACACCGCAATGCAGCACGACACCAACTACGAGATAGCGACCACGCTGGTGAAAAACTACAGCAAGCTGAGCGAGCTCTCGATTGGAGAAATCGCCGACATGTGCTTCGTCTCGAAGGCTTCAGTGTCGCGATTCTGCCGGTTTATGGGTTTCGCTGATTTCAAGGACCTGCGCAACCAGCTTGAACATGACGTCCTCAAAACCGGGTTGTTTCCACATGCCTTTGTAGAACAGCTGTCAAACGACACGGAAGGCGCTCTGGCATCCTACCGGGAGGCGATCCTGCTCAATATCGAAACGACCATCTCGGCGGCAAACATCGCGAAACTGCCCGCCATTGTCGATGATTTGCACGACAGCGGGCATGTCGCGTTCTTCTCCCACCACTTCCTCTGGGACGTGGGCCGCTACTTCCAAAGCAGGCTCACCATCATGAACCGCCCCATCGAGCTTTACCTCGATTATTCATCGCAGCTCGCCTGCGCGCAATCGCTCACCAAATCCAGCCTCGCCATCATTTGCAGCATAGGGGGAACATACCCCATTCGTTATCCAGAAATCGTCAACGCACTCGCCGCCTCCGGCTGTCGTCTTCTCGCCATCACACAAAACACCTCAAGCGCCTACTGGAACCATGCCTCCTGCATACTGAGCTGCGGAGTGACCAACAACATCGACACGGGCAAGTTCGGTGCGCTTGCCGCCATCGACTTGATAGTCATGGAATACCTGAGGCGTTATGGAGCCGATTCCGGTACTGGCGAGTAATCTCGTCGGACCACCGACGCTCAGCAGGGCAAGCCGTTTTCTCTAATCACGTCCTGATACCAGAAGAAGCTGTCCTTCCTGAAACGAGCGCATTGCTTCGCATCGGTTTCCGTGCGATCGACATACAGAAGGCCGTAGCGCTTAGTGAACCCCTGATGACTTGAGCATAGATCCATGAGGCTCCAAACGCAGTAGCCGAAGACGGGATAGCCTTCGCGAATGAGCTCCTCGACCTCGCCCAAATGTCGTGAAAGGTATTCGATGCGCACGGCATCATGCACCCTGTTCTCCTCGTCAAGTGACTCGGAAAGCGCCATGCCGTTCTCCGTGACGATCATCGGAAGCTGGTAGCGATCGTAGAGCTTGCGCATGCCCACGCGAAGCCCAAGGGGGTCGATGCCGTTCGACATCCACTCGGTCGGCGCGATCGCAGGGTTATCGCAGAGTTCGAAATCCCCGCCCGACCACGGAGGGAACCGGTCGAAGCGGATGGGCTCCGTGCGCTCATGCGCACAATTGCTGAAATAGTAGTTCACCCCAAGAAAATCGGGCCTCGTCGCGACCAGGATGTCGTGGTCCCCGCACTCAACAACAGGGTAGAAACCTTCGCGCTCCAGGTAATAGCGCGCATAAGGCGAGATGTCGCCGCGCACACTCAGGTCGAGCAGGTAGTTCTGCATCATCTCCTCGGCGTTCATGGCCGCAAGCACATCCGCCGAAGCGCTCGTCCGCGGGTTGACCACCTGCATGGCGACAACGGGGCCGATCTGCGCATCGGGGTCGATCTGTCGCAGGCACGCGATGGCGCGATGCTCGGCAAGAGCGACATGATAGCTCATCTGGTAGGCGTTCTTCTGCCGTTGGCGCGGATCGGTTTCGGTGTCACCCGTGTTGCTGGGCGCGGAGGTCGCAATTAGCTGTTCATTCACGGTAACCCAGCGCTTGACGCGCCCCTTGAAGTGCGTGAAGCAGATTTCGGCATAGCGCACATAGAAGTCGATCATCTTACGGCTCTTCCAGCCGCCGAAGGCCTCGACCAACGCACTCGGACATTCGAAGTGATACAGGGTGACCAAGGGCTCGATCCCTCGCTCCAGCAGGTAGTCAATCAGCTGGTCATAAAACGCCAAGCCCTCAGGATTGGGATCCCCCGAGGCATCGGGCATGATGCGGCTCCAAGCGAAACCCATCCGGTAGACCTTGATGCCGAGCTCGGCCATGAGGTCGACATCCTCACGCCAGTGATGATAGTGGTCCGAGGCGATCTTGTTATCGGCGATGCCGGGACACCCCGGGCCGCAATCGGTGGTTGCCGGACCTTTGCCTCCTTCATCATACCCACCCTCAACCTGAAAAGCGCTGGTGGAAGCACCCCAGAGGAAACCTTCGGGAAACCGGTGCTGAGTCATGAGTTCAACCTCTCGTCACGGATGTCACTTCTTGCAACTCCCGTTATAACGGATGTACGAACCAAAGCCTGTTACTCATTCCCGGGCAATGTTTCACGATTTGAAAACGGCCGTGCCATCATGCACCGCAAACTCTAAAGAACATGCCGTCACGAAGGCCAAGCCTCATGCCCGCCACCGTCACGTGCCGGCGCCGCACACCGCCAAGCCGCTACTCCCCGTCGCGGAAGGTCAGGAGGTCGCGGTAGTCCGTGTCGCGCGTGCTGCCCGTCTTCGAGAACGGGTTCACCGAAGCAGGACACCTCATCCTCAAGATCTACCTCCTCGACGAAACCAAGGTCGATTTAGGAGACGCAACGTTACTACAGCGCAGGGAAAACGGCCCGCCGAATAAAATCGGATCGATCCCCCGTCTTCCGGTCGATTGCCACCACCATGGATGCCGGAAAGCGCACGGTAACTGCAACAAGCGGCTCATCAGCAACAACGCCAGGCCTGACATGGATGCGCTCAAGACGACCCGTCCAAGTCTCTTGCTCAAACTCTACGCTCTCGCGCTCGATTTTTGCCGATGAGACCCCCGCAGCCGCCTTCGCCGGCGGGATATTTGACTGAATAGGAAAGAAAGGAAAAAATAGGAAAAAAAGGAAAGGAGACTCATGACTGAAACCATCTTCTCCCCTTCATTCGGAAATCGCCCGTCCTATCTGGTTGGACGCGGGAACGTGATTTCGACATTCATCTCCGGCCTTGAGCAGGAGCCGGGCAATCGCGACCGAGCCACGCTCATGCTTGGGCAGCGAGGCAGCGGTAAGACGGTTCTTCTGTGGGAACTCGCCGACCGCGCACGCAAGCTCGGCTTTGTTGTCGCCACGCCCACCGTAGCCTCCGAGGATATGCTCGAGCGCATTGTTGAAAAAATCCAAGAGGCTGGCGAGCCCTATGTCAGCAAGCGTCATCTCCCCAAACTTTCCGGCGGCAGCTTGAGCGTCTTCGGTTTCTCAGCGGGCCTTGAGTTCACACGCGATGTGCAGGAGACCAAGAGTTTCCAGTTCAAACTCACGCAGCTGGCGCGTAAGCTGACCGAGCAGGGGCACGGCATCCTCATCCTTATCGATGAGCTCCAAGCTAATTCACCTGAGATTAGACAGCTCGTCACCGCCTACCAAGAGCTGGTCGGCGAGCGGCTTAACGTCGCACTCGTTATGGCGGGTCTTCCGGGAGCAGTTTCGGCGACACTCAACGACCGCGTACTGACATTTCTCAACCGCGCACGTAAGGTCACGCTTGAACCGCTTTCAGTCGGAGACGTCGACGCCTATTATCAACGGGCTTTTGATGAGCTCAGCCTTGATATTCCAAGCGATCTTCGCCTACGCGCCGCTCGCGCAACCCAAGGCTCACCCTATATGTTGCAGCTCATTGGCTACAACATCGCCAATCGCTGCAAAGCCGGAGAGCGCGTAACGCCAGAGCAAGTCGACGGAGCCATTGAGGCATCGAAGGTTGATTTCGAAAACGACGTGTGCGAGACGACACTTGCCGCGCTATCGGATCAAGACGTCGCGTTTCTCGCCGCGATGGCTGATGACAAAGACGACGTGTCACGCATTTCCAATGTGGCTGAGCGCATGTCGGTCACACCCGACTACGCGCAAAAATATCGCCGGCGCCTCATCGACGCCGGCGTAATCGAACAGGCGCGCCGCGGTTACGTGCGTTTCGCCGTTCCATATATGGCTGACTATCTGCGCAGCCAGCTCTAGGCAACCACCACAAAGGGGCACCTTTGTGGTGGTTCGGGCCGTTTGTCTCATTCTGTAACAGTTAGGCCGCCAAAACCGGGCTTGGTGTTACAGATCGAGATTGTTCAGTCTGTCCCCTGCAGTTTGTCTAAATCTGTAACAGGTAGAGACGATTTAGCCCGCTAGATGTTACAGATCGAGACAGACCGGAAGCCCCTAGTCCACGGTGATGTCGAGGTTCTTGCCGATGAGGCCTACGTAGCCGCCTTCGGCTGCCTTGGGGCTGTCAGCATGGCAGAGGACCCACTTGTCGGCCTTCCAGTAGCAGTAAGCGTCACCGGCGGCAGGCATGTCGGATGCAGCCTCGGGGCGCGGACCATTGGTGCCGGCGGGAAGCGCGACCATCACCTGGAAGCCGCCTTCATCGACCATGCAGGGCGTGTAGTGGAGCGTGGTGTTGAAGACTTCGACGACCGTACCCGCCGGCACGCGGAACGCCTTGACGCACGCGGTGTCGAGCTTGCCGTCCTCGATCTCCCAGCGATGCGCCACGAACAGGATAAAGTCGCGAGCGCCCAGGTTAAACTCGCTGGCGCGGTGATACTCCAGGCAGTTGAGCTGCGTGTTGTGGCCGTTACACCAGCCAAGCTGGAAGGGTCGGCCGCCAAACATGAGAAAGCCCAGTTTATCGGCATCCTTGACGCCCTCGAGCTCCGGCGCGCTTGCTACGTACTTGCTGCCCTCGGGGATGGGCGTGGAGGCAAGCGCCTCGAGCACGGGCGACGTAAGCTCGGACGGGACGTTATCCCAAACGTTGCCATAGGGCTTGAACTCGGGATCGTTGACAGAGTAGATATGCATGTTCGCTCCTGTTCGTTTATGTGACTATACGAACATTCTAGAACAAACAAATACTATTTTGAGCGCTCAACGTGAAAAAGCGTCCCCGAAAAAACGGGGACGCCTCCGGTGCAAACGGTCGTTTCGTAGACAGCTCTTACGCCTGCTGATAGTGCAGGTGCTTCTCGTCGATATCGGCCAGGTCGCGGTCGAGGTAGCGGCGCGCGAGCCAGTTAGCCATGGGAAGGTTCTGGTCCAGGTAGTTACCGCACTCATCGGGAGCAGCTCCGGGGACATCGCCCTCAAAGCCGGCGACAAACTCAAAGAGCTCACGCACGAGCGGCAGGATCTCCTCGCTCGTCACCTCGCCAAACACGACCAGGTAAAAGCCCGTGCGGCAGCCCATGGGACCAAAGTAGACGATGCGGCTCGACCACTCGGCATGATTGCGCAGGAACGTCGCACCCAAGTGCTCGATGGTATGGCACTCGGCGGTATTCATGACCGGTTCCTTGTTGGGCGTGGTCAGGCGCAGGTCAAAGGTGGTGACGGCGGCACCGGTCGCCGGATCGCGGTCGATGCGGCTCACATACACGCCGGGCTCAAGCAGCAGATGGTCAACGGAAAAACTCGCAATGCGCTCCATGGCAGATCCTCTCGGTAGTCAATTTGGGACGGGGCTCTTTTAGCTGGTTTGAATGGCCGCACCAATCATACCAGTCAAAAAAGCCCCGTCCCAAATGAGCCACCTAGGACGGACGAGCTCATCGAGCATGAGATGACGGTCCGGAAGGAATCCAAGCGCGCAAGGCTGTTCAGGAAGGCGAAATTCCCCTGCGTGAAGTCGTTCGAAGGGCACGACTTCACGCAGGCAGCCTTTCCCGACAGCCATGGCGCGAACCACCCGAAATCGCTGTCGTTCGTCGAGGCAGCGCGGGACTTCACGTTCCATGGGCAGACGGGCCGAGGGAAGACCCACCTCGCGATAGCCGTCGGCCACGCATGCGTGATAGAAGGCAAGACGCGCGCCCCACTCGAGAGAGCGAGGCGCGGGTTATTTCAGGCTGCATCAATCATGGAGTTTCCCTCTAAAGGGGCAAAGGCTCAATGCTACTTGGCGTTTACCTGATCGAGCTCCTTCTTGCTAAAGCCGAAGAGATAGGTGCACACAGCTGCGACGACCAGGGAAATGAGGCTCGCGATGATACCCTGGATGAAGTTGGCGTTGGTGCCGCCCGCATAGCTCAGGACGGACAGGAAGTTCGCGGAGGTGATGACGTACTGGGTGAGATTGGCGATGCCAGCATACGCACCGCCGACAAAGCTACCGACCATCAAGGCACCAAAGCAGCGCACGTGAGACAGGCAGATACCATAGAGCACAGGCTCGGTAACGCCGCCCAAGATACCGGACACGAAGGCGCCGAAGGCGTTGCCGCCTTCCGCCTTGCCCCTGAGTCGAAGAGCCGCACCGAGGGCGACGCCGAAGCACGCCCACGTGGCGAAGCTACCCGCGAGCATGACACCGGTCATCTCGCCAGTCTCGAAGAACGAGGCCATCATGGGCATCATAAGGGCCAGATGCATACCGCTCATGACGAGGAACTCCCAAAGGGCGGCGATCACGCCGACACCGAAGAACCCGGTATTCATACCGAACCAAGCAAGGCCGCCGCTGATGGCGTTGCCCACAATCGTACCGAAGGGGGCGAGCAGGCACAGGATGAACGGCGAGGTAACAAGGAGGCTCAAAATGGGCGTGAATACGGTGGAGAGCACGTCGGGCAGGTGCTTGCCGACAAACTTATATACAACAGCGAACAGCGGAACGGACATCATGATGGGCAGGACAGTCTGGGCATAGGCGGCAGAGGTGTTGCAGGGGATGCCGAAGACGGTAAACGCCTTACCCTCGGCGATGATTGCGGCGAAATCCGGCGACATGAGAATGCAGCCGATAAATCCGCCGAGCATACCGTTGATGCCAAACTGCTTCGCCGCGTTGACGCCCGCGAGGATAGGCATGAAGTACAGGGCGGCATCGTAGATGAAGTCGAAGAGCACGTAGATGTCGCTCTCCGCGGGGTACAGGCCCAGGAGCTGCGGACCGCACAGGGCATTGATCGCATTTGCGAGACCGCCCGTGAGCAGCACCGGGATCATCGGGGTCATGCAGCCCGCCATGTAACCGACGACGTTCTTCAGGATCTGCATGGGCGTAAGCTTCTTCTTGCCGACAAGCTCGACATCGGCGGCGGCAGCCTCGGCGTCCTCAACCGCCTCGAGCTCGTTGACGTTGGCAAGTGAGCAGAACTCCGCGTACACCCTGGGCACGTTCGTCCCCACGATGATCTGATACTGCTGACCGCCGTGAACAACGCCCATCACGCCGTCAACGGCCTTGACTTCGTCATCGTCGATGCTGGACTCGTCCTTGAGCACAAGGCGGAGCCTCGTCATGCAATGGGTCGCCGAAGTCACGTTCTTCGGGCCGCCCACCGCCTTGAGGATATCCTCGGCGATACGCTTGTTATCTGCCATGGTACTTCCCTTCCCGTTTCTTTCTATCCCCCGCCGGCGACTTCGCGCCAACCGGAAAACTTGCGTTTATTCAGGCAGCTGATTGCCCGCGATGACCTTCTGGTACCAATAGAAGCTGTCCTTGCGAATCCGGTCGCAAGTCCTGATGTCGTCATCGGTGCGATCCACGTATACAAGGCCATAGCGCTTGGCGAAGCCCTGATGGCTGGAGACCACATCGACAAAGCTCCACGGACAATACCCAAAGATGGGATAACCCTGCTCGATGAGCTCGCCGACCTGGGCGATATGCGCGGAGAGATAGGCGATGCGCTGCTCGTCGTGAATCGCGCCGGACTCATCGGGCTCCTCGCTCAAAGCCATGCCGTTCTCGGTGATGATCATAGGCAGGCCGTAGCGGTCATGCACCTTGCGCATGCCGATCGACAGCCCGATGGGGTCGAGGCCGTTGGGCATCCACTCGGTCTTCTCGAGCCTCGGGTTGTCGCAGAGGACGAAGTCGCCCGCGCCCCAAGGCGGGAAGCCACCGAATACGATGGGCTCGGTGCGCTCCTTGACGCAGCTGCTGGAGTAATAGTTGATGCCGATGAAATCGGGCGTCGACCCGTGCAGGACCGCATCGTCCTCGGGCTCGACCGCGGGATAGAACCCCTCGCGCTTGAGATAGCTCGCCGCATACGGGGAATACGATCCACGCACGCTCATGTCGAGCATGTAGAACTGCTCCATCTCCTCGGCATTGAGCGCCGCCATCACATCTGCAGGCGAGCTGCTGAGCGGATAGGTCACCTGGATGGCGCAGACCGGCCCGATCTTCGCCTCGGGATCGATTGAGTGCAAAAACTCGAAAGCACGGTGCTCTGCGAGAGACATGTGGTAACTCATCTGATAGGTATTGCCCTGGTGTCTCTTGGGGTCGGTCTCGGTATCCCCGGTGTTCACCGACGACGCCGTCGCGATAAGCTGCTCGTTGATAGTCGCCCACAGCTTTACACGGCCCTTAAAGTGCCTAAAGCAGACCTCGGCGTAGCGGGCGAAGGCATCGATCATCCTGCGATCTAACCATCCGCCGAACTCGTCGACGAGTGCTTGGGGGCACTCGAAGTGGTACAGCGTCACAAAGGGCTCGATGCCCTTTTCCAGAAGGTAATCGATCAGACCGTCGTAGAACGCCAGGGCTTCGGGATTCGGCTCGCAAGTCGCACCGGGCATAATGCGACACCACGAGAAGCTCATGCGATACGTCTTTAGTCCGAGTTCGGCCATGAGGTCGACATCCTCTTTCCAGCGATGGTAGTGGTCGGACGCCACGCTGCCATCTGTGATTCCGGGGATGCCGAAGCCGCGATCGGTCGTCGACTTGCCTCGGCCGCCCTCCCCCCAGGCGCCCTCTACCTGAAATGCGCTCGTCGACGCACCCCATAGGAATCCATCGGGAAACCCGTTTATCATACTTGCCACCTTTCTTCTTAGTTCAAATCGTCGTATGTCACCAACGCGATGTCCTGACTCGCCAGCCATTCACGGGTTGTGGGATCGCAAAGCATCGACGCCTCACGCGCCCGCGCTGTCGTCATGCTCGAGTGGTCCATGAGATAGGCATCGATATAACCCGGATGGAACACCATGAGGGTGCACGCGTCGTCGTTCGCATTCTCGACGGCGCCGCACACCGCCGAGAACGGATCCATCTCATAGGCGCGAAAATCTGTGGGCATGTACGCAGCGACACGCGTGCTCTTGAACGTGACCGCCTCCCCCGGCGCACCCATCGGGAACAGCGGCAGTCCGTGGCGCTCCGCCACGATCTCCAACCCCTTAAAAAACGCCGGGCTCGCCACCGCATGACCCTCAAAGTAGGAGGGTTCTCTACCCACAAGCGCTACGAACTTTCGATACTGAGCCTCGATCTCCAAGACGACCTCATCGAGCACCACGAAGTCGATTCCCCGCTTCATGGCGTCCCGATACGCCCCGCTCGGCTTGAACATGCCATCCGGTCCACAGAGACTCGGAATGAGCGCAGGGTCGGTAAGCGGCCTGCCGACTCAGATGTTCGTGTGCTGGCCAAGGCACACGTCAAGCCCGTCGAGCAATTCGAGGCCGTGGTCCACGGATTCCATGTTGGTCATGACCCCGACTGACCCGACGAGTCCGCCGCGGACCGAATCGACGATGCCGTAGTTGACGCCCCGAGAGTAGCCAAGGTCGTCGGCGCGTATCAGCAGGCGCTTCATCGGGCATCACCGATCTCGACGCAGGCACCGTTACAGCGCGCTATGCTTCCCAGGTGCGTAGCGCTTGGCTTTACGGTGCGGCGTTGTGTCTCGCGGTCGACGGAAATGATCCCGTACTTCGGGCCATACCCGAAAACCCACTCGAAATTGTCAAACGCGGACCAGCAGGTGTATCCCAAAACCGGGATACCGTCGCGGACGCAACGCCCCACACCGGCGACAGCTCGATCCAAAAAGCGCTCTCTCTGCTCGTCATCCTCGGAAGCTATGCCGTTTTCGGTGACGAACAGAGGCGTGCCCGACTGGTCCCAAGCAGCTCGCAGGCTCTCCTCGATGGCCTCGGGATAAAACTCCTCATCGCGCTGGGTGAGCTCCACGCCGGCAGGCGGGTCAACCGGGCCATCCGCGCCGTACCACGAGCGCGAGTACGTCTGGATACCCACGAAATCATCGCCTGCGGAAGCACGGCAAAAGCGATCGCAAATCTCCTCGCGGGCAGCTGCGGCGCGTTCCTCGCCACCGGGAGCCGCCTTAAAGGGGCTTCCCACGAGCGTCCAACCTGCCGGGAGATCGGGACGGATTGCATGCACAGCGTCAACGGCAGCCTTGTGAGCGGCGAGCTTCACATCGAACGCCCGCTCGGTGGCTGCGAACTGGAATTGGGCCAGGGATGCCGGCTCGACTCCCAACGCCTTGGCGACGCTGCGGAACATGGGGGCCTCAGCGCGATCGGAGGCGTTGCGCGACGTGGCCCCGACATCAGCCAAGAGCCATGCCAGGTTTGGCTCGTTCATGGTGCATGCGTAGTCCATCAAATCGCCCATCTCCTCGACCACACGCGCGCAGTACCGCGCGAAAAGGGAGGGAGTCTCGGGCGACTCCCAGCCGCCTTGGGCAAGCAGCCAGATCGGCGACGTGAAATGATGGAGTGTGACGATCGTCTTGAGACCGTTGTCACGGCAGCACTGGAGCACTTCGCGATAGTGCGCGAGCTCTGCTTTGGAGAACAGGCCGCGCGCCGGCTCGATGCGCGACCACTCGACACTCAGACGATAGGAGGTGAGGCCAAGAGATGCGATAAGGGCGATATCCTCGCGGAAACGATGGTAGTGGTCCATCGCGTCGCCAGAAGGCTCCATGAACGCCGTGTCCTCAACATTCTCGAACAGCCACGTGTCGCTGTTCACGTTGTTGCCTTCAACCTGGTGCGCAGCGGTCGCGACGCCCCAGAGAAACGTCTCGGGAAATACCGAAGTCGACTGATGTGCCATGCAATCTCCCTTTCATGTATCCGCATCCGGGCTTAATCGCCCGGCTCCTGTTACCATTGAGTACAACACGAATGCACAGGGTTTTGCATTCCATCCTGGACACCGATGTTACAGAATGGAGACATGAGTTTCACGATATTTGCAATCTCGCCGCGGACCCGCACGCGACGTTTCTTGAATATGCGAGGGAAGCTCAGCAAAACATCGCCGCGACCATTTCCGAGAAAAACCTGGCCGAACTTCCGAAAATCGCCTATGCGATTCATAATTGCCGCCGAGTCGCGTTCTTTTCCCATCATTTTCTTTGGGATACCGGACGATACCTTCAGAACAAGCTGTTTTCCATGGGAAAGGTCATGGACCTGTATCTGGATCAAGCCTCCCAGCTTGCATGTGCCCAATCCCTCCAGCCCGAGGACCTGGCGATCATCTGCAGCGTTGGGGGCAGCTATCCCATTCGATATGTCGATGTCTGCAACAGCATCAGGGATAGCAAGTGCTCCATGCTGGCAATCACGCAAAACGCCTCGAACCCATATTGGAATCAGGCCGCCTTCATCATGCAGTGCGGCGAGTCGAATGCCAACGACACGGGCAAATACGGGGCGCTCGCGGCAATTGACCTCGTCGTTCAGCAGTATCTGCTCCAATATGGAAGCGATGCCTTCCCGAGCGCGCCCAATCGCCCGTACGACGACATGCCGGGGCGCTAGAGTCGCTCACAATTGAAGCAGCGTCCCTCCCGCGAGCCGCGAGCTTTTCGCCATGGAAAGGTATTGATCGAGGCGGTTGCCGCATCCTACCGATGATTTTTTAATCCCCGTCCCAGAAAGCCAGATGAGATTCAGGGAATAGCCTGCGGAAAGCGAGCGGCGCCCAAGTGCCGCAGGTTGCCGTGAAAGAGGAGCGCCGCGTACTTTGGTACGCAAGCGACGGCTTGAACGGCAACCTGCGGCACTTGGGCGCCGCGCAGCCGCCTAGGCCGTGTATGCAATCGTTGATTTCACGGCGTGGCGCCAGCCGGCGATCTTTTTGGCTCGCTCGTCGGCGGGCATGGCGGGCTTCACGATGCCGCGGGCGCCGTAGACGTCGACGACGTCGCGCGTGTACATGCCCAGCGCAATGCCGCAGGCCCAAGCTGCACCTAGACCGCTCATCTCGTCGTTGCTTGCGATGCGGATGGGCGAGCCCACAAGATCGCTCTCAAACTGCATCAGGTACGCATCGCGCGTGGGGCCGCCGTCAACGCGAAGCTCGGCCAGCGCCGCGCCCGAATCCTCGACCATCGCATCGATCACGTCGAAGATCTGATAGGCGATCGACTCGTCGGCAGCCTTCACGAACTCCGCGCGGCCGGTGGTGCGCGTCATGCCAAAGACGCAGCCCTCGGCGTCGCTTGCCCAGTGCGGCGCGCCCAGGCCGGTAAACGCCGGCACAAAGTAGACGCGGCTCGCCGGGTTGGCGGCATAGCACAGGTCGGTGACCTCTTCGGGGTTATTGATGAGCTCCAGGTCGTCGCGCAGCCACGTCTTGACGGCGCCGGCGTAGCTCACGTTACCCTCGAGCACGTACTCGGTCACGCCGTCCATGCGCCACGCGAGCGAGCTCGAAAGCCCATGCGAGCTGGCGACAAACTCGTCGCCGACGTTCATCATGACCGAACTGCCGGTGCCATAGGTCGCCTTGGCCATGCCGCGGCTGTGGCAGCCCTGCGCAAACAGGGCGGCGTGGCTGTCGCCGAGCACGCCGTGAATAGGCACGGGCGCCGGCAAAAAGCCGCCCAGGTCCGTTGTGCCGAACAGACCGTCGGAATCGGTCACCTGCGGCAGGCAGGCAGCGTCGATGCCAAAGGCCTGGCACACCGGCTCGCTCCAGCAGCCACGGCGCAGGTCGAACAGCTGCGTGCGGCTGGCGTTGGACCAGTCGCAACGAAACTCGGCGCCGCCCGTGAGCGTCCAGACCACCCAGGCGTCAATCGTGCCCAGGCACAGCTCGCCCGCCGCAGCGGCCTTAGCAGCCGCCGGCACGTTTGCGAGAATCCAGGCCATCTTGCCCGCCGGATAGTAGGGCGAGAGCACCAGGCCCGTCGTGTCGCGCACCAACTCGGCCACGCCTTCGCGCGCGGCCAGTTCGTCGCACAGCTCGCGGGCACGGGCGCACTGCCACACCACGGCGTCGCACAGCGTCTCGCCCGTCGTGCGGTTCCAGGCAACGGTGGTCTCGCGCTGGTTGGAAATGCCGATGCCGGCGACGTCGGCCGGGTCGACCCCGGTCTCCTCCACCACGGCACGCGCCACGGCCAGCACGTTGGCCGCAATCTCGGCCGGATCATGGCTCACCCAGCCGGCCTCGTTGACGATCTGGCGATGCGAGCGGTCGGCACGATGAATCAGATGGCCGCCCTCGTCCACCAGCAGCGCCTTGGTGCCCTGCGTGGACTGATCGATTCCGATGATGTAGCGGCCCATGGCCACCCCTTTCAAAACGAATGTGACAAAGGGACTGTCCCTTTGTCACATTCCAATTACTCTGCGGGCAGGAAGTCCTTAACGGCCTCGGCAATTCCGGTGCCCGTAAGTCCGTAATGCGCGAAGACCTCGGGCGAGGTACCGGTGATGACCGGCGCGTCGGGCAGGCTCAGGCACTTGACCGGACGCGGGCAATGCTCGCCCACAACCTGCGCGACCATGGAACCCAGGCCACCGAAGGGGCTGTGCTCCTCGACGGTCACGACGGCGCGCGTGGCACCGGCGGCCTCGATCACGGCCTCGGCGTCGAGCGGCTTGACGCAATACATGTCGAGCACCGTTGCCGAGATGCCCTGCTCGGCCAGCAGATCGGCGGCGTCCACGGCATGGCGGACCATCTCACCGGTGGCGACGATCGTCACATCGGTGCCGCGGCGCACCCAGGTGGCTCGGTCCATCTGGAACGGGCACTCGTCCTCGGTGTACACGTCCTCGACCGGGTTGCGGCCCACGCGGATGTAGGCAGGCTTGTTGTCGGCGACCAGGGCGCGCACGAGCTCGGCGGTCTGGAAGCGGTCGCTCGGCAGATACACGCGCATGTTGGGGATCGCACTCATGGCGGCGATATCCTGCGCGGAATGGTGGCTCATACCCAGGGCGCCGTAGGACACGCCGCCCGAAATGCCGATGAGCTTGACGTTGGTATTGGAATACGAAACGTCGACCTTGCACTGCTCATACGAACGCGTGGTCACAAAGGACGCCGGCGAGGCAGCCCAGGCCTTCTTGCCGCACGAAGCCATGCCGGCGGCGATGCTCACCAGGTCCTGCTCGGCAATGCCGACCTCAACGGACTGCTGGGGATACTGATCGAAGAACGGCGTGAGCGACGCGGAGCCACGGGAGTCGGAGCACAGGACGACGATGTCCTTATCGGTCTCGGCGGCCTCGAGCAGCGTGTCGCAGATAACCTTGCGGTTGGCGATCTTGTTAGCCATTGATGGCCTCCTTATGGGCAGCGAAATCGGCGATGATCTGGGCGTATTCCTCGTCGTTGGGCAGGTGGTGATGCCAGCTGGCCTTGTCCTCCATAACCGGCGAGCCATAGCCCTTCACCGTGTTGAGGATGATGACCGTGGGTTTACCCTTGGTCTCGGCCGCAAGCGTCAGCGCGGCGTCGATGGCCTGGACGTCGTTGCCCGGAATGGACAGCACGTTCCAACCGAAGGCGGCCCAGCGCTCCTCCTGCGAGTCCTGCTTCATGACATCCTCGGTGCTGCCGCTGATCTGCAGGCGGTTGCGGTCCACGAGTGCGCACAGGTTGTCGAGCTGGTAGTTGCCGCCGCTCATGGCGCCCTCCCAGACCGAGCCCTCAGCAAGCTCGCCGTCGCCCATGATGGTGTAGACGCGGTAGTCGCGACCGTCCATCTTGCCGGCGAGCGCCATGCCCACCGCGACGGGCAGACCGTGGCCCAGCGAGCCGGAGTTCATCTCGATGCCCTTGAGCTTGTTGTTGGGATGACCGATGTAGGGGCTGCCGAACTTGGAGAAGCGGGCCTTGACGTCATCGAGGTCCAGATAGCCCTCGTGGCACAGCACCGCGTAGTAGGCCTCCATGGCATGGCCCTTGGAGAGCACGAAGCGATCGCGGTTGGGATCGTCGACGGTCTCGGGCGAAATGTTCAGATGGTTGGCGTAGAGGGTCATGAGCGCGTCGATGACCGACATGTCGCCGCCGATGTGGCCGCCGGCACCGGCCATGATGATGTCGACGCAATCGCGGCGAAGGTCCCAACGCAGGGACTCAAGCTCTTCAATCGTTGCCATTTCTACTCTCCTCGCAGGTAGGCTTTGACGTCTTCTTCGATGGGATCATATAGGTCGGGCTGGATGCCAATGTATTTGCATGCCTCGTACAGCACCGGCACCACGTTGGCGTGGATGGCCACGCAGTGGTGGATGTAGGGGCCCTCGACGATCTTGGCCTCGAGGCGCTTGAGGTTCTCGACCTCGACCCACAGGTAGGTGCCCATGCCGGCCGGGCCGTCGATGCCGCGGGCGTTGCCCAGCAGCAGCGAGTACTCGCCGTTGTCGCCGTCAAAGCGGGCAAGGGTGAGGTCGCCGTGCTTGGCCTCGGCCGTCAGCGCGCCGGGGTGATCGAAGGCCAGCGGATAGGTGAGCTTGGGCTTGACGGCCGCGCAGCTGCAGGGCCAGGGGCCGCAGTGCTGCAGCAGCTCGCCGTTCTCGTTGTCGGGATGGCGGACGGTCCAGTCGGCGAACATGCCGCGGTGACGACCAAGATCGGCGGCCTCGACCATGAGCGCGGTGATGGCGCCGTGGATGTCGGTCTCGCAGACGACGGGGATACCCATCTCGTTGAGGATGGCGTTGGCGGCGCAGGGCATAATGCCCAGCTCGTCCTGCAGGGCGTTCCAGCACTGGATGGCGCCGGCGTTGCAGCCGTACTTCTCGACCAGGCGCTTCATGGCGATTGCCAGACCGGCAACAGCGGGGACCTTGTCCTCGGGGATGCAGATCTCAAAGCTGTCGTTGATGTGGGCGAGCATGGCGGCCATGGCCTGCTCGTCGGCTTGGGCGTCGCGCACGGCCTGGACAAGCTCGGTCATGGGGATGGGCGAAAGCTGGATGTTGAACTTCTCGAGCAGCTCGCCCTCGTTACACATGGTCGACCAGAAGTCGAACGGACGGGTGGCCATCTGCAGGATGCGGGTGTGCTTGAAGGTCTTGACGACGTTGCACACGGCCAGGAAGTCCCAGACGCCGCGCTCGAACTCGGGATCGGTCAGGCGGCAGTTGGTCATGTAGGTGAAGGGTACCTGGAAGCGGCGCAGGACCTTGCCGGTCGCGAACAGGCCGCACTGGCTGTCGCGCAGGCGGGTGCCGTCGGGCTCGGGGCGCTCGTCGCGCGGGCCCCACAGCAGCACAGGCAGGCCGAGCTCGCGGGCAAGGCGGGCGCAGACGTACTCGGTGCCAAAGTTGGCGTGGCACAGCATGATGCCGTCGACGCCCTCGGCGCGGAACTTCTTGACGATGGGCTCGATATGGCTGTCGTCGAACAGCAGGCCCTCGTCGTTGATGTCGTCGATATCGACGATGTCGACACCGATCTCGCGCAGACGGTCAGCCGTCAGGCCGCGATACTTGATCGCGTCCGGCGCGCTAAAGATACTGCGGCGCGTAGGCACAAAACCGAGCTTGATCTTATCCATGTACGTCCTCCCCTAGTCACATGTTCAGTAAACAGACGCATGTTTCGTTTTGTTCTGTTTACTAAATGTTTTACTCTTTTGTTTAGTAGTTTAACGCGAAAGTCCCGTAAACGGTAGTGAAATCAGCCTAAACGGTATGTAAACAATCTGAACATACAAGGGGAACAAAAAGAGGGTCCCGAAGGACCCTCTCTATCCGTACCTGTATGTGAACGGGCTCGTTGCCGTCTCTTCGGCGCAAGTATGTGCCGCGACAATGGCCTGTCGGCAAAGCCGGTGGCTAAGCACCCATCTTGCGATAGACGTCCACGAACTCCTTGGCCAGGATGCCAAAGCCCTCGGCACTCATAAGCTGGTCCTCGGCATGAACGACCAAAAGGTCGATGCTCAGGTCCTCGCCGGCAGCCGTCTGCTGGACAAGGCCGCCGTGAGCCGCGTGACCCTCGGCATAATGCTGCTGGCCCTCGGCGATCTTTGCCTCGGCCTCTTCGAACTTACCGTCGCGGGCCAGGTGAATCGCATCGATATAGCAGCTACGCGCGCAGCCGACGCCTGCAATGATCTGAAAGCTCTGAAGCTGAATCTCTTCCGTCGTCATGCTTACAGCCTCATCAGTTCCTTGGCTTGGGCTAGCGCCTTAACGCCGTCCATCATGCCGTAGGTGGTCATGGGGATCACGCCCACCGGCACCTCGGGACATGCGGCGCAGACCTCGTCCTTGGCATAGCCAACCTGCGGCCCAAGCAGGATGCAGTCGGCATTGCGGCCAATGGTCGCGGCCTCGTTGACGGCGTGGGCGGAGACCTCGCACTCCAGACCCTCGGCGTCAGCAGCCTTCTTGATGTTCTTCATGATGATGCTCGTGGACATGCCGCCGGCGCACATTAGAACGATGTTTTTCATTGCAGTTCCTTTCCTGTAACCCCTCACAGGGACTTATATGTTTCGGCGATCAACGCGATCGGCCGAACCTTCGAACTTGTGGACAATGACCTACTCGGCAGAAGCCTTTGCAGCAGCTTCCTCGGCCAGTGCCTCCTTATCGGCCATCTTGACGAACGGGATAAACAGCAGTCCGACCAGCAGGATTGCGGCGAGGACGATTGCGACCAGGCCAATGCCGCCCGTAAAGAAGTTGCTGATGGGCAGCGGCACGACAAACGGCATGGAAATGGTCGGGTTAAATGCATTGCCCAGACCGAGCATCAGGCCGACGGCGGCAGCAATGCAGGCCACGGGCTTGAGCAGGATGTAGGGGATGAACATATAAGGGTTCATGGCAATGGGCGTACCGAAGATGATGGGCTCGGAGATGTTGAAGAGTGCGGGCACCAGGGCAATCTTGGAGAGGGCCTTGTAGCGCTCGGACTTGGCCGTGAGCAGCGCAAGCTCCATGCCAAGGGCGTCAACAGAACCGACAGAGAACATGATGATGAACGACAGGTACGGCAGTGGCTGGCCGGCAACGAATGCCTCGGTGTTGGCAAGAGCGCAGGCCTGGATAACCGGCATGTACACGCCCATCAGGACGCTGGGGTGGATACCAAAGAAGAACAGCAGGTTGCACAGCGTAAAGTAAATGACAACGGCCCAGGGGCTGGAGCCCAGGAACATAACGGGAGTGGCAATGGTGCTGTTGATGAGGTTAAAGACATCGCCGAAGCTCGTCATGCCCATGCCCCACTTAACCAGAGCAGCCGTGGTGAAGATGACGATGGCGCAGAACATCGGAGACAGCGAATCGGTAACAAACTGCGGGACGGAATCGGGCATGGGAATAGCCATATGCTTCATAAGGAAGTTGAGCGCCTTGGGCACGATCAGTGCCACGAGCAGCGCCACGAACAGACCCGAGCTTCCCAGATAGCTGGTGGCGATAAACGTGGAGCCGTCCTCGGCATGACCCAGCGGGATCAGGAGGAGCAAGACACCGATGGCCGCAACCGTCGACGTAAGGCCCTTGTTCTCAAGCACCTTGCCGTAGGCGTACGAGACCGAGGCACACATGTAGATGGCGCCGAGGTTCATGGTAACGACCAGCACATCGCTAATCGTTGCCGACATGCCGGTGCTGGTAAGGAACGCCTGCAGCGGCGGAATCGGCAGTCCGTTGATAATAGACAGCAGCGCCACGCCCAACGTAACGGGCATGGTCGACATCATGCCGGACATAAGACCCTTTACGACCTTAAAGCTGCTCACCTTGTGGGCAATGGGGCCCACATGCTTCTCGAGGAAGCCCTGCATCGAATCGAGAACGCTCATTTCGTGTCCACTGATCCTCTCTTAACGGTTCACGTAGTTGTCAAGCGGGAAATTGCGGCCGACTCTTTCCCGCCTATGACCAAAGAAAAATATGGTTATGCCTTGCGCTCGAGGGTGAGGAGCCAGTCTCCAACCTCGGGTTTATCAGGCAGGGTGATGCTGTCCGTGGCGGCAAGGATGTCCTCGCCACCACGGTATGCGCCCGTGCGAGGGTTAAACCATCGGCTCGCATAGGCAGCGCCCGTCGGCACGCCCTCGATAGCAAGCTTTCGGCGCACGGTATCGCCAAAGTACGCGACGATGCGCGAAAGGTCCTGGTTGGCAGTTACCAACGGAGCCTTGTTGGCAAACAAGTTGCCCGCATCGACGGTTTCGTAGGGAGCAAGCTCCCAGAAGTGATTGTCTTCGTAGAAAGAGCGCATGTAGCCCATCTGGACCGCGCCCTCTCCATCTACCGCCTGGGCCCACGTAATGCCAAAACGGTTGAAGATCGCCATAAAGGGGTCGAGTTCTTTGGGGCTTTCCCACACGTTGTCCCAGATTCCCTGGGCACCGTAGGTATAGCCGGCACCACCCGCCTGCATGCAGATATACGCCACGCGGCGCAACATGTCTGCAGTGCATAGGCGTGTGCCCATCTCCTCGAGCGTCGAGCAAAACTCATAGAGCGCCTCACCCTCTACAAAGGGCTTGTCGCCATACTTGGCAAGATAGTCATAGTAATCGCTCGCCTTAATGAGGTAGTCGCCATGGCCGGCCTGGTTGAGCGTAAAGTCCATCCAGAGCTCGTCCTGGTAGTAATCGGCAAAGGGGCGCTCGTTGGTATAGTGCGCTGTCGCCAGGTGACCATAGCCATCGCGGGCCTCAATCTCCAAGGCAACGTCGCGCCAGCCTTCCAAGAAGGCCGCGCGGTTCTCCTCGCCGTATCCGGCAACCTCGCCGGCAAGCGTCCACACCATCGGGTACGCACCGTAGCGCGCTACCAGATAGCGGGCCAGGTGCTTTTGATGCTCTACGCCGTGCTCGCCGCGAATGGAAAACGCCCACGACTGGCCAAGCGCGTTGACCAAACCCGCATCGGCGATATAAGCCATGCGGCGGTCGAGTTCCTGCTGGTAAAAGGCAACGTTGGGCAGGTCCTCTGCGCCCTTGGGCATGCCGCCGTCAATCCAATAACGGTCGGCCGCGCCCATGTCCGAACGCAGGTTGGTCTGATAGACGGTAAAGCCCTGCTTGGCACGAAGATCGACCATGCCGCAAAACTGACTCGTCATGCCAGGATGGTTCGACTTATCCCAGCTCTCGCGATAGGCAAACTCCCAATGGGTGTCGCCCAGCCAAAAGAACGGCGTACCATCCGCATAGGCAAACAGATGCGGATTGTCCGCAACACGGATAAAACCGTGGCGGTACAGGTCGAGCTCGCCCGTGTAGGGCACGGCGTTGATGCGGCCCGCGCGGCCGTTAAGACCGGTCTGCTCGGGGGCCTCGATGACATAGTTCCAGGCACCCAACTCGGTCGGGGCAAACGAAACGCGATAGGTACGGTCGCCATCCCAGTAGGCCTCACGACGGACCACCCTGCCGCTCGGTCCGGCAAACTCTGCCCAAATCTCAACATCCAAAAATGGATTATCGAACGAGCAGGCGCTCTCAAACGTCAGGACAACCGGACGCCAAATCTCGGCAACAACATCTTGGTTCAACGTCGTATCCATTACAGACCCCTCTCCGGTCTTAATACCTACTAGTTCAGTCCCCGCTCGCTCGCGGACCTCACGGCAAAGTCAACGATCGCTTGGGCGTCTTCGGCACAGACAAAGCCTTGCGACACCTCAATCGCCGTATCGCGCTCGCACAGGGCGCGGTAGTTTTCGAGCGATCCGTACAGCTCCTTGAGCATCGATGCCGAGAACGACTCCATGTGGCCAAACAGGCCGTCCTTGTCGCTCGTCTTATCGACCGTGCCCTGGCCCGGCTCCACCAGACTCGTATTGGAGTAGCGGGCAAACGGATGCTCGAGCAGGCAGGTGCGAAGGCCGCCCTTGGTGTTGCCCAGGGCATCCTTGACGTTCTCGCCGTTCGTATCCAGCTCGATGCGCGGGCATGTTGCCGGAGCCACCCCCGTGCGAACCCAACGAAACAGGTTGCGGAAGGCAGCGTGGAAGAGATACTGCGACGGGTAGGCGTTTGATTCGGCATGCTTGCCGACATACACCGGAAGGTGGTCGATACGCTTAAGGTCCTCGTCGTCCTGGTAATAGTCGACATAGCTCCACTGTGTGTCGTGGGAGGCGCCTGTCACCTCGTACAGCCGGTACTTAAAATCGGGATCGTCGCTATCGGGCATAAGCGTGCGCCAGCTCTCAAAGCGGCCGTTTTCGCTTTCGGTCTGAAGCGCGATAAACGGCTCTTCGACGTGCTCGACGCGCAACAGGTGATGCGCATACCCTCGGTTGCTCTCGTATTGGTTCACGGGGATGCACAGCGAATGGATGCCGCCACCAGACAGGTATCCGTCAAATACGCGACCGTCGCGGCGCGCGTCCTTGCGGTAGGCAAAGCTGTTGAGGTAGCGGAACAGATAGGCGCCGGACTGAGACCATCCTGTAAGGCAAATTGCCTGGCGAGGATAGTCGCGGATCGGGTTAAGGTCGGAGTCTCCGCGCAAGAGCCACGCAAGGTCGGTCAGCATGTCCCAAAACAAGCCCGTCTCGTAGGTAAGGTCCATATCGGGAAGCGCGCCGCCACGCTCAAGATCGACCGGATCAAAATTAAACGGACGCTCGGGGGTCGGATTTGCCCAGCTCATAAAGGCATAGCGGTCGGGGTTGAACTCCTTGAGCTTGGCGATGGTGTTGGGCTTGCTGGTAATGCCCACATAGATATCGCCGGAGCGCACAAACTCACCGTGACCCAGAATCCACATGCGCTCGATTTCCATGAACGACGTGGGGTTGATGATCTCGACGACCACATTGCCGCTCGCTTGGGACGGGTCCTTGGGAGCGCGCACGACGATGCGGTTGGAGTACGGGGCATCGGCCGTCATGACTTCGACGCCGCCATCTTCATCGACCGTGCGGTACACGTTGGCGGTACCGTCGATGCGATACTCGCGCTCGACGTAGCCCTTCGCGCTTAGATGACAGTAGCGCTCCGCACTCGAAAACGGATAGCTCTCATCCGTAATGGGCATTTCAAAAATACCGCTGATCATCTCGTCCCCCTTGCTGTTGCGTTTGCTGAGACAGACTCTACTGGGGACGCTACTTAACTTCTATTGATTCTTAAGTTGAGTTACTAATTATTTAGCTTAATAAACAGCCTGGTGTTAAGCTCATGGTAAGTTCACAAACGTTAGGAACCACCATGGCCGTTACTGCAAAACAAATCGCTGACCAGCTGGGAATTTCGGCAGCGGCCGTTTCCCTTGCACTTAACAATCGACGCGGCGTAAGCAAAAAAACACGGCAGCTGGTACTGAGCACCGCCGAAGCTCTAGGTTACGACTTTAGTAAGATTAAGTTCGAGCGCCAAAAGAGCGGAACCGTTGCCTTGGTTGCCTTTAACCGGCGCCGCATCTTTACGACCCCCTTCTTCGCCGATATGCTCGCCGGAGTCGAGGGTACCCTTAGGCACGCGGGATTCTCGTTTTCGCTGGTGAACTACTCGCCGTTCGAAAACACTCAGCAACAGATCGCCGACATCGCCGAAGCGCAATACGATGGTGTCATCATCCTTGCAACCGAGATGTTCGAGTCGGATTTTATGCCGTTTGCATCGCTGGACTGTCCTCTGCTGCTGTTGGACTCATGCATGAGCGCTGGGGTCGATACGGTCAAGATCGACAATGCCGCCAGCATGATGCTAGCCGTGCAGTACCTGCATTCGAAGTATGGATCTGTCCCCGGGCTGTTAACGACGCCCGTTACCGTGGGCAACTTCACCGAACGGCGCTTCGCCTACGAGCACGCCATCGGTCAGCTATCAGGCTCGGAAAAGTTCGGCACCATCCACGAGCTCGCCGTCGCCCCAGATGAGGCATACGCCGGCATGCTCGACATTATTGATTCGGGCGAACCCCTCGCCCAAAACTACGTCGCTGTCTTTGACGATATAGCTATTGGGGCCATGAAGGCCTTTATCGAGCGTGGTTATCGCGTGCCCGATGACGTACGCATCGTCGGCTTCGACAACAACGCCGGCGGAACCTACGTGCAGCCACAACTGACCACGCTCAATGTTCCTTCGGAGTATATGGGCGCCATCGCCGCACGGCGCCTCGTCGAGATTATCGACGAGGCCGAACACCACCCGCTCAAGATCGAGCTGGGGGCATCGCTCATCAAGCGCCGTTCTGCCTAGAGCTCGCGCACGCTCTGGCGCTCGACAAAATAGGTCGACACGGCCGTCTTGCAGGTGTAACTCTTGGGATTGCGGATATTGCCCACCAGGCGGCGCACCGCGATCTCGCCCACCTCGTGCTTGGGAACATGCACCGTGGTGAGCGGCGGGTTGGAGAAGGCTCCCACGGAAAGATCGTCGAAGCCAATCATCGAGACATCTTCGGGCACGCGAATGCCATGCTCACTCAACGCACGCATAGCACCCACGGCAAGCACATCGTTCTCGGCAAAGAAAGCCGTCGGCAGATCGTCGTGCGAGACCGTATCGAGCCAAGCACCCATGTCGCGATAGGCGCCCTCGAGCGTGGTGCCCAGGGTGACGCGCCATGCCGGATTGGCCTCAAGGCCCGCGTCCTCAAGCGCTTGGCGATAGCCACGCTCGCGGTCCTTAAAATTGCGGATGCGCAGGTCGCCTGCTAGGTAGCCGATTTGCTTGTGACCCTTCTCGATAAGGTAATCCACGGCACGCAGCACCGAATCGGTGTTGGCAATGACCACGGCGTCGAAGTACTGGCGGTCGCTCCAGCCATCGAGCACAATCAGGTGGGCGGCGGCGTTGGCAAACAGAGCGTAGTCCTCCTCGCCCAGCTCGGTACCCATCAGCACAATGGCGGCCGACGGATCGGCGATGAGGCCCTCGACCTGCGGACGTACGGCGTCCAGGTCGCTAAAGTCGAGCGAGACAAAGCTCGTACTCATGCCGTGGCGGCGCGCTTGGCGCTCCACGCCCTCGATGACCGCAGGGTGGAAGGTGCTCTCGTCCAGGATGGCGCCCGTCTTGCGCGCGAGTACAAACTGGATGCTCTCGAGCTGCGTCGACTGCTGGTAGCCGAGCGACTGCGCACACTCCAGGATGACCTTGGCGGTCTCCTCGCTCACGCTGCGCTTGCGGTTGAGCGCATTGGACACGGTTGCGGGCGAAAAACCGGTGATGCGGCTGATCTCGCGGACGCTTGCTTTGGCCATCGTTCCCCCTAGCATCGGCCGCGGCCGAGCATCGTGGCTTGACCGCCCCGTGGCTCGGCAACTAAACGACCGCAAATTCAATCTAAACAGAATAGTAAATGTTTATTAGCTAGTTTAGCCTGTTGTCAAGCGAAGCGACGCGACTATTCCCCCAACGGGCGTATTTACTCGGTAGCTAATCTGGAACGGGGCACAGAAACCGTTTAGCCCAGGACGCGGGCCATGCGTGCCTTAAACTCCACGAGGAAACGTGGGGCGTCCACGGTGAGGGCCACGAGCGCACTCTTATCCGGATCGGACAGATGGTGCTCGTCGCAGATGGTGCGGCCGCGATACTCGCCCAGCAAGTCAACGCGCAAGTTACAGCCGAGCGCGCCCACGAGCGTGGGATCAATCGCCACGGCAACCGCCAGCGGATCGTGCAGCGCGCAGCCGCCCAGGTAGGGCGCGTTCATTTCGTACGAACCGATATAGTGCTCGACCATGCTCGCAAACGCGCAGCCAGCCATAGTGCCCGAGCCCGTCCAGCCGGCAATGTCGCGACGCGTGAGCACCACGCGGTGCGTCACATCCAAGCCCACCATGGTGAGCTTGCGACCTGAACGCAGCACGTCATCGGCCGCCTCGGGATCACTTGCCATATTGGCCTCGGCGCCCGCGCTCACGTTGCCGGGCACGGTAAGCGCACCGCCCATCACGACCACGCGGCCGATGGACATCATCGCCGCCGCATCGCGCTCCAGGGCAAGCGCCAGATTGGTGAGCGGGCCGGTCGCAACGTAGACCAGATCGGGCCCATAGGTACGCGCGGCATCAATCAGGTAATCGACCGCCGCATTGCCATCGGCCGACGTCGCGCCCACCGGCTCGTACGGCGAGGCGGGCACGCTTGCGCCGCCGATGCCGTTCTTGCCGTGGATAAGCGTGGTGGACGCCGGCGGCGTGTAGGGTTCGGTTGCCTTCATGGGACGATCGGCGCCCAGGTACACCGGCACCTCGGGACGACCCAACAGGTCGAGCACCGCCAAGCAGTTGTGCGCCGACTGCTCGACGCGCACGTTGCCAAAGCACGTGGTGATGCCGACGAGCTCCACCTCGGGACTCGCGATGGCATAGGCGAGCGCCATCGCATCGTCCACACCCATATCCAGATCAAGGATCAGCTTCTTGGTTGCCATTGTTCTACTCCGCTTCTCCGTCTACATCCAAACCGTCTAAACCAAACTTGTGCTCGACTTCCGCACGCATGGGAATTGATTGCTGAGCGCCCAGGCGCGACACCGTCACCGCCGAGGCGCGAGCGCCCGCCGCCATGCACTCAAAGAGCGGCAGGCCCTCCAGACGAGCCGCCGCCAACGCGCCGATAAACGTATCGCCCGCGGCCGTCGTATCGACCACCGCGCTCGAAAGCGCCGGCATGCGCAGCGGCTCACCGCCATCGCCGAGCGTAACCGAGCCGGCGCCGCCCAACGTGATGACCGCAGCCCCGGCGCCCTTGTCGAGCAGCGCATTGAGCGCGGCGACGCAACTCGCATCATCCGTAGGCAGAATGCCCGTCAGCACCTGGCACTCGGTCTCATTGGGGCAGACCAGGTCGACCGCTGGCCACGCTCCTGCCGGCAGGTCGCAAGCGGGCGCCGGGTTAAAGATCGTATAGAACCCCAGCTCGTGAGCGCAAGAGAGCGCCGCGGCCGTTGCCATCAGATCGCATTCGCCCTGGGCGATAAAGACGCCGCCAGCAGCCGGGGCAATCTCGCTGGCATCGCCGTCGAGCTCGTCGGCCACCAAGCGCCTCAGTGCGCGGGCAACGTCCTCGCCCGCAAGCGCATGGTTGGCGCCCGGCGACAGCACGATGCGGTTGTCGCTCTCGCAGCGAATGATAGTCGCGGTACCGGTCTCCACGTCATCGCGACGCGCCACAAACTCTACGCCCACGCCGGCATCCTGGAGCCCTGCCACGAGCGCATCGCCAAAGGTATCGCGCCCAACAGCGCCGATCATGCACGTGCGCGCACCCATGCGCGCAGCGGCAACGGCCTGATTGGCTCCCTTACCGCCGGCGTTGGTGATAAAACCGCTGCCATCGACCGTCTCGCCCGCGCGCGGCATGCGCTCGCACGCCACCGAAAGGTCCATGTTCATGCTGCCGAACACCGCAACGATGCTGTGATCCGCCATGGAAACCTCCTCGTCTTCAGGCTTTGCGCCCACCGTCGACCAACGATTGTGCACTCTCGCACCCCCTATAACTTTAGTCCACTTTGATGTGGACGCGCGCTTGAGCTTGCGCCGGCAGCAAGCATTCACAGGGGCAGGCAGCTACAATGAATACGTGCTGATTATTCTCGTCATTGGATGATGTTTTATGGAACAACTCTCGCAATCGGGCTCGCGCGGTCGACGCCGCACGGGCAACGAGCCGGCGCCGCACGAACGCGTGAAGGGCGAGCGCCGTGCCAACGAGCCGCGACGCACCGCGAGCCCCCATCGCGCTTCTGCCAACAACGCGGGCCGCGCCAACACTCCCGCCGCGGAGCAGACGCCTGCTCGCCCCAAGTCCCGCTACATCCCTGCGCTCGACGGTCTGCGCACGCTTGCCGTCGTCGCGGTGGTGCTCTATCACCTCAACCTCACGTGGGCTCAGGGCGGCCTGCTTGGCGTCACGATCTTCTTTGTGCTTTCGGGCTATCTGATCACGCGCTTGCTGCTCAACGAAGTCGCTAAGACCGGCCGCATCGACCTTAAGAGCTTCTGGATTCGCCGCATCCGTCGCCTGATCCCCGCCGGGGTAACGGTAGTGTTCGTGACCTGCGCGCTGTGCACCATCTTTAACCACGTGATGCTCACCAAGATGCGCCCCGACATCCTGCCGTCGCTGCTGTTCTTCAACAACTGGTGGCAGATTGCCCAAAACGTCTCGTACTTCAATGCTCTGGGCGATCCCTCGCCGCTTACGCACTTTTGGTCGCTCGCCATCGAGGAACAGTTCTACCTGGTTTGGCCCCCGCTGCTGCTCGCTATGGTATCCATGCACATGAGCAAGCCCAACACGCGCCGCATGGTTCTGGGCCTGGCTGCTGTCTCCGCCATCGCCATGATGGTGCTCTATAACCCCGCCGCCGACCCCAGCCGCGTGTATTACGGCACCGACACCCGCGTCTTCTCGCTGCTGCTGGGCGCCTGGATGGCCTTTATCCCCGATTGCGACCTGGCGCCGGTGCGTCTCGCTCATCGCCTGGGGCTCGACCGCTTGGTCGGGGCCGCCAAGCACGGCAAGAACGCCGAGAGCAAGCATGACGCTACGACCGACGACGCAGCCGAGACCATCCCGGCACAGCCGAGCGCCCTCGTGCGCTTTTGGTCCTCGCCCGCATCCATCGATATGTTGGGCGTCGTGGGTCTGGTTGGCCTTGCCGCCATGGTCGCGCTCACCAACGGCTACACCGCGTTCCAGTATCGCGGCGGCACGCTGTTATGCTCCATCCTCACGCTCATGGTCATCGCGGCCTGCGTGCAGCCCCAGGGAATGGTTGCCCGCGCACTGTCCGCCGAGCCGCTCGTGTGGGTTGGCAAGCGCTCGTACAGCATCTACCTGTGGCACTATCCACTACTGTTGCTTATGAACCCTGTCGCCAACATCAACGATACGCCGTGGTGGCAGTACATTTTGCAGGTGTTGTTGGTGGTCGCCGTAGCCGAATGCTCATATCGCTTTATCGAGACGCCGTTTAGAAAGGGCGCCTTTGGGCGCACCGTATCCGAGTTCCGCGACGGCACCACCACGCCCGCCAACTGGGTACGCGCGCATATTCCCGTGTGCGCCACTTGCGGCATCGTGCTTGTTATCGCGCTGGGCGGTCTGATCTTTGTGCCGGAGACCTCCGCACTGAGCGGTGAGGGCGCCGAAGTCCTCAACAAGGAAGCCAAGAACACCGCGCCAACGGACCAACAGGCAGCCGACGACACCGACAAGGACAACGACGGCTTCCCCGATGGCTCCTACGACCTGTTGATGATCGGTGACTCCGTGTCGCTGCGCGCCGTTGATTCCTTTGACGACGTGTTCCCGCACAGCCATATCGATGCCGAAAAGGGCCGCCAGTTTGATGCGGGCCGCGCGACATTTGGGGGCTATCTCCAACAGAACCTTGCCGGCAAGATCGTGGTCTTTGCACTGGGCACCAACGGCTTGGTAACCGACGACCAGATCGACGCCATCATGACCGATGCAGGAGATAAGCGTATTGTGGTGTTTGTGAACACGCGCAGCCCGCAGCCGTGGGTTGGCTCTACCAACCAGGCCATCGCCAACGCCGCTACGCGCTACAAGAACGTGCGCGTTATCGACTGGTACGGATACAGTGCCAATCGCAACGACCTGTTCGATGGCGATGGCACGCACCTGTCGACCACTGGCGTGACTGAGTACCTCAACTTGATCCACGATGCAGTCAAGAAGGACCTGCCCGTGCATCCCGAGGATCACGTCAACGATCCGCAGCCGGCGGCCGTCAAGTCTGCCACCGACGCACTCGTCAACGCCCTCGCCTACAAGCCACACAAGCTGGGCACCGACAAGTAACACGCAGCCAAATCTGCTTACACCCGCAGGGGGGGGCATCGGCCACGGCCGACGCCCCCCCTGCGGCAGTTAGGGACACTCCTTTTGTACCGGCACCCGGAGACACGGTCGCGCGCGCAGACGTGGTGTAAGAGCGTCCTGAGGTCCGTCGCTGCAAGTCCCGATGTTACTCCTTCTTGAGGC